>NZ_LFLZ01000028.1 GCF_001189845.1 Bradyrhizobium tropiciagri
CCATAACCCCCGAATGCTCGTTGTTGCGTGACGCTGCGGCCACAATCCCATTCACAATCCAATGCGGTGGTTATGGGTCCCGGCCTTCGCCGGGACGACGATGTGGAGAGAGCTCCGCGTCTAACTTGATCGCGTGCGCAGCCCGGCGTCTTGCCGCGGCAAACTCCGTCTCACGCCACCAGCGCGATCTTCGGCGCCGTTGCGAGCACCGACTGGTTGCGGCCGTTGGCCTTGGCGGCGTAGAGCGCCTTGTCGGCGGCTTCGATCAGGTCGGACCATTGCTGGCCGGCGAGCGGCCGCATGCTGGCGACGCCGATGCTGACCGTGGTGATCAGCTCGCCCTCGCACCATTGCTGGACTTTGCCACGGATGGTCTCGGCGAGGTTGAAGGCCTCGAGCGCGGTCATGTTGGGCAGTAGCACGGCGAATTCCTCGCCGCCAAAGCGCGCCGGGCAATCGCCGGCGCGGCGCACCGCATCCGAGATGCAGATCGCAATTCCGACCAGCACCTGGTCGCCGGCCTGATGCCCATAGGTGTCGTTGTAGGCCTTGAAGTGATCGGCATCGATCATCAGCAGCGCGACCGGCTGGCCGTAGCGGCTGGCGCGGCGCCATTCGCGGTCGATCTCGGCATCGAACTTGCGCCGGTTCTTCAGGCCGGTGAGGGCGTCGGTGGTCGCGAGCTCCTCGAGCTTGTCCTCGGCGTTGCCGCGCCGGACGATCTCGCGCGCCAGCACCAGCGTCGCGCTGAGCACGAACAGCACCAGAAAGCCCATGATCGCGCCGATCCGGATCGCCTCGGTGCGCCAGAGATTGAAGACGGCTTCGAGCGGCTTGCCGACCACGACGTAAAGCGGCCCGCTGCTGCTGCGCCGGACATAGAGACGCGCCGTGTCGTCGACCGGGCCCTTGCCGGAGAACGCGCCGCCGATCTTCAGGTTCTCGGATTTCCAGTCCAGTTCGTCGGCGAGGTTCTTGCCGATCACGTCGAGATCGAACGGTGTCCGCATGATGATGGTGCGGTCGTTGCGCAGCACGGTGATGGTGTCGCCCGGCACGAGGTTCAGCCGCCCGAACAGGTCGTGGAAATAGCTGAAGCGGATCGAGCCGACCACGACGCCGAGAAAGCGGCCGTCCTCGCCGACGATGCGCCGGCTCAGCACGATGGCGTAGGCGCCGCGATGCAGCATCGGCCGGCTGATATACAGCCCGGCGTCGGGATGGTCGCGCTGGACGGTGAAATACTCCTCGTCGCTGCGGTTCTCCGGCTGCGGATCGAGGCTCGCCGCGTCGATGGTCAGATCGCCCTTGCTGTCGAACACCTGGATCGCGCCGAAATGCTTCGCGGTCGCGGCGTGATCGAACAGGATCAGCTGGCGCAGTTCTTTACTGACATTGCGGATCTCCGGCATTTCCAGGTTGCTGGCGACCGCGCGCAGCGACAGGTCGTAGAGCTCGATGTTGCGGCTGATGTCGGCCTCGATGCCCGACGCCAGATTCTCCAGGGTGCGGCGGGCCAGCTGCTCCTCGCCGCGGCGCATGTCGAACATCACGCCGGCGCAGACCGCGGAGAAGCCGAGGACGGTCGCGACCGACGCGACGACCAGCAGCTTGGCCGATAATCGCCAGCGCCGCCTTGCGTCGTGTCCCCGTCGAAATGGCATGTCCCGCTCCAAAGCGCCGTCATGCAACGGGAAATCTTGTTGTCGCCTTAAATGGCGACAGCGGCCGTCGAATGGGTTAACGGGTGGTTGCTGGAACCCTGAGCCTTGAGGATGACGTGAACGACTACGACGCGCTGCGGGATTATCTGAAGAAGCAGCACCTGCCCGAATTCGTGCTGACCTTCGAGCAGATCGAGGAGATCATCGACGCGGCGCTGCCGCGCGCCGCGCAGCGCGCGTCGTGGTGGGAAACCCTGCGCAGTCCGCAGGAGAAGATGCCGCAGCGCGAAGCCTGCCTCGAGGCCGGCTACATCGCCACGCGCCAGGCCGACGGCAAGAGCGTCAAGTTCAAGCGCATGCCGAAGCCGCGGTAGAGCGCGATAGCTTTTTTTGAATCGGACCGTGGAGCGCCGCTTCACCTCGCCCCGCGTGCGGGGAGAGGCATAGGCCGCCTTCGGCGGCCGTTCTTTAGAACGCCGAAGCAGCGCTTCGGCTATGACGCATCGTCAGATGCGTTCCGGGTGAGGGGGAATCTCCGCGAATGCAGCTATCAGCGCTTACGCGGAGGCGGCCCCTCACCCCAACCCTCTCCCCGTAAGAACGGGGCGAGGGAGCGCACCGGCGTCGCTGTTCGCGCTTTAGCTCGCGGCTTCCAGCCGTTCCTCGGTGAGCAGGCGCGTTGCGGCGTCGGCGTCCATCGGCTCGCCGAAGGCAAAGCCCTGCGCGTATTCGCAGCCGAGCTGGTAGAGCTCGACGGCGTCCGAATCCGTCTCCGCGCCCTCCGCCACGACTTCCATGCCGAGATCATGCGCCAGCGCGATGATCGATTTCAGGATCACCGGGCGGGTGCCGCGGCTGGTGGTGCGGACGAACGACTGGTCGATCTTGATGGTGTCGAACGGGAAGCGCTGCAGATAGGACAGCGAGGAGTGGCCGGTGCCGAAATCGTCGAGCGACAGCCCGGTGCCGAGCTCGCGGATTCGCGCCAGCATCTGCGCGGCGTGCTCCGGGTTCTCCATGACGAGCGATTCCGTCAGCTCCAGCTTCAGCGTGCCGCGCGCCACCGAGGAGCGCGACAGCACGGTGCGGATGTCGTGGATCAAATCGTGGCGCAGCAATTGCCGCGACGATACGTTGACCGAAGCGAAGATCGGCTCGCGCGCGCGCATCGCGCGCTGCCACACCGCGAGCTGGCGCGCGGTCTGGTCCATCACGAACATGCCGAGATCGACGATCAGGCCGGTCTCCTCGGCAACATTGATGAACTCCGACGGCGACATCCGGCCGAGCTTGGGGTGGTCCCAGCGCGCCAGCGCCTCGAAGCCCGCGATCGCGCGATCCTCGAGCCGCACGATCGGCTGGTACAGGATCGTGATCTCCTGGCGCTCGATGGCGCGGCGCAGGTCGCTCTCCAGCGTCAGGCGGTCGGTCTTGCGCGCCCGCATCGCCGGCTTGTAGACGTCGATGCGGTCGCCGCCGATCCGCTTGGAATGATACATCGCAAGCTCGGCGTCCTTGATGATCTCGTCGGTCAGCGGCGCCGCCGGATCGGAGAGTGCAAGGCCGATCGAGGCGGTCAGGAAGATCTCGCGGTCGTTGAATGCGATCGGGGCGCGGATGGTCTTGCGGATGGTCTCGGCGAAATTGGTGATCCGCGCCGGGTCCTGCTCCGAGAGCAGGATCAGGCCGAACTGGTCGCCGGCCATCCGCGCCAGCGTATCCTGCGGCTTGAGGATGCGGGTGAGACGGCGCGCCAGCGTCAGCAGGATGGAGTCGCCGACCGCGATCCCGACGGAATCGTTGACCTGCTTGAAGCGGTCGAGATCGATCACCATCAAGGTCGGCCGCAGGTTCGGCATGGTCTTGGCGAGGTTCGCCACCGCGCCGAGGCGGTCCATGAACAGCCGTCGGTTCGGCAGGCCGGTCAGGTTGTCATGCACCGAGTCATGCAGCATCCGCTCTTCGGAGTTCTTGAACTCGGTGACGTCGGTGAGGGTGCCGACCACGCGCGAGACCTCGCCGTCGGAGCCGACCACCGGGCGCGCCTTCAGCGCGAACCACATGAAGTGGCCGTCGGGCGTGCGCAGCCGGAAATCCTGCACCAGGCGGCCGCGGCGCTGGTCGAGCACGCTGTCGAGCGCGGCGCGGAAGCGGTCCTGGTCGAGCGGGTGCAGCACCTCGAGCCATTTCGCCGCCGGGCCTTCCAGCGTGCCGCGCTTGAGGCCGAGCAGGGCCTCGGTCTCCGGGCTGGTGAACACCTTGTCGGCAGAGACATCCCAGTCCCAGATCAGGTCGCCGGAGCCGGTCAGCGCCAATGCGCGGCGCTCGACGTCGGAGACGACGCCGGTGGTGGCGCCGCCGCCGGCGAAGGCGTGCTGCATGACCGTGAAGCCGATCAGCATCACGATCAGCACGAGGCCGCCGAGCAGCGCCGGGCCGACGATATCGTTGGTGACGGAGCCCGCGACCGTCATGCCGGCCGCGACCACCCAGACCACCAGCAGGAACCAGGTCGGGATCAGCAGCACCGCACGATCGAAGCCGTGGGTCGAGAGATAGACGATCAGCGCGAAGCCGGCGAAGGCGATCATGACCAGCGACATGCGCGCGATGCCGGAGGCGACCGCGGGATCGAACAGCGCCAGCGCCACCAGCGAGCCGAGGAAGACCAGCCAGCCGATCGTGATGTGCGAGTAGCGCACATGCCAGCGACTGAGATTGAGATACGCGAACAGGAACACCAGCAGTGTCGCCGCGAGGATCGCCTCGCCCGCCGCGCGCCAGACGCGCTCGGCGTTGTTCGACATGTCGAGCACCTTGCCCCAGAAGCCGAAGTCGACGCCGATATAGACCAGCACCGCCCAGGCCAGCGCCGCAGCGGCCGGGAACATGATGCTGCCCTTGACCACAAACAAGATCGTGAGCACCAGCGCGAGCAGGCCCGAGATGCCGATCACGATGCCCTGGTACAGCGTGAACGAGTTGACCTTGTCCTTGTAGGCGTCGGGTTCCCACAGATAGAGCTGCGGCAGCTTGTCGGTGCGCAGTTCCGCGACATAGGTGACGACGGCGCCGGGATCGAGCGTGATGCGGAACACGTCGGCGGTCGGGCTCTCCTGCCGCTCGGGACGATCGCCGACCGACGGCGTGATGGTCGCGATGCGCGACAGGCCGAGGTCGGGCCACAACAGGCCTGACGACACGATGCGATAATGCGGCGCGACGATCAGGCGGTCGAGCTGGTCGTCGGTGTTGTTGGCGAGCGCGAACACCACCCAGTTCTGGCCGCCTTCGCGGGCGCGAACTTCGATGCGGCGCACGATGCCGTCGGTTCCCGGCGCGGTGGAGACCTGGATCCGGTCGGTTTCACTGCGTTGATGGTCGAGAACCGCCGTCAAATCGATCGCCGGCGCATCGCTGCGCACGCTGACGGCGTCGATCGCATACGCGTCAGGCGCAGCGGCAAACATCATGAGGCCCAGCGCGAGCAGCGCAAGGCACCTGATCAGACGCAATGTCAGTACTCCGCGATCGACAAACTGCCCGGGCCCGGCGACCGGCCCGGAGGTGGCGCGATAAATGACACGAAAGCGAAGGGAATCAAAGGGTTTCCGCCCCTGCTTCCGTTGCGAGAGTTAAACCACCAACACAATTTTGCCAATATGTTCGCTGGTCTCCATGCGCCGGTGCGCGTCGGCGGCCTTTTCCAGCGGGAATGTGCTGTCCATCAGCGGTTTGACGCGGCCTTCGCGCAGCAACGGCAGCACCTTTGCCTCGATCGCCGCGACCATCGCCGCCTTGTCCGCATTACTACGGGGGCGCAGGGTCGAGCCGGTGTGGTGCAGCCGCTTGACCATCAGCTTGGCGAAATTGGCCGTGGCCTTCGGTGTTCCCGATAGGAACGCGATCTGGACGATGCGGCCCTCGACCGCGGCGGCGTCATAGTTCCGGTCGATATAGTCGCCGCCCACCATGTCGAGGATGACATTGGCGCCGGCACCGCCGGTTGCCTTCTTCACGGCCTCGACGAAATCCTCGGTCTTGTAGTTCACCGCATGATCGGCGCCGAGCTTGAGGCAGGCATCAGCCTTGTCCTGCGAGCCGACGGTGACGATCACCTTGGCGCCGAATGCCTTGGCGAGCTGGATCGCCATCGTGCCGATGCCCGAGGAACCGCCGTGAATCAGCAGCGTCTCGCCGGCCTGCAGCGCGCCGCGCTCGAACACATTGTGCCACACCGTCATCAGCGTTTCCGGAATGGCGCCTGCTTCCTGCATCGACAGTGAGGGCGGCACCGTCATCGCCTGCGCGTCCTGCGCGATGCAATATTGCGCGTAGCCGCCGCCGGCGACGAGCGACATCACCTTGTCGCCGATCTTGTGCTTGGCGCCTTCGCCGAGTGCCACCACTTCGCCCGCGATCTCGAGGCCGGGCAGGTCGCTCGCGCCGGGCGGCGGCGGATAGGAGCCGGAGCGCTGCGCGACGTCGGGACGATTGACGCCGGCGGCCGCGACCTTGACCAAGATCTCGCCGGCCTTCGGCACCGGCAACGCGCGGGTCTCCGGCACCAGCACCTCCGGGCCACCGGGCTTGCTGATGGCAACGACGGTCATTTGCGCGGGCAGGTTTGTCATGGCTGGTCCCTGGTCAGAGAAGAGGCTTGGCGGATGGCATACCGCCTTTTCCAGCGAAGCGAAACGCCATTAGGCCCCGAACCGGCTCGTCAGATGGTCGGCTTTTTCGGGGCTGATTTTCTCGACCAGTGGGCCGAAGCTCGCGACCGGCGTGCCGACGCCATCATCCAGCAGCGGAAGGAGTGGGCCATTGGGCCAGCGCGGCACGGCATCGTTGCGGCCGAACGCGCCGAGCACGCGCTCGGACAAGCTTGGCAGGATGCTCCACGCCAGCGTCGCGCAGAGCGCGACAAGATTGAGCCCGACGCGGGTGACGACCGCTGCACGGTCAGGATCGGACTTGATTGCCGTCCACGGCGCGGTGTGTTGCAGATAAGCGTTCGCGATATCCCAGATCGCGCGGGTCGCAGCCGATGCCGCGCGAAACTCCAGCGACGTGTGGTGAACGTGCAGCGCTGCGATGCGCTGCTCCAGATCAAGCGCGAGTTTTCGCTCGGCGTCGCCGGGGGCGCCTCCCTCCGGGATGCAGCCGTCGAAGGCGCGATGCGCAAAGCTGATGATGCGGTTGGCGAGATTGCCGAATATGTCGGCGAGGTCCTTGTTCACGTCGGCAACGAACCGCGCGACGCTGAAATCGGTGTCGGCACTCTCCGGCGCATTGGCAATCAGCCACCAGCGCCAGAGATCGGCCGGCAACTCCTCAAGCGCGGCGTCGGTGAAGATGCCGCGCTTGCGGCTGGTCGAGAACTTGCCGCCTTCGTAGTTGAGCCAATGGAATCCCTTGATCACGTCGGCGGTCTTCCACGGCTCGCCTGAGCCGAGCAGCGTCGCCGGAAAGCTCACGGTGTGGAATGGGATGTTGTCCTTGCCGAGGAACTGGATGTAGCTGACGTCATCGGCCTGCCACCACCATTGCCGCCAATCGCGGCCGGGCGCGGCATCCGCCCATTCCTGCGTCGCCGCGATGTAGCCGATCGGCGCATCGAACCAGACGTAGAACACCTTGCCGTCAAAACCCTCGCGCGGCACGGTGATGCCCCAGGCGAGGTCGCGCGTGACGCAGCGGTCGCGCAAGTCCGCATTGAGCCAGCCCTTCGCGGTCGACGCCACGAAGGCCGGCCATCCGCTGCGGCCATCGATCCATGCGCCGATGCGGTCGACAAGCTGCGACTGGCGCAGGAACAGATGACGGCTCTCGCGGATCTCGAGCGCGCGGTCGCCCGACAACGCCGAGCGCGGCTCAATCAGCTCCGGCGGATCGAGCAGCGTGCCGCAACGGTCGCACTGATCGCCGCGCGCGCTGGGATCGCCGCAGTGCGGACAGGTGCCGAGCACATAGCGATCGGGCAGGAAGCGCCGGTCGGCCGGCGAGAACACCTGATTTGTCGTGCGCGCCTCGATCAGCCCGGCTTCGTCGAGCCGGCGATAGAAGTGCTGCGTCAATGCATGATTATGCGGCGCGCTGGTGCGGCCGAAATGATCGAAGGACAGAGCGAACTGGCGATAGATGTCGGCCTGGACGGCGTGCTGCGCATCGCAGAACGCGCGGACATCCTGTCCTGCCTCGATCGCGCCGAGCTCGGCCGGTGTGCCGTGCTCGTCGGTCGCGCAGATGAACAGCACGTCGTCGCCGATCTGCCGCCGGAAGCGGGTGTGGACATCGGCGGGCAGCAATGAGCCGACGAGATTGCCGAGATGCTTGACGCCGTTGACGTAAGGCAGGGCACTGGTGACGAGAATTTTGCTCATGGGTTGAGGCCTTTCGCGTTTAGTGATGCCGGCCCCGAGAAATCAAACCGGAAAATCAAAAAGCCCTCCCGCATGATCGGAAGGGCTTGGGGTCGGCTCATGCCTGGCGCGCAGGCGCGCACTATCCCGTCCGGTCAGACTCCTTGCGGTCGGGCCGGGGCATTCGCGTCAGATGTTGCGCGCACACGAAAGTCACTGCAAAATTCTCCTTGTATCGAAATCTAACATCTCTGGACGCAGGGCGCCAGATCACATCGCCGGGAGGACACATGCCGATTGAGGATGAGGACCGGCCGCGGAAGAAAATCAGCCACGAGATCGGACAGGATCTCTCGCTGCTGTCGGTCGAGGAATTGACTGAGCGCATCGTGCTGCTCACGGCCGAAGTCGATCGCTTGAAGGAGGCGATGACGAAGAAGCGCGCGTCGAAGGATGCCGCGAACGCGTTCTTCAAGTCGTAGCCAGCTACATCACAACAGGTCGTAGCCCGGATGAAGCGAAGCGCAATCCGGGGGCCGCCCCTTCGTCTTGCACCAATCCCGGATTTCGCTGCGCTCCATCCGGGCTACGCATCGGCGTGCCTGCACCTGTCCCAAACTAGGTCAATGGCCGACATGGCAAACAAAGCCTGAAGAAAACCGTTCATTTACGATCGGTTAAGCTTTCTCGATTATGACTGCATTGTCCTCGTTTGGACACCGAGTGGCTCCTGTCCACTCTGTTTGACGCCTCCCTGTTATCAACTTCAAAAGCCGCCGGAAACGGCGGCTCTTTTTTGTTGCGTCCGCGGCTGGAAACCATAAATCCGGTTGCGGCTGGACTCTTCGGCGCGCCCGCGCAATGATTTGTTCATCATAAGCTGGCGCGTGAGATGCCAGTGGACGTTAAGATGGTGTGAGGGCGTTAACCATGGCCGATCGTTCCCAGAACGAAGCCGGGCTTGTGCTGTTCAGTGAACGGCTGACCAATTCTGCGGCATTCGGCGTGCTGTTCCGGGAAGGCATGGACCTGGTCGAGCAGACCGCGGCCTATCTCGACGGCGACGGCCGCACCGAGGCCAAGGCGCTGGAACGGTCCGTGAGCCTGACCTATGCCACCGAAAGCATGCGCCTGACCACGCGGCTGATGCAGCTCGCGTCCTGGCTGCTGCTGCATCGTGCGGTCAAGGAAGGCGAGATGACGCTGACCCAGGCCAATCGCGAGAAGACCAAGGTGAAGCTGTCGGCCGCCGATCCCGGCCCGGCCGACATGGTCGTGAAGCTTCCCGAGCAATTGCAGCAGCTGATCGCCCGTTCGATGGATTTGCAGGCGCGCGTCCGCCGCCTCGACACCACGATCCACGCGCCGGCGCCGGATCGCTCCTCGATCGGCAACCCGCTGGTGCCGCAGCTCAACCGGCTTAAGGCTGCGTTCGAGCAGTAAGAATCGAACCGTCAAATCAGTATGACGCGCGGCGCGGCTTGGCCCGCCGCTGCGGCCTGTGCTGATCCATCACGCGCCGCAGCCGTACCGCCGCTGCCTCCAGTTCCTCCGGTTCGAATCCGCCGAAGCCGAGCATCAGGCCGGGCCGCGGCTCAGCCTTGTACATCGGCGAGATCGGCCGCACCACGATGCCGTCGGCGAGCGCGGCCTTCGCCAATCGCACATCGTCGAAGCCGAGCGGCAGCCAGAGCAGCAGATGCATGCCCTGATCACTCGGCTGCAGCGTGACGTCATCGGGCATGTGTCGTTCGAGCGCCGCAATCAGTGTCGCGCGGCGCGCGGCGTAGACGCCGCGAATGCGCCGGATATGCGCCTCGAACAAACCTTCCCGCATATAGGCCGCGAGCACATGCTGATCGGCGGTCGGCGAATGCCGGTCGAGCAAGGCCCTCGCGCCGGCGAAGGCGTCGATCAGCGGCAGCGGCGCCACGACGTAGCCGAGCCGCAGCGAGGGAAACAGCACCTTGCTCAGCGTGCCCAGATAGATCACGCGCGACGGGGCGAGGCCTTGCATCGACGGGAAGGGATGTCCCGCATAGCGCAGCTCGCTGTCGTAATCGTCCTCGACGATCCAGGCATCGCGTCGCGCGGCCCACGCCACCAGCGCGTTGCGGCGGGCCATGCTCAAGGGCATGCCGAGTGGGTACTGATGCGACGGCGTCACGAACGCCGCGCGGGCATCGGGGCACTCATCGATCGCGGCATCGACATCGATGCCTTGCGCATCGACGCCAACGCGCGTGGTGACGAGGTCGAGATCGTCGAGCACGGCAGTCATGCCGGGATAGGCGGGATCCTCGGCCCACACGGGGTCGCCCGATGACAGCAGCACGCGGCCGGCGAGATAGAGGCCCTGTTGCGTGCCGGCCGTGATCACGACCTGCTCCGGCTCGCAATGCACCGCGCGGGATTTGCGCACATAGTCGGCGATCGCCTGCCGCAGCTCCATCAGTCCGCGCGGATCGCCATAGCTCGCGGGCGCCGCCGCGCGCGATGCGCGCACGCGGTTGCCGAGGCGGCGCCAATTGTCGTCGGGGGCGACCGCGCCGCCGGGGACCGCGATCGCAAACGGGATTTCGGGCATCGGCGTGAAGGCCGTCACCACTTTGGCGAGCCGCGCCGCGCGGGCAGGCAGCTGGATCGGCGCGGATTTTCTCGGGCTGCGATCGACCGCGACGGGCCGCGCCTGTTCCGCAAGCGTCGGCGCCACCCGGGTGCCGGCACCGACCTGCGATTCCAGATAGCCCTCGGCCTGCAGCTGCTCGAACGCCTCCGTGACCGTGCCGCGCGCGACGCCGAGCGAGGCCGACAGCGCGCGCGTCGACGGCAGGAATTCCCCGGCCTTCAATTCGCCCTTGGCGATCGCGGCGCGCAGGGCCTGCGCGAGTTGGCGCCCGACCTGCCCGGCGGCGCGGTCGATCGCGCCGAGCGAGGGGATGCTGATGGTGGCGCGCAGGCGGGGCATAGTGGACCAATAATAATGATCGAAAGTGGCTCTTATCATAGGCCACTTCGGCGCTATGGTGCGAGCAGCAATTGATGAGGACGATCAAGAGGTCTGCGATGTACCTGCCGCCGCATTTCAAGATGGAAGAGCTCGGCCCGATCCATGCCGCGATGCGGGCCTCAAAGCTCGCGACGCTGGTCACCGCCACCGCGGACGGTCTGATCGGCACGCCGCTGCCGCTGATTCTCAATGAGAGCGAGGGCGATTACGGCACGCTGTACGGTCACGTCGCGCGACCCAATCCGCAGTGGAAGCTGCCTGCCGTGGGCGAAGCGATGGCGATCTTCATGGGTCCCGACGCCTATGTGACGCCGTCCTGGTATGTGACCAAGGCTGAGCACGGCAAGGTGGTACCGACCTGGAATTACGTCGCCGTCCACGCCTATGGCGCAGCCGAGTTCTTCGAGGATGCGGATCGCCTGCTCGACGTCGTGACCCGGCTGACCAGGTTGCACGAGAGTTCGCGCAAGGAGATCTGGCAGGTCAGCGATGCGCCGGATGATTTCATCAAGGCGCAGCTGCGCGGCATCGTCGGCTTCCGGATGCCGATCACGCGGATCGACGCCAAGAAGAAGATGAGCCAGAACCGCAAGCTCGAAGATCGCGCCGGTGTGATTGCAGGGCTCGGCGAAAGCGACGATCCTGTCGACCACGCGGTCGCGGCGATGATCCCGGCGAATTGAGATGCTTGAACAAATGCAGCCTATCATTGCGAGGAGCGATAGCGACGAAGCAATCCATCCATCGGCATATGCGGGCAGATGGATTGCTTCGCTTCGCTCGCAATGACGGCGGAGGAAGTTATCGCCCAGACATTGTGCCCGCACATGGAATTGTACCTCGCCTTCGCAATCACCACCGCGACCTTCGCACTGATCCCAGGTCCCGCCATGCTGTACGCCGCGGCTCGCACGTTGGCGGGCGGCCGGCGTGCGGGGCTGATGGCCTCGCTTGGGCTACATCTCGGCGGCTATGTCCATGTCATCGCCGCGGCCGCCGGCCTCGCGCTTCTCTTTCACGCGGTGCCGCCGCTATTCACCGCGATGAAGCTCGCCGGTGCGGCCTATCTGGTCTGGCTCGGGCTGTCGCTGTTCCGCGATCGAGATAACGCCAAGCGCCCCACGCTGGCGCCGCTTTCCGCGGAGCGCGCCTTCGCGCAAAGCATCGTCGTCGAGGTGCTCAATCCGAAGACCGCGATCTTCTTCTTGGCGTTCCTGCCGCAGTTCGTCGATGCGACCGCGAGCCTGCCGGTCTGGGCCCAGCTGTTCCTGCTCGGCACGACGGTCAATTTGACCTTCTCGGCGGTCGATATCGTCTGTGTGTTCTTCGCCAGCGCCGTGATGGCGAAGCTGCAGCGCTCCCGGAGGTCGCAGCGGATCATGCAGCGGATCGGCGGCAGCATCCTGGTCGCGCTCGGCGCGCGGCTGGCTTTCGGGGATCGCTAGGCGCAGGCGTTGTCGATCAGTGGCAACGGGGGCGATCGACGGCTTCGCCGACCTGCGCTACGAGCTGCTTCCGTGGATCCAGGGCGGATATTCATCGGTCTCGGAAACGGCTGGTAATCGGCAGAAATGTCCTCAACCCTCGGTAGCGCAATCCGGGATGTATGGTACCGTGCGCTTCTCGGGACGGCTGTTCCGTCCCGCATTTGGGAGGGCATGTCATGAGATTGTCGTCACGCTTTGTCGCGCCTTCAGCTGCCGCCGTCTTGTCGATCGTCGTGCTGTGCGGCCCGGCAGCGTCACAAACCGATTCCGCCAAACCGCTTCCTTCCATCACGGTCGAAGCGCCGCAGCCGGCGGCACGGCCAAATCGCCCGACGCAGCAGGCGACCGCAGGGGCATCGCACCGGAGATCGAGAACCACCCAGACGACATCTTCGACCGCGCGCGCGCCATCGCCGGCGCCGGATTCCGTGCTGGGCAGGATTGCTGCGCTGGAGAAAGTCGCCAGCAATTGCAACGGTGGATGCGAATCGAGCATGCCGCACGGCAAGGACCCTTGGGTCGGCTGCAGCGAGTCGGCGGGCGGACAAACCTATGGACCGTTCTCGTCAACCTGCAGAGATAATCTCACCTACAAATCCTACGTGGATTGCGTCGAGACCAAATGGTTCCTGGGCGAGTACCGCAACCGGGCCTGGTGGCTTTGCAGCAGCCTGCAGGCCGCTGGGAAGTTCAAGGTCGCCGAGCTCAAGCGACCAAAACGTCCGCGCTAGGTCGGACCTCCCGCAGGCAGTCTGTTCCGGTTGAACGCAAGCCCTGCGTCTCTGGACGTCGCGAGCGTGCCACACACTCACTGTCGTCCCGGCCTAGTGCGCAATTGCGCACGGGGGCCGGGACCCATTGCCCCAAATGGCAGTTGCTGAGCGACGCTGGGGCGACCGCCCTCTTCAACGACACAACCCTGTGGTTATGGCTCCCGGCCTTCGCCAGGACGACGTGGAGGGAGTGGCGCGCTTCTCAATCAGCCGATTCGCAGCCGCCCGCCCAAAACAAAAACGCCCCCGCGAGGGAGGCGTTTTGCGTGTGATCGAAAGGACGATCCCGAAGCGGACTTTAGTCCTTCTTGAGGAAGCCCGAAAACTTCTTCTGGAAGCGCGAGACACGGCCGCCGCGGTCCATCAGCTGCTGGGTACCGCCGGTCCAGGCCGGGTGCGATTTGGGGTCGATGTCGAGGTTCAGCGTGTCGCCTTCCTTGCCCCAGGTGGAGCGGGTCAGGTACTCGGTGCCGTCGGTCATGACGACCTTAATCGTATGATAATTCGGATGAATATCGGCTTTCATGACAGTTCCTTCGGCGCGCTGGCGCCCATCTCAAGACATCTCAGTACGGGATTTGGGCGGCTCTATAACGCATGGTGCCCCCCAAAACAAGCCAAGAAAGGGCTTAAGCCCATCACCGGATTGGGACTTTACCGGATTTGCCAGCCGGGGGTCGGCGGGCCTATGTGGGGGGCGATAGAACCGGTCTAAGAATAATGAGCGTAGCCGAACAGTTTGAGACCCCTCGCGGCGCCCCCGAGCCTCCGCGTGACGCGCTGCTCGATGAGGAAGCCTTCATCGAGAGCCAGATCACGGAGCCGGCGAAGAGCCGTGCCCGCTTGCGGCCGCTGCTTGCGCTCGCGCCCTATGTGGCGCGCTACAAGGGGCGGGCGATCCTCGCGCTGATCTCGCTGACGATCGCGGCGATCACGACGCTGATCGTGCCGGTCGCGGTGCGGCGGATGATCGACCTCGCTTCACGCCCGAAGGCATCGCGATGATCAACAGCTATTTCAGCGTGATGATCGCGGTCGTCGCGGTGCTCGCCTGCGCCAGCGCCTCGCGCTACTACCTCGTGATGACGATCGGCGAGCGCATCGTCGCCGATCTCCGGCGCGACGTATTCGCGCATCTGATTTCGCTGTCGCCCTCGTTCTTCGATTCAGCGCGCTCGGGCGAATTGGTGTCGCGGCTCACCGCCGACACCACCCAGATCAAGTCCGCGGTCGGCGCCTCGGTGTCGATCGCGCTGCGCAACCTGATGCTGTTCTTCGGCGCCGCCGCGATGATGGTGATCACGAGTCCGCGGCTCTCCGGCTTCGTGCTGTTGGCGATTCCGATCATCGTGATTCCGCTGGTCGCGTTCGGCCGCTGGGTGCGGCGGCTGTCGCGCACCGCCCAGGATACGCTGGCCGATGCCAGCGCCTATGCGAGCGAACTGGTCAACGCCATCCGCACCGTGCAGGCCTATACCGGCGAACGGCTCGCCAGGACGCGCTTCGCCGGCGAGGTGGAGCAGGCCTATCAGGCCGCGCGCAGCTCGACCAAAGCGCGCGCGGTGCTGACGCTGATCGTCATCTTCATCGTGTTCGCCAGCGTCGTCGTGATCCTCTGGGTCGGCTCGCACGACGTGCTGGTCGGAACCATCAGCCCCGGTCGGCTCGGCCAGTTCATTCTCTATACCGCGTTCGCGGCCAGCGGCCTCGGCCAACTCAGCGAAGTCTGGGGCGAGGTCTCGGCCGCGTCGGGCGCCGCCGAACGGCTGTTCGAGATCCTGCGCGTCAGGCCGCAGATCGCGGCTCCCGCTTCGCCGCGCGCGCTCCCGCAACCGGTGCGCGGTGATGTCGGCTTCGACAATGTCAGCTTCGCCTATCCGACCCGGCCCAATGCGCTGGCGGTCGATGGTGTGTCGCTCTCGGTCCGATCAGGCGAGAAGGTCGCGATCGTCGGTCCCTCCGGCGCCGGCAAGAGCACCCTGTTCCATCTGCTGCTGCGCTTCTACGATCCGAAATCGGGTGCCATCTCGCTCGATGGCGTGCCGATCCGGCAGGCCGATCCGGCCGAGGTGCGGGCGCGGATCGCGCTGGTGCCGCAGGATTCCGTGGTGTTCGCCGCCTCGGCCCGCGAGAATATCCGGTTCGGCCGGCCCGATGCCACCGATGCCGAGGTCGAGCGCGCCGCCGACCTCGCCCATGCCACCGAATTCGTGCGCCGCCTTCCGGAGGGCTTCGACGCCCAGCTCGGCGAGCGCGGCGTGACGCTGTCCGGCGGCCAGCGCCAGCGCATCGCGATCGCGCGCGCGATCCTGCGCGATGCGCCGCTGCTGCTGCTCGATGAAGCGACCTCGGCGCTCGACGCCGAGAGCGAGACGCTGGTGCAGACCGCGCTCGAGGAATTGATGCGCCATCGCACCACGCTGGTCATCGCGCATCGGCTGGCAACCGTGCTGTCCTGCGACCGCATCCTGGTGATGGACCAGGGCAAAATCGTCGAACAGGGCACCCACGCCGAGCTGGTCGCCGCGGGCGGCCTCTATGCGCGGCTGGCGCGGCTGCAGTTCGAGGGCATCTGAGCGGATCGGGACTCCGTGCGCTCCGCTTATGCGATTCCTATGCGATCGCGCACGCGCTCCCCTCGAAAACCTATTGCCGCGCAGGGATAGTCGCGCCGCGTCTGACCTCCCCCGACAGCCGAAGGGGCATCGGCGCGCGGGGTGTTCGACTGATGCGCGAGGATGCGACCGAACCGGAGAGCAAGCTGCTCCGTGCCTGGCAGCTTGCCGTGCTGCGCTTCGCAGTGACGCTCGACGACGACGATCGGATGCACGCGCTCGGTGTAGCGGCAGCGGTAGACCGGCTGAGCGGCGCAGCCGACGACGCCTTCCACTTTTTCCGCCGGACGACCGCGGAGCTGTGCGCCGCGGTCTCCGGTCGCCCCGATCAGGATGTCGTCATTGGGCGGTTCCTGGCACAGATCGACAATGTCAGGCTCAAGCGCGCGGTCGAGGCGGCGATCGCCAGGGAACGTACGCCGCACCGCACGCCGCCGAAGCTGGTGGCCAGCCGCGCGAAACCCGGCAACGATCTCTGGCGCGGGCTGCCGTCGCGGCGTGCAACCGGAACATAGGGAGGATCGCTCTCTGCAATCGGCAGCACGGCGCGGCGGATATTCCGCCAGAGCATGTCGCCACAACCCTGACCGGGTTGCCGCGATGCGTGCGATGCGCTTCTCTGTGCCCCAAAAGAGACCGGTCGGTTTCGGAATGCGGGGAGTGGCGAGATGGGTGGTTTGGTGATCAGCGGCGGCCGGGTGGTGGATCCGGCCAGCGGGATGGACGCGATCGGGGACGTCGCTGTCGTCGACGGCAAGATCGCCGCTGTGGGCACCGGGCTCGGCGGCGCCGAGCGGCAGATCGACGCGACCGGGCTCGTGGTGGCGCCGGGCTTCATCGACCTGCACGCGCACGGCCAGACCATTCCGGCCGATCGGATGCAGGCGTTCGACGGGGTCACGACGTCGCTCGACCTCGAGGCCGGCGTGCTGCCGGTCGCATCCTGGTACAAGCGCCAGGCCGAGAAGGGCCGGGTGCTGAACTACGGCGCCGCGGCGAACTGGGCGTTCGCGCGGATCGGCGCGATGACCGGCTCGAATTCGGAAAGCTCGCTGGAATCGTTCGGTGCAGCGATGCGCGATCGCCGCTGGATCGAGAACGTGGCGACCGAGGGCGAGGTCGGCGGCATCCTCGAGCGCCTCGCCAACGGGCTGAACGAGGGCGGCATCGGCATCGGCATTCTCAACGCCTATGCGCCGGGCGCCGGCGTGCAGGAATTGACCGCGGTGTGCCAGCTCGCGGCTGATCATGCGGTGCCGACCTTCACTCACGTCGCCTACATGTCGCGCATCGATCCGGAGAGCGCGGCCGAGGCCTATATCCGCCTGATCGGCTATGCCGGCGCCACCGGCGCGCATATGCACATCTGCCACTTCAACTCGTCGAGCAAGACCGATATCGAACGCTGCGTCGCGCTGATCGCGAAAGCGCAGGCGCAGGGCCTGCCGATCACGGTGGAAGCCTATCCCTACGGCACCGGCTCGACCGTGCTGGCGGCGACCTTCTTCAGCGATCCGAAATTCGAGGAGCGCAACGGCCTCGGCTATGATTCGGTGCAGCGCGTGACCGACGGTCACCGCTTCGGCAGCCGCGAGGAGCTGCTGGCGGCGCAGGCCGCCGAGCCCTCGACGCTGGTGCTGTGGCATGTGCTCGACATCGAGAACAACGCGCATCATCGCGATCTGCTCGACATGGCGGTGCTGTATCCGGGCGGTGCGATCGCGTCCGACGCGATGCCGTGGACGCTGTCGGATGGCCGCCCCTACACCGGCGACGCCTGGCCGTTGCCTGACGATGCCACCTCGCATCCGCGCTCGGCCGGCTGCTTCACCCGCTTCATCCGCGAATGGGTGCGCGAGCGCCGCAAGGTGTCGCTGCTCGAGGGCATTCGCAAATGCGCGCTGATCCCGGCGGAGATCCTGTCGGCGAGCACGCCGGCGATGCGTGCCAAGGGCAGGCTGCAGGCGGGCGCCGATGCCGATGTCGTGGTGTTCGACTTCGAGACGCTGAGCGACCGCGCGACCTTCTCGGCGATGAACCGCCCGGCGGAAGGCGTACGCCACCTCGTGGTCAGCGGCCAGCCGCTGATCAATGATGGCGTGCTCGACGTCGCAGCACGTCCCGGCCGGCCGGTGCGCCGGCCCGTCACCGGGGGCTGAGGTGACGGTCCCGATCCTGCTGGTCGCGGGCTTCCTCGGGGCGGGCAAGACCACGGTCGTCAACCATCTGCTGGCTCATGCGCAAGGCAAGCGCATCGCCGCGGTGGTCAACGATTTCGGCGCGATCAACATCGACGCGGAGCTGATCGCCGGCGCCGGCGATGGCGTGGTCAGCCTGAGCAATGGCTGCATCTGCTGCACGCTGGAAGGCGACCTGCTGCGCACGCTCGCGACACTGTTGCGGCGTGATCCGCGTCCCGAATTCATCGTGATCGAGACCAGCGGCATCGCCGATCCCAGCGATATCGTTCGCAACCTGATGGATCCGGTGATCTGGAAGGAGGCTCCGCTGGAGACCGTGCTCTGCGTCGTCGACGCGACGCAGCCCGCGGCCGCGCTCGATGATGCGCTGCTCCGCTCGCAGCTGCGGGCGGCCGATGTGGTGGCGCTGAGCAAGGTTGATCTCGCCGATGCAGCCGCCTGTGCCGCGATCCGCGATGCGGTGCGAGCGGTGCGTTCGGCGGCGGTGATCGTCGATGCCGTGCATGGCGAGGTGCCGGCCGCGCTGCTGTTTCCGGCTGATCTCGATCATGTGCCGTCGCCGCGCGAGACCGCGCCGCGACGGCCGGCGACCGACCGGTTCGAGACGCTGAGCTGGACCTCGGAGCATCCGATGCGGCTGCCGCGCTTGCAGCAGGCGATCGGCAAACTGGCGCCGAAGCTGGCGCGGGCGAAGGGATTGTTCGAGACGGTGGAGCAGCCCGGACGGCTGACGGTATTTCAACTCGCCGGCGGCCGCGCGACGCTGGCTGCGCGCGGCGTGCCCGCGCCCGGTGTGCCGCGCACGCGAATCGTATTCATCGCCGAGATGGGCGTGTTGTCGCGCGCCGAGATCGATGAGATCATGCAGGGATGCGTGGAATGACCTGAATGCCCCGTCATCCTGAGGAGCGCGTAGCGCGTCTCGAAGGATGGACGGCCCGGCTGGTGGCCGTGCATCCTTCGAGACGCCGCTTCGCGGCTCCTCAGGATGACGGAGTTAGAGCGAGCTCGGCGTCAACATGTAGATATCGCTGTGTCCCGATCGCAGCACCACACGCAAAGCATGCGTGCGACAATCGCATCGAATTGACAGCCCTGCCGGCAGCACCTATCGTTTTTGCCGACGGTTCCCTTCGGGGATCAAAAGGGAATGCGGTGCGAGAGTACTCTCAACGCCGCAGCTGTCCCCGCAACTGTAAACGGCGAGCCTTTCGTCAATTTGCCACTGGGCTATTCAGCTCGGGAAGGCGTCGACAGGCGATGACCCGTGAGCCAGGAGACCTGCCGTCAGTCGTGGTCACACGCGAGCACATCGGGCGGGGGCGTCCTGGTGGGATCGGAGCACTGCCTTTTGGGCAATGCGCCAGTCCGCGTTCGCGGTGACGTGCCACGTTACCGCGAGTCGTTTCATGTCCTCGTCTTCTGCCGTTGCGCGCAATTGGCGCCTCGGTCTCGTCTGCTCCCTCTCATCGTTGCTGCTGCCGGCCGAAGCCGGAGCGCAAACAGCTCGACCCACCACGCTCGATCCGATCGAGGTCGCACCGTCGGCATCCGCCAAGCCCAAACCCGCGGCGCGAAGCAGCAACACCGCGACGGCGCGGCAACGCGCCAGACCGGCAACGGCAGCAGCAGCGCCCGGCGCACCACGTGCCGCAGCGTCGGGCGCATCGGGGGCGGCATCGCCGACACTCAATGCCACCATGCCGGGCGGCACCGGCAGCCGCCTTAATCTGACGCCGCTGCAGACGCCGGCCAGCGTCGAGATCATCACGGCGCAGACCATCGCCGAGCGCGGCCAGCACAATGTGCTCGATGCGGTCACCCAGAACGCGGCCGGCTTCATCGCAACAGCGGCGCCCGGCAATGGCGGCCTGTCGTTCAGCACCCGCGGCTTTGCCGGCAGCAACTCGGTGATGACGCTCTATGACGGCACGCGCCTCTACATCGGCTCCGGCACCCTGACGTTCCCCTACGACACCTGGTCGACGCAGCGCATCGAGGTGCTGCGCGGCCCGGCCTCGGTGCTGTACGGCGAGGGTGCGATCGGCGGCGTCATCAACGTGATCCCGAAGAAGCCGCAGAGCACGCCTTATAATGAGGCCGAGGTCTCGCTCGACAGCAACATGACGCGGCGGCTTTCGGTGGACAGCACCGGTCCGATCAATCCCAATGTGTCGTACCGGATCAACGCGACCGGCAACATGTCGGACGGCTGGGTCGATCGCGACAAGACCTCGAATGCGGTGGTCTCCGCTGCCGTGCGGGTGCAGGCGTCGGAAAATCTCGCCTTCACGCTGTCCGAGGACTATGGCGACCGCAGCCCGTCGCGCTATTTCGGCACTCCGCTGATCAACGGCTCGATCCAGGATGCGCTACGCTTCAAGAACTACAACGCATCCGACAGCGCGATCCGCTATCAGGATAGCTGGACCCAGTTCAAGACCGAGTGGGATGTCGCCGACGGCATCAAGGTCAACAACACGCTGTATTACCTGACCAGCGAGCGGCACTGGCGCGACATCGAGAACTACACCTTCAATCCGAAGACGCAGCTGATCGATCGCTCCAGCTATATCGAGATCTTCCACGACCAGAAGCAGTCCGGCAACCGGATGGATGCGACGTTCAGCGGTCACATCTTCGGGCTCGCGAACCAGTTCGTTGCCGGCTTCGACGTCAATCACATCGAGTTCTTCCACACCAACAACTCACCCTATGGCGGCGCGTCGTCGGTGAATCCGTACGTGTTCGATCCCGGATCGTTTTTCGCAACGACGACGGCGACCACACCCGGCTTCAATACGATCGTCAATCAATACGCGCTGTTTGCCGAGGACCGGCTCAAGCTGACCGATCAATTGTCGCTCGTGACCGGCGTCCGATACGATCGTCCCGACATCGATCGCACCGACTACAAGACACCGGGCAACAGTTTCGAAACTGCGCTGTCGGGCACCAGTTGGCGCACCGGCCTCGTATACGAGCCGATCAAGGACCTTGCGCTCTACGGCCAGTATGCCGTCGGCGTCGATCCGGTCAGCAATCTGATCTCGCTGTCGACCTCGCAGAAGACCTTCCAGCTCGCGACCGGCAAGCAGACCGAGGTCGGGGTCAAGCAGTCGTTCTGGGGCGGCCGCGGCGAGTGGACGCTGGCTGCTTACGAGATCGTCAAGACCGGCCTGACCATTCCCGACCCCAGCAATCCGACCGCCGGCCTGGCACTGCAGATCGGCCAGCAATCATCGCGCGGGGTCGAAGGATCGGTCGGACTTGCGCTGAACGACGGCTGGCGCGTCGACGCCAATCTTGCGCTGCTGCGCGCCCGCTACGACAACAACAGCCAGGTGGTCGGCGGCAAGATCGTCAGCTACAACGGCAATGTCCCGGTCAACGTGCCGCAGCAGGTCGCGAACGTCTGGCTGACCTGGGATTTCGCACCCAACTGGTCGGCCTATGGCGGCGTGCAGATCGTCGGTGCGATGTATTCCGATCTGGCCAACACCCAGTTGCGGCCGGGATACAACGTGGCCAATGGCGGCATCAAGTGGAAGCCGGACGACCGCACCACGGTCGCCTTCCGCGTCTACAATCTGTTCGACAAGGTTTACGCGGTGACCTCGAACGGCACGGGGCAGTGGCTGCTCGGCATGCCGCGCACCGCCGAACTGTCTGTCAACTTGAAGTTCTGATCATGCGCAAGGCTCTGATCCGGCGAGCGCGGCGATGGCTCTATGTCGTCCATCGCTGGATCGGCATTGCGACGTGCCTCTTGTTCGCGATGTGGTTCATCTCCGGCCTCGTCATGATGTACGTGGCGTTTCCGCGCCTCACTGACGGCGAGCGCCTCGCTGCGCTCCCCGTCATCCTCTGGAACAAGGTGCAGGTCGCGCCTGATCGCGCGATGGCGATTGCGGGCGCAGAGCAATATCCGCGCGATCTCCGGCTCTCGATGATGGACGACGTTCCGGTCTATCGCGTGACCGGATGGAAGGGAGCCGCCGTCACCATTTCTGCAATCGATGGCGGCGTGATTGATCGCATCACGCCGGATCAGGCGCTGGCGATCGCCGCCCATCATCCGCATGCAGTGCGGCCGCAATTGCTCGACACGGTGACGCGGGATCAATGGTCGGTGACCGCGCGGTTCGATCCGCTGCGGCCGCTTTATCTGATCGGCCTTGGCGATGCCGATGGTACCGAGCTCTACGTCTCCGCGCGCAGCGGCGAGATCGCGCTCGACACCACGCGGCGCGAGCGCATCTGGAACTGGCTCGGCTCGATCCCGCACTGGATCTATCCGACCGTGCTGCGCAAGGACGGCGCACTGTGGCGGGACGTGGTGCTGTGGATCTCGGGCGTGTGTCTGGTGGTCGCAGTCACCGGCTTCTGGATCGGCATTCTCCGCCTGCGGCTGACGCGCCGTTACGCAAGTGGTGTCGTCTCGCCCTATCGCGGCTGGATGGCCTGGCACCACATCGCGGGCCTGATCGGCGGCATCTTCGTCCTCACCTGGATGTTCAGCGGCTGGTTGTCGCTCAATCCCGGCGGCGCGTTCTCCGGCCGCGGGCTTACGCGCGAAATCGCGGTCGGCTACAGCGGCCATGACACGCCGGATATCGTCGCTCGCTTGCAGTCGCCGCCGTCGGTGCCGGCCGTGGAGGCGCGCTTCGTCTGGATCGGGGGACACTCCCTGATGGTGCTCGACGACCGCAGCGGCCGTCGCAGCCTCGCCGATCCCGCGATCGGCGCGGCGGTGACGCTCTCGCAGGACGTGATCGTCGCGGCTGCCCGGGGCGCGATGCCGAGCGCTGCGGTGACATCGGCGCGACATCTCGATCAGCCGGACGCCTACTGGTACACGCTGCACCATCAGCGCGAGCTTCCGGTGCTGCGCATCGGCTTCGACGATCCCGCCCACACCTGGCTGCACATCTCTCCCGTCACCGCCGAGATCCTCGAGCGCAGCGACGACAGCCGCCGGTCCTATCGCTGGCTGTTCAACGCGCTGCACAGCCTGGATTTCCCGTCGCTGCTGCGCATCTGGCCGGCGCGCGACGTCGCGGTGTGGTTGCTGTCTGTGGTCGGCACGGTCGTCTCGATCAGCGGTATCGTGATCGGCTGGCGCCGGCTGCGGCGGCGGAAGGTGCGATCCACGCTCGCCGCGCGTGTTAGCAGATTGTCATAATCTCTTTCTATGTTGCGCCTGCCGCTGACTTGACGAACGGCTGTATCGATCACCGATGGATGGTGCTGTTCCGCCGGGGCTTGAGGATCAAGGCGGCGCCTCATGCACTTTGTTCAATGGGTCGGAAGATTGGGCTGCGCGCGAAGCATGATCGGATGTGGCAGCGCTTTCTCGCCCTGGTCATAGGCACTCTCGTTGCCGGGAATATCCAGACGGTAACGATGGCCGGGAGCCCTGAATCAGTTCGAACGCCGGCAACGGTCGATTTCGATATTGGGGGGCAACCCCTGGTCTCGGCGCTCGATGCCTACAGCGCGGCCACGGGTCTGCAGGTGGTGTACGACGCCACACTGGCCGGAGGACGCCGCGCGCAGGCCGTCAAGGGATCGATGACGCCTGACATGGCGTTGCAGGTTCTGCTCGAAGGAACCGGGCTGTTCGCGGTCTATGCCGCAGCGAACACCTTCACGATCGTGCCTGCGGCTACCCCGCCGCAGACGGCGTCAATGCGCAGCTTCATGCCATATCTTGCAGCCGTCCAGAGCAGCGTCGAGGAGGCGTTCTGCCGCTCCGCGCTGACCGCGCCGGGGGGCTATCGGATCAAATTCAGGTTCTGGATCGGGCATGCGGGCGAAGTGCTGCAGCCCCAACTGCTTGGTTCGACCGAAGACAGCGCGCGTGACCAGGCGATCGCCACCATGTTGCGCGCCGTGGTGATCGGCCGGCCGCCGCCACCGGACATGCCGCAGCCCGTCATGATGGCGGTTACGCCGCGGCCGCCTTCCGAGACCGGTGACTGTGCGGCCCGGGATCCGCGGCGCCAGGGACTGGTCGCGCGATGACAGAGACCACCGGGACGACGCTTCGGCAGGTGCTCGTTGAGCGCTACGACGAGCTTCGCCGCCGCCTCGCGCGGCGCCTCGGCGACGAGAAGGCGCGCGAGACCCTGCACGAGACGTGGCTGCATCTGCGCGACAAGAACGGCCCGGGCGTGGTGGACAGCCCGATCGGCTACCTGCTGCGCAGCGCGCTCAATCTCGCGATCAGCCGGGAGCGCCAGGAGACGCGGCGGATCAAGCGGTTCGAGGTGCAGCCGATGCTCGAGATCGTCGACGCGGCGCCCGGGCCGGAACGGGAGGTCGAATCGCGCGAGCAGATTGCGCATCTGGAGCAGGTGCTCGAGGAGCTCACGCCGCGCCGCCGGACGATCCTGCTCGCATCCCGCCTGGAGGGCACGCCGCTGCGGGAAATCGCCGAGCGTCTCGGGGTTTCCCAGCGCTTGGTGGAGCTTGAGCTGAAAGCCGCGCTCGAGCATTGCGCCAAGCGGTTTGGTAAAAAGGTCACAAGGCGTTTCGGTCCGGCACCGCGAGAAACGTCCTGATAGGAGAGCGTCAGAGTGTTGCGCATTTGGATGGAAGTGGTGCCGAGAGAAACGCCTGATCGATGACCCGTAGCGACGAACCGCCGGAGGAACTGACCGCGATCGAGAGCGAGGCGCTTGCGCGCGTCCAGCGGCTCGGTTCGGGGCGGGCCTCCCGGCGGGACATCGAGGACACCAAGCGCTGGGGCAGCCAGAGCAGCGCCCATTCGGAGGCGCTGGCGCAGGCCAGCCTGCTGTGGGATCAACTCGGCCCGGCCGGTGCCAATTTGTTGAAGCGGCGCGGCGATTCCATCCTGGCCGCGGTCAGGCCGCAGCCGCGAATGACGCGGCGGGCGGTGCTCGGCGGCGCGCTTGCGACCTCGGCTGCCGCCTATCTCGTGGTGTCGCCGCCCCTGCAGCTGTGGCCGTCGCTGCGGGACGTCATGGCGGACTACCGCACCGCTGCCGGCGAGCAGCGCAAGCTCACGATCGATGGCGACGTCAAGGTGACGCTGAACACCGGAACCAGCGTCAACGTTCAGTCGGGCGAAGCCAGCCAGGATCGCATCGAGATCCTGACCGGGGAAGCGGTGATCGCGGCGGTCTCTGCGAGCCGCGAGGTGCGTGTCGTTGCCGGCGACGGCGAGATGCGTGCACGCCAGGCCCAATTCAACGTCCGCCACGAGCCGCGCAGCACCTGCGTGACGTGTCTCGATGGCGAGGTGCAGGTCAGCCGGCACAGCGCCGTCGCGCTGCTGCGCGCCGGGCAGCAGGTCGGCTATGCGGCGCTTGGCCTCGCCGCGCCGATGGCGGTCGATCCCACCGAGGTGACGGCGTGGCGCGACGGAATGCTGATCTTTCATGACGCGCCGCTTGGCAACGTCGTGACGGAGATCAATCGCTATCGGCCCGGCAAGGTCATGGTGACGAATGCGGACCTGGAACGCCGTCTCGTCAACGGCCGGTTCCGCATCGACAATGTCGACGGTATCCTCAACATGCTCCAGCAAATTTTCGGCGCGAAGGCGCGACACCTGCCCGGCGGCATCGTGCTGCTGAGCTGATGTCGGGCGAGCCATGAAAGCGTGCATCGCGTGTGCGCGGGGATTGTGATGCAGCGTGCTATTTTGTTGTTCGGTCCCGCCGATCAAATGGCGTCCTTGGGGACGAGAAGCCCGGCATGCGGTCTCGCCGTGTGACGAGCGCCTGTGCAGATCCGATCTGCGCAGCTTTCCGTCCGTTGTTCCCAGGGGACATCCCATGCCGTCTCGTCAGCGCGTCGCCCACCGTTCCCGCCACGATCAGCGCCGGGTCGCGCCGCTTCCTCCGCGCCCGCGGATTGGATTGGCATCCCGCTCCATGCTGCTCGCGGGAACAAGCACGCTGGCGCTGCTGCTGACCGGGCTGGAGGGCGTGTCCGCGCGCCCGTTCGGCAATTTCGCGACGACGACGTCGGCGCCGACGATTGCGAGCGATGCGGCAACCGCCGCGGCCCAGCAGGCGACCGAAGTCGCCAGGCAAAGCCAGGGTGCGCTGACGCGTGCGACCCAGGCCATCCAGGCCTTGCAGGCCGCACAGTCCGCCGCGCGCAGCGCCGCTGCCGCCTCGCAGCGATCGAGCACGTTGCCGCAAGTGGCGGTGCCGAACGGCCTTGCTGCGGGCGGGCTCCAGGTTGCGCCGGGCGCCGTGCCGGGCTCTAGCCTCTGGCAAGGCGCTGCGCTGCCGAGCCAGACCGCAACCGGCGCCCAGACCACGGTCACCATCAATCAAACCGCGCCGCAGGCGATCCTCAACTGGCAGAGCTTCAACGTCGGCAGCCAGACCACGCTCAATTTCAACCAGCAGGCCGGCAGCTGGACCGCGCTGAACCGCGTGGTCGGCAACACCGGGCCGAGCCAGATCCTCGGCCGCGTCACGGCTCCCGGTCAGGTGCTGGTGATCAATCAGAACGGCATCATCTTCGGTGGCGCCAGCCAGATCAATGTCGGCTCGCTGATCGCGTCCAGCGCCAATATCGTAGACAATCAGTTCCTCAGCAACGGCATCTACTCGACCACGACCGGCAGCGGCGCACAAATCGTCTATGCGCCGAGCTTCACCGGCGCCGGCGGCAAGATCGTGGTCGAGAGCGGCGCGCTGATCACGACCAATGCGCCGTCCTCAGTGACGGCGGGCGGCGGCTTCGTGCTGCTGATGGGCACCGAGGTCAACAATGCCGGCGCCATCACCACGCCGAAGGGGCAGACCCAGTTCGCCGCCGGCGACGATTTTGTCTTGCGCGCCGGTTACGGCACCAACTCCAACCAGAACTCGACCACGCGTGGCAACGAGATCGCGCCACTGCTGCGCAGCGGAAGCGCCAGCGGCACGGTCACGAACACCGGTCTCGTCCTCGCCCAGCAGGGCGACATCACGCTGGCCGGCCATGCCGTCACTCAGGACGGCATCGTCGTCTCTACCACCTCGGTCAATCAGCGCGGCACCATCCATCTGCTCAACTCGGCGTCCAATGCCACCGGCAGCGTCACGCTGACCAATAACGGCATCAGCCTGATCCTGCCCGAGACCGATGCCGCCGCGGCGCTGATCTCCGGCGTCGATCCCAGCGCGACCGCATTCAATTCGCAGCGCGATGCCCTGATCGCCTCGGCGGGCCCCAACCTGCTGGCCACCGGCCAGTTCGACAATCTCTCGACGCTGGCCGATCGTCCGGACCAGTCCCGCATCGAGATCGTCACCGGCGGCACGATCGATTTCAGGAACGGCTCGCTGACCATGGCGCAAGGCGGCCAGGTCGTGGCCTCCGCCGGCAAGCGCGTGTTCGCCGAGACCGGCTCGGTGATCGATGTCTCCGGTACGGTCGGCACCGTGCTGTCGGTGTCCGCCAATGCGATCAAGGTCAACGTCCAGGGCAACGAGCTGCGCGACAGCCCGCAGAATCGCGACAGCGGCACGCTGCTCAACAGCAACATGTGGATCGACGCGCGTGATCTCACGCTGGTGCCTGCCGGCACCGGTGGCTATGCGACGGACCGCTACTACACCGCCGGCGGACTCCTTGAGGTCTCGGGCTATCTGAACAACACCAGCCACAAGATCGGCGAATGGACCGCGGTCGGCGGAACCATCACGCTGTCGGCGCCGGAAGTGGTGGCGCAGCGGGGCTCGCTCTTCAACATCTCCGGCGGAGCGGTGCAGTATCAGAGCGGCTATGTGCGGCAGACGCTTCTGCTCGGCAATGACGGCCGCATCTACAATGCCGACGATGCGCCGGCCAACTTGACCTATGTCGCAGTGGCGAACGGCTTCATCGTCAATCACGCGCACTGGAACGTCGTCGAGGTCTATCTCAGCCCATTCGGCAAGGGCAGCAGCCGCTGGGAAAGCGGCTACACCGTGGGGCGCGATGCAGGCAGTCTCGTTCTTGCGACCCCGACCTCGGTGTTCGAGGGTGCGATCCTTGCCAATGTGATCGACGGCGAAGCGCAGCTCTCCAAGCGCCCGGCCGCTGTCACCGACGGCTACAAGCTGACGCAGACCACCGTGCCGCTCGCCGGCACGCTCGCGCTCGGGCAGTACAACAGCTATGGTCTTGCCGGCGCGTACAACACCGAAGTGTCGTTCGGCAACGTCGCGCCGGTCGCGGGCAACCTCGATGCGACCTCCGCGCTGCCGGCCAATCGCGTCAACACCGCGTATTTCGATGCGCCGACGCTCAACGGCTTCGGCCTCGGCGGCCTCAACGTCAACACATCCAGCAAGATCGCGATCGATGCGCCGCTGCAATTTGCGCCGGGCGCGCAGGTCAAGCTGATCGCTCCGACCGTCGACATCGCGGCCGGTATCACCGCGCGCTCCGGCAGCGTCACGATCAGCAACATTCTCAATACCGCGACCGGTACGATTACATTGACGAATGCGACCGGCGGCGCTGCGCTGACGCTGGAGTCCGGCGTCACCATCGATACGCGCGGCCTGTGGGTCAATGCGCAGACCGATCCGACCGGCGTTGCGGGTCTTGCCCTCCTCGACGGTGGCAACGTCACCTTCGATTCCACTCAGGACGTCACGCTCGCCGCCGGCAGCGTCATCGACGTGTCCTCCGGCGCGGCCGTTCTTGCCACCGGCAAGACGAAAGGCGGCAAGGGTGGCAACGTCACGATCATCGCGGGCCATGCCCAGCAGGATGGCGGAACGCCGGGTGACGGAAACCTGGTTCTCGACGGCGCGATCCGCGCCTTTGGCGTCACCGGCGGCGGCACGCTGACGATATCGACGCCCGGCAACATCCTGATCGGCGACAATGCCGAGCTCGCGGGTGGCATCTTGCCGGCCGGCATGCCGGCGCCGGCCGCGGTAAAGCTGAAGCAGACGATGACCATTCCGGCGGGGCAACCGCTGCCGACTGCGCTGACGCTCACGCTCACGAAAATGACCTTCGATACGCCGCTGCTCGCTGACGTGCCGCTCAGCGACACGTTGCCAAGCGGCCCGACCGGCGCGGATTGGCAGGTTCCGAACGGGCTGACAGTGTGGGCGACCAGTGGCGGAAGCAACAGTTGCTACGGCGGATGGCCCTGTGGGTCGTCGGTTGTGCCCGCCGGCTCGACCATCACGAACTGGGCGGGAAATGCTGTCATTCCCGCCGGGAGCATCGTTCCTTCAAACGTGTTCCCGGACGGTCTTCCGGTCAAACCCTACCAAGTGACCTACGCGGCCGGAACGATCCAGTCCACGCCGATGACCTACCCGATCGGCAGCATTATTCCGGTCGGCACGGCGTTGCCGCAGACTGTGGCGATCGAGCCTGCGCCAGCGCTGCAATCCTCGTTCTTCACGGCCGGCTTCTCGAATTACGACATCAATGGCGGGCTGGGTGTTGTGGTGGCCAACAACACGGTGGTTGCGGCCGCGATGCCGGTCTACCGGTTCACCGCGAACAGCTTTGCCGCACCTTCCGGCAGCGATCCGTCGTCGGCGCTGCTGCTGTGGACGCCGCCGCTGTTCACCGAGGATCCGGTCAAGGCCACGGTGAGCCAGCGGGGCGGCGTCAGCGTCACGTTGCGCTCGCTGATCAAATCGGGAGGTGGTGCCCTCGTGAACGGCGGTGGCATCGTGGTTGGCGACGGCGCTTCGCTCAGCGTCGATCCGAACCAGAGCATCACGCTCGATGCCTTCGGTCAGATCAGCGTGTTCGGCAGCCTCACCGCGCATGGCGGCAGCATCAATCTGGTCAATGACGCCTACGGTTCACCGGTTCAGGGCGGTTTTAACTTCGACCTCAAGGGCAATGGCCGCGGCGTTTCGATCTGGGTCGATGCCGCTGCCAAGCTCGATGTCTCGGGGCTGGCCTATCAGGCGACCGACACTTCCGGACATCCGTTCGGGCGGGCAACCGATGGCGGCTCCATCACCGTCAACGGCGGCGGCGCCTTCGTGATCCTGCGCCCGGGTGCCGAGCTCAATGCCGACGGCACCCAGCTTGCGATCGATCTCGCAGCGGGAGGCGCGCCGTCGTCAAGCCGGCCGCAGATGATCACGACGAATGGCGGCTCCATCACGCTGGCGTCGCAGAGCGGGCTCTATCTCGACGGCGATATCCATGCCTTCTCCGGCGGAGGCGGTGCTGCCGGCGGCAAACTGTCGATCGCGCTCACGACGCCGAACTTCGACGGCAATTCATTCCCCAACGGGGTGACGCCGCCGGCCAATGCGATCGTTCCAAGCCTGATGACCGTGGTGCAGACGCGTCCGGATTCCTCGCTGCCGGCGGATCTCGCCCCGGGAACGGGAGCGTCGCATCTCGCGTTCGGACAAGCCACCGTGAGCGCCGACATGGTCAAGGCCGGCGGGTTCGACAGCCTGACGCTGACCTCCGGCGACTACATGCAGTTCTCCGGCAACGTCTCGCTGGCCTTGGGTCGCAGCCTGACGCTGACCGCGGCAGCCTTCACGTCGGGAGCTCCGGTGGTTGGACCGATCGTTCCTTCGATGCCGACCACGATGGGCAGCGTGAAGCTGTCGGCGCCCTACATCCTGTTCCGTGAGGCGACCGCTGTCGTCCCTGACGGGACCATCAGCGGCAGCATCCGCAATCCCGGCGGTGCGGTCTTGCCGACCACGGCGACCTTCGAGGCCGATGCAAACCAGATCGACATCCAGGGCTTGATCGGATTCTCGGCGCGTTCGCCGAACAACATGTTTGCGGCGGGATTCCTGACCACGAAGCTGGTCAGCCAGGGCGATATCCGCTTCCTGTCGATGCCCGGGGTGATCACCACCCAGTTGTCCACCAGCGGCAATCTCGAACTTCTTGCCGCGCAGATCTATCCCGCGACCAACACCATCGCGACCGTCTTCGCCGGCAGCGGCAACTCCGATCCGACCGCGACGCTGACCATCGGGCGTACGACGGACACCATTCCGGATGCACCGCTGTCGGTGTTCGGCCAGCTCGCTTTCCAGGCGCCGGTGATCGAGCAGGGCGGCATCGTTCGCGCACCACTCGGTCTCCTGACCTTCGGACTAAGCTGGCCGGTCTTCACGCCGCATGTCGATCTGCTTCCGGGCAGCCTGACCTCGGTCTCGATGGCTGGCCTGACCATCCCCTATGGCGGCACGATCGACGGCGTCACCTACACGTATAATGGCGCGAGCATCCGCAAGATCGACCTGACCAACTTCAACAACAACGGGCCGCAGACCGGCATCATCCTGGACGGTCAGTCGATCAACGTCGCGAGCGGTGCGGTCCTGGACATGTCGGGCGGCGGTACGCTGACCGGCGCGGGCTTCGTCTCCGGACGCGGCGGCTCGGTCAATGTGATCAACACGCCGCTCGTCAACGCCAACCCCACGACCCCCGTCAGCAAGGCGACCGACAAGGTCTATGCCATCCTCCCCGGCTACAACTCCAGCTATGCGCCGATCGCGCCCGAGAACGGCGCCGGCGATCCTGCGGTCGGTCAGCAGATCACGGTGCCGTCCGGCGTCCCGGGATTGCCGGCGGGAACCTATACATTGCTGCCCTCCAACTACGCGCTGCTGCCTGGTGCCTACCGCGTCGAGCTCGGGGGCAGCAGCACGACGCCGGTTGGCAGCCCGATCATGATCGGCAACGGCACCTACGCCGCTTCGGTCGCGACCGGCATCGCCAACACCACGATCAAGGGGAGCCTCCCGGTGACGGCGCTGATCACCGCAGGCACCGCCGTCCGCAAATACTCGCAATTCAACGAGCAGGGTTACAGCGACTTCCTGATTGCCAACGTCACCCAATTCGGCGGCCTGCGTCCATTGCTGCCGAGCGACGGAAAGACGCTGGAAGTGCTGTTCGAGACACAGGACCCCACCACGATCGGTGCGGCGCTGACCTTCAACGGGACCGCCTTGTTTCAGGGTGCGCCAGGGGGCGCCGCCGGTCAGGCGGCGCTGCTGGGTGTCGGCGAGATCTATGCCGATGCGCCGACGGCGGGGTTCACCGGTGTCTCGATTCGCGCCGCAGAGATCGACGGGCTCAGGGCGCCGCGTCTGCTGGTCAATGGAACCGTCAGGATTTTGGACGGTACATTGACCCTCAATCCAAGAGCAACCGACCTCTTCATCCGGGACGGCGTTGCTCTCTCCGCCGGCGAGATGTTCCTGATCGGCAACAACATCAGCGTCGGCAACAACGTCACGCTCAGCACCGTCGGGCAAGGCGTGGTTCCGTTCGATTCGGCGTCCACCGGCATGAGCTATGCTGCCGGCCAAGCCACGGTGCTGGCGCTGTCCAACGGAGACATCAACTTCCTGCCCTCCAACGTCGGCAGCGGCTCCATCACGATCGGCGCCGGTTCATCGCTTTACTCCGATGGAACGCTGGCGTTCGTCACCAACGGCGCTTCCACGATCGATCCGACAGCGCATTTCGGATCGAGCAACATCGCGCTTGCGGTCGGCACGATCAATATCGGCGACGCGGCGACGATCGCCGCGACCGGCGCACGGGCGGGCTTGCTGTTCGATCAGGCGCTATTCAACACGCTGGTCCATGGTGATCCCCTGCATTACGCGCCGGCGTTGAAGACCATCACGCTTGCCGCGGGGAACTCGATCAACCTGTTCGGCGGCGCCGGCCTCGACGCCACCGGCAGCGGCGTCAATCTGGTGCTGAACACGTCGGCGATCTATGGCTATGGTGCGGCCGGTGACAGCTCCACGATCGCCGCCAGCAAGATCACGTGGAACGGCATCAGCGGTGCGACGCCGCCGGCCATCGCCGCAGGCGGGCCGGGAACCGGAATCGGCACGTTCAACCTCGTCGCCGATGAGATCGATTTCGGCAGGTTTACTTCGCTCGACACCTCGACTGCGAACCGCGTGATCTACGGCTTCGGCAATGTCGACATCACCGGCAACGCCCGGATCGTCTCGGCCGGCAACAGCAAGCTGTTCGTCTATCAGTCGCCGAGCTCGGATCCCGCAGCCGTATTCGGCCAGAGCGGCACCGGCGGCAACCTGACGCTGGCGACGCCGCTTCTCACCGGCGCGCAGAAGTCGATCATGGCCTATGCCGCGGGCGGCGCGCTCAATGTGGTTACGCCTGCGGGTCTTGCGGCAAGCACGGCGAGCTCCACCGTGGCCGGCGCCGAGATCGACCTGACCGGCGGCAGCGTCGGGATCGGCAGCACGATCCTGCTGCCGAGCGGCAAGCTCGTCGTCAATGCGACTGATGATATCGTGCTCGGGTCCGCAAGCCGTGTCGATCTGGCTGGTCGGCCGTCCGCGATCCAGCGGACAACCGTCTATGGCTTCGGCGGCACCGCGATCTTCAACAGCGCGCAGGGCGGTCTGACGCAGGTTGCCGGCTCCGTGATCGATGTCTCCGCGACCAATGCCGGCGCCGGATCGATCAGCATCGCTGCGGCCAATGGGCCGGTCGTGCTCAACGGTGCGCTCTATGGTGCGGCGACGAACGGCTACGCCAGCGGCGATTTCAGCGTCACCACCGGCACGCTGTCCAGCGCGGATTTCGCGGCACTCAATGCGCTGTTGACCCAAGGCGGCTTCTTCGATGCACGCGGCTTCGACATCAGAAATGGCGATCTGGTCGTCGGCGACGGCGTGAGAGCCAGCAACGTCGCGATTGCCGTCGACAATGGCAGCCTGTCCGTCGCCGGCACCATCGATGCGTCCGGCGTCGCGCCCGGCACAATCCGGCTCTCGGCCGGCCACGGGCTTACGCTTGCGCCGACCGCCGTGCTCGACGTTCACGGCACGGTGCTGCAGGTCGACAGCTACGGCCAGCCGATCGAGGCGAAGAACCGCGGCCATATCGAATTGACCGCGGCGGGCGGCGTGCTCACGCTGTCGCCGGGCGCGACCATGGATCTCTCGGCGCCGAACGGTGTCGCCTATGGCGACGTCGTGCTGAACGCACAGCGCACCGGCGAGACCTCGGGCGATATCGCCATCAACGCGGCGGCTCCGCTCTACATCAGGGGTGCATACAGCATCGCGCTCAACGCATTCTGGACCTATGACCTGCCGGGCGGCAGCACCATCAGTCAGACGACGCTCGACGGCTACGACACCGCAAGCACTGCCTTCATCAACGCTGCGTTGGGCAACGCCGGCCTGGCGGCGCGCGTTGCGGGCCTGTCGGCTTACGGCAGCACCTACACCTGCGGCCGGGCGTCCAGATCACATCGAGTGGCGACCTGTCGACATCAGGCGATATCGACCTTGCCAAGTACCGCTACGGCGCGCGCGCGGATCGTGATCCGAATTCGGCGAGCTACGGCGCCGGTGAACCGATGGCCCTGGCAATTCGCGCCGGCGGCAACGTGACGGTCAACGGAAGCATCTCGGACGGGTTCAAGTCGTCACCGGGAACGCCAGCGGTCTACAAGCTGATCGATATCCCTCATGATCCCAACGCGCAGCTGTGGTCGCCCAGCGATACCGGCCTGAACAATTCCAGTTACGTTTATTCCAACAGTGTGACACTGATGAATGACTGGACGGTACCGGACGATCAGTTCTACCAGTCTATGGTCTCGCTGTATGGGATCCCATTCGTCGACGTCAATGGCCATCAATATGGGCCGGGTAACACGATCCCGGCCGGCACGACGCTGAATCCCGGACCTTCGTTAGGTGGGAACGGCTTCTTGATCTTCGATATTGCTACGTTACCTCCGCTTGGAGCGGTGGTCACGCCTGGAATTCCCAGCGTAGCTGCCACGTCGGCTGCAGCGCCAATGCTCGCGCCCGGCTCGCTCTCCGCATCGATCCGGCTCGTGAGCGGTGCAGATCTTGCCGGCGCCGACCAGCGCGCCTTGCAGACAACGCAGGCGCTGAACGGGCGCGGCAACCTGACGCTGAGCGATCCGGCCTACGATGCGTCGCGCAATGGCACCTTCTTCAGCGTCGTGCGCACGGGTACCGGCAGCCTCGATCTGATGGCCGGCGGCAGCTTCAGCGAGGCTACGCCATATGGCGTCTATACGGCCGGCACGCAGGCGAAGCCGATGCTGGCCGCTGACGGCAGCAATCCCTACGATCTCGTCGGGGTCACCAGCAGCGGCAACTCGCACGCGTGGTACACCGAGCATGGCGGCGACCTCCTGTTCACCGCGCAACGGGATATCACCGGCAACATCCAGATCGCGGACAACAACACCCGCTTCGTCGATTCCAACCTCACCGCCAATTGGCTCCACCTGCAAGGGGGCGGCGCCTCTTCCGATCCGGTCGCGTGGTGGATCAATTTCGGTACGCTCGCGAAGACCTACGCATGGAGCAGCGGCCAGCAGCTGATCGGTTTCCAGGGGATCGGCACGCTCGGCGGCGGCAACCTGACCGTGATCGCGGGCGGCAATGCCGGCGTCACCGGCAACGGCTCGACCGGCCTTGATCTGGCAGTCGCCTCGACCGGCCGCGTGCTGCCGGACGGCACGCTGGTGCAAGCCGGCGGCGGCAATCTTGTCGTGAAGGTCGGCGGCGGACTCAATCCGGTGGCAGCGACCACGCCTTTCGGACCGGTGCCGGACTATTACGGCTCGATCACCAATCTGCGCGGCGACGTCACCGTCAGCGCCGGAGCCGTCGGTGCATTGGCCCCGAACACCTGGGCCTCCTATCTGGTGTCCTACGATCCGCGTGCCGTCGATCCCACTGTCTTCAAGCGCTCGCTCAAGACGCCGGGCCCGCTCGTCATCCCGGGTGACGGTAGCGTCAGCATCGTGACGCGCGGCGACCTCGTGCTCGGCGGCGCAGGCGACGCCGGCATGGCGACGCCGGTCGATCTGAACGGGATCGCTTACACGGTCCGCAACGCGGACGGCACCACAATGCTCAGGAGCGGCGGGCAATCGAACTTCACGTTGTGGACGCCGCGAACCGCGATCGGTCTTTACGCCGCGGGCGGCGATGCAGCCGTGTTGGCCGGAATTTCCTTCAACAGCACCGGTTTCTTTCCAGGCACGCTGACTGTCGTGGCCGCCAATGGCGACATCCGGTTTGCAGAGCCTGGAGCTGGTGGAGGTAGTCCGGCCATTGAACTGATGCCGTCGCCATTCGGCCAACTCGCGCTGCTGGCGGCCGGCTCGATCTACGGGACGGATCAGGTGGTGGCGATGTCCGGCGCGGACATGAGCACGTTGGCGACGCCGTTCAATGCTGTCTTCAGCACCGGCACGGGTGGGGGTGGTGACAGCAATGCCTGGGCGAACGCCGCTTTCCGGGACAACCCGCTCAATCCAATCGCTTTCGGCGAGGACTTGCCGGTCTCCAACCTGCACTCGGCCGACAACCTGCCGGCCCTGGTCTATGCCGGCGTCGACATCACCGATCTGACCCTTGGAGAGGTGCTGCCAAAGACGCAAAGCTTCTCCCAGGGTTTCTATCCCACCCACAGCACCTGGTACATCGCCGCCAAGCCGTTCGAGGTGATCGCCGGTCGCGATATCGTCGGCACCGGTCCCGTGGCCAGCGTATTCCTGAACAACGGGCCGAACGACATCTCCCTGATGCAGGCCGGCCGCGATATCTTCTATCAATCGGTCATCGTTGCCGGCCCAGGTCTGCTGCAGCTGCAGGCCGGCCGCAACCTCTACCAGGGCTACTACGGCTCGCTGGTCAGCGTTGGCGATATCGTCAATCAATCCAACACAACGGGCGGTGCGGGCATTGTCACGATCGCCGGCGTCGGCGCCAGCGGCCCCGACTACACCGATTTCGCCAAGCTGTATTTCAATGCCGCGAACCAGCTCCCCGGCGACGGCCGGCCGCTCGCAGGCAGCGGCAAGGTGGCAAAGACCTACGCCGACGAATTGTACGACTGGCTGCGCGAGCGGTTCTCGCCGAGCCGGAACTATTCGCATGACGGCCAGCTCTACGTCTTCACAGGCACGAAGGACGATGCGCTCAGCTTCTTCCTGGCGCTGCCGATCGAGCAGCAGGGCGTGTTTGTCCGCCAGGTCTATTACGCGGAATTGAGGGAAGGCGGTCGCGAGTACAACAACAGGGACAGCAGTCGCCACGGCAGCTATCTGCGTGGCCGTCAGGCGATCGCCACGCTGTTCCCGGACCAGGATGCGTCAGGCAATCCGGTCCCGTACTCGGGCAACATCACCCTGTTCAGCGGCGTCGCCAAGAAGAGCGACGGCACGACATATCTGGCCGATGCCGGCATTCAGACGCAGTTCGGCGGCGACATCCAGATCCTCAATCCCGGCGGACAGACGATCATCGGGGTCGAGGGCGTGACGCCGGTGTCCGGCGCGGGCCTGATCACGCAAGGGCAAGGCGACATCGACGTCTATTCGCTCGGCAGCGTGCTGCTTGGCCAGAGCCGCATCATGACGACGTTCGGCGGCAACATCATCGCGTGGTCGGCGACCGGCGACATCAACGCCGGCCGCGGCTCGAAGACGACGACGATCTTCACGCCGCCTAAGCGCACTTACGATCCCTACGGCAGCGTCAAGCTGTCGCCGAGCGTGCCCTCGACCGGCGCGGGCATCGCGACGCTCAATCCGATTCCCGAAGTCCCGCCCGGAAACATCGACCTGATCGCGCCGCTCGGCACCATCGATGCAGGCGAAGCCGGCATCCGCGTCTCGGGCAACGTCAACCTCGCGGCGCTGCAGGTGGTCAACGCCGCCAACATCCAGGTGCAGGGCACCTCGACCGGCATTCCGACGGTGCAGGGGCCGCCAGTTGGCGCGCTGACGGCAGCGTCGAACACCACTGCCGCCAGCCAGCAGGCCGTGCCGCCACCGCCAAAGAATAACGACCAGCCCTCGATCATCATCGTCGAAGTCATGGGCTACGGCGGCGGCGGTGGCGATGACGAGACCCAGCCGGAGGAGACGCCGGAGCAGAAGCGCAAGCGGCGCGAGAAGCAGACCTACAACGAGAACAGCGCCTTCCAGGTCATCGGGCTCGGCGACGCGACGGGCTCGTCCGGCAGGTGACGGCGAGGGGGCGGGATCGCGGCCGGGGAAGAGCGACAGCGCGATGCAAATCTCGCTGTCGCGGGACCGCAACAGCTCGCGCAGCGCGGGCTAGCGGTCGCTGATTACTTGACCGTCAGGTGCACGTCCGACGCCGGCCGCTCCGGGACCCATTCCAATGCAAACCGCTGGCCGGCAATGATCTCATAGGTCGAGAGTTTCGATGCGACTGCATCGCGGAACCTGAGATAGGCGTCACGCTGCCGCCCGCCAGCGCGGGCCGCCGCCAGATTGAGCCATTTGTAGGCCAGCACAAAATCGGTCGGGACGCCGTGGCCCTTGTCATAGATCAGGCCGAGCTGGGCTTGCGCGAACGGATCGCCCTGCACGGCACCGCGATAGTAGAGGTCGGCGGCAGCGGCGTAGGCCTGCGGGACGCCGAAGCCGTGCTCATACATGAAGCCGAGCAAGCCGAGCGCTCTTGGGTTGCCGCGCTCGGCGGCGGGCGCGAGCTCCTGAGCCGCCCTGACATAGTCGCCGCGATGGAAGGCGGCTGCGCCCCGCGCGACGCCGTCGGCGCTCGCGACGGATGCGGTCATCGCCCAAAGCGCGACAGCAAGCGAGGCGCAGAGCGGCTTGCGCGATGTGAAAAGGCTGCGTGCGCTCATGCCCGGCTCAGTGATAGCTGGTGGTGATCGGCGCATTGGTCGTTGTCGTGGCGATGCTGCCGCGCAATTTCGAGCGAAGCTCTTCGGCCACGGTCTGGGCGTCGGAACCGTTGCGGATGATCTGCGGGCGGATGAAGATGATCAGCTCAGTGCGCTGGGTGCCGTTGCTCTGATGCCCGAAGGCATCGCCGAGGCCGGGAATCTGGTCAAGCACCGGAAGCGCGTTGCGGGCGCCGCTCTGCTGCTCGCTGATCAGGCCCGCCAGCAGCACGGTCTGGCCGTTGGCGACCGAAATCTGGCTCTTGACCCGCCGCTCGGACACTGTCGGCGTCAGGTTCACCGTGCTGCTCTGCGGAACGTTGCTGATCTCCTGCTCGATATCGAGCCGCACGGTGCCGTTGACGCTGACGCGCGGCGAGACCTTCAGGATGATGCCGGTGTTGCGATAGTCGATGGTGTTGACCACCGTATTGCTCGTGGTCAGCACCGTCGCGCTGCCGGTCGATACCGGGACGACGTCGCCGACCTGCAGGGTCGCGACCTGGTTGTTGATCACGACCAGCGACGGATTGGAGAGCACCTTGACGCTGGTGACGGCATGCAGCGCATCCAGGATGAAGCTCGGCTGCGTCTCGGACCCGACCAGGAAGTTGAAGCCGGGGAAGGCCCGGTTGATGAAGGCGTTGGTGACCGAGCCGGCGACGGAGGCGACGCCGGTGGTCGCGTCCGTGGTGGTCGCGGGCGCGTGGTGGCCTGGGTGCCCGTGAACGAGCCCATGTTCGGCTTCAGGCCGAGGCTCCGGCTGGTGAGGTAGGTCTGCACGCCATAGGACAGGGTGTTGTTGAGCGTGACCTCGGCGATCGTCGCGTCGATCGCGACCTGGAGTTGCGGCTCGTCGATCTGCACCAGCGTCGCCTCGATGATGCGATAATTGGCCTGGTCGGCATAGATCAGCAGATTGTTGTTCACGACATCGGGCGTGATGCGCACGTCCTGCATGACGGGCTGGCCATTGCCGGAGCCCGACGCGCCGCGTCCGGCATCCAGGGCGGCATTGTTGCCCTGGCCTTGATTGTTGGGATTGTTCGCTTGCCCGCCCGTGCCAAATCCCTGGCCGAGGCCCTGGCCCGTCCCCGACGTGCCGCGGTTTGCGAAGCCGCTCATGCCCGAATTCGAGCCGCTGTTGTTGTTGAGCGAGAGACGATCGGCGACGCTTGAGGTCGACGAAGTGCCGGAGCCGGGCGCGAGCTGGCTGTCGGCGCTGTCGAGCAAATTGCCGGACGAGCCGCCGAGGAACATGTCGGTCAGCACCCGCGCGATCTGGCGCGCGTCGCCGTATTTGACGCGGTAGACATGGACCGAGGTGCGCGCGGTGTCGTTGCGGTCGAGGCGCTTGATCCAGGTCGCAGCCGTGTGCAGCATCTCCGGCTTCTTGGTCACCACCAGCACCGCATTGAGGCGCTGGATCGGCATGAACTTGATGACGTTCTGGCTGAGGCCGTTCTCGCCGGAATCGACGATCTTCTCCAGCTCGGCAATGACGGGCGCGGGCGACCCGCTCGAGATCGGGAAGATGCCGACGGACTGGCCGCGCATCCAGTCGACGTCGAAGCTGAGCACGGTGTCGACGGCGGTGCGGCGCTCGGCGCCGGTGCCCTGGATCAGAAGCAGATTGCGCGTCGTGTCGGCGCGGACCGAGCCGGCCCTTGTGGCGAAGCTGTCGGTCAGCTTCAGCAGGGTCTGGGCCGACACATATTGCAGGGGGACCACCGAGACGCCGAATCCGGCCTCGGGATTGGCTGCCGCGGCATCGACGCGACCGCCGCCGACGGCATCGCCGAGCGGCGTCAGGCGATAGCCCGACGTATCCTTCAGCAACACGACGCCGCTCAGGCGGAGCGCGTTTTCGAGCACGAAGACCATGTCGGATTTCGGCACCGGGCGGACCGACACCAGGCTCACCGTGCCCTGCACCCGCGGGTCGATGGTGTAGCCGACATGCAGGATGTCGCCGAGCACGACCTTGGCGACGGTCGCCACCGGCGTGCTCTCGAAATTCAGGTCGAAGCCATTGCCGTTTGACGTCGGTTGCGGCCGCGCATCCGCGATGCCGGTCACTTCGCTTCCATCATACATCGCCGCGCGGACGCTGCCGCTCTGGCCGCTGCCCGTCGCCGCCAGCGCGCTGACCGGCTGCGGCTGGCGCTGCGCCAGATCCAGCGAGCGCACCTTGTCCGTCACGTCGAGCTGGGACGCGTCGACGCTCTCGCCGACCGTCGCGGAATTGCAGGACGCCAGCAACCCCAACGACGTCAAGGCAAAAATGGCTGCGAGGCCGCCGCGGATCGTCGGGCAGCGGCCCACTGTGCCTACGCGTTGCATGAAGGCCCTTCGCTCTGACTAACTGAAATTTCGATTGCTTGCGACGATCGGTCCTACCCCGGGAGGACTCTTAGCGATCGAACATGACAGAAATAAATTGGTTACATGATTGTCGTTCGCGGCCTGCCCGTCGCATCGCACCAAAATCTGTGCAGCCGACGCCCCGTCGTCGTGTCCGCGAAGCCACGTCAAGGCTTCTTGAGCGAGGCGAACGATGCGGCTTCGCACAGCTGTCACACTTCGGATCGATAACCGCAGAACCGCCGGGAGCCGAACGCGCGGACCTTGGCACGAGCTGATCCAGGATAGTGTGGCGGGATACAAGGAATGGCCAACGACCTGTCCGTTCGGTTCGTGGATTATCTCCGTCAGAACAATCACCTGACGCCGATCGACGGGGCGGCTGACCGGACCGGGCCGGGCGCCGATGTCAGGCAGCTGAAGCTGTGGGAGGTCACCAGTCTCTCGCCGACCGAATTCGCCGACGAGGCCGCGCGCTTCTTCGCGCTTGGCCGTCTGACGCTCCAGGATATGACCTCGGCCGAGCCGCTGGTCGGCTCGTTCTCGCCGCGCTTCCTGCGCGAGACCATGGTCTATCCGTGCCGGGCGGCCGATGGGACCGTTACCCTCGCCGTGGTCGATCCGACCGACCAGGCGACGCTGCGGGCGGCACAGATTGTGCTGGGCGCCGGCATCAATGTGAAGGTGGCCTCATCTGAGGATGTCGCCATCGCGCTGAACAACGCCTCCAGCGCCGAGGAGGTCGAGGCCGCCGACACGACGGCGGCGCTGCCCCGGGAAGACGACATCGAGAGCCTGCGCGATCTGGCCAGCGGCGCCCCGGTGGTGCGCGCGGTCAACGATCTGATCGAGAAGGCGGTCGAGCTTCGCGCCAGCGACATCCATATCGAGCCGTTCTCGGCCGGCCTGATGGTCCGCCTACGCATCGATGGCCTGCTGCGGCCGGTTGCGGCGCTGTCGGGCGTGCTGCCGCAGGCGGTGGTCTCCCGCATCAAGATCATCGCCAATCTCAACATCGCCGAGCGGCGCCTGCCGCAGGACGGTGCGGCACGGCTGCGGGCCGGACGGACCGACATCGATATCCGCGTCGCGATCATGCCGACGCAGCATGGCGAATCCGCCGTCATCCGCATCCTGCCCAAGGATCGCGGCCTGCTGGTGGTCGAGAAGCTCGGCTTCTCCGCGACCGACGAAGGCAAGCTGCGGCGGCTCTTGAAGCTGCCGCACGGCATGGTCGTGATCACCGGGCCGACCGGCAGCGGTAAGACCACGACGCTGGCGACGATCCTGTCGATCCTCAATGAGCCGAGCCGCAAGATCCTGACCATCGAGGACCCGGTCGAATACGAGATTCCCGGCGTCAACCAGTCCCAGATCAAGCCGGCGATCGGCCTGACCTTCGCCACCGCGCTGCGCTCCTTTGTCCGCCAGGACCCTGATGTCATCATGGTCGGTGAAATCCGCGATTCCGAGACCGCGCATGTCGCGGTGCATGCCGCGCTGACCGGGCATCTGGTGCTGACGACGCTGCACACCGAGACCGCGGCGGCCGCGGTGCCGCGCCTGCTCGACCTCGGGGTCGAAGGCTATCTGCTGCGCTCGGTGTTGCGCGGCGTGATCGCGCAACGTCTGGTCCGGCAATTATGCGAGCGCTGCAAGACGGCGCGGCCGCTGGCCGCTGCCGATTTCACCGAGGATCCCCGGCTCGCCGCGCTTGGCTTCCGGGCCGAGGAGATCATCCAGGAGCCATGCGGCTGCGAGCGCTGCGGCGGCACCGGCTATCGCGGCCGTCTCGGCGTGTTCGAACTGCTCGAACTATCCAACGAACTGCGTGAACTGATCGGAGAGCGAACCGACGGGCTGAAGATCGATACGATGGCGATCCGGGCGGGCATGACCACGATGCTCGATGACGGGGTCGCCAAATGCCGCGCCGGATTGACCTCGCCCGCCGAGATCCTCCGCGTTGCCACGGTGCGGTGACGCCGTGCCGAATTATCGCTATCGCGCTTTGACCCAGGCCGGCGAGATCGTGAACGGCACGATCTCGGCTCCGACCGCGGCCGAGGTGGCGCGGCGGATCGAATATCTCAAGCTGCTGCCGATCGAGACCACCGAGGACAAGCGCGCATCCAGTGCCGCCGGCGGCCGCAGCCTGTTCGGCGGGCCGAGTGCCGCCGAGGTCACCACCTTCACGCGCGACCTCGCGTTGCTGCTCAAGGCCGGCGCGCGTCTCGACGATGCTCTGGAGCTTTTGTCCGGCGATGCCGATGTCGGCCGGATGCGCCCGGTGGTGGCCAAGATCCGCGCAGCCCTGCTCACCGGCGAGAGCTTTGCCGATGCGGTGGCGGATCATCCGACCCTGTTCCAGCCGATGTACATCGCGCTGGTCCGGGTCGGCGAAATCTCCGGCACGCTCGACTCCGTGCTGGAGATGCTCGGGACCGAGCGCGCGCGGTCCGAGCAGATGCGGCGCAAGCTGACCGACGCCATGCAGTATCCGGCCTTCGTGCTGGTCGCGGCATCCGGCGTGATGCTGTTCTTCCTGCTGTTCGTGCTGCCGCAATTCTCGACCGTGCTCGGCGATTTCGGCGGCAAGTCGGATACCGCGCTCGCCAGCTTCATCGCGCTGTCGGATTTCCTGCGCGCCAACGCCACGGCGGCAAGCCTGATCAGCGCGGCGACGATTGCGCTCGCATGGTGGCTGCTGCGGCAGGCGCGGGTGCGCGCCGCGCTGGTCAACGGCATTTCGCGGGTGCCGGGTATCAGCAGCGCCTTCCAGTTCTATCGCGCCAGCCTGTTCTGCCGCAATCTGGGCGTCCTGCTCGGCAGCGGCGTCAACCTCACGGCCGCATTGCGCATCCTCGTCGACATCATGGCGGTGACCGGGAGCGAGGCGAACTGGACCGCCGCCGCGGACCGCGTCCGTCATGGCGGAAAATTATCCGAAGCACTCGCGGTGGCGGACAGCCTGCCGCCGATGGCGGTCCGCATGCTGCGACTCGGCGAAGAGACCGGGCAGCTGCCGGTACTGGCCGGGCGGGTCGCGGAATTCTACGAAGCTAAATTGCAGCGCAGCCTGGACCGCGTCGTCGGCATCGTCGGTCCGCTGGCGATCATCACGATCAGCACCGTGGTCGGCGGGCTGATCGTCTCGGTCATGACGGCGCTGCTCTCGGTCACGCAGCTAGTCGGTTAAAGCAGAGGTCATCGGTCATGATATCGCGCAACAGCATCATCGAAGCATTTTCCACGCGAGCGGGACGCGATCGCGCCCGATCGCAACAGCCAAGGCGTTCGGGCGAGGCGGGCTTCACCCTGGTCGAGATGCTGGTGGTGATTGCGATCATCGGCCTCATCATGGGGCTGATCGGGCCGCGCGTGCTCAACTATCTCAGCGAGTCCAAGATCAAGACCGCGCGCATTCAGCTGCAGAGCTTCTCGAGCGCGCTCGACCTGTTCTATCTCGACGCCGGGCGCTTCCCGTCCACGGCGGAGGGGCTCGCAGCGCTGGTTCGGCGCACGCCCGGGGTCGCGGCCTGGAACGGCCCGTATCTGAAGGGCGGCAACGTGCCGAACGATCCCTGGAATCACGCCTACATCTATCGCTCGCCCGGCGAGCACGGCCCTTATGACATCGTCTCCTACGGTTCTGACGGTCAGGAGGGCGGCAGCGGCACCTCGGCCGATATCTCGCTCGAGAAGACCACGGCCGCCAACACCGACCAATAAGGATGCATGGCAAGCATGAATGAGGCGGCGCAGCGCGGTTTCACCCTGCTCGAGATGGTGTGCGTGCTCGCCATCATCGCGCTGCTGGCGGCCGTGCTGCTTCCGTTCATTCCGCACCAGACCTCGCGGTCGCGCCTGCAAGCCTATGCGCTGCAGACCGCGACGCTGCTGAAGGCCGATCGAAACGCCGCCATCGAGCGCAGCACCAGCGTCGCGACGCTGGTCGACGCGCCGAGCCGCGTGATCCATTCAGGGGCGTCGCGCATGACGGTGCGGATTCCCGATGACGTGCGGTTCGATGCAGTGTTGCCGCAGAGCTGTGAGCGCCGCGCGGCGCTGTCGACCATCCGTTTCTTCGCCAATGGCGGTTCCTGCGGCGGCTCCATCGCGCTGACGCGGCTCGATGCTGGCTATGAGGTCCGCGTCAACTGGCTCACCGGAAGGGTTGAAATCGTTGCTCGCGACGTCGCCGCCAACTGACCGCGCTGATGCGGGGTTCACCATCATCGAAGTGCTGGTGGCGCTGGCGCTGGTGGCTGTCTCGATCGTTGCGATCGGCGCCGTCATGGGCGTCAAGACGCGCGGCGTCCGGGCCATGGAGCAGCACGTGGCGCTGATGCAGGCGGTGCGGACATTGATGACGGTCGGCATTCCGCCGCGCGCCGAGTTGCAGTCGGGCGCGACGACGGGACAGGCGGAGGGCTATCGCTGGACCATCGAGGTCAGCCCGCTCGGTGGCGACTGGAAAGTCCCTGATGGCAACGCGCCCTGGGCTCCGGAGCTGGTGCGGATTCGCGTCAAATCTCCTGGCGGTGCGCTGTCCGACATTCGCACCGTGCGCCTGATGCCGAGGTCTTCGGAAGGATCCGGGCAGTGACAGCACGGCGAACCAATGAGTGCGGCTTCACGCTGGTCGAGATGATCGTCGCGCTGGCGCTGATGGGGTTGTTGCTGTCGGCACTTGCCGGCATCACGGGAGAATGGCTGCCGAGCTGGAACAGGGGGCTCGACCGGATCCAGCGCAGTGAATTGATCGGGATCGCGCTGGAACGGATCGGCGCCGATCTCGCCGCGGCCGAGTTCGTTGCGGCCAACCGCGATACCCACAAGCCGCTGTTCGACGGATCGGAACTGTCGGTCACGTTCGTGCGGACCTCGGTGGGGCCGAATGCGGGGCCGGGGCTCGACGTGGTGCACCTCGGCGAGGTCCGGGAACGCGGCGAGTTCGTCACGGTTCGCTCGCAGGCGCGCTTCACCCCGCTCGCCGACGGAGTGTCGCTGTCGGAGCAGGTGCATCTCGGCAGCCCCGTGGTGCTGCTGCGTGCGCCCTATCGGCTGTCCTTCGCCTATGCCGGTGCAGACCGGGCCTGGAGGAGCGCGTGGAAGGATGCCGACCGGCTGCCGGCGATGATCCGGTTGACCGTACGTGACGCGGCGAGCCAGCGCGTCTTGTCGGTTTCGACCATTGCGCCGGTCCATGTCCAGATTCCGAGCGACTGCACCAAGCCGGACGGCAATTGCGGCGACAAGGGCAGCGCCAACGTTCCGACCGATCAGGGGAAGACGTGATGGGCGCGCCCGGCAATAGCGGCCGATCGCCGGCCGACCGCGGCTTCGTCATCGTTGCGGTGCTCTGGATCCTGCTGGCGCTGTCGTCGCTGGCGATCATCTTCTCGGCCTATCTTGCTGCATCGGCGCGAGCGCTGGCGGCGAGCGACGTGTCGTTGCAGACCGAGGCGCTGGTCTCGGCCGGGCTCGAGCTCACCGCCTATCAGCTGACGCTGACGGATGAGAAGACGCGGCCGCAATACGGGGCGTTTCATTTCGGACTGGATGATGCCAGCGTCAATGTGAGCTTCACGTCGGAAGCCGGCCGCGTCGACCTGAATTACGCGTCGAAGGAGATGCTGATCGGCCTCTTCGTCGTGCTCGGCGCTCCGAAGGATGCCGCCAGCGAATATGCCGACCGGATCGTCGGCTGGCGGACCCGGCCTGCGCCGGGCAGCGAGAATGTCGAGGCGCGCGCTACAACGCGCTGGGCTATTCGCCGCGACAGGGGCTGTTCACCCATGTCAACGAGCTTGCGCTGGTCGCCGGCATCCCCGAGGCCTTTGTCGATCGCGTGCTGCCATTCGTGACGGTGTTCAACGGCAGTCCGGATGTTGATCCGAAAATCGCCGCGCCGGAAGTCGTGCTGGCTATGGATAAGGTATCGGGCAAAGCACAGGACGGTTTCGGGGCGAGTGCTCCTGGATCGAATGTGCTCGGCTCGAATGCTCCCGGCTCGAATGCCGCGGCGCCGAACGGCCTCGCCGCGGGAGCGCAGGCTCCGAACCCGCAAAGTGCGGCCTCGACGGCGCAGAGCCCCTGCTACCGGATCGCGATCTCGATCCGGTTCCGCAACGGTCACCGCACCACGTCTGAAGCGGTGATCGCGCTCGGCGACAAAGCGGAGCCTTATCGTGTGTTGTCCTGGCAGAACGACCTTGAACCGAGAAGCCCGGTTCTGTTGCGCGGGAGAGGGTGATGGCAATGCTGGCCGAAGCACGGCAATGGTTCGAGCAATGGATCGGAGCGGTCGCAACTGCCGTTGACGGCGTCGCGGGCAGGTTCATGCGCCGGCGCAGCGTCGAGTTCGACGAGAATGGCGACGGCACGTTCACCGCCCGTCTCGCGGTGGCGAAGGATGGCTCGCCCCTGACGCCGGCGTCGTTCCGGCTCGATCACGACGCGCCGCAGCCTCCGCTGCCGGCGGACTGGAAGACGGCCCTCGATGGCAGCCGCATCGAGGTGCGATTGCGATCGGATCATGTCGTCAGCCGCGTGCTCGACTTCCCGAGTCAGGCGGCCGACTTCCTTGACGGGATGATCCGCGCGCAGGTCGACCGGCTGACGCCATGGACCGCCGCCGATGCAGTCTTCGGCTGGGGTTCGCCGCAGCCGATTTCCAACGACCGCATCGAAGTCGCGTTCAGCGCCACCGCGGCGGCCAAGGTCGATCCGTTGATCCGGATGGCCAGGATGCTCGGCGCCGCCTCCATTGCGGTCACGGCGCCGGCGGTCGGCAGCGACGGTACCCCGCAGCAGGTGACGCTGCTCGACCGATCGCTGCGCGGCCTCGCCGGACCTGCGGTGCCGCGGCTGCTGCGCATCGGCCTGGCCTCGACGGCGGCCGCGGCCGCGGTCTGCCTGCTGCTCAACATCTATGTCGGCGGCTGGCTGCAATCCGAGCAGGAGGACCTGCAACACCGCATCTCGCAGCGCCGTGCCGCGCTGCGTCTCGATGCCAATGGCGATACGTCCGGCCTCGGCCTGCTGGCCAAGCGCAAGCAGACGACGCCGTCGAGCGTCATGGTTCTGGAAGCGATCTCGCGCGTGCTGCCCGACACGACCTATGTGACGGAGCTCCGCATCGAGGGCAACAAGGTGCAGGTGGTGGGGCTGACCCAGGATGCGCCGTCCCTGATCCGGCTGCTGGAGCAGTCGCCGCAATTCACCCGCGCGACGTTCTTCGCGCCGACGACCCGCGCCGCGAATGAATCGGCGGAGCGGTTCCACGTCGAGGCCAATATCTCTGCTTATTTTGGATCCGGCTCATGAGCGCATCCCGATCGTTGACCGCCGTCAGCACCTCGCCACTGGTCGCGACCGCGAGCTATCTCGGTCTGTTCGTGCTGCTGCTCTTTGTCGTCATCTCGTCGCTCTCGGACATCATCGGCCTGCGCAGCGATGTCGCGGCGTCGGCCGGGATGCTGGAGCAGTTGGAGGGACGATCGAAGGCGAAGACCGCGCCCGGAGAGGCGGCCATGCCGACCGGTTCCGCCTATCTCGAAGGGGCGACCGTCACGGTCGCCGGCGCCACCCTGCTGCAGCGGGTGTCGGGCGCGGTGATCAAGGCCGGCGGCAATGTGCTGTCGACGCAGCTCGACGTGCCCAACGCGCCGGCCAAGGCCGGCTTCATCAGCATGGTGGCAAGCAGCGAGATCGAGCAGGCGCAATTGCAGCAGGTGCTCTACGACCTCGAAGCCGGCATGCCGTTCCTGTTCATCGACCAACTGGTGGTGCAACCGGTTGCCGACGAAGCTGCCAAGGGCCGCGATCCCGGCAAGTTGCGGGTGCTGCTTGGTGTCTCCGGACAATGGCGAGGAGCCAAATGATGCGACGCTATGCTGCGACCATCGTGCTGTTGGCGGTGTCGGTTCATGCCGCATTGGCTGCCGTGCCTGACCGGTCCGGCGATGCGCTCGATGCCGGGTTGCTCGACGAAACCCGCCTGGGTGGACCGGTGCTGAGTTCGCCGCCGGCCTCAGAGCCGGTGACGTCGGTCCGCGTGGCCCCTGCGCCGGCGCCGACGCCCCGGCCGCTCAGCGCCAATCCATTGTGGGGCATCCCGCTCACCACGCTGTCCAACACCCGCGACCGCCCGGTGTTCTCGCCGTCGCGGCGGCCGCCGCCTGTCGCCGTTGCGGAGCCGGAGGTCAGCAAGCCGCCGCCGCCACCGCCGCGCAAGGTCGCGACCGAGCCGCCGCCGCTGTCGCTGGTCGGCACCATCTCCGGAGATGATGAAAGCTTCGGGATCTTTCTCGATCAATCGAACAAGACTGCACTGCGGCTGAGGATCGGCGACGATTTCCAGGGCTGGAAGCTGCGAACCATCAAGGCGCGCGAAGCCACGATGGAGAAAGACGAGCATGGCGCGGTGCTCACACTGCCGCAGCCCGGCGGTGATGAGAGCGGCGAGGCTCGCCTCGTTCCGGTCAGCACCGAGCGGAAGCCATTGGCCGCGCGGATCCAGAGGTGATTGCGCGCTAATTCAACGCGAGCCAGTTTTGAAGGGCCGGCGTCAGGAGAAGCCCGAGCGCAAGAAACGGGCCGAACGGAATCGACGTCTGGCGCTTCATCTCGTGTCCTGCGAGTTGCAGGCCGCCGGCCACACCAAGTGCCGCGAGCGCCGCGATCAGCAGCAGGGTCGGAATCCCCGACGCGCCGACCCAGATCGCCGCTGCTGCAAGAAACTTGACGTCGCCAAGTCCCAACCCGTCCACGTGCCGTAGCGCAAAGTAAAGGCGCTGCAACAGCCAGAACACGATGCCGACGAGGGCGGCGATCGCCATCGCAGTGAGCGCGGCCGTCGTGCCGTCAGTGATGACGGCGTTGGCAAGCCCGAGCGCTGCGATCGTAAGATTCAGCCAGTCGGGAATGATGCCGTGACGAAGATCGATCAGCGCAACGCTGCAGCAGAGCACGCAGAGCGCGCCGTAAGATGCAATGAAATAAAGAGCTTCGTGATCAATCTGCATGGTGACGGGACAAGTGTGACGCGTGAACACATTGTGTTGCAACAACTCGCGCGCGTTGAACAGTGCATTTTCATCGATCGGCAGCCGCGTGAGGCGCTTGCGGGATTGTGATCGTCATCACCGATGACGAAACAGAAAAGATGCGACAAAAAGTCTGCGCTGTCACAAATCCGCATAGGATACCGACAATAGTTCGCTCCGCTACGTGCCGCGAGCCCTTCGCGGCAGATGAGTGGGTTGCCTATGTACAAGATGCGAGTGGCGGCGTGCCTGGCTTTGCTGGCAGCGTCGGCAAACGTGCGCGCCGCGAATGCGGGCGCTCTCGAGGACGGCGCCGAGCGTTATCGGCCGTACCTGATCGAGGGCGTTGGCAGCGCGCTGGCGGGCGCGCGTGCGTTGCGTGAACGCGCCGCTGCTGCGGATTTGCCCGGTGCAAAGAAGGCCTGGTTGTCGGCGCGCGCCGGCTGGGAGCGCTCGGAAGTGTTCACCGCGGGCTTCGTGCCCGAGCTCGATGCGCAGATCGACGCCTGGCCGAACGCGGACAGCGGGTTTCATGCCATCGAGGCCAAGCTGTTCGGCGCTGCGAGCACTGACGTTGCGACCGATGCGACGGGGCTCGTCGAGCATCTGAATGACCTTCACGGCAAGATCAAGGACATCAAGCTGACGCCGCAGGGGCTGCTGGACGGCACGGCGCGGCTCGCCTACGAAGTCGGCGAGAGCAAGGCCGATGGCGGCGAGTCGCGCATCAGCGGCACCTCGCTGGACGATATGCGCAACAATATCGCCGGCATCGACTTCGCCTATCACACGATTTTCTCTGCCGCGCTCAACACGGTGGACGGCAAGCTCGACGAGATGGTGACGAACCGCATCGAGCAGCTGCAGGCGATCGTCGCCACGCCCGACCTGCCTCACGTCAATATCGCCGATCTGCGCCGGACCAGCGAAGAGCTGGTCGTCGCGTTGCAGAGCGCCTCGGCAAAGCTCGGGCTGCAGCGCCCGACCCTGGAGGCGCAGGCGCGATGACATCGCTTCACCGGCGTCTGGCTGCGCTGCTCGCCGGTGTGATCACCGTTGCGCTGCACGGGCATGCGGTGGCGTTTCCGGTCGACGGCGACAAGACCGTGCTGCCGGTCGCGACCGAGCTGAACGAGGATGCGCTCGACAAGCCGCGCGAGGTGTTCCAGTCGGAGCGGACCGGAGCCAAGTCGTATCTGGTCAATCTCGGCGATCTCGCCTTCAACTCGCCGGGGCTGCTTGGCGAGGTGGCGCGGCAGGCCGGCGTGAGCTGCGGCACCTGCCACGTCAACGGCGCCAACAACGCAAAATTCTTCATGCCGAAGATGTCGAGCCGGCCCGGCACGTTCGATACCACCGGCCCGCTGTTCAATCCGAAGGCCAACAACCTGGCGTTCGATCCGGTGCGGATTCCGAGCCTGCGCGGCGCGCGCTACCTTGCGCCCTACGGCGCCGACGGCCGGTTCGCTTCGCTGCGCGACTTCGTCCACAACGTCATCACCAGCGAGTTCGCCGGACCCGAGCCGTCGCCGGCAACGCTCGATGCGATCGTTGCCTATCTTCACGATATCGACTTCCTGCCCAATCCGAGCCTCGGTCCCGCCGGGCGGCTGGCCGGCAAGATCACCGATGCGGAGCGCCGCGGCGAAGCGCTGTTCGCAAAGCCGTTCCAGCACGATCCTGCACTGAGCTGCGCGGGGTGCCACGTTCCGTCGTCCGGCTTTGTCGATCACCAGCAGCACGATGTCGGTTCGGGCGGACTGTTCAAGACGCCGACGTTGCGCAACGCCGACTTCAACGCGCCGTACTTCCACGACGGCCGGTTCGATAATTACAACCAGGTGGTCGACTATTTCGACCGGACCTTTCAGCTCGAGCTCTCGGCGCAGGACAAGGGCGACCTCGTCGCCTACCTCACGGCCGTCGGCGATGGCGTGCAGCCTTATGAACGCGACGGCGCCGGTGCGACGCTGAAGGAGATCAACGATTTCTCGACGGTGCTCGCGACCGCGATTCCTGCCGGGGACAAGGACGTTGTCGCGCTGGCGGTCGATACGATCGGCCGCGAGCTGCGCGAATTGACCGAGCAATATCCCGATCGCAAGAACACCAGCGTGTCGGGCGGCGAGCAGCAGCGTGTGCTTGCGCGCAACGGGCTGAAGGAGCTCGTGCTGACGCTGCGGCGAATCGAGATGGCCGTTGCAACGGGGCGCAATGCGGACGCTGCGACCGAGTTCAGGAATTATCGCAACCTGATGGCTGCTGCGGTGCCTGCGTTGTTGGCCAGCGCCGAGCCGTGGTCGCTGTTCAATCAAGGCGTGCATGACCAGCATTACGCTGCACTTCGCGAGGTGATGCGATCGAGGCACGGTTCGCATTGATTGACTTGTATTGTAGTGCAGTCGCGCAACACGCTGTTGCGTGCATTGCTTCGTCAATTTTCGATCTTCAGTTGAAGAGTCGAATCGTGGAGATGCAGCGTGCGGCGGCAGATGTCTTCACAGAAAATCTTTGAACGTTTCGAAATTTCTCGCGCGCTTTCACGTAAGCGAAAAGCATGCGTCATACTGTCGCACTAAGCAGGGCGTGTTGCTAACCGCAAACACCCTGAGGTCGACAATGAGTTTGAATTACAAAAAGCACTGGCGAACCAGCACCGCGCTCTGCATCGCGTCATCGGTGCTCGTCGCAACAGCCGCATATGCCGCTCACTATCCGGGCGGTCGCAGTGATTGGGACAAGCGTTCGCATCACAATCACCAGGCGCACGAAGAGGGCGATCGTGCGAAGCATGATCACGGCGACAAGGATCACGACAAGGGCAAGACGGCGTCGCCGATCAAGCACGTCATCATTCTGATCGGCGAGAACCGCGGTCTCGATCACACCTTCGGGATCTACAAGCCGAAGGGCAAGGGGCAGACCATCTCCAACCTGTTGTCGAAGGGCATCGTCAACGAGGACGGGACGCCGGGACCGAACTTCGCGCAGGCGCAGCAGGCCTCGGTGGCTGGCCAGCCGTTGTACTACATCGGTGCGCCGGCGATTTCGAAGTCGCCCTACAACGCGACCAATTTGATGCCGCAGCCGAACACCAACGGCACGCCGACGGCGCAGAGCGACGCGGCGCCCCCGTTCAAGACGATCACCGAGGCCAGCGTCGAGAAGGACATGGACCCGGCCGATCTCGACATCCTCACCACCGGCTTCAGCGGCCTGCCGACCGGTGTGCTGGATACCCGCGTTCCCGGCGCCGGCGGTCTGAACGGACCGTTCCCGCTGCAGGGTGAGCAGATCAGCGACGACGATTACACGGGCGACTCGACCCATCGCTTCTATCAGGATTGGCAGCAGGAAGACTGCAGCGCCGCCAACGCCACCAAGAAGAACAATTCGGGCTGCCTGAACGACCTGTTCCCGTTCGTGATGGCGACCTATTCGGCGTCGAACAAGAGCATGGCCAACTCGATGGGCTTCTACAACGCCCAGCAGGGTCAGGCCCCGGTCCTGAAGATGCTCGCCGACCGCTTCACCCTGAGCGACAATTTCCACCAGTCGTTCCATGGCGGCACCGGCGCGAACCACTTCATGCTCGGCACCGGCGACGCGGCCTTCTGGAGCGACGGCAAGGGCAATCCGGTGACGCCGCCGGCGAACCTGATCGCCAACCCGAACCCGGTCACGGGCTCGGTCAACCGCTACACCGTCGACGGCAACTGGAGCAACTGTTCGGATGTGTTCCAGCCCGGCGTGAAGCCGATCGTCACCTATCTCAACAATCTGCCGTACGCGGCGGAGCCGAACTGCAAGCCCAACCACTACTACATGCTCAATAACGTCAATCCGGGCTATCTGCCGAACGGCGCGCTGTCGGGCGGTAACAACGTTCCGCCGTCGTCGGTTCGCACGATCGGCGATGCGCTGATGGAGAAGAACATCTCCTGGGCGTTCTATGGTGGCGCGTTCAACGACGCCGTGGCGCTTGCCAATGCCGCGGTTGCCGCCAATCCGTCGAACCCCAACCTTGGCGCCGCTGCGCTCGCCGATCCGGCGCACGCTCTCGGCGTTGCCTACTGCCAGATCTGCAATCCGTTCCAGTATGCGACCTCGATCATGGCCAACCCGGCCGTGCGTCAGGCTCACATGAAGGACACTGCCGATCTGATCACGGCGATCCAGAACAACAAGCTGCCTGCGGTGTCGTTCGGCAAGCCGGACGGTCTGCTCGACGGTCACCCGCAGAGCTCGAAGGTTGATCTGTTCGAGGCCTATGTCCTGAACGTGCTCAACGCGCTGGAGAACAATCCGGAGCTGAAGGCTGACACCGCGGTCTTCATCACCTGGGACGAGGCCGGCGGCTACTGGGACTCCGGTTACCAGCAGTCGATCGACTTCTTCGGCGACGGACCGCGCATTCCGACCCTGATCCTCTCGCCCTATTCGACGGGCGGCAAGGTCAATCACAACTACGCCGACCACGTTTCGCTGCTGAAGTTCATCGAACGCAACTGGGGCCTCCAGCCGCTGACGAACCGCAGCCGCGACAACCTGCCGAACCCGAGCTACTCGAAGAACAACGAGTACGTCCCGACCAACAGCCCGGCGCTGTCTGACCTGTTCGACGCGTTCGACTTCAGCAAGCCGGTCAATTTGTCCTACACCGAGTGATCGAGCTCTCGTCCTGGACGAGGTCTTGAATCCATCCAAGAATCCATCCAAGGCCGGCGCCGATCGAACCTTTGGTTTGGTCGGCGCCGTCATGTTTTGCCTGCCCATCAGCCGAACGACCGGGGATATGCGATGACGCGCAGCGAGAGGACGTGCAAGGGACGCAGACGCGCGGCGGCCTATCTGTTTGTCGCCGCCATCCTGGCCGCTGCGCCGATGCCGGCCACGGCGCAGCAATTCTCCGCCGACCTCGTCGCGCGGAAGGACGATACGGCAACGGTCATAGGAACGCTGCGGGTCTCGGGCGGAAAAGCGCGCATCGAGGCGACTGCGCTGCCCGACGGCTTCTTCCTGATCGATGCGGCCAGATCCGCCGCCTATTTCGTGCGGCCGGCCGCATATGTCTACATGAATGCGATGCAATCGAGCCCGCTCACCCAGCTGTTCGTGCCGGTCGATCCCGACGATCCGTGCCGGCAATGGCTGGCGATGGCGCAGCTATCTGCGACGGTCGATCTTTCGACCTGGCACTGCCAGCACGATGGACAGGAAGCAATCGCGGGACGCAGCACCGAAATCTATCGAATCGCCGGACCGCCCGGTTTGAGCTTTACCGGCTGGATCGACCGCGCGCGCAGCTTTCCGGTGCAGATCAAGACCGTGGACGGGACGGTGATATCAGCCGATCACATTCGGGACGAGCCCCAGCCGGCGCAAAGCTTCGAAATTCCCGCGGGTCTGCGCAAGTTCGATCCGCAAGCACTGATCCGCCGGATCCAGCAGAGCGACGTATGGGTCGAGCCGCCGGCGTCGCAGTGATGGGCCGCGCGCTATTGCGATTGCCCGCTCGTCACCGGCAGCATCCGGCCGAGCGCCGTGTAGTGGGCTTGATGCACGTTGCCGTTGAACAGCGACCACGGCTCGGCCTTCTTTAGCGCAACGGAAACGTCGAAATTCACCAGCTGGGCGAATTTGCGATACTCCGTCATCGCTTCGTCGATATGACCGGCCGCGACTTCGAGGTCGATGCGGCGCAGCGTGAGGACGAGGTCCTTCAGGATCGCGCGCGCCGCCAGCCGCTCGTCCTTGCCGCCGATCGAAGTGTTCCTGATGTCGGGGATGTGCTCGGTCAACTCGCGCAGCTCGGCGCCGACCCCGGTCACGGCCAGCGACACCACCGCGGTATCGGCGGCCGGGATCGCGGCCTCGAGCACGCTCGACAATTCCAGCACTTCCTTCATCCGGAGCACGACGCCGTCCTTGTCGAACGGACGTTCGCCGTCGCCGACCGCATTCAGATAAGCGACGAGGTCCTGCACGTCCTGGGCCGACAGTTCGAGGTCGAACACACGGTCGAAATGCTCGACCACCTGCTCATACGTGTCGTAGCGGCCGTCGTGGAAGTACGGCGCATTGAAATTGGCGTTCAGCAGGGTCGGGGTCTTCACCAGTCCACCCGATCCGACGTCGTGACGCACCTGGTCGTTGAAGGTTCCAGCCGGAAGATGGCAACCGGCGCAGCTTAACTCGGCCTGCTTCGGGAACGGCTTGAAGAACAGCGCCTCGCCACGGCGCTCGGCCACGCTCGCCTGCGCGCCAAGCCTGCCGCCGGGCGCAATCTTCGGATTGGGGAGGAAGTCGATGTCGTTGATATAGGCGACGAGGCCGTCGAGAACCTCGTCGCTTGGCCGCGGCCCGGAAAACTCGTTGACGATGACATTATAGACGAACTCACGCAGCGAGGTGATGCGCCCGTCATGGCCATAGGGGGCGAGGAAGCGGGCGCCGCGCAGGCTCGGAATCCTGACCGGATCGAGGATGCTGTTGAACGTCTTCGCGTTGAAGACGAGGCTCGTCGTGTCGAAGGTGCCGGGGCGGGACGATAGGCCCGGAACGAACAATTTCGGGTTCGATGCGCCGTTGACGTGGCAGGTGCCGCAGCTCATCTCGGCCTGACGGGCCTTGCCGCCGAAGATGGACGGCGAGTTGAACGCGAGATCGCCGAGATTGACCAAATAGGACTTTCGCCCGCCCATCGCCTCGGAATGAAAGAGCTCGCGCGGCCGCGCCAGCGCGTCCTCGGATAATTCCGTGCCGGCCGGCAGCACGGTCTGATCGCCGCCGAGCGGAAACGCCAGCGCTTGCAACGGCAGCAAGGCAACCACGAGCGCGAGCAATGCGGTTCGCGCCGGTGTGACGCCGCGGCGAACGGCAGATGCCGCATGACATTTTCCGGAGCCGGACACCAGAATATCCCAAGCCATTGCGAGAAAACGCCCCTTGTCACAATGCATATGCGCCGCCGTAAGTCAGAAGATGTCACGGAGGTGACAGTTTCCTGTCGGCAGGATCAATGACCATCTGTTTGGATAGACGACTGTTGATTGCGGTTTGATGACGATCGATCAACGAGCCGCAATCCGGGCTGCATGTGACAGAAAGAAAAAATATCGGCGTGTGCGGGTCTTTTCACGCGTTTGTGCGCGCGTCGAAAAACAGTCATCCCAGCGAAATGTGTTTTGCATAGCGTGTAACTCCATTTCTATTTCTTTCTGAAATCAGGAGAGCACTATGCGGCTTTGGGGAGCCATTCCGGCGCTCGCAGTTGTTGCTGGCGCCGTTGCCATCTCACCGGTGGCAAACGCCGAGAATTTGGTCGAAAAGATCGTTGATGAGTTCAAGCACGAGGTGCGGGACGAGCTGCGTGAGTTGCGCGACCGCGGCCATGAAGGCGTGCATCAGTACAAGCACATCGTCGTCATCTTTCAGGAAAACCACAGCTTCGATAACCTCTACGGGCATTGGGGCGATGTCGGCCGTGACCGGATCAACGGCACCTCGGATGCCGATCAGGCCCATTCGCTGCAGGTCCGCCAGGACAACCAGACCGTCTATGCCTGTCTGCTGCAGAACGACGTCAACCTGACCTCGCCGTCGCCGCAGCCGACCACCTGCACCGACAATACCGGCTCGGTCGCGATCCTGAGTGCGTTCAAGAACAAGCCGTTCGAGATCAACGACTTCATCCCGACCTCGGCGACCACCTGTCCGAAGCCGGTCGGCGCCTTCGCGCCACACGGCTTCCTCAACGGCACCGGCGCGCCCGGCGGCTGCACCGAGGACATCGTGCATCGCTTCTACAGCGAGCAGTATCAGCTCAACGGCGGCCGGCAGAACCGCTACGTGACCGGCAGCGACGCGTCGGGCCTGGTGATGGGCTATTACGACACCAAGAAGCTGCCGATCTACGCCTATCTGCATGGCCACGGCGCCCCGAACTACGTCATCGCCGACAGCTTCTTCCAGGGCGCGTTCGGCGGTTCGTTCCTCAACCACCAGTTCCTGGTCGCGGCCGCGGCGCCGCAGTTCGTCGGCGCCTTGAACGACGGCAGCGCTAACGACTTCCACTCGATCGTCGATGCGAACGGCATGCCGACCAGCACGCCGCTCTACACGCCGCTCTCGACGGTGAAGGACGCGCAGCTGACGGCGAAGTGCAACCAGACCGGCCTGCCGGCCGGCCTCGCCTGCGGCGATTACGCGGTCAACACCACGCAGCCGACCTATCAGCCCTTTTCCCCGGGCACTCCGGACATCAAGCGCCTGCCGCCGCTGCACACGCCGAACATCGGCGACCGGCTGTCGGCCAAGCATGTTGACTGGGCCTGGTATTCGGGCGGCTGGTCGAACGCCAACGGCGATGTCGGCGCTTCCGGCTGGACCAACGGCAACGGCACGACCTGCACCGATCCGAACCATAACTCCAATGCAGTGTTCCCGAACTGCCCCGACGTGGACTTCCAGTTCCACCATCAGGCGCTCAACTACTTCGCCAATTACGCGCCGGGAACGCAGGCCCGCAGGGATCACCTGAAGGACGAGGCGGAGTTCATCCAGGCGGCCAAGAACGGCCGGCTGAAGCAGGTCAGCTTCATCAAGCCGATCGGCGAGGAGAACGAGCATCCGGGCTATACCAGCGAGTCCGAAGGCAGCCAGCATCTCGTCGATCTCGTGAAGGCGATCGTCGAAGGGCCTGATGGCAAGGACACGCTGATCGTCATCACCTATGACGAGTTCGGCGGACAGTGGGACCACGTTCCGCCGCCGCCGTTCAACCGTCATGGCGCCGAGGCCAAGGCTGCGGACCAGTGGGGCCCGGGCACCCGCATTCCGGCGCTGCTGATCGCCAAGCGCTTCAACAAGTCGGGCGTCGCGCATGAGGACTTCGACACCACGTCGATCCTCAGGATGCTCGAGAAGCGCTTCGACCTCGATCCGCTGGTGACGCGCCCGGTGCGCAGCCTCTCGGCGGCGCTGAAGGCCGGCGAAAGCTGGCACTGATAGGAAGAGATCATCCTGGCCCGCGCCAATAGCTGACGCGGGCCAGGACTTTCACCAGGCTTCAGGGCCCTTACAGGATCAGATCATGCTGCACATGCGTGAGTTGATCTGAAATGACGGTGCCGGCCATTGCCGCAATTTCCGGACTGGGCGCGAATATCGGCGCGGGCGCCCCGTTCGTGACGCCCTGAATATCGACCTGAAGGCTGGTCGTGGCCGTATCGCCGTCCTTGTCGGCGGCAAGCACGTCGAACAGCAGATCGGTGCTCGGGATGGTCGTCTTCTCGTTATAGGTGATGTTGTTGACCGTGAAGGTGGCGTTGCCGCTGGCCGCTTGGTTGTAGTCGATCCCGACCTGGTTGAACTCCTTGCCGACGTAGAGCGTGTAGGTCGACGTCGTGCTGTCGAAAGCGGACGTGTTGATCAGCGACGCATCCGATGTTTGCTGCACGACCACCGTGGGATTGCCGCTATGTGGCTTTGCAACGTCGATGCTGAAGTCGTGCACGTCGGTGCCGCCGTCCAGAACCTTGAAGATCACGCCTGCCGTGCCGTTGCCTTGCCACTGGGTCAGCATGAAGCTGATCTGCGGCTGCTCGTTGGAGAACTTAAGGTTCAATTGCTCGTTGGGATCCATACTGAGCCCGGTATCGCCAACCGCGATGCCGTTGTTCGACGCCTTGACATCGATCGGATTGCCGCTGTTGTCGGATCCGGTGATGACGAGCTCTCCATCCGGAGCGGTGAGGGACGGCGTGCCGCCGCCCGAGGCGCCGAAAGTGGAGCCGGTCACGGTGACCTGCTTCAGCACGTCGACGCTCTCGAGATCGAAGGTAAAGGTTCCGCCTGGATTGATCAGCAGCGTGAAGTAGGGATCAGTCAGCGTACCGCCTGAATCCGCAAGATAGGCGTCCATTTCGACGCCGCCGCTCACGGCGTGGGTCGAATAGAAGAAGGTGTAGTCGTCGCCATTTCCGGTGACATGCACGGAGGTGATGCCGCCGCCGAGGCTGGACGTGGCCAGGTCGAATCCCGTGCTGCCGACCGCGCCGTCATGGATCGCAACCTGCATCCCGGCGTCGCCATCCGCGCCGAAATTGATGTGGTAGGCGCCGGTCGCGATCTGATTGTCCTGACCGGTGATGGAGGTCTCCGGGAACCCGCCAATCGTCGGGCCGTCATCGGTGATCGTCAATTGCTTGCCGAGGTCAAGGCTCGCGCGCTGGAAGTCGCCGTCCTTGTCGGTGATGGTTGCCACCAGGTTGACGATGCCGGCGCCCAGCGTAACGCCTTCGCCGGTATCGAGATTGGTCCCGAGGGGTTGCGTCACCGCGCGATATTCGGTGAAGGTCACGAGCCCGGTCGCCGGGTCGACGGCGATGGTGAATGCCAGCGTCCCATTGGTTGCGCCGACATGGCCTTCGATGGTGCTGCCGTTCAGAACCAGCACGTCGGCGAGGCCGGTATGCGAATCGATCAGGCCCGACGCGGTATTGTTGCCGCCGGTGATCGTCAGCGCGTAGCTGATGGTCGCGCCATCGGCGCCTTGAACAGAACTGAATGCCGTCGAGAAGTCGGTCGATGTCGTCGTCTGCGATGCGTCCGGCGCCGAACCTGCGATGTTGTCGTCGAACACCGTCGCCGTCAGATGCGTCTCACTCAGCGACAGCGATGGCGTCGTGCCGTTGGCCGTGATGCTCGGCCCGTCGTCGGTGATCGTGAGCTGCTTGCCGAGATCCAGGCTCGCGCTCTGGACGTCGCCGTCCTTGTCCGTGATCGTAGCGACCAGACTGATTAGTCCGGCGGCGAGCGTCAGGCCTTCGCCGTTGTCCGGGCTGGTGCCAAGCGGCTGCTTCACCGCCCGATACTCGGTGAAGGTGATAAACCCCGTGGCCGGATCAACCGTGATGGTGAAGGCGAGGGTGCCGTTGGTCGCGCCGACATGGCCCTCGATCGTGTTGCCGTTCAGAACCAGCAGGTCGGCAAGGCCGGTGTGCGAATCGACCAGGCCCGAAGCCGTGCCATTGCCGCCGGCGATCGTCAGCGTGTAGGCGATGGTCGCACCATCGGCGCCTTGAACCGAGGTGAACGCCGTCGAGAAATCGGCCGACTTTACCGTCTGCGACGCATCGGGTGCCGAACCCGCGATGTTGTCGTCGAACACCGTTGCCGTCAGATGCGTCTCGCTCAGCGACAGCGACGGCGTGGTCCCGTTTGCCCTGATGCTCGGACCGTCATCCGTGATGGTCAATTGCCGGCCGAGGTCGAGGCTCGCGCTCTGGAAATCGCCGTCCTTGTCCGTGATCGTTGCCGTCAGGCCGATGATGCCGGTTGCAAACGTCACGCCTTCGCCGTTGTCCGGGCTGGTGCCAAGCGGCTGCTTCACGGCCCGATACTCGGTGAAGGTCAAAAGCCCCGTGGCTGGATCGATCGTGATGGTGAAGGCCAGCGTGCCCGTGGTCGTGCCGACATGGCCCTCGATCGTGCTGCCGTTCAGAACCAGCAGGTCGGCGAGGCCGGTATGCGAATCGACCAGGCCCGACGCCGTGCCGTTGCCGCCGGCGATCGTCAGCTTGTAGGCGATCGTCGCGCCATCCGCACCTTGAACCGAGGTGAACGCGGTCGAGAAGTCGGTTGACGTCGTCGTCAGCGCCGCGTTCGGCTGCGAGCCCGCGATATTGTCGTCGAACACTGTTGCCGTCAGATGCGTTTCGCTCAGCGACAGCGATGGCGTGGAGCCGCTTGTCTTGATGCTCGGGCCGTCGTCGGTGATGGTCAGTTGCTTGCCGAGGTCCAGGCTCGCACTCTGGACGTTGCCGTCATTGTCGGTGATGGTGGCGACCAGGCTCAGGAGTCCGGGACTCAACGTGATGCCTTCGCCGTTGTCGGGGCTGGTGGCGAGCGGCTGCGTCACCGCGCGCATTTCTGCGAACGTCACGCGCCCGGTAACCGGATCGATCGTGATCGTGAAGGCCAGGGCGCCGCCGATTCCCCCGACGCGCCCTTCGACGGCGTTGCCGTTCAGAACCAGCACGTCGGCGAGGCCGGTGTGCGAGTCGGTCAGGCCCGAAGCCGTGCCATTGCCGCCGGCGATCGTCAGCGCATAGCCGATGGTCGCGCCGTTGGCACCTTGCACCGAGCTGAACGCCGTCGAGAAGTCCGCCGAGGTCGTCGTCAACGCTGCGTTCGGCGCGGAGCCGGCGACATTGTCGTCGAACACCGTGGCCGTCAGATGCGTCTCGCTCAGAGAAAGCGCGGGGAGGGTGCCATTGGTGCCGATGCTCGGGCTGTCGCCGGTGATCGTGAGCTGCCTGCCAAGATCGAGGCTGGCGAACTGATAGTCTCCATCCCTGTCCGTGATCGCAGCAAACAGGCGGACAACTCCGGAACTCAACGTAACACCTTCATCGGGGTTTGTGCCGGGCAGTTGCTTCACCGCGCGGTACTCGGTGAAGGTCACCAACCCTGTGAGCGGATCAATCGCGATGCTGAAGGCCAGTGTGCCGGTGGTCGAGCCGATATGCCCTTCGATGGTGTTGCCGTTTTGAACCAATACGTCGGCAAGGCCGGTATGCGCGTCGGTCAGGCCCGACGCGGCGCCGTTGCCACCCGTGATCGCCAGCCCGTAGCTGATCGTCGCACCATCCGCGCCCTGGATCGAGCTGAATGCCGTCGAGAAGTAGGCTGCTATCGTGGTCAGCGCCGCGTCAGGTGCCGAGCCGGCGATGTTGTCGTCGAGCGCCGTTGCGGTGAGGTGGCTCTCGCTCAGCGTCAGCGATGGCACGGTGCCGTTGGCGTTGATCGTCGGGCCATCGTCGGTGATGCTGAGCCTGCTGCCCAGATCGATCGCCGCGCTCCGGGAGTCTCCATCCCTGTCCGTGATGGTTGCAATCAAGGCGACGATTCCGGCGGTCAGCGCCACCGCTTCGCCGCTGTCCGGACTGCTGCCAAACGACTGCGTCACCGCCCGATACTCGGTGAAGGTGACAAGCCCGGTCGCCGGATCAACCGTGATGGTGAATGCCAAGGTGCCGTCGGTCGCGCCGACACGGCCTTCGACCGTGTTGCCGTCCAGGACCAGCACGTCGGCGAGGCCCGTGTGCGAGTCGACCAAGCTCGAGGCCGTGCCATCGCCGCCGGCGATCGCCAGTGCATAGCTGACCGTCGCGCCATCCGCGCCTTGAACTGGCTTGAATGCCGTCGAGAAGTCGGCTGACGTCGTCGTTAGCGCCGCGTTCGGCGCGGAACCGGCGATGTTGTCGTCCAGCACCGTTGCCGTCAGATGCGCCTCGCTCAGCGTCAGCGCGGGCGCTGTTCCGCTTGTGCTGATGCTCGGGTCGTCTTCGACGACGACCAACCTGCTGCCGAGATCGAGGGTCACATACCCGAACTGGTCGCCCTTCATCACCGTCGCAACCAGGATGATGACCCCGCTCGCCAGCGGTATGACGTCGCTGTCGCCGGTGTTGGCGCCAGGCGGCTGGGCCGCCGCCCGGTACTCCGTGAATGTCACGTGCGCCGTGACTGGATCGAGCGCGATCGTGAACGCCAGCGTCCCGCCGGTGCTGCCGACGCGGCCTTCAATGGTGTTGCCGTTCAGAACCAGCACGTCAGCCAGGCCGGTGTGCGAGTCGATCACCCCGGACGCTGCGCCGTCACCGCCGGTGATCACCAGCGCGTAGTTGACCGTCGCGCCGACCGCGTCCTGTGGGTTGGCGAACGTTATTGCGAAGTCGCCTGTCGTCGTCGTCAGGGCCTCGTTCGGCGACGAGCCGGCGATATGGTCGTCCAGCGTCGTCGCTGTCAGATGTCTCTCGTTCAACGTCAGCGGCGGCGGCGCTCCGAAGCTCAGCACGAGCGGCGCCGGTGGCGGCGTGTACGTGATGACGTACCCGGGAAGGGTGATCGGTACCGGTCCGAGCTGGTTCGGCGTGAATGACGGGTCAGGTTCGATAAAATTGATTGGCTGCAGCAGCGGCGAGCCTTCGTATGCCGGCGCACCGGACCCTTTTGACCACACTCCTTTGGCGTAACCGGCAAGTGTCTCCTGTTGCGCGTTCCGCAAATCCTCCATGTGGGCAGGGCTGTTCGAGACCTGGCTCACGCTGACCGACGACCCCCTTGTGGTCAGGACGACCGTGACGCCGGGATCGTCGACGACGATGTGCCGGGGGTTCGCCTCTTTCGTCACCAGCTCGAACACGCCGTGGTGCATATCCTTGTAGGTGATGGTGTCGTCGTCCAGGAGGGTGACGTTGGGCTCCGCGGCCTGGACATCCTTCAGCAGCGAGAAGGTCAGCGCGGCGAACGACAGCAGGCTGAGGCCGCTGCCCCTGACGATGCCAACCGGCGTGTCCGCGGTCAGGACGTCTGACCCGGCCAGCCGGCTGCCGATGAGGCGGAAGATGCTTCTGGCTTTCGCGAACAGTCCCGGCCGCAAGCTGCCGACCGGGTCCTGGGCCAGATCGCCCAATGCCAGCCGGGTGCCTGCCGGCAGGTGAAGCATTGCGCCGTCGATCAAGCGGATCTCGACCCGCCCGCCGGCTGCGACCTCGATGACGTCACCCTGGCAAACCGGATCGCCGGCCACGACGAAGTGGGCGATGTCGCGCGCACGCACAATGGTGCCGCAACCGATCACCGTATCAACAACGCCAATCACCCGGGGCAGCCGGCCTAAAACGGCCGAGCTCGCGCCCCCGAACGCTACGCCGGACGCGACTAACATTGGCTTTTCGCCTGCTGAACGGCTCAGGCGGTAGGTGCTGCCATCGTTTTTTTGGTCTGGCTTGCGCGCTCGACGAGGTGAAAAGACCCCGCACCCGCAGCCATTGGCTCGCCCGCCGAAACGTCCTGATTGAAACTAAATTCGGTAGTGAAAATCGGCTTCCAGTACAGCGGAGAGCCATCGCGGAAACGGCAGAACCGCTGCCAATTATCGCAAGTGCACCCCCACTAAATTTAGTGTATATTTACCAAGTGAATTGTCCACTTATTAATTTTTAATCGAACGACACCAGGCCCTTAGGCCTGTTTTGCAGCAACTCGGTCGGCAGTAGAGGTCCTGCGGTCACGGCCCGGCGGTCCAAATCACCATCGCGCCGCGACACGACAAGCTCTTCTCAACGGAGGGGATCGTGCGTAACCATTTGATTGTTCAATTACTTGCAAGCTTCGTTTTGGCGCTCGTGACTCTGGCGCCTGGTCCAATGCTGGCGCAAACCGAGCGGGCCCAACCCGCGGTTCAAAATTCCTCAGCGAGCTTCATCGGGACAGTGGTCACCGCCACCGGCTCGGTCACGATCGAGCATCCGAGCGCGGTCGTCGTGCAGGCTGCCCTGTCCGACCAACCGCTGCAGGCGAAGGTTGGCGACCGCGTCTATTTGGGCGACGTGGTGCAGACCGGGGCCGATGGGCGGGTCGGGATCAACTTCACCGATGGCACCTCGTTCAATCTGTCGAGCAACGCCAAGATGGCGATGACCGAGTTTGTGTACGACCCGAACGGCAAGTCGAATTCGACCCTGTTCAAGCTGGCCAATGGAACGTTCACCTTCGTTGCCGGCAACATCGCGAAGACCGGCGACATGAAGATCGACACGCCCGCCGCGACGATGGGAATTCGAGGCACCACGCCGCGCATCGAAATTTCCGATGACGGCACGGTGAGGTTCGCGACGCTGGTGGAAGAGGGCAAGAGCAAGCTGCTCAGGAAGCCTGCGACACGCCCGGCGGCGCAACCCGAGCAGAACACCTACCACAGGTTCAATCCGAACATTTGTCGAGGGTGCTAGGCGAGCAGGGCGTCAGTCTTGAGCGGCTACTCACGGATATCGGCGACGACTGCGTCGTCAAAACCGGAGCCCGACATGAATCCTCGCGCAGGTTCCGGTGGGAGTGGCGGCCTGGCGGCGCTTTTCATCCTGCTGCTGCTCACACCGTCGGTTGGCGCGCAGAGCCCGACGCAGAGGAACAACTACCTGCGGAATATCGAGCTGTGCAGCGGCGTCGACCACACGGCGGCCGACGCGCGCATCGGTGCGTGCTCGGCGCTGATCGATGCGGCTCAGGACATGACGCCGGCCGGCCTTGCGATCGCCTACAACAACCGTGGCAATGCCTACACCGGCAAGGGAGACTATGACCGCGCGATCCGGGATTTTGACCGATCCATCGAGCTCAATCCAACCTACACCAAGCCGTTCAACAACCGCGGCGTAGCCTATTTCAGGAAGCACCAGTACGATCGCGCGACCGATGCGTTCGATCAGGCCATCAAGCTCAACCCGAACTACGGCGAAGCCTTTGCCAACCGCGCCGGTGTCTATCTGAAGAAGAATGACTATGCCCGCGCCGTGCAAGACTACGATCAGGCCATTCGCCTCGAGCCCAACCTCGAAGGCGTGTGGAACGGACGCTGCTGGAGCCGGGCCATCCTCGGCAAGCTGCAGGAGGCGCTGGAAGACTGCAACAAGGCGCTGCAATCGGGGCCGGCCAACGCTGCGACCTACGACTCGCGCGGCCTGATCCATCTCAAGACCGGCGAGCTTGGCGCGGCGATCGACGACTATAGCTCCGCGCTTCGCATCGATCCGAAGCTGGCAAGCGCACTCTATGGACGCGGGCTGGCGAAGCTGAAGCAGGGCGACAAGGCCGCCGGCAATGCCGACATCGCGGCGGCCAAGGCAATTCAAGGCAGCATCGGCGACGACTTCAAACGTTACGGCGTGCAATAGACGCGCTTGCCGGCGGAGTCCGCAACCAGGGCGGCCGGCTTGATGCCGCTGCCGGCGCGTCTGGTCGGGCCGGCTAGTTCATGATCTCGACCGTTGCCGAACGGCCGGCGACCAGCGCGATGCGATCGGGCAGATGATCGAGCGCAATGCGCACCGGGACGCGCTGTGCGAGCCGGACCCAGCTGAAAGTCGGATTGACGTTCGCGAGCAGGTTCGCGCCGTCGGTGCGGTCGCGGTCCGCGATGCCAGCCGCGATGCTCTCGACGCGTCCGGTGAGCCGGACCGGCTCGCCCATCAGCCGCACCTGCGCCTTGTCGCCGACGCGAATGCGCGCCAGCTTGGTCTCCTCGAAATAGCCCTCGACATGCAGCGTATCGGTGTCGACCAGCGCCATCACGCCCTTGCCCGCGGTGACGTAGGCACCGGGCCGCAGGTCCATATTGGTGATGGTGCCGTTGACCGAGGCATGCACCTCGCTGCGATCGAGGTTGAGCTGAGCGACGGCGCGATCGGCGACCGCCTGGTCATAGGCGGCCTTGGCCTGCAGCTGCGTGGCCAGCACCTGCTCCTGCTTCTGCTGCGACACCGCATCGGTGGTCAGCGAGCTGTAGCGTTTGAGATCGGATTCAGCCTGATCCAGCGTGGCACGATGGCCGGCGACCGCAGCGTCGGCCTGTTGCAACGCCAACGCAAAGCGCGCGCGATCGATCCGGAACAGGATGTCGCCGCGATGCACTTGCTGATTGTCCTTGACCAGCACGTCGGTGACGAAGCCGGACACGTCGGGAGCAACCTGAACCACGTCGGCGCGGACCCTGCCGTCGCGGGTCCATGGCGATTCCATATAGTAGACCCAGAGCGCGCGACCGACGGCCAGCGCAGCGACGAGCGCGATCCCGGTCAGCGCGACCCGGCCGAGCCAGGCGAAATTCCCCTTCATGGCAGAAACTCCGAAAAATAGACGACGACGCCGAGCAGGCATACGTACAGGGCGAAATTGAACAGTGCGCGATGCCAGACCAGCCGGTAGAGCCCGAAGCGTTGCATGATCCGGTTCACCACCGCGCTCAGCGCGTAGGCAACGATGAGCCACAGCAGCAGCGCCGGGACCAGGACACCATAGATGTCGAGCTCATACCTCATGCAGCAAAACTCTCCTCGGGCTGCGATCGATACGCAGGCGCATCCGGAAACAGGCCGCGGCGGATGCCGACGAGGCCGAGCAATGCATCGTCCCGCGCACGCTCATTGGGGTCCTTGACGACCGCGGTCACCGTCGCATCGATGCGCGACAGCAGTTCGGCCGGCATCGCCGCGTCCACATGAGCGCGAAACGATGCCGCGAGGTCGTCCAGCATGTCGTCGATGGCCCGCACGGTCGACGCCGCGAGGCCGTAGCGGGCCCGCCTGAGGTCGATGATGTTGAGCCCGATGCGCAGCTGGACCAGGCTGTCGGCATCGCGGCGGTCGCTCTCGGAGATGAAGGCGATGCGCTGCACCAATAGTCCAAGCCGATGCAGCATCAGGCCGGCAAACTGCGCGCGATCGCCGCGGCCGCGCCGCTCGGCGGCGACTGCGAGCGTCTGCCAGCTCGACATCATCAGGCGCTTGGCGATCCATTCGGCGCCGACGCCGCGCGCAACCCGCGTCACGATCTCGGCGATGACGACGCCGAGGAAGAAGGCGACCGCCGTGTTGGCAAAGCTGGCGAAATCCGCGTTGTAGGTCGATTGCAGCGCGAGCAGCGTCGCGGTGTTGGCGGCGAGCGCCATGCCGATCGGCGCGGTCTTGGGCCGCGCGATCAGGAAGCCGTATGTCAGGAAGGTCGGCGCCAGCGCGGCGATCAGGACCTCGATATGGGAGATGCCGGGCACCAGCGCGAACTGATAGATCGCGACCACGACGATTGCGACGAGCGAAAACAGGCCGAAGGCCCGGATGCTGCGCGCCGGCTCGTCCTGCGCCGCGAAGAAGGAGCAGGCGACCGCCGCCATCATCGGCGCCGAGGCGCCGTCGGGCCAGCCGGTCGCAATCCACACGCCGCAGCAGATCAGGATCGCTACCGCCGCCCCGGCAGCCGACCACAGCGCCATGCCGTGGTCGCGATGACGGACCGGCGCGGCGCCCGCCTCCGGGTGGAATGCCAGCGGGACGGCAGAGATATCCTGGCCCACCGCAATCGCATCGCCGACCGCGCGGCAGTCGGCTGAGATGTCGACAAGCTCGCGCAGCCGCAGCAGCAGGCTGATGGTGATGATGCGCTCCCGCGGCGCGAGGCCGTCGAGTGCCGATTGCCGTTTGGCGATCGCGGCGCGGATCTGCTCGCCGGATTGCCGCGAGCGATCCTCGTCCACGATCCATGCGGCGAGGTCGCCGATCAGGCGCCGCAGCTCCGGTTGGCTTTGCAGCGCCGCTTCGCCGAGTGCGGCCAGCCGGTCTTCGATCGACGTGACGATCGGCAGCAGCATCAGCATGCGCAGCCGGACCTCACCGAGGCCACGTATGGTGCCGGCGTCGGCCAGCCGGTCGTAGGCGAGATGGGTCGCCAGCGTATCGATCTCGACGATGTCGGTCGCAAGGTGGAGGCGTTGGGCCCGGCGCGTCTCGCTGGTGCCGCGATCAAGCAGCACGTCGCGGGACAGGCGGCGCGCATCCGCCAGCCAGCTCCTGACGCGGCCGCCGACCGCCGGCGCGACGCTGCGCGGAAACACCACCGTCGACACCAGGCTGGCACAGATGATCCCGAGCGAGATCTCCTCGACCCGCGCCAGCGCGACATCGAAGATGCTGCCGGGGTCGGCCACCGATGGAAATCCGATCAGCGCGACGGTGTATCCCCCCAGCATGAAGATATAGCTGCGCGGCGTGCCGTCGAGCAGCGCCAGGTAAAGGCAGAGGCCGACCCAGAGCGCGATCGCAAGGCACAGCAGTTCCGGCGCGTTGATCAGGTTCGGCACCAGGGCGACCGTCATGCTCGCGCCGACCAGGGTGCCGATCACGCGGAAGAACGCCTTCGAGCTGGTCGCACCGGCCAGCGGCTGTGACGTGATATAGACCGTCGCCATCGCCCAATAGGGGCGCGGCAGATCGATCGCCAATGCGATGACGAGCGCCAGCATCGACGCGGCGAACGTCTTCAACGCGAAGATGAGGTCCGCGTGGCGGACCAGGAACGGCTCTTCCGCGCGCATGACTATCTCGCCTCTGCAGCAGTCTTTTCTGCAGCAGTCTTGCCTTGAACACTCTTGGCGTCCTGCAGGCGGCTCGCGCGCTGCTCGATGCGCTGGAGCGTCTCGAAGGTTACCGTAAGTTCATCGCTGCCGATATCCTTCAGCAGGCTTGCGCGCACGCGGCGTAGCACCCGGTTGGTCTGCTCGACCTTGGCTTCGCCTGAAACGGTGAGATGCAGCGTCTTGGCGCGCCGGTCGGTTGGGTCCTCGCGGCGCTCGACCAGGCCTTCGGATTCGAGCAGATCGATCAGCCGAACCAGCGAAGGCCCCTCGATCCCCAATTCGTCGGCCAGCACGCCCTGGCGGACGTTCTCCCCCTGCCGCGACAGCACCAGCAGCGGGATCGCCGTGGCGTAGGACAGGCCGTGATCGGACAGCGCCTGATCCGACTCGCGACGCCAGATGCGGGCGAGCCTGTTGATCAGGCGGCCGATCTCGGCGTGGATATGGGATTGCGACGGAGGCATGCGGATTAGATAGGATACAAACTATTAGGATACAATGATATACCTCCGAACATCGCGGACGATCACGCAAATGCGACCACGGAAAACGTCAGAATTCCTGCACGGTCGACCGGAAGCCGATCCAGAGTGCGACCGACACAAGCCCCAATCCGCCGAGCACCAGGAAGACCGGACCGTAGCCGACCCATTGTGCGATCCAGCCGCCGAGCGCGGGGCTGAGCGAGGCGCCGATGCCCTGAACGGTGATGACCGCGCCTTGCCCGAGATTGATGCGGCCGGTTCCGTTCAGTGATCGCGCGACCATTCCCGGCACGGCCACGCTTTGCAGGCCGGCGCCGATGCCGTCGAGGATTTGTACCGGCAGGACGCCCCACCAGCCGGAGAGGAAGAAGGCGAGTACGCCGCGCACCGGTAACGCCAGAAACGACAGCAGCAGGACCGACCAATAGTTGCGGCGCTCGGCTGCGCGCATCCCCGCGATCGACGCGAGGATCATCACTGCCTGCGCCACCACGATCGTGGTCGCGACGAAACTCGGACCGTTGGCATGACTGCCAGCGACCGCGGCAAGGCCGTAGAGCGGCACGATCGACGCGTTGCCGAGGTGGAACGCGGCCAGTACGACGGCGAGCACCAGCAGCGGCTTGTGCTTGACCAGGATGGAGAAGCCGCTGGGCTGGCTGTCCGGGTCTTCTTCCTTACCGCGGGCTGCGTGGTGATCGATGCTGCCGGGCGGGATCATCAGGACGCAGGCAGCCGTGACCGCGCCGAACAGGGCGGCGAGCACGAACACTGCCACATAGCCGTATTGCCAGCCGAGATAGCCGGATGCTGCGGCGCCGACCATGTTGCCGGCGTGGTTGAAGGCCTGGTTGCGGCCATTCTGCCGGTTGATGCCACCACGACCGCGACGCCCGGCACGATCACCCATGCCCGCTTGTGGTTCGTCGTATCGATGCAGCCGCCGATCGGTGTCGTGATCAGCATGCCTGCGACATTGCCGAGCGTTAGCGCGGTCCCGATCAGGCCGCTGGTCCAGCCATGCAACTGGAGGAAGACCCCGACGAACGGTCCAATCCCGGACTGCATGTCTGCCATGAAGAAGTTCACGGCCAGCAGCGGCCACAGGCGTGCAGACGCAGAAGGCGATTTCGCTTTGCGATCGGGCATGTTCCATGAACGCGCGGGACCGCGGAACGAAGCGGTGGCGGATGGATATTTCTGCGCAACCGGCAGTGCCGCGATACGCATGGCGACCGTCGGCACGATTCTCGAAACGGAGATCGTGGTTGGCACCCGGCTCGCGCCGGTCCGTGTCTATCGCACCAGTATGTAGGCGACCACGATGATCACGAGCGCGATGATCGCCGACGTGAACATCATGCCGTAGGAACGTGCCTGCCTTTCCTGGGGCGTCTCAATTGTGTTTGCCGGCGCTGGTTCGGCCGGGCCTTCGCGGACCATGATTGGCGTCCTGTTCATCACCACTCAAGTCCGACGCCGCCGACGCAGCTTCGTTCCTAATCGGGCCGGAGCCGGGCCGTTTGCGCGTAGGAACCTCGCTCCGAACCGGCCGTTGGCCGGTCGTCCGCAAGACATATCGGCGCAACGGCAGGTGACGCAGCGCCGTCTTGCGCAAGGAGGACATGATGGGTTTGGCTCAATACGCGGTGATCGCGGCCGGCGAGGAATGGGGCGTCCTGCACGATGGCAATCTCAATGCCGGATACGCCACCAAGGAAGCCGCATTCGAGGCGGCAACCGCCGCCGCAGCGCTGGCGATCAGGCTGGGACATGAAGTCCATGTCAGCGTGCCCGGACGCGAAGAAGGTGAGGCGGCCCTCACGAAGCAGCCGGCATAGCTCGACAATTGCGGCTTGTATTCGGTCGCACCTAAGTTCGGCGATGAACGTCCGCGCCGCCTTATGGATCGAGCTCAGTATCCCAGTAGAGATAGTCGAGCCAGCTCTCGTGCAGATAGTTCGGCGGGAACAGCCGGCCGTTGCGGTGGAGCTGATGCACGGTCGGGGCGTAGGGCGTCTGCTTCGGAAACATCTTGGCCTGCTGCGGCGTCAGATTGCCCTTGCGCAGATTGCAGGGCGAGCAGGCGGCGACGACGTTCTCCCAGGTGGTCTGGCCACCCTTGCTGCGCGGAATAATGTGATCGAAGGTGAGGTCGTCTGGCGACAGGCAATATTGACAGGAGAAGCGGTCGCGCAGGAAGACGTTGAACCGGGTGAAGGCGGGGTGGGTGGTCGGCTTGACGAAGGATTTCAGGGATACGACGCTGGGCAACTGGATTTCGAAGGAAGGACTTCGTACCGCCCGGTCGTAATATTCGACGATGTTGACACGATCGAGGAACACCGCCTTGATCGCGTCCTGCCAGGACCAGAGCGACAGCGGGTAATAACTCAGCGGCCGGAAGTCCGCATTCAAGACCAGCACCGGCCAACCGCCTTGCGAGACATGTGCGTTCAAATAACGCTCCTGACTCCCACCAGCTGCGAAGCAGCATGCACTCACATACTACAGGCAGCGTGACGGGATTGTGAAGAGCAATGAGCAGCTTATCCGCCATCCCCTGCCATGTTCCTGCCCCGATTGCCTCCCGCCCGCGAGGCCCGTAAAGGGAGCCGCAAGCCCCTCGGCCAGTGACGGACCCCTGCCGATGACCACGACCACAAGCTATCTCGAGGCGCCGCGCCGGTTGCGCGCATTTGTACGTGCGCACGAGACCAGCCTCGTGGTGCTGGCGGTGCTGATTGGCGCCATTGGCGGCCTCGTGGTGGCGGTGATGAGCAGCCTTGTCACGGTGCTGCATTCGGTGCTGTTCAATCTGCCGCTGGGCGAACGGCTGTCGAGCCAGCCCAGCATCGATCCGGTGCGCGCGCTGCTGGTTCCAATGGCTGGCGGCCTGCTGCTGGGGATCGCGTTCCTGCTGCTGCTGCGGGTCCGGCCGGCCCGCGAGATCGACCCGATCGAGGCCAACGCGCTCTATGGGGGGCGGATGTCGTTCCGCGGCAGCGTGATCGTGGCGCTGCAGACGATCTGGTCGAGCGGCGTCGGCGGCTCGGTCGGGCTCGAGGCCGGCTACACCCAATTGTCCAGCGGCCTTGCCGCCTCGCTCGGCCGCGGTTTCCATCTCCGCCGCAACGACCAGCGAATCATGGTCGGCTGCGGCGCGGCGGCGGCAATCGCCGGGGCCTTCAGCGCGCCGCTTGCGGGCGCGTTCTACGCTTTCGAACTTGTGATCGGCGGTTACACGCCGGCGAGCCTGACCCCGGTCGGGGTGGCGGCCGTGACCGGCTATTTCGTCGCCCATGCCTTCGAGCCGCTGCCGCTCGGCGTCGGTGTTGGAACCGTCGGCGACGTGCTCGGGCGGGATCTTGCGATTGCCGCGCTGCTCGGCATGGTCGCCGCTTTGACCGGGATTGCGATCATGCGCGGGGTGACGCTGTGCGAGGCGCTGCTCACCAAGACCCGGCTCTGGCAACCGCTGCGGCCGGCGCTCGGCGGGCTTGCGGTCGGCGCCATGGCGCTGCTGACGCCGCAGGTGATGTCGTCGGGCCATGGCGCGCTGCGCTTCGCCGGCATCGTGGCGATGCCGCTCGCCTTCATCGCCGGCGTGTTCGCGCTGAAGGCGCTCGCCTCGATCGTGTCGCTCGGCTCCGGCTTCCGCGGCGGATTGTTCTTCGCCACGCTGTTCATGGGCGCGCTCGGCGGCCGGCTGTTCGCGGCCGGCGTCGACATCGTGTGGCCTGGGCTTGATCTCGATCCCAACGCCTATGCCGTGATCGGGATGAGCGCGCTGTCGGCCTCGGTGATCGGCGGTCCGCTCACGATGTCGTTCATCGCGCTGGAATCCACCGGCAATCTCTGGCTCACCACCGCGGTGCTGGTCGCGGTGATCATCTCGACCACGATCACCCGCGAGCTGTTCGGCTATTCGTTCGCGACCTGGCGGCTGCATCTGCGCGGCGAGACCATCCGAAGCGCCGCCGATATCGGCTGGATCCGCGATCTCACGGTCGGCAAGATGATGCGCCAGGACATGACGACGGTGAATGCCGCGATGCCGATCGAGGCGTTCCGCGAGGAATTCCCGCCGGGCTCGAAAACCCAGGTGGTCGCGGTCGACGGCGAGGGACGTTATGCCGGGCTCGCGCTGGTCGCGGAAGCGCACGCGCCGGACCTCGAGGAGGACAAGGGCCTTGCCGCCATCCTGCGCTACGCCGACGTGGTGCTGCATCCCGGCATGAACGTGCAGGAGGCGATCGCGGTGTTCGACGCCGCCGAAGCGGAATCGCTCGCGGTGGTCGAGGGCGACGGCGACCGGCGGCCGATCGGCCTGCTCACCGAAGCGCACGCGATGCGGCGCTACGCCGAAGAATCGGAGCAGCGCCGCCGCGAGGTGATCGGGGAGATTTGATGGCGGCGGTGAAGGCGGGAGAGTGACCGTCGCTACCCGCCGCGCGCTGCCAGTCCCGTCATCCTGAGGTGCGAGCGGAGCGAGCCTCGAAGGATGCACGGCCACCAGCGGGGCCGTCGACCCTTCGAGACGCGCGCGATGCGCGCTCCTCAGGGTGACGGTGATGAAGCGAGCTCAGGCCGTCACCTTCTCCAGCTTCTGCAAGCAGCGCGTCACGCGCACCGCTGCCGGCATCTCGGTGTCCGGAAAGCTGGTCTTCCAGTCGGTGACGCCGACTTCGCCGACATAGATGTCGCCGCGCGAATCCAGCGCGAGGCCGTGCGGCGCCAGGAATTTGCCGGTCTCGACGCCGGGGCCGTGCTCGCCGCCGAGGCGGGCGATGCGCTTGCCGGTGCGATCCACGATCGACAGCCGCGGGCCGAGATTGGGCACCTTGCGGTTGACAGCCATGCCGGGGCCGAGCTCGCCGATCACGAAGTTCGGCTGCTTGCCGCCAGAGCAGCAGCACAGCGCGCAAGGCCGGTGCAGATTGTTCCACTGCGTCTCGTATTTGCCGTTGCCGTCGAACACCTGGACGCGGTGGTTCTCGCGGTCGGCGACATAGACGAAGCCATCGGCGTCGGTCGCGATGTTGTGCACGATGTTGAACTGGCCGGGATCGGTGCCGGGCTCACCCCAGGTTTTGAGCAGCCTGCCGTCCGGCGTGTATTTGTGGACGCAGGCATTGCCGTAGCCGTCGGAGACGTAGATCTCGCCGTTCGGCGACAGTGCGGTGTGGGTGCAGCGATGAAACGGCTCGCCGCTCATGAACGGCGCCGGCTTGTTCGGAATCCCGATCGTCAGCAGCACCTTGCCGTCGGTGGAGCACTTGCGCACGGTGTGGTCGCCGTCGTCGGTGCAATAGAGATTGTCGTCGGCGTCGATGTGCAGGCCGTGGGCACGCGAGAACACGCCTTCGCCAAAACTCCGGATGAAGTTCCCCTCGCGATCGAGCACCACCATCGGGTGGTCGCCGCGGTTGAAGACGTAGACGCGGTCCTTGCTGTCGACCGCGACGGAGGCGACATCGGTCAGGCTCCAGCCGTCCGGCAGCTTTGCGAAGTTCTCGACGACGCGATAGCGATGCTCGCCGGTGCCGAGGATGGTTGGCATGAGGTCTCTCCTCTCTGATGTCGTTCCGGGGCGTGGAGCGAACCCGGAACCTCGAGATTCCCCGATGCGCGATTGCGCATCTGTGGTTCGATGCTGCGCATCGCCCCGGAATGACGGTGGGGAGTTATGAAAGATCGGCGCGTGGCCCGACGTCGCGCGGCAGCAGGCCTGCCTCGATCGCCTTGATCTGCAGCGCGAGATAGCGCGAGTTGATGCGGCATTGCGCGAGGCTGCCGGCGATGAACCACAGGCCGGGCTGCGGCGTGCGGGTGTACATGTTGCGCAGCTCCTGGCCGTCGCCGAAGCCCCAGATCGGGCCGACGCGCGCAGCCATCGCCGGGCCGAACAGCTTCTTCACCAGCTCTTCCTGCGGCCGGTAGCCGGTCGCGAGCACGATGAGATCGGCTTGCACCGTCTCGCCGTTCTTCAGCCGCGCGCCGTCGCTGACGAAGGTCTCGATATCGGCGAATTGCTTCAATCCGACCGCGCCACTCGCGACGAGGTCGGAGCAGCCGACGTTGAAGTAATAGCCGCCGCCGCGGGTCAGGTATTTGAACTGCCAGCCGGTGCCGCCGTCGCCGAAATCGAGCTTGAAGCCCTTGCGGGTGAGGCCGTCGAGCAGCTTCTTGTCGAGCTCCTTCGACTGCTCGGTCATCAGCACATGGCTGCGCTTGGCGAGCGTAAGCGGCATCGAGGTCGCGATCAAATCGTTGTCCTCGAGCGAGCCTTCATTATAGGCGGCATAGGCCAGCTGCGCGGACGGCTCGATGTTGGTAATGAGCGTCGAGGAGCGCTGCACCAACGTGACCTCGGCGCCGGAGGAGTGCAGGTCCTGCGCGATGTCGTGGCCGCTGTTGCCGGTGCCGATCACCAGCGCGCGCTTGCCGGTCCAGCTCTCGCCATCCTCGTAGCGGCTGGAATGCATGACCTTGCCGGAAAAATTCTTCAAACCGGGGATGTCGGGCAGATTGGGGATGCCGCTGACGCCGGTCGCCATCACGACATGGCGCGGCTGCATGGTCCGTGTCGTGCCGTCAGTGCGGCGCAGCTCGACACTCCAGCGGCCCTGCGCGTCGTCATAGCTGCCGCCAACGAATTCCGTGCCGGTCCAGAAGTTCAGCTCCATGGCATCGACATAGGATTCGAACCAATTGGCGAGCTTGTCCTTCGGGATGTAGGTCGGCCAGTTCGGCGGGAACGGCATGTAGGGCAAATGATTGACCTGCACCTGGTTGTGCAGGGTCAGAGCGTGGTAGCGCTTGCGCCAATTGTCGCCGACGCGGGCCTCGCGGTCGACGATCAGCGCGTCGAGCTTGAGCTGTTGCAGCCGGGCGGCGATCGCAAGCCCAGCCTGTCCGCCGCCCACCACCAGCACATCCGGATCGCGGCCGGTATACTCGGCGGACGCCTTGCGCAGGTCGAGCCAGTTCGGGCCGCGGAAGTCGCGCGAATAGGCCTGTCCGCGCGGCCGCGTATGGCCTTGCTGCTCCTCGAAACCCCTGAGCTCCTCGAGCGCGGTCAGCAAGGTCCAGGCCTTCAGCCGGTCGCCGTCGGCGGCATCAGGGATCAGCCGCACGATGCCGTGGCCGCGGCCCGTGGCGGTCTCGAACTTGAAGATCGCCTCGATCGAACTGGTGCCGGCGCGCGTCACCCGGCGGGGCGCCGCGCGATCGGCATCGATGCGGAAGTCACGCGGCGTGCTGCGGCGCGCATGCGCGGGCAGTTCCTCGATGATGGCAAAGGCGCGGTTGACGGTCTGGATGTTCCAGCTCAGCGCCAGCACGTCGCGCCAGTAACTGTCGGGGTGGAACAGCGGCTTCAGCAGCACATCGTCGGGGCTCGCCAGCGCATCCTCGAACTGCACGAGCCAGTTGTCGGCGGCGACCGAAATATCGTCCGTCTTGTCGAGCATCGGGCGTTTCTCGTCATCGGCCGCCCTTGGTCAGTTTTTTGGCGGCGTTCCCATTGCCGCAAAGCCTATACCCATTCGCGAGGCCGCAGAAAGGGCGTGACGGGATAGCGCCTATTCGGCCAGCGACAGGATCAGGCCCTGGTCCGGCGGAACGCGGCCCTGCAGGGTATCGAGATAGGCCTCGCGCACCGCGGCCGGGCCGCGCCGCTCGACGACGTCGAGCCAATTGGGCAGATGCGGCACGAGCTCGGACCATGCGGCGCCAAAGCGCTGGTCGATGCCGCCGGGACCCCATTCCTTGGCGCGCTTGCGAATCTGGTCCGGTGCGAAGAACCACACCGGCTTGGCGCCGGGCAGCGTCGGCTCGTCCGGCTCGCTCGCGCGGTGCGTCAGCCCGACCCGGCCTGAATAGACCATCCGATCGCCGAAGTGCCGGTGCAGGGCCTCGCGCAGCGCGCTGTTGCCGGCCATGTCGACATAGGCGACAGGCTCGGCCGGTGGGATCGCCGCGACCCGGTCATAGGTGACGACCTCGTCATAACAGCCGAGCGAAGTGACGAAATCGACATTGCTCTTGGAGGTCAGCCCGATCACCCGGATACCTCGTTTATGCAGGAGATGGGCGAGCCCGAACGCGGTCTTGCTCGAGGCCGACGACAGGATGACGCGGCGCGCGCCGTAGAACGCATTCTCGGCGAGGAAATCGTCGACCAGGAACGAGAGCATGAACAGGGGCAGCAGCAACGCGCGGAAATCGCCCTGCTGGCCGGCATAGGTCGGATCGCCGGAGACGCGGGCATAGGCGTTGTAGACCGGCGAGACCTCCTGCCGGTGCGCGGCGCCATCGCGCAAGCCGCGCTTGCTGACGTCGGCCGCCTCGATCACCAAATGCGTCGCCATCGGGAAATAGCCGAACAGCGTTTCGCCGGCGGCGACAGCGGGATGCTTGGAGGCCAGCACCTCGCCAAAGCCCCACACCGGGATGATGCCGTAGCCCTCGGGCGCCGGGAACAGTTGCCAATATTTCAGCTGCTCGCCGATCACGGCATAGGTGATGTTGTTGGCGGTGAAGGCGAAGCGGGTCACCTTCACCAGCAGCGCGTCGGCCGGCAGCGCCGCGGCATCGGGCAATCGCGTCTCGATCACCTTGCACTGCTGCAGATCGTTGCGGATGACAATGAAGTCGGTCGAGTTCATGGCGATGATCCCAGCTTCAGATGCGGGGCGCATCGTTGCGTCGATTGCCGGCCATTTGCAACAGCAACTAAGTTTCAAACGCCGTTCGCTTCACCGTCATATCGTTCAGCTCAACTGTCCTTCGCGGTAGAGGTCGCGCAGCTTGCGCTTGAAGATCTTGCCGGTGGCCTCGCGCGGCAGCGCCTCCATGAAGCGGATGTCGCGCGGCACCTTGAAATTGGCGAGCTTGTCGCGCAGGAAATCCTGGATCGCCGCAACCGACAGCGTGCCGCCCGCTTCCGGCTCGACGCAGGCGAACAGCCGCTCGCCATACTCGTCGTCGGGAACGCCGAACACCGCGCAGTCGCGCACGCCGTCCATGCCGATCAGCGTATTCTCGATCTCGGCGGGATAGATGTTGACACCGCCCGAGATCACCATGTCGCGCTTGCGGTCGCACAGGAACAGGTAGCCGTCGGCGTCGAGATAGCCGACATCGCCGACGCTGATCAGGCCGTCGCGGTCGGCCTCGGCGCGCGCCTTGGCGTTGCGTGGTAATCGAAATCCGACGTCGCGGTCTGGCGCATGAAGATCTCGCCGGGCTCGCCGACGTCGCACTCCGTGCCGTCGGGCCGGAACGTCTTGACGATGCCGCCCTCGATGGCGCGGCCGACGGTGCCGGGCTTGGCCAGCGCCTCGGCTGAGGAATGCCAGACCGGGATGCCGGTCTCGGTCGAGCCGAGATATTCGTTGATGACGGGCCCCCACCATTCGATCATCGCGCGCTTGACGTCGACCGGGCAGGGCGCCGCGCCATGGACGATGAAGCGCAGCGACGACAAATCGTAGCGGCGGCGCGTCTCCTCGGGCAGGCGCAGCAGCCGCACGAACATGGTCGGCACCATGTGCATGTGGGTGACACGGTGGCGCTCGATCAGTTGCAGCAGATCCTCGGGATCGAACCGCGGCTCGAGCACGATCGCGCAGCCGCTGCGGAACGCGAGCATGCCGTAGGAGTGCGGCGCCGAATGGTACATCGGGCCGTTCATCAGGATCACCTGGCCCTCGTTCGGCTTGACGCCGTAGGTGAGGGCGCCGACCCGCGCGGCCGCCGCCTGCTGCTCGGGCCGCATCGGCTTGCGCTTGACGCCCTTCGGCAGTCCCGTTGTGCCCGAGGTGTAGAACATCGGCGCGGCGCCGATCGGTGCGTCGGTCAGCGGCTGATGTGTGTCGCGCCAGGTGTCCCAGTCGGTCATACCGTCAGGCACAGCCGTGAGCGCCGGCGTCACGCCATAGGCGGCGGCGATCTCCGGTGGCGTGGTACGACCAGCAGTTTGATCGCGGGCGGCAACCCTTCGCGGATTTGCGGCAGCAGATCGGCGTGGCAGACCAGCGTGTCGGCGCCGCTGTCGGTGAGGATGTAGGCGACCTCGTCGGCCTTCAGATGCCAGTTGATCGGCACCACCGGGCTGCCGAGCGCGGCGGAGGCCGCGACCACCTCGAACAGCGCGAAGTCATTGCGCAGCATCATGCCGACCGGCTTGCCGCCCTGCACGCCGAGCGCGCGCAGGCCGGTGGCCGCCCGCGCGATGCGGGCGTGAATGTCGCTATAGCTGATCTGTCGGTCGCCGCTGATGATCATACCGGGTCTCTCCAGGCGATCGTCCAGCGTCAGGCGCTGGCCTTCATGAAGTCGTTGCGCGCCTCATTAAACTCCGCCTTCAGCCGCGCCACCAGTTCGGCGACCGGCGGGGCGTCGACGATCTGGCCGATGCCCTGGCCCGAGCCCCAGATATCGCGCCAGGCCTTGGCCTTGGTGTTGCCGCCGGAGCCGAAATTCATCTTGGTCTTGTCGGCGACCGGTAGATTGGCGGGATCGAGGCCTGCCGCCGCGATCGACGGCCCGAGATAATTGCCGTGCACGCCGGTGAACAGGTTGGAGTAGACGATATCGTGAGCGGCAAACTCGGTCAGCGCCTGCTTGTACCTGATGTCGGCGTTGGCTTCCTCGGTGGCGATGAAGCGGGTGCCGATATAGGCGAGATCGGCGCCGAGCGCGAGGGCGGACGCGATGCTCCAGCCGTCCGAGATCGCGCCCGACAGCAGGATCGTGCCCTTGAACCATTGCTTGACCTCGCGCACCAGCGCGAAGGGCGATAGCGTGCCGGCATGGCCGCCGGCGCCGGCGCAGACCAGGATCAATCCGTCGACGCCCTGCTCGGCGGCCTTGCGCGCGTGCTTCACATTGATGACGTCGTGGAATACCACGCCGCCATAGGAATGCGCGGCCTCGACGATCTCGGACGGCGGGCGCAGCGAGGTGATGATGACAGGCACCTTGTGCTTCACGCAGGTTTCCATGTCGCGCATCAGGCGGTCGTTGGAGGCGTGGCAGATCTGGTTGACCGCGTAGGGCGCGACCTTCTTCTCCGGATGCAGCGCCTGGTACTCGCCAAGCTCGTTCTCGATCTGGGTCAGCCATTCGCCGAGCTTCTCGGCCGGGCGGGCGTTCAGCGCCGGAAACGAGCCGACGACGCCGGCCTTGCACTGCGCGATCACGAGCTCGGGCCCCGAGACGATGAACAGCGGGGAGCCGACGACCGGCAGTTCAAGCTTGTTGGCGAGCGAAGCAGGCAACGGCATTCTTCGGATCCTCCATGGGTGGACCGCCCGGCCGGCAGCCGGAGCGGATCGCGATGTGTTGTGATGGCCGGAGCGGCGGCTCTCCCGGCGCGCCGCAATATAAGGCTGGACGGCCGCGTCATGGCGTTCAATATTGAACGGCTGATCAGCCAGAAATGAACAAGGCGCAGGCGGGCGGGCGCATGGACTGGGAGCTTTGCAAGACATTCGTCGCGGTGGCGGAAACGCGCAGCCTCGCCGGCGCGGCGCGGCGGCTGCGCATCAGCCATCCCACCGTCGGTCGCAACGTCGCGGCGCTCGAGAAGCAGCTCGGCACCCGGTTGTTCGCCCGTTCCAATGACGGCTTGTCGCTGACCTCGCACGGCCGCAAGTTCCGCGAACATGCCGAAGCGATGGCGGCCGCGGCGCTGCGCGCGGAGGCGGCCGCGTCCGCCACCGGCGAGCAGGCGCGCGGCGTCGTGAAGCTGTCGATCGGCGCGACGCTGGCGGCGCATTGGCTGATGCCGCGGCTCGGGCCGTTCCTGCGCGATCACGCCAATATCCAGCTCGAGATCATCACTCACCCGTTTCCGGCAAGCGTCCGGCGGCGCGAGGCCGACGTGGTGCTGCGCCCGGTCGATGCCGGGGACGAGAACCTGATCGGGCGCAGGATCGGGCGGCTCGGCGCCGGCTTCTATGCGTCGCGGCTCTACGCGGTCGGACGCAAGCTTCCGGAGCGGCCGGACGAATGGCGGGGGCACAGCGTGATCGGGTTTGCCGACCAGGCCTCGAATGCGCGTCTGGCGCGCTGGAGCGATGTCATCACCCGGCAGGGCACGTTGGTGATGCGTTGCTCCTCGCAGGGCGACATGCTGGCGGCGGCGCGCGCCGGGCTCGGGATTTGCGCGCTGTCCTGCCTGGTCGGCGCCGACTATCCCGATCTGGTACGGGTCGCGCCGCAAAAGCTCTCGAGCCTCTCCGACCTCTGGCTGCTCGCCCATCCCGATCTGGTCGAGCTGCCGTCGGTGCGGGCGGTGATCGGCTTCGTCACCGATTGCGCGCGCGAGGACCGCGTCAGGCTGCGCGGATAGGGCGTGCTCATAAATCCGAGATGTCTGCTTTGGAGAATAAAGCGGCCACGCGATCTGACCAAAGGGATGCCGCGTTGTGACCCGAAGCAATCCTATTGGAGGAAGGCCGTCGCGCCCTAGCTAGCTAAGAGACGCAAGCGTCTCCAGATCGCCAGCCGGTTAGGACGTAAACTCATCTCGCACTACTCTGGCAACCCTGCCGCCCGCAATGCACTGCCAAGAGCCTCGGCGAGCGCCGGCGCGCAATTAACGCCCGCAAACTGGAGGCTATAGCGAAAGCTTGGATGAAGTTCGAGCACCCGCGCAGCGGCTGCCCGCGCTTCGTCGAGCCGCCCAAGTTTGGCAAGTGCAGCGGCTAATTGCACGTAGGTGATGCTGTGCGCAGGATTGGCCTGAACGGACTTGTAGGCCGCACGAGAAGCTTCTTCGTAACGCCCGCGCAGCAAATGGCTCATCGCCTGCGCGTCATACGCCGCCCACCCCCACGAATCGAACGGACTGAGTCGCATACCCTGCTCGCTCCATTCCATCGCGCGCTCAGCTTCGCCGCCCCAACCGAGAATTACGGAACCGAGAATGTAGGTCAGTGCCGATGACGGGCTGATCGCCAGGGCTGCTTCCAACGCTGTGAACGCGGCGATGCGGTCGTGCCCATCCATGCCGATGGAAAATCCAGCCCAGGTCAGAGCGAGCGCATCATCCTGCCCATGGGTAACGGCTAAGCGAGCATGGCGGATCGAGGCGGCACGGTTGATCTCCTGCAAGCCGGCGCGAAGGAACAAGCAGTGATGACACATTGCAGCATTGCCATGCGCCAGCGCATAGGCAGGTTCAAGCGCGATTGCCCGCTCGAGGAACGTCAACGCACTCCTCACTTGCTCCGGCATACCTGAATCGACCTCAGGCTGAGCCCGCAGCACGAGATCGTAGGCATCGAGGCTGTCGGGGCGCTTTCGCTTGACACGTCCGATTTCTGCTTTCCGCACGCTCGGCGCAATTGCGCCGACCGCTGACAAAGCAACTTCGTCCTGAAGCGCGAAAATGTCCTCTGCCGTACGGTCATAGCGCTCAGCCCATACATGCGCTCCGGACTCGGCGTCGATCAACTGCGCGGTTACGCGCACATTACTGTCGGACTTGCGCACGCTGCCTTCGAGGACATACCGCACCCCAAGCTCGCGGCCGACCTGCTTCACATCCACGGCTCGGCCCTTGTAGGTGAAGGTCGAATTTCGCGCGATCACGAAGAGCCAGTTTATGCGTGCCAGACCGGTGATGATGTCGTCGACCATACCGTCAGCGAAGTAATCCTGCTGCGGATCACCGCTCAGGTTTGAGAACGGCAGGACCGCGACGGAGGGCTTTTCGGGCAATGGCAGTGCCGACGCGGCGCGGGCAGTGGGGGACGCACCGGGAACATTGGTGACAACGGCTGGCCCAACATACCGATAGCCGCGCCGCGGTAGCGTTTCGATCCAGCTCTCAGCATCCGACCCCGCCAGCACCCGACGCAAGGCTGCGATCTGCACCGTCAGATTGTTGTCGGAAACCGCCAATCCGCCCCAGCCGGCCTCTACGAGCGCATCCTTCGAAACCGGCGTGCGCGCCCTGTCGAGCAGGAGCCGCAAGAGCGCGATTGCGCGCTGTCCAAGCATGGTCGGCTCGGCCCCGCGATAGAGAATGCCCGCCGCCGGGTCGAGCCGGAACGGACCGAACTGATAATGGTGGTCGCCGCCCATTGTCATGGGCCGCTTTTAGCAAATTTTTGGCAAGTCCTTCACGACTTCGCGGCCGGGACGGCCGATGTTCACAAATGCCAACGGAAACAAGCACCTGCTGCATGGAGGATCAAATGAGCGCCGATGCCGTCATTCGCATGCCGGACGAGAACAAAGGCGTCACGCTGCGTGGCAAGCCTATGGTTTTCCTCGTCACCGGCAAGGATACCAAGCATACAAGTATGTTCGATTGGACCATCCCAGCGGGATTTGCCACCGGGCGGCACGTTCACCGTGTGCAGGAGGAGACCTTCTACGTACTCGAGGGCGAGTGTGAGTGGCAGGTAAGGGACAAGACGATCCGCGCAACGCCCGGCACTTATTTGTTCATCCCGCCGGGGGTGCCGCACAACATCACGAATGTCAGCGACAAACCAGCGCGCGTGCTGATGACGGTCTCTCCGCCAGGCCATGAGCACTATTTCGAAGAGCTGGCCAAACTCGCGGCTCAGGGCGCACCGGATCCCAAGGCGCTTGCGGATCTTCGAGCTCGCTACGACACCGATCAGCTATCGACTTTAACGATGAGGGGGTAAGCTTCCGTCCAACATGTTGGCCTTTGGGCCCCGAAGCAGACATCTTGCTTGTCAAAATCCGTGGCCTTGAGAAACGTATCGGGGCACCCGCAAACGCGTTAGCTTGATTTCGATCAGACGAAGTTTCCCGTTATCAGGAATCTCAAGGTCAGATTGCATGAATTTAGGCTGATCAACTCGCACGCCATCGAATTCGACGTAATATCCCGCGTGAGCGACGTCCGTTCGCAATCGCGTTTTGGGATCAGCTGCCAGTTTGGGATCTTCGCCATAGGCGACGAACGCAAGGTTTTTTGCGATCTGGACCACGAACACTTCAACATGCCAACCAGTCTCTGCTGAATACACCGCATTCTTGGTCATCACCCTTCCGGTCCAATGACTTATGTCGTGCGGAATCGGCGCTCCGCCGGGTAGATTCCAAGCCTTTTGGAAGATTTCTTGATCAGGCGGCACGGGAAGGATTTTCTCTTCTGGCTGCTCGCATGACGCCAGAGAAATCGCGCACAATAAGAGCCCAACGGTTCTTTTGCCAAACATGATGGACGTGAACGTACACGCAGAACGCTAAGAATTGGTTGTGTACACCAAATAGCGCGCCGTCGCCCTAAGCCGATGTCGCCTTGTGGGGCCATAAGGAGACATTCAATCTGCCATCGTTGATGTCTGCTTGTTAGCGCAATCCGGACCCCGCCATTTCCGCACGCCTGAACTGGTTTTAGGAGTACGCGCCCCAAAGCGAGAACGCATGCTCAGGCCCGCGCCCGCCACAGCGTCGCCGCGAGCAGGACGAAGACGGCGCACGTCCACAGCGCCTGCCAGTTCTCCAGTCCCTCGTTGAGCACCGTATAGATTGCCGCCGCAAGGTAAATGCCGGCAAACATCGGTTCCGCCAGAGGGCGGCTTCCCTTCGCGGGGGGATTGAGCAGCGTCATGGCTGCAAAGGGCACCGCCGCCATCGTGAGAGGCGCGAACGGAAAATCGATGAAGCGCGGGTCGAAGATGAGGCCGAGCGCGGTCGCCGTGGCGATCACCGCGGTGACCATCAAGGCCAATCCGTGCATCGTCACCAGCATCGATTCTGTGTGGTAGCCCTTCGGACCCAGCAGTTCCGCAAAGCTCGGCGGTGCGCGACCCGACACCAGGGCATTGGCACCGAACACCGGCGAGGCCGTTGCCGCCACGAGAAGCGAGCCCCACACCAGCCAGCCTCCGGTTCCGTAGCTTTCATAGACCAGTCGTTGCGCAGCGACCCCGAACAGGATTCCACCTGTGGTCGCCGAGAGGCCGACCGCCAGCCATGGCACGAGCGTCGATTCCATTGACTCCCTCGGCTTGCGGCGCAAGGTCAGCCATGCGACGCCGAACACCAGGATCGCCAGCGCCATTCCGCTGCCCATCTGCAGTTTCCAGTACGGGAAATTGCTGATCGGCACGCCGGCCGGATATTTCAGCGTTCGCTGTTCGGAATCGAACAGGCCCCAGGAGCCGCCGACCGTGCCCTCGATCTCGCGCTTCCATCCTTCGTCATAGGCCTCGAACAGGTTGACGCGGAAATGCTCGCGCCGCGCCAGGTCGAGCACCTCCGCGACCACGCGCGCCTGATTGGTGCGCGATGGCAGCGCGGACTCGCGCATTCGCCCCTCGCTCGGCCAGCCGACTTCTCCGATGAAGATTTCCTTGCCCGGGAACGCCGCCGCGACCTGCTTGCGAATCTCGTCTGCGTGCGCGGCCGCCAGATCCGCCCGGATCGGAATATTCTCCCAATAGGGCAGGATGTGAATCGTGACGAAGTCGACGGCGTCGGAAAGTTCGCGATTGCTCAGCCAGAACTCCCAGACCTCGGCATAGGTGACGGGGACGCTGACCTGCGCCTTGATCGAGCGGATCAGGGCGGCGAGGTCGGACGCCGCCATTTCCTTGCGCAGCAGGACCTCGTTGCCGACGACCAGCGCAATGATCGTGTCCGGATATTCCCTGGCGAGACGGATCGCCGTTTCGACCTGCGTCGCATTCTTCTTGCGGTCCCGATCGAGGAAAATGCCCTGGATGACTTTCAGCCCTGCCTTCGCCGCAAGTCCGGGAATCTGGTCGAGGCCGAGATCGGTCGCATAGGTGCGGATGCAGTGGGATATCTTGGCAAGTTGCGCGAGGTCTTCCGCGATCTGTTCCGGCGAGACCTGCGTCGCCGGCGATAGTGATGTCTGATTGTTTCGGAACGGTGCGTACGAGATGCACTGAACCTTGTCGTTCGGATCGATCGGCGCGCGCGGCAGGTTGACCGGGATGCCCAGCCACCACCACGTCGCGGCGATCGCGCCCAGGGATATCAGGAGGAGCGACAGCGGGGTACGGAGCGATACCAGGTCCGTCCTCCTTACGGGAAAGAAGTGCTGGACGTGCTAGAGGTGCGAAGTCGGCAAATCGATAAAATATTCGTCCGCTGACGATATAGCACGCGATTGACCTGCTTGTTGGTTTTTCTCGTCGACGCTCTATTTCGCACCGGCGATCACGCCTTCGCGATTCTTCATCACGCGATAGTAGGCCCACCACAGGTGCGCGGCGGCGCCGCGCAGCGGACGCCACGGCTCGGCGAGCGGCGCCATCTGCTTCGGCGTCGGCCGCTCCTTCAGCCCGAGCCCGACCTTGACCGCTTCCTGCACGGCGAGGTCGCCGGCCGGCCAGGCATCGCCATGGCCGAGGCAGAACAAGAGATAGACGTCGGCGGTCCAGGGGCCGATCCCGGGCAGCGCGGTCAGCGTGTTGTGCGCGGCATCGGCCTCCTCGTTGGCAAGCACGTCGAGGTTCAGCCGCTCCTCGGCGAGCTCGCGGGCGATGTGTTTGAGCGTCTTGATCTTCGCGGCGGACAATCCGAGCCGGCCGAGACGGTCGGCGCGCGCCTTGCGGATCACATCATGATGGAACGGGTCGAATGCCTGGCTGACGCGCCCCCAGATCGCGGCAGCACTCGCGGTCGACAGCTGCTGGCCGCAGATGATCGCGGCAAGTCCCGCAAACCCCGGCTCACGCTGCCGGATCGCCGGCATGCCGGTCAATTCGAGGATCGGGCGCAGGCGTCGATCCTGGTCGACCAGTTTGTGGATGGCGTCGTCGAGATCGGCCTGGGTTTCGAGATGAATCAGCATTGCGGGATCGTTTCGACTCGTCATGCGCGGGCTTGCCGCCTCTGCTAAAGCTCCGGCGGGCCTGGATGCGCGGGCCTTGGCGTAGCCGGGACCCGCATGTCCATCTCCTATCGTAACAGAGTCTTGTCCAGATGGATCGCCGGGCATAGGCGAGCGGAAGCGACGCCGTCGTTCAGACGGCTATGCCCGGCAATGACGCGCGATCACACGCCATGCCACCCGTTTTCCGTTTTGCACCGAGTCCGAACGGCTATTTGCATCTCGGCCACGCTTATTCGGCGTTGCTCAACCACGATCTCGCGCGGCAGTCGGGCGGACGCTTGCTGCTGCGGATCGAGGACATCGATTCGACGCGCTGCCGGCCGGAGTTCGAGGCGGCGATCTACGAGGATCTCGCCTGGCTCGGCATCGCCTGGGAGACTCCGGTGCGCCGGCAGTCGGAGCATTTTGCCGCCTATCGTGCGGCGATCGACCGCCTGTCGGCACAGGGGCTGGTCTATCCGAGCTTCGAGAGCCGCGCCGAGATCGCGCGGCTGGTCGCGGAGAGAGAAGCAGGCGGCGCCTGGCCGCGTGATCCGGACGGTGCGCCGCTTTATCCGGGGGCGGCGAAATCGCTGCCGGCGGGGGAGCGCGACCGGCTGATCGGTCAGGGCGCGCCGTTCGCGCTGCGGCTCGACATGGCCGCAGCCGTCGCGCGCGCCGGCGGCCTATCCTGGCAGGAAGCGGGCGAAGGCCCGGCCGGCGAGCGCGGAGACGTCGCGGCCCGGCCCGAGGCCTGGGGCGACGTGATACTGGCCCGCAAGGAGACCCCAACCAGCTACCACCTCTCGGTCGTGATCGACGACGCCCTGCAAGGCGTCACCGACGTGGTCAGGGGCGTTGACCTGTTCTGGTCGACCAGCGTGCATCGGCTGTTGCAGGAGCTGCTTGGCCTGCCCGTGCCGGTCTACCGGCACCATGCGCTGATCCGCGACGCGGCCGGCCAAAAGCTGTCGAAATCGACCCAGGCGACCGGGTTGCGCGAGCTGCGGGCGGAGGGCGCCAGCCCGGCCGATATCCGCCGCCTGGTCGGTTTGGTGTAGTCCGCCACCGAGGTGCGGCGCTCCACGTCCTCTTGCGGAGGCGATGGGTCTTGCGTGATTTCTGAATAATAGAAAAATACCGCCGATTTGCCCGACATGTCAAGTTGCGGCGTCAGGCCCTGGCGGCCACCGGCTCCTTTGCATGGGGTTGTTTTCGACATTTTGGCTGGAGGCGCCCCTGCGATGCCCTGCTCTTGCGGGGAGGACGCAGCAAGCGGATGGAGCGCTTACCATCATCCTGATTTGCCTTGGCTCCTCCCAAACAGCGCCGTGACTCCGCCACTCCTGGCATGCCATGTTGGCTGCGGGGCGGGGTCACGGAGATCATGGCGACATCATCGCGCGGACGGCGCAGCAAGCGGCGAGCCAAGGGCGCGCCGCCGAAGACCCGCGCCGCCAAGACCCGCGACTCCAAGACCGGCAAGGCCAAGACCGGCAAGGCCAGGACGGCGGCCAAGCCGCGCCACACGCGGGCCGCGCCAAAGACATCAGCCAAGTCCGGAGCCAGGTCTGGACCCGGCATGGTCGAGACCGCGCTCGCCGCCTTTGCCCATGAGGTGCGGACGCCGCTGACCGGTATCCTTGCGATCAGCAACCTGCTCGCGACATCGGAGCTCGGCGAGCGCGAGCGGCGCTGGGTCGATACCATCAGGGCCGGCGCCGAACATCTGGCGAGCCTTGCGACCCTGTTCGTCGATGCCGCCCGCAGCGAGGGGCCGGGGCTCGAGATCCGGCAGGACTTCTTCGACCTGCGCACGTTGGCGCGCCATGCCGGCGATTCGCTGGCCGGCCGGGCCGCAGCCAAGGGACTGCGGGCCTCGGTCGAGATCTCCGGCAAGCTCCCCGCCTTCGCGGTCGGCGATCCGGTCCGCCTGCGCGCCGCGCTGGAGAATTTGATCGACAACGCCGTCAAGTTCACCGAGCAGGGCAGCATCGAGCTGCGCGTCGCGCCGGTGCCTGCGGCGAAGCGACGGGCGGACGGCAGGATCGGCGTTGCCTTTGCGATCTCCGACAGCGGCATCGGCCTGACGCTAGCGGAGGTCAAGCGCCTGTTCCGGCCGTTCTCGCAGGCCAATGTCTCGATCGCCGCGCGCTTCGGCGGCTCCGGGCTCGGACTGTCCTCGGTCAAGCAGCTTGCACGCGCCATGGGCGGCGACGTCGTCGCGGCCCAGCGCTCAGGCGGCGGCACCACCTTCACCCTTAACGTGGTGCTGGTCGCAGCCGAAGGGCCGGCCGGCGCGCCCGCGAGCGAAGGCACGGCGGCGCCGTCGTCGCAGGGGCTGCGGCTGCTCAGCGTCGAGGACAATCCGTTCGGCCGCGTCGTGCTCAACACCATCCTGACCGAACTCGGTCACCACGCCGAATTCATCGGTCAGGGCGAGGGCGCGGCCGACAGGCTCGGACAGGGCGCCTTCGACGCGGTGCTGATGGACATGGTGCTGCCCGGCATCAGCGGTGTCGAAGCCATCAAGCGCATCCGCGCGCTGCCGTCGCCGCACGGCCGCATCGTGATCGTCGGGATCTCCGGCCGCGCCGAGGACGAAGCCGCGGCGCGCGCCGCCGGCGCCGACGCCTTCCTGGTCAAACCTGTCTCTCCGCGGGCGCTAGCGACTGCGCTGCTTGAAGCGACACGCCGCGCGGCAGCCGCGACTTGATGATCGCCGCGTTCAACTCGCCGCCGAACACGAAGATCGCGGCGATGAAATACAGGAACACCAGTGCGATGATTACCGAGGCCAGCCCCGCATACATCGTGACGTAATTGTTGGCGAAGCGCGCCAGGTACATGCCGAAGCCGATGCCCGAGATCAGCGAGGCCGCCACGGTGAAGATGATGCCGGGCAGGATCTGGGTGAAGCCGCGGCGGCCTGCCGGCAGCCAGGCATGCAGGATGAACAGCGCGACGACCAGCGCCAGTATCGTGATGCCGTAGCGGGCGATGTTGAGCAGGCTCTCGTTGGATTCGACGAAGAACGGGATATAGCGCCGCGCCGCCTCGATCATCAGCGGCCCGAGCACGATCAGGAAGGCCATCGCCAGCGAGGTGAACGCCGCGACCAGCGTGTAGCCGATCGATTCCAGCCGCAGCCAGTACCAGCGCCGCGGCTCGATCACGGCATAGGCGCGGTTCAGCGCCACCCGCAGCGCCTCGACGCCGTTGGAGGCGAAGTAGACCGCGAGCACCGCGCCGATGGTCAGGATGTCGCCGCGGGTGTTGGTCAGCACGTCGTGGATCTGGCCGGACAGCGCCTCGGCGACCTGATCCGGCCAGACCTGCAGCAACAGTCCGACGGCCTGGTCGGCGAGCTGCTTGGAGCCGAAGAAGCCGGCCACCGACGTCAGCACGATCAGGAACGGAAACAGCGCCATCAGGGTCGACAGCGCGATGTGGCTCGCGATCGCCCAGCCGTCATCGGCGAGGAACGTGTAAAAGGCATCCATCACGACGTGGGTGACGTAACGAAGCTGCTTCACATTCCACCCGGCATTGTCGAAAACGGCTCGGCCCGAGAACGGACCCAGCATCTGATATTACGCACTGAAAAGCCAGTTGGTTGCATCGGCCGCCTGTGTGGAAGTCCGCGTCATGCGGTGTTATGTACCGCAGATGACATCTCTTCTCAGCACGATCATTCTTCCCATCGCCGTCGGCGCCGTCGCGCTGGTGCTCCTGCTCGGCCTCGTCAACATGATGAAGGGCGGCTCGCCGAACACATCGCAGAAGCTGATGCGGCTGCGCGTGCTGCTGCAGTTCGTCGCTATCGTCATCGCGATGCTCGCGGTCTGGGCGATGGGGCGATAACAGCGATGCGCAAACCTTAGGAGATCACGGCCATGGTCGTTCTCAATCGGATCTACACGCGCACCGGCGATGATGGCACCACCGCGCTCGGCTCCGGCGAGCGGCGGCCGAAATACGATCTGCGCGTTGCCGCCTACGGCACCGTCGACGAGACCAACGCCGCGATCGGCGTGGTGCGGCTGCATCTGGCCGATAGTCCCGAGGTCGATGCGATGCTCGGCCGGATTCAGAACGATCTGTTCGATCTCGGCGCCGACCTTGCGGTGCCCGAGCGCGAGGCAAGGCCGAACGCCTGCGCGTGCTGGCAAGCCAGGTCGAGCGGCTCGAGCGCGACATCGACCGCCTGAACGATCAGCTCGCGCCGCTGACCTCGTTCGTGCTGCCCGGCGGCACGCCTGCTGCCGCATATCTGCATCTCGCCCGGACGATATGTCGCCGCGCGGAACGGATGATGGTGGAACTCGCCGCCCGGCCCGACGAGCCGGTCAACGCGGCTGGCATTCAGTATATGAACCGGCTGTCGGATTTCCTGTTCGTTGCCAGCCGCTTCCAGAACAATAAGGGGGCGGGAGACGTGTTGTGGGTGCCGGGCCAGAACCGCTGAAGCGTTTTCGAGCGAAGTGGACGCCGGTTCGCGTCAAGAAAACGCGCCAAAACATGAATCTGGAGCGCCGGTTCTGATGCAATCAGAACCGGAAGTGCTCTAGACTGGCTCAAAACCGGGTGACGGTTTTTTGGCTTTGGCGCGTTGACCGGGGGAAACTGGACCTTTAGGTTCCGCGCCAGCCAACCGAAACCCATAAAATCAAAGCGAAAGAGGATCGATGAAGGTTCTTGTGCCGGTAAAGCGGGTCGTCGACTACAACGTCAAGGTCCGCGTCAAGAGTGACGGGACGGGCGTAGAGCTCGCCAACGTCAAGATGTCGATGAACCCGTTCGACGAGATTGCCGTCGAGGAAGCGCTGCGGCTGAAGGAAGCCGGCAAGGCGACCGAAGTGGTGGTGGTGTCGATCGGACCCGCGCAGGCCTCCGAGACCATTCGCACCGGGCTTGCGATGGGCGCCGACCGCGGCATCCTCGTCAAGGCCGAAGGCAATGTCGAACCGCTCGCGGTCGCCAAGATCCTGAAGGCGGTGGTCGAGGCGGAGCAGCCCGGCCTCGTCATTCTCGGCAAGCAGGCGATCGACGACGACTCGAACCAGACCGGCCAGATGCTGGCCGCGCTGCTCGGCTGGTCGCAGGCGACCTTCGCTTCCAAGCTCGAAGTCGAAGGATCGGACTTCAAGGTCACGCGCGAAGTCGACGGCGGCCTGCAGACCATCAAGCTCAAGGGCCCGGCGATCGTCACCACTGACCTCCGCCTCAACGAGCCGCGCTACGCGTCGCTGCCCAACATCATGAAGGCGAAGAAGAAGCCGATCGACGACAAGAGCGTCGCTGACTATGGCGTCGATGTGACGCCGCGTCTGGAAGTGCTGAAGACCGCGGAACCGGCAGGCCGCAAGGCGGGCGTCAAGGTCAAGGACGTCGCCGAACTCGTGAACAAGCTCAAGACCGAAGCCGGGGTTCTCTGATGACGACGCTGTTGATTGCTGAACACGACCACGAGACCCTGAAGGACTCGACCAACAAGGCGCTGACCGCGGCGAGCCAGCTCGGCGGCGACGTCCATGTGCTGGTTGCCGGTGGCGGCCAGGGCACCAAGGCGGCGGCGGAAGCAGCTGCCAAGCTTGCCGGCGTCAGTAAGGTGCTGGTGGCCGAAGGCCCCGCCTATGAGCACGACCTTGCCGAGCCGCTGGCTGCGCTGATCGTCGCGCTGGCGCCCGGCTACGACGCCTTCGTCGCGCCCGCGACCTCGCGCTTCAAGAATGTGATGCCGCGCGTCGCAGCGCTGCTCGACGTCATGCAGGTCTCCGAGATCATCAAGGTCGTCGCGCCCGACACCTATGAGCGGCCGATCTATGCCGGCAACGCGATCCAGACCGTGAAGTCGAAGGACGCCAAGAAGGTGATCACGGTCCGCACCTCGACCTTCGCCGCCGCCGGTGAAGGCGGCAGCGCCGCGATCGAGAACGCCGCTTCGGCTGCCGATCCGGGCCTGTCGACGTTCGTCGGTGAGGAAGTCGCCAAGAGCGACCGTCCGGAACTGACCTCGGCCAAGATCATCGTCTCGGGTGGCCGCGCGATGCAGAGCCGCGAGAACTTCGCCAAGTACATCGAGCCGCTCGCCGACAAGCTCGGTGCCGGCGTCGGCGCCTCGCGCGCCGCGGTCGATGCCGGTTATGCGCCGAACGACTGGCAGGTCGGCCAGACCGGCAAGGTGGTGGCCCCGGAACTTTATGTCGCGGTCGGCATCTCCGGTGCGATCCAGCATCTGGCCGGCATGAAGGACAGCAAGGTGATCGTCGCCATCAACAAGGATGAGGACGCGCCGATCTTCCAGGTCGCCGATTACGGCCTGGTCGCCGACCTCTACCAGGCGGTTCCGGAGCTCACCGAAGCGCTCGGCAAGCTCGGAAAGTAAGCGACAAGACGCCGGCCGGATGGCTAAGCTCCGGCCGGTGTTATAATTTTCGAGGCAATGATCCGGAAACGTTTTTCCGGAAGGATCGTGCCCGACAGGGGGAAATGGGATTGGGATGTGATGACCTGTCATCACATCATGGTCCCGGGAAACGTTTTCCGGCGGGTTGGGCAACCCGGAAGGCTTCGCTTCGGGTATCGTTGGGATTGGGCAGGCGCGACGTGCGCGCCGTTCCGGTGGATGACAAGATGACGGTGGCAATCAAAAAGGTCGGCGTGATCGGTTCGGGCCAGATGGGCAATGGCATTGCCCATGTGGCGGCGCTGGCCGGCTTCGACGTGGTGCTCAACGACGTGTCCGGCGACCGGCTGAAGTCGGCGCTGGCGACCATCAACGGCAATCTGACCCGCCAGGTCGCCAAGAAGGGGATCAGCGAGACCGAGCGCAAGCAGGCGCTCGACCGCATCACCTCCGCCGAGACGCTCGATGCGCTCGCCGATTGCGATCTCGTGATCGAGACCGCGATCGAGAAGGAAGAGACCAAGCGCAAGATCTTCCATGAGGTCTGCGCGGTGCTGAAGCCGGACGCGATCGTCGCGACCAACTCGTCGTCGATCTCGATCACGCGGCTCGCCGCCTCGACCGACCGCCCGGAGAAATTCATCGGCATTCACTTCATGAATCCGGTGCCGGCGATGGAGCTGGTCGAGCTGATCCGCGGCATCGCCACCGACGACACGACCTTCGACACCGCCAAGGCGTTCGTCGCCAGGCTCGGCAAGCAGGTTGCGGTCTCGGAAGATTTTCCCGCCTTCATCGTCAACCGCATCCTGCTGCCGATGATCAACGAGGCGATCTACACGCTGTATGAAGGCGTCGGCAACGTCGAGGCGATCGACGCCGCGATGAAGCTCGGCGCGCACCATCCGATGGGCCCGCTCGAGCTCGCCGATTTCATCGGCCTCGACACCTGCCTGTCGATCATGCAGGTGCTGCACGAGGGGCTGGCCGACTCCAAGTACCGGCCGTGCCCGCTGCTGGTGAAGTACGTCGAGGCCGGCTGGCTCGGACGCAAGTCCCAGCGCGGCTTCTACGACTATCGCGGCGACAAGCCGGTCCCGACGCGTTAAGGGCCGTCGTTCCTCCACTTATTCGCTCAGGCGGCATCCCGCGCGCTTCAGCATGTCGCGGATGATCAGCGGCGTTGCAGGTGTCTCGGTGGCGCCGTTCCCGGCACTTGCGATCGCATCACGCGCCTGCTGTGCGTCGAGCGTCAGCCGGCGTGCACAAGGTGGCGCACCGTGATCGCGTCCCGCGTCGAGCAGCCATCCCGCCGTCTCGCCGGCGCCGGCCAGATAGGCCGTCAGCGTCTGTCTTGCGGTTGGATTTGTCGCGGCTTGATCCAGCATCGCCTTCACCTGTGCGACTGATATCTGGCCGCGCGAAGTCGAAGCTTGCGCGCAAACCGGTGCGACGGTGACGAAGAGTCCGGCGAGGGCGGCGCAGGCAGTGCGTATGAAGCGGACGGGCATTGGTCAGGTTTCCAGTGATGTTGACCTGCAGATAATAATTATCGTAGAACAATAATATCAGATCAGCAATCCCGAGGTCGAACATGCCCGCGTCCCTCTCGTCAGAGCTTTCCCAATCCGTGCGGCCGGCCCGCCTCGAGCGCATCAGTGCGATCAGCCGCGTGCTTGCCTACGCGTGCACCGGCATCTCGCTCGTGCTCGCCGTGGGATTGCTGGCCTATTGGCTGGCGAGCCCCGATGAGGCGATCCTGCGCGATGCGGGGCTGACCGGCATCGCGTTCCATCCCATCGGCTGGCTGGTCCGCCTGATGGCGCTCGTCGTCTCGGCGCTGCCGCTCGCCTGTCTGATCTGGGGATTGTCGCGCGTGCGCCGCTGCTTCAAATCGTTCGCGCAAGGGCGCTTCTTCACGGCCGACAACGTGGCGGGGCTGCGCGACCTCGCAATTGCGATGCTGGTCTCGACCTTGCTGAAGCCGCTGATCGGCGCGCTGCTCTCGATCCTGCTGAGCTGGCAGACCTACGCGCAGGGCAAGTCGATCGTCATCGCGCTCGGCTCTGACACGTTGCTGGCGCTCTTGTTCGCGGGTCTGGTCGCGGTCACGGCCTGGGTGATGGCCGAAGCCAATGCGATCGCCGACGAGCACGCGCAATTCGTCTGAGGCATTTGCGATGCCGATCCGGGTCCGGCTCAACGTGATGCTCGCCGAGCGCAATGTGAAGTCGAAGGAGCTTGCCGAATATGTCGGGATCACCGAGGCCAATTTGTCCCTGCTCAAGCAGGGCAAGGTGAAGGGCGTCCGGTTCGAGACGCTGGAACGGATCTGCACCTATCTGAAGTGCCAGCCTGGCGATCTCTTGCGCTTCGAAGACGATGCGTCAGCCTGACGCGGCGATCCATTACCCAAGTATTAACTTTCGCGCGCTACCTAAGGTCGAACTTGGGAGTACCGCGTATGGACACGATGAGCATGGTCACCAGCATCCTCTCGATGCAGCAGGGCAATCTGCAGGGTGAGATCGCAACCCGCGTGACCAAGCAGAACCTCGACGCGGAAAAGTTCGCGGTTCAAACCCTGCTCGGTACGCCGTCGACCGCCAATCTCGGTCCCGGCGTCGGCGGCAACCTCAACGCCGTCGCCTGAGTTCACAGGCCCAGGCGCGGCCCCTTTCCTGAAAGGGGCCCAAATTCCATCCAATCCGTCATTGCGAGGAGCTCGCGACAAAATTGCAAAGCAATTTTGCGCTGAAGCGACGAAGCAATCCATGCTTCGGCTTGCGCGGAGGGATGGATTGCTTCGCTTGCGCTCGCAATGACGCCGGGGTGGCGGCAGCATCCCATACGATCAGGTCAACCCCGGGCGCCAAAACGACTAGAACCCCGCCGCGGCCGGCTGTAGCGCCGCCTTGACCAGCTTGATCGCATCGTCGCTCGCCCATTCGGCGGGACCGGCGATATTGGCGATTTCGCAGCCCTTGCCGTCGACCAGCACCGAGGTCGGCATGCCCAGCGCCTTGCCTATGTTCTTAAGGTCCTGAAACACCTTGGCTTTCTGGTCGCTGAAATAATCCAGCCTGGTCAGATTGGCCTCTTTCAGGAAGTTCTTTGGCTTGTCCGGGTCGCGGGTGTCGATGTTGATTGCGACCACCTCGAAATCCTTGCCGCCGAGCTTGGTCTGCAGGCTGTCGAGCGCCGGCATTTCCTTGCGGCAGGGCACGCACCAGGTCGCCCACAGATTGACCAGCACGGTCTTGCCGCGCCAATCCGACAGCTTCTTCGGCTGGCCGTTGGCGTCCTCGAAGGCCAGATCGGGCAGCCGCAAGGGGGTGGTTGCCATGGTCAGCGCCGCGACCTCGCCATGGGCGAGCGGGGCGATTTTCTTGGCCAGATCCACCGCGCTGTTGCACGCGATGTCGCCGCCGGCGGGATGCCTGAGGCTGGAGACCCCGATATAGCCGAGCACGGCCCCGACCAGCACGGCGCCGATCACCAGCGGGATACGCCGCTTGGCCGTCGGCTTGGCAGTCGATTCAGATGGGGTCGTCTCGGGCATATCGTTTGTCATCCTGGGTCAGTTGTGGCTATGCAGTGCTGGAGCATGATCCGGAAAAGTGCGAAGCGGTTTTCCGAAAAGATCATGCTCATACAACGAGCTAATACGTCCGGAACCGCCATGCTGTTTCGCCGCTACGGCCAATGAAACAGCAGGGCCTGCAATACAAATTCGTGAGCGAGATGTCATGAGCAACAAGATGTGGGGCGGCCGGTTCTCGGAGCGTCCCGACGCGATCATGGAGGAAATCAACGTCTCCATCGACGTCGACCGGCACCTTTATGCCCAGGACATTGCCGCGTCCAAGGCCCACGCCGCGATGCTCGCCGCGCAAGGCATCATCACGTCAGCTGATGCGAAAAATATCGGTAAAGGTCTAGACACGATTTTGTCAGAGATCGGCAAGGGCGGTTTCGACTTCAAGCGCGCGCTCGAGGACATCCATATGAATGTCGAGTCGCGGCTGTCCGAGCTGATCGGGCCTGCGGCGGGCCGGCTGCATACCGCGCGGTCGCGCAACGACCAGGTCGCGACCGATTTCCGGCTCTATGTCCGCGACACCATCGACGAGACCGATGCGGCGCTGGCCGCGTTCCAGCAGGCGCTGGTCACCCGTGCGCTGGAGCATGCCGGAACCGTGATGCCGGGCTTCACCCATCTGCAGACCGCGCAGCCGGTGCCTTCGGTCATCATCTCCTCGCCTTTGTCGAGATGGCCGGCCGCGACCGCGGCCGCTTTACCGACGCGCGCAAGCGGCTGAACGAATCGCCGCTCGGCGCCGCCGCGCTCGCCGGCACCTCGTTCCCGATCGATCGGGCTGCGACCGCCAAGCGCTCGGCTTCGACCGGCCGATGGCCAATTCGCTGGACGCGGTATCCGACCGCGATTTCGTGCTGGAGACCTTGTCGGCGACCGCGATCTGCGCGGTGCACATGTCGCGCTTCGCCGAGGAGATCGTGATCTGGACGTCGCCGCTGGTCGGTCTCGTCAAGCTCAGCGACAAGTTCACCACCGGCTCGTCGATCATGCCGCAGAAACGCAACCCGGACGCCGCCGAGCTGGTGCGCGCCAAGACCGGCCGCGTGATCGGCGCGCTCACGGCGCTGCTGATCGTGATGAAGGGCCTGCCGCTCGCCTATCAAAAGGACATGCAGGAGGACAAGCAGGGCGCGATGGAGGCGTTCGAGGCGCTGTCGCTTGCGATCCGCGCCATGACCGGCATGGTCGAGGATCTCGTTCCGGACGAGGCGAAGATGAGGGCCGCGGCCGGCGAGGGCTACGCCACCGCGACCGACCTTGCCGACTGGCTGGTGCGCACCCTGAAAATGCCGTTCCGCGATGCCCATCATGTTACCGGGCGGATCGTCGGCCTGGCCTCCAAGCAGGGCGTCGCGCTGCACGAGCTGCCGCTTGCGGCCATGCAGGAGGTCGAGCCGAAGATCACGGCGGACGCCCTGAAGGTGCTCAGCGTCGAATCCTCGGTGAAGAGCCGGACCTCGTTTGGCGGCACGGCGCCGAAGAATGTGATGGCGCAGGCCAAAGCCTGGGCCAAGCGGCTGGAAAAAGAGCGAAAATTGGGCTGAACGAGAAAATTTGGCCGTGATTTCTGAGCGCTCCGCCTCTCGCCAGAGCACGCCAATGTTTGTATGGTGCCGCCCGAATTGGGGAATTCGTCGTGATTAGCAAGAACCGCCTGACCCCCTCGGGATGGGCCATCATTGTGCTGAGCGTGTCAGCGCTTGCGCTCGGCGGCTGCGGCCGCAAGGGACCGCTCGACCTGCCGCCGACCGCGAACGCCGCGCCGGGCGCAGCACCGAGCGACACCGAGAGCGAGCGGGCGGCACAGCCCAGCGTGTTCAATCCGACCTATGGCTCGGAGGCCGCGCCGGCCGCGACGCGTGGCAATAAACGGCCCTTCGTCCTCGATCCGTTGCTCGGCAACTAATATCTCGAGCATGATCCGGAAAAGTGCGAAGCGGTTTTCCGAAAAAATCATGCTCAAAAAGATAAAGTCCGTCATGAACCATTTCGACTATCGCAACGGCGTGCTGCATGCCGAGGCGGTCAATCTCATTGAGCTGGCGGAAGCCGTCGGCACGCCGTTCTATTGCTATTCGACGGCGACGCTGGAGCGGCACTACCGCGTCTTCACCGAGGCCTTTACCGGCGAGAAGGCGCTGGTCTGCTACGCGATGAAGGCGAACTCCAACCAGTCGGTGCTGCGCACGCTGGCCAAGCTCGGCGCCGGCGCCGACGTGGTGTCCGGCGGCGAGTTGAAGCGGGCGCTGGCGGCCGGTATTCCGCCGTCGAAGATCGTATTCTCCGGCGTCGGCAAGACCGAAAGCGAGCTGCGTGCCGCGCTCGCTACCGACATCCTCTGCATCAACATCGAGTCCGAGCCGGAGCTCGAAATGCTGTCGCGCCTTGCGGTCGAGATGAAGACGACCGCGCGGATCTCGGTGCGGGTCAATCCCGACGTCGATGCCGGCACCCATGCCAAGATCTCGACCGGCAAGTCCGAGAACAAGTTCGGCATCCCGATCGCGCGCGCCCGCGAGGTCTATGCCCGTGCGGCGAAGCTGCCGGGCATCAAGGTCACCGGCACCGACGTGCATATCGGCAGCCAGATCACCGATCTCGGCCCGCTGGAAGTCGCCTTCCGGCTGCTCGCTGAATTCGTGCAGACGCTGCGCGCCGACGGCCACGACATCTCGCACATCGATTTCGGCGGCGGCCTCGGCATTCCCTATTACATGGACCGCGCCGCGCCGCCGGCACCCGATGCCTATGCGGCGATGGTCAAGCGCGTCACGCATAATCTCGGCTGCACGCTGATGTTCGAGCCGGGCCGTCTGATCGTCGGCAATGCCGGCATCCTGGTCAGCCGCGTGATCCATGTGAAGCCTGGCGAAGCAAGAACTTCGTCATCATCGACGCTGCGATGAACGATTTGATCCGGCCGACGCTGTATGAAGCGCATCACGACATCCTGCCGGTGCGCGAGCCGGCCGCGGGCACGCCGACCATGGTTGCCGACGTGGTCGGCCCGGTCTGCGAGACCGGCGACTATCTCGCGCTCGACCGCGCGCTGCCGCAGCCGAAGGCCGGCGATCTCCTGGCGATCATGACCGCCGGCGCCTATGGCGCAGTGCAGTCCGGCACCTACAACACGCGGCCGCTGGTGCCGGAGGTGCTGGTCAAGGACGACCAGTACGCCGTGGTCCGCCCGCGTATCGACGTCGACGCGCTGATCGCGATGGATAAGCCGGCACCGTGGTTGTGAGCTGCTGAGCGTGCCGCATCCTCGGTGTCGTCCTGGCGAAAGCCAGGACCCATAACCACCGCTCTCGATTGCGATGCTGAGCTGGCGCTCCAGCTCAGCTAAGCCACGTAATCCTGTGGTTATGGGTCCCGGGTCGCGCTTCCGCCTTCGCTCGTTGAGCTACGGCGGACAAGTCGCTTGCCCGGGACGACAGCGTGTTGGTCGCTCTTGTAGGATGGGTGGAGCGCAGCGATACCCATCATCTCACCGCGCATACCGAATGATGGGTATCGCTTCGCTCCACCCATCCTACGCATCTTACTTCGCGGCGTGACTACCGCCCTTGGCCCCGCCGACGATCACGCCCGCGGCCTTCTCGATCGGCTTGATCGCGGCGGTGAAATCCGAATCCGGGCCCTCGTCGCGGATGATGACTTCCCAGAGCCGGCCGACCGCTTCGGCGACTTCCATCGAGAGCCCGAGCGCGCGCATTTCCTCGACGGCAAGGCGCACGTCCTTGACCATCAATCCGGTGGCGAAGCCGAAGTCGAAGCTGCGCGGCAAGACCGCGCGCGGAAACTTGTCGCGGCTCGCGGTGTTCAGCCCCGAGCCGGCATTGATGACGTCGATCATCACCGCCGGATCGAGCCCGGACTTCACGCCCATCACGACAGCCTCGGACGTTGCGACCATCGCGGTTGCGGAGAGGAAGTTGTTGGCGAGCTTCATGGTCTGGCCGGAGCCCGGCTTGGTGCCGATGAAGAACACCTTGCCGATCACGTCGAGCGCGCCCTTGACCAGCTCGAAATCGGCGCGCGGGCCCGACACCATCACCGCCAGCGTGCCCTTCTCGGCGCCGGAGACGCCGCCGGAGACCGGGCTGTCGATCTGCACGATGTTCTTCTTGGCCAGCAGATCGTGGATCTTGACGGCCATCCGCGAGCCGACGGTGGAGAGATCGATGAAGCGCTTGACGCGCGTGCCTTCGATCACGCCGCCTGCGCCGGTCGCGACCTCGAGCGAAGCCTGCAGCGAGGGCAGGCTCGCCATCACGGTCTCGACGCGATCGGCGATGTCCTTCGGCGACGATGCTGCCGCAGCGCCGAGCGCAACCAGCCTGCCGAGCGCGTCCTTGCTGGTGTCGAACACGGTGAGCTTGTGGCCGGCCTCGATCAGCCGGCGCGCAATCGGGAAGCCCATCTTCCCGAGGCCGATGAATCCGATTTCCATGGGTCGTTTCCTTTTCTTCGTTATGCGCGGAGCCCCGCGCCCCACATTCAGTGTCGTCCTGGCGAAGGCCAGGACCCATTACCCCAGGACCTTGTTGCTTTACCGATCTAGGGCCACAGCTTTCGTAGCGATGACATTCGGTGGTTATGGGTCCTGGCTTTCGCCAGGACGACGGCGGTGAGGCAGCCGGGCCTCACGCCTTGTTGTCGAGCTCGGCGAACACCTCGCGCGCGATGCGGAAGCTGTCGACGCCGGCGGGGATGCCGGCATAGATCGAGACCTGCATGAAGATCTCGCGGATCTCGTCGCGCGACACGCCGTTGGTCAGCGCGCCCTTGATGTGCGCCTTCAATTCGTGTGGCCGGTTCAGGATCGAGATCATCGCGAGATTGAGCATGCTGCGGGTCTTGTGCGGCAGCTCCTCGCGGCCCCAGACCGCGCCCCAGCAATATTCCGTGACCAGTTCCTGGAACGGCTTGTTGAAGCTGTCCGAGTTCTTCAGCGCATTGTTGACATAGGTCTCGCCGAGCACCGCCTTGCGGATCTCGAGCCCCTTGTCGTGCGTCTTCTGGTCCATATTTTTTCCTCATGCGTTAGGACGATGGTTCGCCCGGACGTTACGGGGTCGAACTGCCGCAGTCACGCCTTCGTGTTATGCGTATTTCCCGGTGTGGGTTACGCCCCGGAACGGGTGCCTCAAAGCCGCCGCCGTGCTAGGCTGACCTGCCGGCTACCCCGGAGATTTTATTGAGCGGAGCCAACATCGACCCGTCTGACAACGCCTCACGCGCCGTCCCCGACAGCGATGCGATCGCGCGTCTGAAGCTCACCGAGGCTCTCCAGCGGGCAAAATTCGCGATTGCGTGGGAACGGGCCTGGCCGCATCTGGCGCGGTTCCTGACGGTTGCAGGGCTGTTCCTGGTGGCGTCTTGGGCCGGGCTGTGGCTGGTGCTGCCGTTTGCCGCACGGCTCGCCGGCGCCGCCCTGTTCGGCCTTGCCGCGCTCGCGGCGCTGCTGCCGCTGGTGCGCTTCCGCTGGCCGAGCCGCGAGGAGGGCCTGAGCCGGCTCGACCGCGGCGCCGGCATCCGCCATCGCCCGGCGACCACGCTCTCCGACACGCTCACCAACAAGGACCCGGTCGCGCTGGCGCTGTGGCAGGCACAGCGCGAGCGCACGCTGGCCTCGATCAAGCGCATCCGCGCCGGTCTGCCGCGGCCGCGCGTTTCGCTGCACGACCCCTGGGCGCTGCGCGCGCTGGTCATCGTGATGCTGGTCGCGTCCTATGTCGCGGCCGGCGACGAGCGCGGGCTACGGATCGCCTCCGCGTTCGACTGGAACGGCATCATGGCGCCGGCCAATGTCCGGGTCGACGCCTGGGTGACGCCGCCGAACTACACCGGCAAGCCGCCGATCATCCTGTCGAACGCCAACAAGGACGCCAACGCGGCCGACACCACCCCGCTCGCGGTTCCCTCGGGCAGCACGCTCTTGGTGCGCTCCAGCGGCGGCACCATCGACGTCGTGGTCGGTGGCGGCGTCACCGAGGTGGCACCGGAGGGGCAGGCGCCGAAGGGCACCAATGAGCGGCATTTCAAGATCACCGGCGACGGCACCGCGCATGTCCGCGCGCCGGCCGGCCAGCCGCAGTGGAAATTCACCGCGACCCCGGACCGTCCGCCGTCGATTGCGCTCGCCAAGGACCCGGAGCGGCAGGCGCGCGGCGCCTTGCAGCTGTCCTACAAGCTCGAGGACGATTACGGCGTTACCGAAGCCCGCGCACAGTTCGCGCCGCGGCCCGGTGATGCGGCGAAGGACGCGACCAAGGAAGCGAGCAAGGATGCCGACGGCAAGGCCGCACAGCCGCGGCCGCTGTTCGAGCCGCCGCAATTCCCGCTGGTGCTGCCGAATGCGCGCACCCGCAACGGCGTCGGCCAGACCGTCAAGGACCTCAGCGAAGACCCGTATGCCGGCGCCGACGTGACGCTGACGCTCTCCGCCAAGGACGAGGCCGGCAATGAGGGCAAGAGCGAACCGTTCAACATGCGGCTGCCGGAGCGGCTGTTCACCAAGCCCTTAGCGCGCGCGCTGATCGAGCAGCGCCGCATCCTGGCGCTCGATGCCAACCAGAACGGCCAGGTCTACGCCGCGCTCGATGCGCTGATGATCGCGCCCGAGATGTTCATGCCGGAGACCGGCTATTATCTCGGCCTCCACACCGTGGCCCGCCAGCTCGAGGCGGCGCGCACCGACGATCAGCTGCGCGAGGTCGTCGCCAGCCTGTGGGCGCTCGCCGTCACCATCGAGGACGGCAACATCAGCGACGTCGACAAGGCGCTGCGCGCGGCGCAGGACGCGCTCAAGCAGGCGCTCGAGCGCGGCGCGAGCGACGAGGAGATCAAGAAGCTCACCGACAATCTGCGCGCGGCGCTGGACAATTTCCTGCGCCAGATGGTCGAGCAGTTCCGCAACAATCCGCAGCGGCTCGCGCGGCCGCTCGATCCCAACGCCAAGGTGCTGAGCCAGCAGGATCTCAAGAACATGCTCGATCGCATGGAGCGGCTGTCGCGCTCCGGCGACAAGGATGCGGCCCGGCAGTTGCTCGAGCAGATGCAGCAGATGCTGGAAAACCTGCAGATGGCGCAGCCCAATCAGGGCGACGACGACATGCAGCAGTCGCTCAACGAGCTCGGCGACATGATCCGCAAGCAGCAGCAATTGCGCGACAAGACCTTCAAGCAGGGCCAGGATTCCCGCCGCGACCGCATGCGCGGCAAGCAGGGCGATCAGTCGATGGGCGACCTGCAGCAGGATCAGCAGGCGCTGCGCGACCGCCTCAAGAAGCTGCAGGAAGAGCTCGCCAAGCGCGGCATGGGTCCGGATCAGCGCGGCCAGAAGGGCCAGAAAGGTCAGAAAGGCGATCAGGCCCAGCAGGGCGAGCAAGGCGGCGATCAGGGTGATCAGGGCGACGACGGCGACGGGCTCGACCAGGCCGATTCCGCGATGGGCGATGCCTCCGGGCGGCTCGGCGAGGGCAATGCCGACGGCGCGGTGGATTCGCAGGGCCGCGCGCTGGATGCGCTGCGCAAGGGCGCGCAGAGCCTTGCGGATGCGATGCAGCAGGGCGACGGCGACCAGCCCGGCGACAGCCAGGCAACCGCGCCGGCCGCCAGCAGAGCGGCGGCAACCAGACCGATCCGCTCGGCCGCCCGCTGCATGGCCGCGAATTCGGCGACGACTACACGGTGAAGATCCCCGGCGAGATCGACGTCCAGCGCGTCCGCCGCATCCTCGAAGAGCTGCGCCGCCGCCTCGCCGATCCGTCACGCCCGCAGATCGAGCTCGACTACATCGAGCGGCTGCTGAAGGATTATTGAAGTCACCACACGTTCCACTGTCATCGCCCGGTTCAACCGGGCGATCCAGTATTCCAGAGACGTCAGTGCTTGAATCGAGAGGCCTCGGCGTACTGGATGCCACGCCTTCGCGGGGCATGACGAGGTACGTGTGGGTTTCGCCTGCGAAGACGGCCTAGCTCGCCTTCCTCGCCGCCAGCGCATCCGCCACCGCGGTGCGGATATCGGCGACCGAGAACGGCTTGGTCACCACGTCATGCACGATCGCCTCGAGGCCGGAGGCGCGCTCGCGCTGATGGGCGAAGCCGGTCATCAGCAGGATCTTCAACTCCGGAAAGTCGCGTGCCGCGGTCAGCGCCAGTGCGATGCCGTCCATCACAGGCATCTGGATGTCGGTGAGCAGCAGGTCGAACGCGCCTTCGTCGCGCGTCAAGACCTCCAGCGCCTCGGCGCCGTCCTGCGCGGTCACGGTCTCGTGGCCGTCCATGGCGATGGCGCGCGCCACCAGCGAGCGCATCGAATCTTCGTCGTCGGCGATCAGAACACGCGTCATGGTGATGGTCGGTTCCCGCAAGTGTTGGCGCGCAGCTCAGGCGCGGCCGCCGGTGAGGTCATGCTTGTTGAAGAAGCGTACGTCGATATTGCGGCCTTCGGCCGGCGGCGAGGCGAGGCGCGACTTGAAGAACGCGCGTTCGCCGGGCTTGAGCACCGGCTGCTCCAGCACCGCATTCCAGGCATAGATCTCGGCGCCCTGCGCGTCGCGGACCGAGAAGCGCAGTCGCGGCAATTCGAGCGGCTTCCTGGTCTGGCCGACGATCATGCCCTCGATGACAAGCACCGGCTTGCCGTCCACGGTCTCGTTGGTGATCTTGACGTCCTTGAAGGCAAGCCCGCGCAGATTCACGTCGAGCCCGACCATCTTGTAGAACAGCGCCGTCTGCGGCAGCAGCCGCACCACGTCGTTGCGCCAGACGAACAGCGCGATGATCAGCGCGGCCATTGCGGCGCAGGTGGTCGGCAGGGCGCCGATCACCGGCATGAAGGGAATCCGGGGCAGGGAGGGCAGGCGGAACAGGCGGGGAAACCGCGGCAGGCGGAAGCGGCGCTTTCCAGTTGCCTCCTGGCCGTCGGCATGGGCCGCGGCATCCGCCTCGGCCACCGCCGGCCACGCGGCGGCGTCGCCCCCCTCGGGCAAATCGGCCGAAATCGACGGGCTGTCGACCACTGGGGTCTCGTCAGCCTCCTCGCGGCCCATCGCCTCCCATTCGGCGGCAAGGTTGGACCCGGCGGCCTCGTAGGCCAGAGTGGGCGCCGCCGCGCCGATCGCGTCCTCCGGCCGGGCCAGCCAGACCTCGCGGCAGCGGGAACAGCGGACGGTGCGTCCGGCCTCCCCGAGGGTGGCCGGATTGATGGCATAGGATGTTGTACAATGCGGACAAACGATATGCATGGAGCCGAATCTCCACCGTGTGGTATGCCCGGATGCTACTGAGCGACCGTTAACGAATCGGAAACCATAACCGACGCACAAGCTTTCTGTGCGGTTCGCGGCCGCTCGGCGGGGTGTTCGGGCCGCCAAAGCGTTTTCGAGCGAAGTGGGTACCGGTTCGCGTGAAGAAAACGCGTCCAAGCAAGAATCCAGAGCCGTTCCGATTTCATCGGAACGGAAAGGGCTCTGGAGTTGGGTAGTTGGGTATTGGGCCACAGGCCCTCTCGAACGGAGCTAGCGCATTGGTTCGGTTCGAAAATGTCGGTCTGCGCTACGGGCTCGGCCCGGAGATTTTGCGCGACCTCTCCTTCATGATCCCGGCGCACTCGTTCCAGTTCCTCACCGGGCCGTCAGGCGCGGGCAAGACCTCGCTGCTGCGGCTGTTGTTCCTGTCGTTGCGGCCGACCCGCGGGCTGGTCAATCTGTTCGGCAAGGATGTCTCCCTGCTGAGCAAGGACCAGGTCGCCGACCTGCGCAAGCGGATCGGCATCGTGCTGCAGGACTTCCGCCTGCTCGACCACATGACGACCTATGAGAACGTCGCGCTGCCGTTCCGCGTGATGGGCCGCGAGGAATCGACTTATCGCCGCGAGGTGATCGACCTGTTGAAATGGGTCGGGCTCGGCGAGCGGATGGATGCGCTGCCACCGATCCTGTCGGGCGGCGAGAAGCAGCGCGCGGCGATCGCGCGCGCGGTGATCTCGCGGCCGCAATTGCTGCTGGCCGACGAGCCGACCGGCAGCGTCGATCCGACGCTCGGGCGCCGCCTGCTGCGGCTGTTCATCGAGCTCAACAAATCCGGCACCGCGGTGATCATCGCGACCCACGACATCACGCTGATGGATCAATACGAGGCGCGGCGGCTGGTGCTGCATCAGGGACGGCTGCACATCTATGAATAGGGGCGGCGACGAGAAAGTGTCGTTGGTCGATCTCGGGCGCGAGCGCCCGCAGGTCCCGGCCACCGCGCGCAACATGTCGCCGATCGTGCCGCGCGCCTCGATCTCGGGCCGCGCGCTGGTTGCGGTGGTCGCGATCATGACCTTCCTCGCCTCGCTGACGACGGGCACCGTGCTGCTGGTCAGCGCGTCGGCGGCCGAGTGGCAGTCGGAAGTCTCGAGCGAGATCACCATCCAGGTGCGCCCCTCGCCCGGCCGCGACCTCGATCGCGACGCGCAGGCGGCCGCGGATGCGATGCGGGCGCAGTCCGGCATTCTCGAGGTCCGTCCGTTCAGCAAGGAGGAATCCGCCAAGCTGCTGGAGCCGTGGCTCGGCAGCGGGCTCTCGATCGACGAACTGCCGGTGCCGCGCGTCATCGTGGCGCGGGTGCAGCCCGGCACCACGCTCGATCTCGCTACGCTGCGCGCGCGGGTGACGCAGGTGGCGCCGACCGCAAGCGTCGACGACCACCGCGCCTGGATCGAGCGCATGCGCTCGATGACCGGCGCCACCGTGTTTGCCGGTGTCGGCATCCTGATCCTCGTGATCATCGCCACGATCATTTCAGTGTCGTTCGCCACGCGTGGCGCGATGGCCGCCAACCGTCCGATCGTCGAGGTGCTGCACTTCGTCGGCGCCGGCGACAGCTTCATCGCCAACCGCTTCCTGCGGCATTTCCTCCGCCTCGGCCTCGAAGGCGGGCTGATCGGCGGCGGCGCGGCGATGCTGGCGTTCGGCTTCTCCGAGTCGATTGCCAACTGGTTCTCCGGCACGCCGGTGGGCGACCAGTTCGCGGCCCTGCTCGGCACCTTCTCGTTGCGTCCGTCGGGCTATCTGGTGCTGGCGTTGCAGGCGGTGCTGATCGCGGCGATCACCGCTTGGGCGTCGCGGCGCACCCTGTTCGCCACGCTCGACGACATCGATTGACGGCCGGCGGCATCGCAACGATGGCGCCGATTTCGTGATCGCGGTTCGCGGGGCGAGTGTGATTTGGCGGGCATACGCGCGGGCCTGGCCGCGGCAAAACCGGTTTCCACTTTTCCGGATCATGCTCTAAAATCACCGGGGGGAAGGGTAGCCGCATCACATGAGTTTGCAGTCCGACGATACGTCGCCGAATGGCCATGCCGCGCGCCCGCGTGGCTGGCTGCGCGCCGCCATCGTCGCGCCGCTGGCGCTGGCCTTCGTGGCGGCCGCGGTCGGTTTCATCGGCTTCCTGGCGCAATTGCGCGGCGTCGAGACCGACCCGCCGCACAATGCCGACGGCATCGTGGTGCTGACCGGCGGCTCGTCGCGGGTGTCGGATGCGATGGAGCTGTTGGCGGCGGGCTACGGCAAGCGCCTGCTGATCTCGGGCGTGCATCCGACTAACGACGCCAGCGACATTTCGCGTTCGGTGCCGGACAGCCAGGGGCTGATGCGCTGCTGCGTCGATCTCGACCGTTCGGCGGTCAACACCCGCAGCAATGCGGCGGAGACGCGGCGCTGGGCGCGCGAACGCGGCTTCAAGTCGCTGATCGTGGTGACCTCGAACTACCACATGCCGCGCGCCATCGTGGAACTGTCGCATGCGATGCCCGATGTCACGCTGATCCCGTTCGCGGTGGTCGGCGACAAATGGCGCGACGAGCCGTGGTGGACGAGTGGCGGAACGTTCCGTCTCTTGCTATCGGAATACGCCAAATATGTCGCCGCGGAGGTCCGGGTGCGGCTGGCCGATATCGGCCTCGACTTGACCTCCGATCTCGCCGAGCAGCCGGCGGCCACGCCACGCCGCCCGGCGACGGCGCAGGCGTCTAACAAGGACTGAAATGATCTTCCTGCGCTCGCTGATCTTCAACGTGCTGTTCTATCTGGTGCTGGTGCTGCTGTGCATCGTCGCGCTGCCGGCGCTGCTGCTGCCGCGCAGCGCGCTGATGACGATCGAAGCCTTGTGGGCCAACACCAGCCTGTTCCTGATGCGCGTGATCTGCAACATCCGGATCGAGTTCCGCGGCGTCGAGAAGATCCCGCCGGGACCGCTGGTCGTCGCCTCCAAGCACCAGTCGTTCTGGGAGACGTTTGCGCTGGTGCGCTTCTTCGATCACCCGCTGTTCATTCTCAAGCGCGAGCTGATGATGATCCCGGTGTTCGGCTGGTACCTGAAGAAGGTCGGCATGATCTCGGTCGAGCGCGGCGGCGGCCCGCGCTCGCTGATCAAGACGCTGAAGCGCGCCGCGGCCGAGGTGAAGCTCGGGCGGCAGCTCGTGATCTTCCCCGAGGGCACCCGCACCGCGCCCGGCGCCGCGCCGAACTACAAGGCTGGCGTCGCGCAGATCTATGCCGAGAGCGGCGTGCCGTGCCTACCGATCGCGCTCAATTCCGGGCTGTTCTGGCCGCGCCGCACCTTCATGCGCTATCCCGGCACGCTGGTGGTCGAATTCCTCGATCCGCTGCCGCCCGGCCTGCCGCGCGACGAGTTCATGACCCGCCTGCGCGACCAGATCGAAACCGCCACCACCCGCATCGTCGACGCCGGCCGCGCCGAGCAGGCGAAATTGTTCGGCGGTGTGCCGGGTGCGAAAGGGTAGGGGACACTGACTTCCATTTGGTCGGTCGAGCGGCGCGCACGCTGCACCTCTCCCGCTTGCGGGGGAGGTCGCATCGCATCGGAGATGGCGATGCGGGTGGGG
>NZ_LFLZ01000029.1 GCF_001189845.1 Bradyrhizobium tropiciagri
GGTCACGGTCTATCGAGAGAGCAAGACCCCTCACCCGGCGCTACGCGCCGACCTCTCCCCGGCGGGGAGAAGTGAAATCGAAGCCGCGGCACTGGCCGCCGAAAAAGCTAAGCCGCCGAAAACAAAAAGGGCGGCAGATTGCTCTGCCGCCCCTTGATCCCCGGAAGAGGAAATTACTTCAGGTTGGACATCGCGGTCAGGTCGACCGAGAGCTTGGCGATACCAGCCGCGCCGCACCAGTTGGAGCCCGTGCCGAGCGGATTGATCGGGGTAACGTTGGTGGTGCCGCCCGCGGTGTAGTCGCTGGTGAAAGCGCTGCAGTTACCCTTCGACATGTCGGTGTCGGAATAACGCAGGTCGAGCGTGAACACCTTGTAGGTGAAGCCGATGCCGATGTTCCAGGTGTTGTAGTCGGCATACTTGATGCCGTTGGGGAACGCCGGGACGCCGTAGAAGCTGTCGGAGGTGCCGAGCCACTGCCGGCCGAACTCGCCCGACACGTACATGCCGACGCCGCTCGAGCCGAACACGGTGCTGGGCGCGGTGTACTTGCCGATGATCGAGGAGTAGTTGCCCCAGGCGCCGGTGTTGAGGAAGTTCGGCGAGTAGTATTCGTTGATGGTGAACGCCCAGTTGTCGTTGATGGTCCAGGTCGCCTTGCCGTAGACTTCGAAGAACGAGACGTCCTTCTTCATGACGTTGCCGTTCGGCAGGAAGTTGGTGGCGCACTCCGCGCTGAGCGGCTTGCCGGCGGTGTCGAACGGCGCGCCGAAGTAGCAGGTTCCACCCGGATACAGGTAACCCCAGACGCCGATGTCGAAGGCGAAGGCGCCGAAGGTCGGGCGGATACCGCCGTAGACGTCGACTTCAGCCGCAGCGCGGTTGGCGAAGGAGATGCTTTCGGTCGAGGTGCCGATGTAGAGCTGCAGGTCCTTGTTGACGTTGTAGCGCGGCTCGAAATAGGCGGTGACCGACGGATTGTGGTTCGACTGGGTGACGCCGCGGAAGATGTAGTCGCTGACGATGCCGGCGCCAAAGGCGATATCCCACGGATCGAAGGGAGCCGGCGGCGGCGCCTTGACGGCCTTCACCGCCATGTCAGCTGCCATTGCCGAGCTCGAAATCATTGCTAGCGCCGTTGCTAACAAAGCCAGTTTCTTCATGACGATCCCCATCCACTTTTCCAGACAGCCCAGTTCCGGTGGCCCCCAGGGCGCGCGATAACGGACTGCAACTCAATCGCGTGTGGTCAATTTGAAACGCAGCCCCGTTTTGGAGAAGGCGAAAAGACATGCATCTGCCGACTTTTTAGGCGTTCTGGCAGTGACGCCACACGTTGGTTGGCGGGTGTTGCATTTGCACCACAAGACTGAGGCTCCCGTTCCGGTTGAACGACCCAATCCAGCCGGAAACGAGCAACGGTTCGACGCGCTACGGGCGGCGTCGCCGCGAATCGTCCACTCCGCAAAACTACGGACTGCCGATACGGAAAAAGCCGCAGCGGCGTCCGCTGCGGCTTCGATCAGGTGAACCAATACGGGTTCGGTTAGTGATGCTCGCCGTCGGTGGTGCCCCAGTTCGGCGCCGGCTCGTGGCTCGGCGTGGCCCAGCTCGGGGCCGGCTGCGGCTCGGGCGCTGGCGGTGCTGCGGCCGGGGCAGCCGGCTTCGGCGCCGCGGCCTTCTTCGGAGCGCTCTTCTTGGCAGCTTTCTTCGCAGCCTTCTTGGGTGCGGCCTTCTTCGGAGCAGCCTTCTTCGCGGCTTTCTTCGCAGCCTTCTTGGCTGACTTCTTCGCCGATTTCTTGGCTGACTTCTTTGCAGCCTTCTTGGCCGACTTCTTCGCTGACTTCTTGGCCGACTTCTTCTTGGCCGCTACCGCCTTCTTGGCCTTTTTGGCCTTCTTGCTTTTCTTCGCCTTCTTCGACTTCGCCATCGTGGTCCTCCTGTTGCCGCTATGTGAGTCCGCCGGGCGTATTGAAGTGATCGCTTGCCGGACGTTGGCTGCACCTCGGGGAGAGGCACCCTCCACTTCGCTTGTCGGGCATGATGGCCGCGCGATCGCTTCGCGTCTGTGGCTGAGGAAGCGCCGGTCCTTCACATTGCTTCAGACACATTGCGTCAGAGACGTTGCGTCAGGGCAAGGCTGAGGTCCGGATCATGCTCGAGTGGCAGTCGATCAATTCAATCCTGGCCGGGGACCTCCTGTCGCCCAATCGAGAAGCTCAATCGTGTGCACCACAGGAACTGACGTACCGCCGGCAATCTGAACCATGCACCCAATATTGCCCGCGGCGATCATGTCCGGTTTGACAAGCGCAATATTGGCGACCTTGCGATCGCGCAATCTGCTCGCAATGTCGGGCTGGAGAATGTTGTAGGTCCCCGCCGAACCGCAACACAAATGGCTCTCAGGCACATCTTTCACCACGAATCCATTCTTGGAAAGCAATTCTTTCGGAAGTTGAGTGATTTTCTGTCCATGCTGCAACGAACAAGCCGAGTGATAGGCGACGGTGACGTCGCCCTTCTGCGTTGAAGGTGCGAGCTCGAGAGTGCTGAGATACTCGGTGATATCCTTTGTCAGCGCCGAGATTCGCTGCGCCGGCTCGGCGAATGCTTTGTCCTCGCGCAGCAGGTAGCCGTAGTCTTTGACAACTGTCCCACAGCCCGAGGTCGTCACCAGAATGGCGTCGAGCCCGTTCTGGTCCGCTTCCCTTTGCCACACCGTGATGTTGGCCCGCGCGCGCGCCAGCGCGTCGCCGTCCTGTCCCATGTGATGGGTCAACGCGCCGCAGCATTGCTCGTCCCGGACCAGCACCACCTCGACGCCGTGCCGGGTCAGCACGTTGATGGCGGCCTGATTGATGCGCGGCGCCAGCACCTGCTGGGCGCAGCCCTGCAGCAGCGCGACCCTGCCGCGCCGCCGGCCGTTCGCCGCAAACACGGTTCCCGCTGCCGGCCCCGGCTGCGGCAGGCCGCGCGGCGCGAGCGCCAGCATCGCCTTGATCCGCCGCAGCAGGCCGGGGCTCGACGCGCCGACCGACGGCGTCGGCAGCAGCGCGGCGAATGGACGGGCGAGCCCGGCCAGGATCATGCTGATCCGGAACAGGCCCGGCCGCGGCAGCACGAGGGCGAGCACCGACCGCAGCATCCGCTCGGTCAGCGGCCGCTGATAATCCCGCTCGATCCTGACCCGGGCCTGGTCGACGAGGTGCATGTAGTTCACGCCCGACGGGCAGGTGGTCATGCAGGCGAGGCACGACAGGCAGCGGTCGATATGCTTGACCACCTCAGCCGTCGGCGGCTTGTCCTTCTCCAGCATCTCCTTGATCAGATAGATGCGGCCGCGCGGGCTATCGAGCTCGTCGCCGAGCAGCACATAGGTCGGACAGGTCGCGGTGCAGAAGCCGCAATGCACGCAGGCACGCAGGATATTGTCGGCTTCCTGGATGTCGGGATCGGCGAGCTGCGCCAGGGTAAACTCGGTCTTCATGCCCCGCCTCGAATCGTCCGGCCGCGGTTGAGGATCGACCTAGGATCGAAGCTCGCCCTGATACGTTCACCGAGCGCGGCAAGCCCTGCGGGTTGCGGCTGGAACACATCGACCGCACGGCGCATGTCCTCGGTGGCACGGAGCAGGGTGGCGTGTCCCCCAATCGCCTCGACCTGGCCGCGGACCAGGGCGGCCTGCGCATCGGCACTCGGCGGCACCGCGGCCCAGATCAGTCCGCCGCCCCAGTCATAGATCACGTCGCCGCCGGTTGAGCGCGCCAGCGCCTGACCCAGCGCGCCGCCCGCGGCCGGCGGGCAAACGATGCGCCACACCGGCCAGGCCCCGAGCGTACCGTTTGCCGCGAACGGCGCCACGTCGCGCAGCGCGCTCCAGATCGCAACCGAGGCGTCGTCCGCGAGGCTGTCGACCGTTCCGTAGGATGAGAGTGTCTGGCTCAGCGAGGCGGCCCGGTGTGCCGCCGACGCCGAAATGCCCTCGAGCCGCACCAGCGTGACCGGCTGGCCGGAGGCTGCGAGGCCGGCGAGCGCCCCGGCGCTGGACCGCAACACCGAGCCGGGCAGGTGCGCAGCGCCCGAGACGTCGAAGGGCGACCCCAGCGCCGCCGTCATCGCCTTGTTGGCGGTGACGTCGTCGAGCCCGCGCAGCACCAGCGTGCGTTCCGCTTCCGGCTTCGGCATGACCTTGAGCGTCACCTCGGTCATGACCGCGAGCGTGCCCCAGGACCCGGTGAGCAGCTTGCAGAGATCGTAGCCGGTGACGTTCTTCACCACCCGTCCGCCGGTCTTGAAGCTGTCGCCGAACCCGGACACCGCATGCGCCCCGAGCAGATGATCCCTGATGCCGCCGGCCTTGATGCGACGCGGACCGGCAAGACCGGCACCGATCATGCCGCCGATCGTGCCGGCTCCCGCGGCGCCGAGCAGCACGGACGTGTCCATCGGCTCGAAGGCGAATTGCTGGTTCTTGGCATCGATCAGGGATTGCACGTCGGCGAGCGGCGCGCCGGCCTCGACGGTGATGATCAGCTCGTTGGGCTCATAGGCGCTGACCGCGTTCAGCACCGAGACGTCGAGCACCGCATTGGTCGGCATCGGATGGCCGATGGCGCGCTTCGATCCATGACCGATGACCTCGAGCGGCTGCTCGCTGGCGACCGCCGCGCGCACCACCTCTTCGACATCCTTGATGTCTCTGACTTTGAGCGTTTCCACCCGCTAGGCGGTATCGAAATTCGGCTCCGAAATCAAATGCGCGCGCCGAACAGGTCCCTGAATGCGACGAGCCCGGCCGCGGTGATCTCGACGGAACGGCCCTGCGGCCGGCGCCGGATCCAGTCGCGCTGCAACGCGAGGTCGGCGACCGCAGCCCCTGCCCGCCCGGCCAGATGCGGACGCCGCTCGCTCCAGTCGAGACAGGGCCGGCACAACAGCCGCCGGCTTCGCGCCGGCGATCGCAGGTCGATGCCGAGATCACGGAGAAATGCGCGGCCCGACGCGGTCAGCTCGCCGGCTTCCTGGTCGAGGTGGAGGTGGCCGTGCTCCCGCATTGCGTCGGTGACGGCGACGCCGAGCTCGCCGGCAAGGTGGTCGTAGCAGGTCCGGGCGCGGCGCATCTCCGCATCGATCCACGGCAGCGGCCGGGACGGCTGCGGATCGATCGCCGCGACCGTCATCATCCCCTCGAGCATCTGCGCAACCAGCGGGGTGGCCAGCCGGTAGAGGCGGCGCGGACCGCGCCGCTCGACCTTGAGCAGCGCACGCTCGACCAGCCGGGCGAGATGCCAGCTCGCGGTCTGCGGCGTCACGCCCGCGACCCGCGCCAGCTCGCTCGCAGCCTGCGCGCGCCCGTCCATCAGGCGCGACAGGATGCCGGCGCGGCCGGGATCGGCGATCAGGGCGGCGAGTTCCGCAAGCTCGGGGGCGATGGTCTGCATGGCCAGCTCCGGCGTCGGTCGAAGTCATCCATTCGTCGCACATCGCGCTGCCGCAACGCTTCGATCATGATCGAAATGTTCACGACATCGACACTTCGATCACCACCTAACCGAGCTCAACGAGCGATCCACTATCTCTCGCCTTGCGGTTCGGCTGGCACGACGGTTGGCGCAAATCATCTGGAGGCGATCATGAAGCGTTCGGAACGTACCACCACGACGATGATGCTCACCCGGCGATCGGCCATCGGCTCGTTCGCCGCGATCATGGCGATCGCCGGCGTCTCGCCCTGGGCCGGATCGCAGGCTCGATCGGAGCAAAACAACGGAGGAATGCAAATGAAGCACTATGCGATGAGCACGAGAACCATCAGCGATGCGATCAACACGTCAGGCCTTCTGGTCGTCGCGCAGTGGGAAGCCAGGGAAGGCCAGGCCGACAAGGTCGCAGCAATCCTCGACAGCTTCCTGCCCGAGGCGCAGAAGGACCCCGGCACCAAGCTGTTCCTGATCGGACGCGGCAAGGACAATCCGGCGCAGTTCCTGTTCTACGAATTGTTCCAGGACGAAGCGGCGTTCAAGGCCCATGCGGAGAGCGCCTATTTCAAGACCTACATCGCGGAGCAGGCACTGCCGCTGCTCGCCAAGCGCGAGCGGACGCAATACGCGCTGCTGTGAGCTGCGGCGCGGCGGGAAGGATGCAAATCCTTCCCGCGGGGGCACAGGTCAGATCGATGCGCTGCTGTTGCCGAGCCTTGCGCGCAGCTCGACCCGCTCGGGCGGCTTGCGCCAGAAGCCGACGATCCCGATCCGCGACAGCACCGCGGCCTCGAACGTCTCGACCTGGCCGCGGAGCCGAAGCGCATGTTTCTCGACGAGATGCCAGGACGCGACGGCGACGCCGAAGGCGAGCGGTAGGCTGATCAGGATGTTCAGATACCAGTGCTGGACCGGCGGGCCGAACGAGGCAACGCATTGCTGGATGACGAAGCCATAGAGATAGAGCCCGTAGGAGTAATCGCCTGACGATACGATCCAGCTGCGCCGTGGATTCATCAGGCCGAGATAGCACGCGACATAGGCGGCCGGCACCGGCGCCAGTGCGTCGCCGCGTCCCGTGGCCATGCCGGCGGCACAGGCCACCAGCGCCAGCAGGCAGACGGTGCGGTTGAACGGCACCTTGTCGCGCCAGAGGTAGAAGCCGACGCCGGCAAGGAAGCAGAACACCAGAAGATGCGGGCGAAGCTGGATCGGCACCTCGTCCCAGCGATAGATGTCGTAGCTCACCAGCGCGACCTGAACGACCACCAGGAACACAAGGTAGGCCACCCGGTTGAAGCAGATCGTGGTCACCGCGAGCAGCGCCAGCACGACGTAGCACCACAATTCGTACGGCACCGTCCAGAGCTGGGCATTCACCACGTCCGGCAGCGGATTGTGCAGGAATACGCCCGGCAGCTCGTAGTGGATGTCGCCGACGATATTGAGAAAATAGGCGTGGAATTTCGGGTCGGCGACATACTGCGCCAACGGCAGTTCGGTGAAGACCGAACCGATGATGATGGCCGACAGCGTCGTCTCGACCGCGAGCGCGGGCCCGATCCGAAGCACGCGCAGGCCGAGGAAGGAGATCAGGCTCTTGCAGCGCTGCAGGCTCGCCGTCACCAGAAAGCCGCTCAGGGAGAAGAACAGCGCCAGGATCATCGCGATGCCGATGCGAAGCGTGCTCTGGATCTCCAGCGCCCGGCCGAGCCCGAGCGTCACGTTGGCGCCGTGCAGGCAGATGATCGTCGACGCCAGCGCGATCCGCATGTAGTCGAAACCCGCGGGCCGATTGCGCGAAAGCGCCAGCTGATCAGCCAGGCTGGGCATCGATGTGTTGGCGAAGACATGCATCTTGGGAAAATACCGGGGAACAGTTGAAGGCCGTGTAAATGGTGCAAGCGCAAACTGCACGACGCACAGCGGTGGCCCTGACGGCCGTCGCGGCAAGCATCGGTTAAGGTTATCGGCTGGTGAGCGCAATCCGTCGAAATGTATCGTTCGGCGACCCGTGATTGTGATGGCGGCTCGGCCGCCGCAGGGAGAATCGCCCCAATGAACGTCAAACTAACAGCCGTCGCGCTGCTCTCGATGATGATGATGGCAGGACAGGCGCGTGCTGCAATTCTCACCGACGCCGAGGCGACGTTCGTCGAACAGCTCGCTACCGCAGCTGCCGTGCTCGAACAGCGCTGCATCGGCTATGAGGCCAATGGTGCCGGCGGCGTTCAACTCGGCGCAAGAACTCTCGGCAGCCTGATGCCGCGATGGCAACGATCAACGCCTTTGACGCGGCCATCAAGGCCCACGACGGCAATGACTACGATCCGGATAAATTCCGCCCCGAAGTGTCCGAAGCGGCCGGAAAGACCTTCAAGCGCGTCCGGGCGGAATTGATCGAAGACCCGGAAAGAGCCTGCGCCACATATGGCGACAGCGGCGCGGCGGTCGGCCTGCTGAGACGGTACTAGAACCGCGGGATATCCGGAAAGGCCAGCTTGCCGGCGTGGACATGGACGCGGCCGAGCTCGGCGCAGCGATGCAGCGTCGGAAACACCTTGCCGGGGTTGAGCAGGCCCTCGGCATCGAAGGCGCATTTCAGCCGCTGCTGCTGGTTGAGGTCGATCTCGGTGAACATCTCCGGCATCAGGTCGCGCTTCTCGATACCGACGCCGTGCTCGCCGGTGAGCACGCCGCCGAGCTCGACGCAGCAGCGCAGGATGTCGGCGCCGAACGCCTCGGCCTTCTCGATCTCGCCGGGCTTGTTGGCATCGTAGAGGATCAGCGGGTGCAGATTGCCGTCGCCGGCGTGGAACACATTGGCGACGCCGAGGCCATACTTCTCCGAGAGGTCGCGGATCCGCGCCAGCGCCCTCGGCAGCGCGCCGCGCGGGATGGTGCCGTCCATGCAGAGATAGTCCGGCGAGATGCGCCCGACCGCGGGGAACGCCGCCTTGCGGCCGGCCCAGAACAGGTTGCGCTCGGCCTCCGAATTGGAGATCTGCAGCGTCACCGAGCCGCAGCCCTTGGCGATGCTCTCGACCCGCGTGATCAGCTCGTCGACCTCGATCTGTGGGCCGTCGAGCTCGATGATCAAAAGCGCCTCGACATCGAGCGGGTAGCCGGCATGGACGAAGGCTTCCGCGGCGTGGATCGCGGGCTTGTCCATCATCTCCATGCCGCCCGGGATGATGCCGGCGCCGATGATCCGTGCGACGCATTCGCCGGCCGCCTCGACCTCGGCGAAGCGACCATCAGCGCGCGCGCCGTCTCCGGCTTCTGCAGGATGCGCACCGTGATCTCGGTGATCACGCCGAGCAGGCCCTCCGAGCCCGTGATGATGCCCATTAGGTCGTAGCCGGCATTCTCGGCCGACTTGCCGCCGATGCGCAGGATCTCGCCCGACATCAGCACGATCTCGCAGCCCAGCACGTTGTTGGTGGTCATGCCGTATTTCAGGCAGTGCACGCCGCCGGAATTCTCCGCGACATTGCCGCCGATCGAGCAGGCGATCTGCGACGACGGATCGGGTGCGTAGTAGAAGCCGGCATGGGCGACCGCCTGGCTGATCGCCAGGTTGGTGACGCCGGGCTCGGTGACAACGACGCGGTTGTCGAAGTCGATCTCGCGAATCCGCTTGAACTTGCCGAGGCCGAGCAGCACCGCGTCGGCGAGCGGCAGCGCGCCGCCGGACAGCGAGGTGCCGGAGCCGCGCGGCACCACCTTGATACCCTGGCCCTGGCAGTATTTGAGGACCTTCGCGACCTGCTCGGTGGTATTGGGCAGCACCACGACCATCGGCGGCTGCCGATAGGCGGTCAGGCCGTCGGATTCATAGGCCAGCATCTCGGCGGCGCTGTCGATCACGCCCTCGCCGGGGACGATGGCGCGCAAGGCGGCCACGATTTCGGCGCGGCGAGCAAGCACGGCCTGGTCGGCCGCCGGCATCATGATGGACATTGCTGTTCCCTCGGCGGGCGTTTGCCCTTTGCCGATTTGTTACGACAAATCAATCAGGTCTGCACCTGGTTCAGTCGCCTTGTTTCAGTCAGCCGGCCGAAGGTCGGATTGCCCCGCCCGGCAATGCCGAGTTCTCTCTCGGACAAGCGGGCGGTCATGAAACCTGTCAAAGTTTCGTGGCTTGTCCTGTCCAAGCCGGACATGCCACAAAAGATCACTACCCCCCGGGACGAAACGAAGAGAACCCCATGAACCTAAAGACCTTGAGCGCGCTGGCGGTCGTCACATCGCTGGCCACAGCATCCTCCGCGCTGGCGCAGGATGCCGCCGCCGGCAAGACCTCGTTCAACAAATGCCTCGCCTGCCATGCGATCGGCGAAGGCGCCAAGAACAAGGTCGGCCCCGAGCTCAACGGCCTCGACGGCCGCCATTCCGGCACCGCGCCGGACTACAATTATTCCGATGCCAACAAGAATTCCGGCATCACCTGGAACAAGGAACAGTTCCTCGAATACATCAAGGATCCGAAGGCCAAGATTCCCGGCACCAAGATGGCATTCGCCGGCATCAAGAACGAGACCGAAGCCCAGAACGTTTGGGCCTACATCTCGTCCTTCGACAAGGACGGCAAGCAGAAGCAGTAATCGGCGGTATCGGACGGCGTCCGCCCTGTGCACCAGCCAGGGCGGACGTTTTTGTTGCGTTCAACGCGGCAACAGATTGGTCTTGGCGAGATCGACCACCTCGTCGCCGCGGCCGCTCATCACGGCGCGCAGCACCCACAGGCTGAAGCCCTTCACCTGCTCCAGCGTAATGGTCGGCGGCATCGACAATTCCTGCGTCGCGGTCACGACGTCGAGCACCGCCGGCCCGTCATGCGCGAGCACGTCGCGGATCGCACCTTCGAGCTCACCCGGATCCTCCACCCTGACGCCGTGAATGCCCATGGCGCGGGCCATCGCCGCGAAATCCGGATTCTTCAGATCGACGCCAGTCTCGATGAACCCGGCGGCTTTCATCTCGAGCGCGACGAAGCCGAGCACGCTGTTGTTGAAGATCACGACCTTCACCGGCAGTTTGGCCTGGGTCAGCGTGATCAGATCGCCCATCAGCATGGCGAAGCCGCCGTCGCCGGACATCGACACCACCTGCCGTCCCGGCTGCGCCGCTTGCGCGCCGATCGCATGCGCCATCGCGTTGGCCATCGAGCCATGGACCCAGGAGCCGACCAGCCGGCGGCGGCCGTTCATCTTCAGATAGCGCGCGGCCCAGATCGTCGGCGTGCCAACGTCGGCGGTGAACACCGCGTCCTCGCTGGCCTGCTCGCTGAGCAGCCGCGCCAGATATTGCGGATGGATCGGCTTCTGGCCCGGCTTGCCGCGGGCCAGATCGTCGAGCCCGGCGCGGGCGTCCTTGTAATGCGCGAGGCTGGCGTCGAGAAACTTACGGTCGGTCTTCGGGTTGAGCTTCGGCAACAGCGCGGCGATGGTCTCGCCGACGTCGCCGACGAGGCCGAGATCGAGCTTGCAGCGGCGGCCGAGATTTTCCGGGCGGAGATCGACCTGGGCGATGCTGATGCCGGTCGGGAAGAACTGCTTGTAGGGGAAATCGGTGCCCAGCATCAGCAGCACGTCGCAACCATGCATCGCCGCATAGCCGGACGAGAAGCCGATGAAGCCGGTCATGCCGACGTCGTAAGGGTTGTCGTATTCGACATATTCCTTGCCGCCGAGCGCGTGCACGATCGGGCTCTTCAGCGCCTCGGCAAGCTTGAGCAGGCCGTCATGCGCGCCGGCGCAACCACGGCCGCAGAACAGCGTGACGCGCTTCGCGCCATTGAGCAGCCCGGCCAGCGCGTTCAATTCGGCATCGGCCGGACGCACCACCGGCACGGGCGGCAGCAGGCCTGCGTTCGGCGCGATGTCGCGCTTCGGCGCCGGCCGCATCGCGACATCGCCCGGCAGCACCAGCACCGCGACGCCGCGCTTGCCGATCGCGGCGCGGATCGCGTTCTCCAGCATGTAGGGCAGCTGCGCCGGATCCGACACCAGCTCGCAATAATGGCTGCATTCGCGGAACAGGTCCTGCGGATGGGTCTCCTGGAAATAGCCGCCGCCGATCTCGGCTGACGGGATCTGGGCCGCGATCGCCAGCACCGGCGTGCGGCTGCGATGCGCGTCGAATAGGCCGTTGATGAGATGCAGATTGCCCGGGCCGCAGGAGCCCGCGCATACCGCGAGATCTCCCGTGATCTGGGATTCGGCGGCCGCGGCGAACGCCGCCACCTCCTCGTGGCGCACATGCAGCCAGTCGATCGTGCCGCGCTTGCGCAGAGCCTCGGTCAGACCGTTGAGACTGTCGCCGACGACACCGTAGATGCGCTTCACGCCGGCCTGGGCAAGGGTTTCGGCGATAAGGTCGGCGATGTTGTCGATCCGCATGAGAGACGTCCTTTGATGAAATCGGAAAACCGCGCGACATGATGTTCGGCGCCACGCGGCGGCGCAAGTCTTGATGGATCACAGATTCGCGGGGGCAGTCTTGTCCTTTGTTGCTGTCTGTTGGACCAACCTGCCTGCCATCGCCTCGATCTCGGACGCCACGAGATCGGGCGCGGCGTACTGCACCATGTGGCCGACGCCTGACAGCACGATGAGCTTTGCCTGTGGCACTGTGGCTGCGAGCAGCCGCGAATGGATGGCGGTCGTGACCGTCTTGTCGACGTCGCCCGAAATGATTGACAGCGGCGCCTTGATCTCCGCATAGCGCGGCGCCTGCTCGACGACGGCGGCCTTCAGCGAGACGAGGTCGCGCGCGTTGGCGATGAACTCGCGCGGGCGCAGCAGGAGCAATGTCGCGCTGTCACGGACGAAATCGTCAGGCATCGGCTGCGGCGCGAACACACCGCTCGCGCCCGAATTGGCGACGAGGAGGCCGAGCGACAGCGTGATCGTTTGCGCAAGCAACGGTCCGATCAGCGGCGTCGAGATCACGTCGTTGTAGCGGCCGGCGCCGCCTCGCCAGGGATAGGCGACCGGGGCGAGCAGCACGAGGCCCGCAACGCGCTCCGGATGATCGAGCGCAATGCGCAGCGCGAGCGCGCCGGCCCAGGAATGCGCCACCACGATCGCGCGGTCGACACCGATCCTGGTCAGCGCCTCCACGATCATCCGGCCCTGGACCGCAGGCGTCGAATCCGCGGCGTGCTCGCGCGTGCTCCAGCCATGCCCCGGCCGGTCGATCAGGATCACGCGATGCGCTTTGGCGATTTGCTCGCCGAGCGGCTGCATCGCGCGGAGATTGGAGCTGGCGCCGTGCAGCATCACGACCGGCGGCCCTGCGGCATCGCGCGGGCCGAGCTCGACCACATGCAGCCGCGCGCCGGCCACATCGACCATGCGCCCCTGCGGCGGAAAGGCGCGCTGGATCAGCGCCACGCCGATTTGCGTCGCCAGGGCCAGCATCAGGGCCAGCGCCAGCCCGGCGGCCGCCAGCACGATGATCGCGGTCAACATCGAGAGGGTCCCAGGACTGTGGGGTCCCTGAAGGGAGTTGGGTATCGGAAGGGTGTTGGCCACCCCGAAATTACGGGGTAGCCGAAATCAGGTTTCGCCCAGTGCCGGACTTGAGCCCTGCCGGGGCCCGCTCTGATTCGGAAAGCCAATGTCGATTTTCCGGGCTCGGCCGGGGCACAGAGTTGTCCACAATGCGCCCAGCCTGTGGATAGCGGGTTCATACCTGCGTCATTAGTAATTTCATAGATTGCCGGTGGCATTTTCGCCATCAGACGCGAGGCTTCATCGAAACCGGGACGCTACCTGGGTGCTTCTAGGCTTATACACTGTATCCACAGGAACCCGCGTCCGCACGACGAGTTCAACGGGAAGTAATCGGAGGAGTACCATGATTTCCGACCCTAGCGATGCGGCCATCGACCAGATCGTGGCGAGTTGCAATGGCGACCTGCGCGGCGCCCTGAAGGCGTTGTTGCTCGTGAATGAGCACCTGGAGGCGGAGCTTCAGCAATTCTACGCTGCCGTCGCCCAGGACAGCGCGTCCCGCGGCAAGTTCCTGCACTAGTCTCCTACGCCGGACCGTATCGCGAGCAAGCACCAAGCTCGCGCTAACGTGCCCATCGCGTCCATCGGACCGCGATCGCGATCAATCGTAGGCAATCAGATGTCGCGGCCTTCGACCTTCTCGGTCAGCTGCTTGACGATCTGCGGCACCTTCTCGAGGTAGGGATCGACAGCCAGCGCCTTGCGGAAGGCGTCCAGCGCGCGCTTGTCGTCGCCCATATCCTGCATGATCATGCCGACACCCGCCAGCGCGCCGAAATGGCGGGGCTCGCGCGTCAGCACCTGCTGCAGATCTCCCAGCGACCGGACGTAGTCGTTCTTCAGGTAGTAGATCGTTGCACGCCGGTTCCAGGCCTCGACATAGTCGGGCCGGAGCTTGATCACAGCGTCCAGCAGTTTCAGTGCGACATCGACATTCTGCGCGTCGAGGGCGGCCTTGGCGCGCACCATCAGCAGCGCCGCGGTATCGCTCGGGGTTTGCAGCCACAGCGCCCAGATCCGCGCCTCGACGTGGCGGGCGCTGTCTTCATCAGGCGCGGCCTTCAGCGCGCCGAACAGGAAATCCAGCCCGCGGGTGCGGTCGGCCGGAACCTTCGGCAGCTTGATCGGCGCTTCCGGCAGTTTCTTCTGGGCCTTCGGCGGCGGAATCACCCGCGGATCGTCCTGCGCGACGGCCGCAACGGGCATGGCCAGAAGCGCGGCGATCAGGATCGCCAGCCGGCGGTTGGTCGGGCCAAAGAAGTTTAATCCCATGGCCGAAGTCTAGACGCACAAAGCCGCACTGCAAAGCAGCGCGGCGTCAAAGACCTGTGAAGGATGGATCGGAATCAGCCGCCGATCCGCGCGCAATCAACCCTGACGGGCCTTGAAGCGGCGCTGGACCTTGTTGATCACGTAGACGCGGCCCTTGCGGCGGACCAGACGGTTGTTGCGATGGCGGCCGCGCAGCGACTTCAGCGAGTTACGGACCTTCATGGGACAATCCTGTTACTTCGAAAGGCCCGTGTTGGAGGCCGTACCTGATCAATGCCAATGCTTGGGCAAGCCAATATCCGGGCAAGCCAATCGTTGGCCAAATGGGATTTATCCCGACAAGCGGCCAGACCGCGCGGGACGGCCGCGTTCTAAGCCATCGGACCGTTAAATGTCAACGGAGATGGGCCGATTTTCGGCCATATCCCGGCCTGGACCCCACGTCCGCCATTCCCCCATGCCATTGAGATCGCTTCGGAAACGGCGGCCGCAACGATTGTCGCGCCACGGGTCGTCCCGCCGGCATTCCCCGACGGCTGCCGCAAGACCGGCGAATCGTGCTTGCAGGCCGGACCCGGACCCATCGGACTTTCCCGGCCGAACCGGATCGGTCCGCAATGGCGCCCATCAACCTGACCGCTTGCGAAAATCGTTATATCATATAATTATTTTCCATCACCAACAAACACGCCGCCGGGGAAGCCGAATGCCCAAGCTCAAACTGCCTGACATCGAGAAGGTCGTCGCGATCGACATCCACACCCATGCCGAGGAGCCGTGCGGCATGCATGGCGACGACGGCTATGATGATTTCCAGGCGCAGATGGCCGACTATTTCAAGTCGCCGCACAAGCATCCGCCGACCGTGCCGGAGACCGCGGCCTATTACCGGTCGAAGAACATCGCTGCCGTGATCTTCCCGGTCGATGCCGAACGCGAGACCGGCTTTCGCCGCTACAACAATCTCGAAATGCTCGAGGTCGCATCCGATCATCTCGACGTGCTGATCCCGTTCGTCTCGATCGATCCGCACAAGGGCAAGCTCGGCGTCCGCGAGGCGAAGAGGCTGATCGAGGACTACGGCGTCCGCGGCTTCAAATTCCATCCGACCATGCAGGGCTTCTACGCCAACGACCGCATGGCCTATCCGCTCTATGAGGCGATCAATGACGGCGGCGCGATCGCGCTGTTTCATACCGGCCAGACCGGCGTCGGCTCGGGCATGCCGGGCGGCATGGGGATGCGGCTGAAATATTCCAACCCGATGTACATGGACGACGTCGCGGCCGATTTCCCCGACCTCAAGATCATCCTCGCACATCCCTCCTTCCCCTGGCAGGAAGAGGCGCTGTCGGTCGCGACCCACAAGCCGCACGTCTATATCGACCTGTCCGGCTGGTCGCCGAAATATTTCCCGCCGATCCTGGTGCGCTACATCAACTCGATCCTGCAGGACAAGATGCTGTTCGGGTCCGACTGGCCTGTCATCACGCCGGATCGCTGGCTCGCCGATTTCGCCAAGCTCGACATCCGCGAGGAGATCCGGCCGAAAGTCCTCAAAGCCAACGCGCGGAAGATTTTGGGCATCTGAGGGAGTATTGTCGGCGGCAAGCTTCGGAGGTGGTTCATGACCAGCTTCACCGGACTTGCCCTCGCTGCACTCGCGCTCTGGAGCATCGGCGCGCTCCCTGCGCCGGCGGCCGATAATCCGCCGCGCCTCGTCGAGTTCGAAAGTCCGCTGGCGGGACCGCAGGCGTTGCAGGGTTTTCTGCGCGTGCCCGATAGTTCCGGTCCCTCACCCGCGGTCGTGCTGATGCACGGCTGCGGCGGCGGCTGGCGAGGGGTCGACGAGCGCTGGGGCAAGCGGCTCGCCGAATGGGGCTATGTCGCGCTGACGATCGACCGCTTCGGCACGCGCGGCATCACGAGCGCGTGCACGGGCGGACTGCCGCCGTCGACATTGTATGATGCGTACCGCGCGCTGGACTATCTGGTCGGACAGCCGACGGTCGATCCGAGCCGGGTGGCCGTGCTGGGATTTTCGCAAGGCGCGACTCTTGCGCTGCTCGCGGTGGAGCGCGGCCAGATCGAAAGCTCCTCAACGGAAAAATTTCGCGCTGCGATCGGCTTCTATCCGCTGTGCGGCGGGGTCAAGGGCAACATGACCGTGCCGACGCTGATCCTGGTCGGCGAGCTCGACGACTGGGCGCCCGCGAACGCGTGCCGCAACCTTGCCGAGGGCAGCGACGACTGGGGCATGGCGCGCGAGAAGGACAAGGGGATTCCAATCGCGATCACGGTCTATCCCGGCGCCTATCACGATTTCGACGTGCCGCGCTACAGCACGCCGGCGCAGCAGCTCGGTCATCACCTCGAATTCAACGCGGCGGCCCGCGACCAATCCGTCGACGCACTCAGGAATTTCCTGTATTCGACGATCGGCGGGCAAGAGAGACCACAATGACAATCAACGCAATCGTCTTCGACGCCTATGGCACGCTCTACGACGTGCAGTCGGTGGCCGATGTCACCGAGGATGCATTCCCCGGCTATGGCGACATCATCACGCAGATCTGGCGCATCAAGCAGCTCGAATATTCCTGGCTGCGCACGCTGATGCGGCGCTACCAGGATTTCGCTGTCGCAACCCGCGATTCCCTCGCTTACACGCTGCGCAGCCTCGGCCTGCAATATGACGAAGCAACCTTCGCCCGCATCATCGACAAGTATCAGCATCTCGCGCTGTATCCGGATGCCGTCGCCGCGCTCGAGGCGATGAAGGACAAGAAGCTCGCGATCCTCTCCAACGGCAGCCCTGACATGCTGAACGCGCTGGTGCGCAATTCGGGGCTCGACCGGCTGCTCGATGCGACCATCAGCGTCGACGCTCACAAGGTGTTCAAGCCGGCGCCGGAGGCCTACACGCTGATCGAGGAGGTGCTGAAGGTGCCGCCCGCGGAGGTCTTGTTCATCTCCTCCAATCCATGGGACGCCTGCGGCGCCAAGGCGTTTGGACTCACCGTCGCCTGGATCGAGCGGGTGACGCCGGAAGCGATGGCGCTGGCCTGCGTCGAGAGCGAGACGGTCGCCCCATTGACGATGTTCAAGGCGCTGCGTACCCAGATGGACGAGCTCGGCGTCGTGCCCGATCACCGGATCCACGGTCTCTCCGAGCTTCCTGCCCTGGTGTCTGCCAGATCCTGACTAGCAAGGTCCTGAACTTCATGAGCATCGAGTCCGTCCGCGCCTTCTTCGCCGAGAAGGCGCCCGAAATCGCCGTGATCGAATCCACCACAAGCTCCGCGACCGTCGTGCTGGCGGCGGAGGCCTATGGCGTCGAGCCGGCGCGGATCGCCAAGACGCTGAGCCTGCGGGTCGGCGACCGCGTGGTGCTGATCGTCGCCGCCGGCACGTCGCGAATGGACAACAAGAAGGTGAAGGCAGCTTTCGGCGGCAAGCCGAAGATGCTCGGCCTCGACGAGGTCGCCGACATCACCGGCCACGAGGTCGGCGGCGTCTGTCCGTTCGGTCTGAAGACGCCGCTGCCGGTCTATTGCGATGTGTCGCTGAAGGCATTCGACGTCGTGGTGCCGGCCGCCGGCTCGACCCACAGCGCGGTGCGCATCACGCCCGACCGGATGGCGGAGCTGACCGCGGCCGAGTGGGTCGATGTCTGCGAAGTCAGGCCCTAAGGATTCTTGACGCGTTTTCTTGACGCGAACCGGCGTCCACTTCGCTCGAAAACGCTCTAGTCCTCATCATCGCCGGGCGCCGGTCGCGGCGGCGCAACCGGCGCCGGCTGGATCTGCTGTGGTGCGCGCGGCCGTTGCTGCATCTGCGGGTGCTGCGGCGCGCGCCCCTGGGTTTGCGGCTGCTGCGCGCTGGCGCTGGACTCGAATACGGCGCGACAGCCGCTGGAGAGTTGCGGCGTGTTCTGCCGCAGGCAGGCGACGATCCGGTTGGTGTCGGGAATCTGATCGCCACAGAGCCGCCACACATCCGGCGTGCAGGCCATCTGCTGTTCCCATGTTCCGCGATACTCCTGCGACGTCGCAGGCGTTGCGGCGGCGAGGCCGCCGATCGCGATCGCTACGCTCAGGACAATCCGCTGCGTCTTCATGCCCAGTGCCCTCGTTCGACGTGATTGATCCGCGCACGCGCGAGTTCCGCGCGGCGATTTGCTTCAGGTTGGCAAATGAATGCGGCCAAGGATCGTTGCAAGGAACGACGTTGCGGACAACTAAATGTGAAGGCGAATGGACCTGAGTTCCCTATTCGACCTTGCCGACCTTCTTCACTGCCGCGATCAAGCGCGCGCTGTCCCGCACGCGGGGCGAGGTGAGGCGGAGTCCGCCGGTGGATAGGTTGTCTAGCGCCTGCGCGCCGCCTTGCGGGTTTTTGCAGCCGGCCGCTTGCTGGCCGCGCCGCGCTTGGTTGCGGTCTTCTTGCTGGCGGCTGCGCGGCGGACCGGAGTAGCTGCAGCCGGACGCTTGCGCGCCACGGCCTTCGCCACAGCCTTCTTGGGCGCTCTCCTGGCCGTAGTCTTTGTCGTATTCTTGGCCGTGCTTTTAGCAGCCTTCTTGGCTGCTTTCTTCGCGGCTCGTGGGCGTGCGCGGCGTGCAATTGGCGCACTCCGGCGCCGTGCTCCGGCTCCGCCGACCGGCACGATGTGGTCGTTGGCATCCAGCGTGAGCTGCTGGAGCGGATAGGCCGGCAGGAAGCTCGGATCATTGTAGAGCTTGCTCAGGCTGCCCTGATCGAACTTGCCGCCCTGCCCGCGATCCTCGCCCGCACCGGCGCGCCAGGCCGCTTCCCAGACTCTCGCGAGCGTCTTGGCGCCGTCCTGCATGCAGCCGCCGTGGCATCCTTCAGCTTCGACCACATCAGGTCGACCTGGCCACTCCCCATGTGCGAGTTGAACAGATTGACGATCGTCATCGGCGGCAGGCGCTTCACCGTTCGCTGCATCAGCGCGACCACGGCGACGGCGGCATCGCGACCGGTCGGCGTTGCACCCGAAGCAATCTCCGCGACGTCGCCGGTCTTCGCGTCAGGGATCATCTTGATGAGATCCTTGCCGTGGCGGCCGATCATCGTGGTCTCGTACACGCTGTGCACCTTGGCGTGCTTCTTGTCGTTCGGATCGAGACCGTGATGGAATTGCGAAATGTGCAGCGGCTGGCAGGCATCGCCGATGTAATGCGCGACGATGCCCGCGGCGCAGACGAACTCCAGCTTCTTGTTGGCGGCGGCGTATTCGACCATCTCGTCGAAGATCTGCCAGACCCGGAACGGCAACGCGCCGCGCCGGTCCTCGCCGATCCCGTCGTAATAGTCATTCCAGACTTTTGGATCGACGTTGCGCGTCGACTCGGCGCAGAGATCGAGCAGCGTCTTGCCGTCCTTGCCCGGCTTGTCCATGTCGGCGAAATGGTTGCTTTCGTCGCTGTGCCGGGTGAAGCGCCAGACCAGGTCCGCGACGTCGGCCAGCGGCGCGAAGGTGCCGTGCTGATACGGCTTGAGGTCGGCAAGCAGCTTGTCGTCGAGGCCGATATTGTCGGAATTGGCATCCATCATGGCCGAGAGCTTGGGCAGCTTCGCATCGATCAGGCCGGTCGCGTAGGCGCCGATCTTGACGTGTCCCCACTCGCCCCAATACTCGGTGTGGCCGGCATTCCAGTCGCCGATCAACTCGACATCGAGCTCGCGGCACAGCGTCGCCATGCAGATGCCGAGCGCGACCTGCATCGGAACCTTGCCGCCTGACCCGAACAATTCCTGGCCGCCCCATTCGAGCGCCAGAGGGCTGAGGATGCGCGCGCCGCCGGCGTTCTTCTTGGCGTCCGGATCGTCGAGAAACCAGACCGTGCCGGAATCGCCGGGATAGTTGTTGAGCGGCGTGTCACCGTCGCGCGGACCGATCACGAAATCGCTGACATATTCCATGCCGCCGACGGTCTTGTAGCGATAGAACAGGCCGATGATCTTGCCCTTCATCAATCCGCTGGTCGCACCGAAGGCGATCAGCGGCTGGTTGATGATCTCGAGGCGGAAGGTGCCGACATTGAGATCGACGACGTCGCCGACCTGGCCGACGCCGTAGATCTGCGCGGTCCAGCCCTTGACGTCATCGACGCGGATCAATCCGGCATCGAGATTGGCCACCACGCGCGAGCCGGGCCAGCCGGGATAGACGTCGCTGAAGGCGCGCTTGCCGAGTTGCAGCGCATCGCTGACGCCGAGACGCCGGTCGGTGTTCTTGAAGCCGGCGAAGATCTCGCGTCCGGCCGCGCCGACCACGTGACGGTTGGAGAGTGCGAACACGGTCTCGCCATTGGTGACGAGACAGCCGATCGAGCCGCGATGGATCTTGCCCTGGATCATGGTCTGGACCGGGAAGCCGCCACCAACCAGATCGCTCTTGAACACCGGCGGATCGACGACGCCGGGGCTGCCCTCGTTCGGATCGACCTTGACGACGCAGGTGGGCACGACGCGGCCATCCGGCAGATACAGGAACGGAGGCACCAGCTGGTCCTGCTTCTCCGGATGGTTCTTCAACTCGGAGCGCTTCATCCAGTCGCGCACAAAGACGAGGATGCAGGGCCACGACCAGTCCTTGACCGACGAATTGAACAGCGTGCGCGGTCCGAGTGCCTGCGGCTTGGAGTGGTGCCGCCGTTCCGTCGCGTTGCGGTCGCTGTCGCGGATCAGATAGCGGCCGATCGCCGTGGCGTAGACCGATTGCAGATGGGCCAGATGCACATGATAGGCCTCGCGGGCATCGAGCAGATCTTTCACCGACAATGACGTGAAATCATGCTTGGTCAGATCAATCATCTGGTTCCTCCGGAAATGTGCTTTGCGGCAACAGGTTCAGGATGAAGAGATAGACGATCGCGCCTGCCCACGATCATGGGTTAGTTCACACAATCTATACAATTTAAAAGGGATGACACGAATGTGACGCCGCGCGCGGCCTTCGGCCTCGCCCGCGCGAGGGCTTCCGCTTCCGCAGCGTGCGCTCCGTTATTTTTCGCTGCGCGCGGCCCGCTACTTGCGCTGCGCGCGGCTCTCTACTTGCGCTGCGCGCGGCCCTTGGCGAAATGCTTGGCGAGGAAATCCGCCAGCACCTCGACGCGGGCGGGCCGCGGGCCGCCGGGCGGGGTGACGAGATGCACGGCGCCCTCGGGCTGCTTCCAGCCTTTCAGGATCACCTCGACCTCGCCGCGCGCGATCGCATCGCCGACGATGAAGTCGGGCAGATCGGCGATGCCGAGGCCGGCAATCAGGGCCGGCATTACGGCCTCGCCATTGTTGACGCGCAGCTGGCCGGCCGGGCGCACGCTCGCCTGCTCGCCCGACGCGTTGGTGTAGTGCCAGACGCCCTGGGTCGAGAGGTAGGCGTAGCCGAAGCATTTGTGCTCGGCGAGATGCATCGGATGGGTCGGCCGGCCGTTGCGCTTCAGGTAGGACGGCGCCGCCACCGTGTAGCGCGGCATGCCGCACAGCCGCCGCGCGATCAGCGAGGAATCCGGCAGCCGCGCGATGCGCAGGCCGGCATCAAAGCCTTCGCCGATCAGATCGACGGTCGCGTCGCTGAGATGCAGATCGATCGCGACCTCCGGATAGGCCTCCATGAATTCCGGCAGCAGCGGCGCCACGGTCTTGATGCCGAAACTCATCGGCACCGCGAGCCGTACCAGGCCGCGCGGCGTGGTCGATTGCGCCAGCGCCTCGTTCTCGGCGGCTTCGCCGTCGGCCAATAGCCGCGCGGCACGCTCCGACAATTTCTGGCCGGCGTCGGTCAGCGCCAGCCGCCGCGAGGTGCGGTTGAACAGCCGCGCGCCGAGCCGCTCCTCAAGCCGGCTGACTGCCTTTGAGACCGTGGCCTTGGACAGCGAGAGCTCGGTCGCAGCGGCGGCAAAGGACCGCAATTCCACGACTTTTGCGAAGATCGCGAGCGCCTCGAAGTCCGGCAGTTTCGACATGGTCAGCTGTCCCCGTTGCTCAATATTGGAAACAATGAGTTTCAATAGTTTCTATTTCTATACCACAGCCGAAGGCATATCCAAGAGCCAACGAGATCGAAACCAACGCATCGAACGGAGTAAACCATGATCGAACTGAAACCATTCGCAAAGCTGGGCGGTGCCGACCACGGCTGGCTGAAGGCCAAGCACCACTTCTCGTTTGCGAGCTACTACGATCCCGCCAATGTCAGCCACGGCGCGCTGCGGGTGTGGAACGACGACGAGATCGCGCCCAACTCCGGCTTCCCGGCGCATCCGCATGCCAACATGGAAATCATCACCTATGTTCGCGAAGGCGCGATCACGCACCAGGACTCGCTCGGCAACAAGGGACGCACCGAAGCCGGCGACGTGCAGGTGATGAGCGCCGGCAGCGGCATCCGTCACTCCGAGTACAATCTGGAGCCGTCCAAGACCAAGATCTTCCAGATCTGGATCGAGCCGACGACGCAGGGCGGTCAGCCGACCTGGGGATCGAAGCCGTTCCCGAAGTCGAACCGCTCCGGCAGGCTCGTCACCATCGCCTCCGGCATCGACGGCGACGATGACGCGCTGCCGATCCGGGCCAATGCGCGGGTGCTCGCCACCACGCTGAAGGCCGGCGAAAGCGCGGAATACGCCGCCGACAAGGCCCGTCACCTCTATCTGGTGCCGGCGGCCGGCAGCGTCGAGGTCAACGGCGTGCGCGTCAATGCGCGCGACGGCGCCGCGATCCGCGATGAAGCGACGCTGAAGATCACCGCGCTCGAGGATGCCGAGCTCGTGCTGGTCGACGCGGCCTGATCACCTTCACTCTGCAAGCGCGGACAGACGTCCGCGCTTGCTCCCCCTCAAGACATCTCCCTCTACCCAACCTCAAAAGGAGGCCATCATGGCCAAGGTTCTCGTTCTCTATTACTCCGCCTACGGTCACATCGAAGCGATGGCGAATGCCGTTGCGGAAGGCGCCCGCGAAGTCGGCGCCACTGTCGACATCAAGCGCGTGCCCGAGCTCGTGCCGGCCGAGGTCGCCAAGGCGTCGTACTACAAGCTCGACCAGGCCGCGCCGATCGCCACAATCGACGACCTCGCCAACTATGACGCGATCATCGTCGGCACCGGCACCCGTTTCGGCCGCATGGCCTCGCAGATGGCCAACTTCCTCGACCAGGCCGGCGGGCTCTGGGCCAGGGGTGCGCTGAACGGCAAGGTCGGCGCCGCCTTCACCTCGAGCGCGACCCAGCATGGCGGCCAGGAGACGACGCTGTTCTCGATCATCACCAACCTCTTGCATTTCGGCATGACGGTGGTCGGCCTGAACTACGGCTTTGCCGGCCAGATGAAGCTCGACGAGGTCACCGGCGGCGCGCCCTATGGCGCGACCACCATCACCGGCGGCGACGGCAGCCGCCAGCCGAGCGAGAACGAACTCGCCGGCGCCCGCTATCAGGGCCGCGCGGTCGCGGAGGCCGCCAGGAAACTACACGGCTAAACTTCACGGCTAAGCAGCGCGGCTGAACTTTACGGTTGGGTATCACGCCTGGCTTAACGGCCACGCGATAGGGCGGCACTCCCTGGCGATTGCCGCCCTATCTGCATCTTTTGGAAGCGACGGTTCCCGAGATCATCGGGACCATTTTCGTGATATGCCGCAAGACTTCCTGTCGGCGCAGCCACGAGGTTTGCCATGACCAACACACAGAAGACCCGCTGGCCGGAACTGCCGACCGCGGCGTGGCGCGACAGCTGTGCCACGCTCCAGCTCTTCACCCAGATCGCCGGCAAGATCCGGCTGGCGAAGTCGCCTTGGCTCAATCACTCCTGGCACGTCACGCTCTACGTCACGGCGCGCGGGCTGACGACCTCGCCGATCCCCGACGGCGACCGCACGTTCCAGATCGACTTCGACTTCATGGATCATGTGCTCCGGATCTCGACCAGCGACGGCACCGAGCGGCAATTCGCGCTGGCCGGCCAATCGGTCGCGAGCTTCTACGCGGCGACCATGACCAATCTGAAGGGCCTCGGAATCGACGTCGCCATCGACGAGATACCGAACGAAGTCACCGACCCGATCCCGTTTTCGCAGGATACGCAGCATGCGTCGTATGACGCCGATGCGGTGCGCCGGTTTCACCAGATCCTCGTGAACTGCGATCGCGTGTTCAAGCAATTCCGGACCGGCTTTCTCGGCAAGGCGAGCCCGGTGCATTTCTTCTGGGGCAGCTTTGATCTCGCGGTGACGCGCTTTTCCGGCAGAACGGCACCGCAACATCCCGGCGGCGTGCCCCATCTGCCCGACGCGGTGGCGCACGAGGCCTATTCGCACGAGGTCAGCAGCGCCGGCTTCTGGCCGGGCGGCGGCGCGATCGATTATCCGGCTTTCTATTCCTACGCCTATCCAGAACCCGCGGGCTATCGCAGCACGCCGGTGCGACCCGGCGCGGCATTCTTCAGCGAGGCACTCGGCGAATTCATCCTGCCCTACGACGCCGTGCGGGCGGCCGCAGACCCGGACAAGGTGCTGCTCGAATTCCTGCAATCGAGCTATGAGGCAGCAGCCATCAACGCGAACTGGGACCGTGCTGCGCTGGAATGCGCACCGGGCCAGCCGGGCGTGGTCAGAGCGCTCTAGTCCCGAATTTCCCAACCGGTGTCGTCAACACCGTCATTCCAGCACCTGCAACCGGCAAGTTCGCTTACGCCGCCGCCAGCGCCGCCTTGGGCGGTTCTTTGGGCAGGTCGACGATCTTGCCGAGATCGCTCTCGTCGAGGCGGAAGTCGATCGTCCGCCGCACGGCGCGTTCCCGCTTCACCGATTTGCCGTCACGCAGCAGCTTCTGCATCACCCGCTTTGCGAAGAAGACCGGACCGCGGATGCTGCGGCTGCGCGGCGCGTAGCCGAAGCGATGACGCAGCATGCCGTTGGCGAGATGCAGGATCCGGGTGCGGCGGATGTCGTCGTTCACATAGGAGATCGTCATCGAGATGTTGACGGTGTCGAGGTTCTCGACGCGATGCGGCGCATTGAGCGGCCAGTTCAGCATCTGGCCGGGCTCGAGATCGATCACCTGCGCATGCCAGTCGTACCAGGGCTCGTAGGGGATATCGACCTCGACGTCGAACAGCGCGATGTTCTCCAGATGCTCGGGCCGGATGAACGGCTGCGTATTGGGATAGATGTAGACCCGTTTGCGGCCGGCGATCTGGACCAGGCCCTGGCCCGGCAGATCGGCGTGGTAGTAGACCTGCGCATCGGGCGACGAAATCACGATGCCGGCCTGATGGGTCGGCGCGTCGAAGCCGGGAACCCTGGCCGCGATCTCGCCGAACATCCGCTCGATCATGTCGCGGTAGCGGCGGTCGATCGCGGTGACGTTGCGCAGGTTCAGCCACAGGCCGCCGCGCGAAATCGCCCCGATCACCTGATGGCCGCGCAGCCTGCCGATCTCGCCCTTCGCGCCAGACCCGGCTCGATCCCTTGGCGCCGGTCTTGACCAGGCTGTAATGCTCACGCGGATAGTGCTCGATCAGCTTCGCGAGATCGTCCATCGAGAACGCCGGCTGCTGGTGCACGGTATGCTCGAGCCGGATCGGCCGACGGCTCCAGAGCCTGGAATGGTTGTCATCCCAATTCGTGAAGATCCTGCCTGTCGTCATGGTCGCGCTCCTGGCGGCTGCGCCATTTCGCTTCAACCGATGTCCCGTTCCGGGACGAGCGGGCTGCTCTTGAGCACGGATTGGCAAGAACGGTGCCGTCGCGTATGCGCGCGGGGTTACGCAACGCTAATGTCTCGCCGATATGGCTAACCGCGACGTTCCCGGAGCCGGCCGCCATGGCCGACAGGACCGAATGACTGAACCACGTCGCCGCTGCAACATGATCGCGAGTTGATCGTCCAATGGCCCGGCTATCGTCGATCCCCGCCATCGTCGCCGCCGCATCCATATTGCTGTCCGTCGCCGCGCGGGCCTGCCCGGCCTTGATCGACGGCGTTCCCGCCGACCGGCTCGAGGCGCTGTCGCGCGGCGTCAATGCCGACGGCTGGATTGCCGATCCGCGCTCGGCGCCGCCGCGCGGCCTGCTGCTCGAGCTGCGCAAGGCCGGCCTGACCCACATCCGGCTGCCGGTGCCTGCCGACTTCATCATGCCGCGCTTCGCCACGCAGGCAGACATCGACGCCCGCCTGCAAACCGTCGATAGCGCGCTGAAGACCCTGCTCGGGCTCGGCTATGCGGTGTCGATCGACCTGCATTCGGGCCGGTACTTCAACGCGCTGCACAAGGACGATCCGCAGGGCGCGATGACCGAAATGAAGAGCGCCTGGCGCGAGCTGGCGCGGATCATCCAGCGCTACCCGTCCGATCGGGTGTTTGCGGAACTCCTGAACGAGCCTGAGGTCGATGCCGCGCAATGGCAAGGCGAAGCCCGGGAGCTGGCCGGCTTCATTCGCCAATTGCTGCCGCAAACCACGCTGATCACGGGCCCGGTCAACTGGCAGCGCGCGGATTCGCTGCCCGACTTTAAGCCACTCGACGATCCGAACGTCGTCTATGCCATCCACTTCTACGATCCGATGGTGTTCACCCATCAGGCTCATTGGGATCCGAACGAGCCGCTGCACGATGTCGTCGGATTGCCCTATCCGGCCCGCGCCGACGATCCCAGGGTGCAACAGCTGCGGGAACAGCTGACCGTGCTGAACAGGCCCAAGGCGCTCGCGATGGTCGATCGTGCCATCCCCGACCGCGGCATCGACAAATGGCTCGAACCCGCAGCCGCCTGGCAGCGGCAATATTCCCGTCCGATCATTATCAATGAGTTCGGGGTGCTCAAGGCCGGTGCGCCGCGCGACAGCCGGTTGCGCTGGCTCGCCGGCGTCACGGCTTACGCCCGGCAGCAATGCTGGGGCTGGACACATTGGGAAATGTCACAGGGCTTTGGCCTGGCCGACGCCGTCACCGGCAAGGCCGACCAAGGGGTGCTCAAGGCGCTGCTCGGAACCCGCTAGCGCGGTCTGGTTAACCCGTTTTTACACAATGCACGGCTAGATCGACGATGCGGTGTGGTGTGCCCACACGTCCGGTCATCTTAGGTCAGAGCCTGTGCAAGCAGAGATAGCCCCGCGGCCGCTGTTGGCCGGCGACTTGCTTCCGGCGCTCGGCATCGCCGTGGCATCGATCGCCTTCGCGCCAATCATGCAGGCGGCCAACGCCGGGCTCGCGATCGTCGTCGAAAGCCTGATCGGCTGCGCCATCGTGCTCGCGGCACCGGCCTACGCGCCGTCGATTGCCGTCTTCATCATCTTCTTCCAGAACCTGTTCGTCTCGATCCTGTCATCCTACATGACGACCGAGCAGGAGATGGATTTCGTCAAGGGCTACAATTTCCTCATATGCGCCGTCATGTGGCTGGTGACGCTGGCACTGTATGTGCTGCGCGAGCGCAAGCATTCCACTGACGTCGACCGGATCATGAAATGGGGGCTGATGACCCTCGCGGTTGTGACGGGGTATTTCCTGCTCGGCGCCACGCAGGATTCGCATGCGGCCCTCGTCTATCTGCGCAACATCGCGTTTCCGATCTTTCTGTTTCAGCTGTCGCTGCTGACCGCCGCAAGCTTCGAGATCCGCGTCACGCCGTTCCTGGTGGCCGTCGCAGCGCTGCTGATCGTCTGCGGATATGTCGAACTGATGTTCCGCGATTTCTGGCTCACCATCACCAATGGCTACACATTCTGGCATTTCGACGAGCTGAAGGCGACCCGCTCAGGAGCCTGGGAGGCCGAGATGCGCCAAACCGGCAACGTCCCGGTGGATCTGATCGACCGCTTCCGCTTCAGCTTTCTCAACAGCCCGCTGTTCGAGGAACTCGGCCTTTCGTCGATGATGCGCATCTTCGGACCGAACATGAGCCCGATCAGCTTCGGCTACGGGATCGCCTTCTCCATCCTGTTCTTGTTCGCGGTCGGATATCGCTGGCTGGCGCTGGCCGCGATCCCGCTGCTGATCTGCTGCAGCGTGAAGGGCGCGCTCATCCTGGTGATCTTCGTTGCCTTGGCATGGACCTCGACCTGGCTGCTCGGCGCGACCATCACGCTTGCCGTCGCGCTGGTCGGACTCGCGGGTTACGCGATCGTTGCGATCTATATCGGCCTCCAGATCGGCGACTTCCACGTGATCGGCTTCATGGGCGGCTGGGACGGATTCCGGCAGAACCCGATCGGCCGCGGGCTCGGCGTCGGCGGCAATCTTTCCGAAGGCTATTTCTCGATCGACTGGAACGCCGCGCAGGCGGCCGGCACCATGGACGGCGCGGTGGAAAGCGCGGTCGGCGTGCTGCTCTACCAGATGGGCATCGGCGCACTGGTGCCGCTCGGCTTTTTCTTTGCGATGGCGCTGAAGGCCTGGCGCCTCTACGCCTCGTCCGGAATCCTCATCCAAGGGCTCGCCGCGTTCGGCACGATGGTCGTGCTGGTGAACGGCATCTTCCAGGAAGAGGCGCTGTTTGCGCCGCCGGCGCTCGGGCTGTTGCTGTGCCTGACTGGGCTCGTGATCGGCCATCATTTGCGCACGCAAGGCGACGATCCAAAGGCCGCCGGCCGATAGCATACGCCACGCGGCAGGAAGCCCGGCCGCGTCGGACCGGGCCCTCTCGACCTTGCGCCGTCAGAGCGGTTTGATCTGCACCTTGCGGAATTTGACCACGCCCGAACCATACTGGAGCGCGACGTAGCCGCTGGCGTGCTTGGAGTCCTGCGCGTCGACGGTCTTCTGGCCGTTCAGCGTCACGACGAAATGCGGTCCCTGCGCCGTGATCTCGTAGACATTCCACTTGCCGGCCGCCTTCGGCATCGGATCGACCTTGCCGACGTCGACGATCGCGCCGGTGCCGTAGGTCGGGTCCGGCCGCTTGTCGAAGATGTTGACCTCGTAGCAGACCTTGGAGTCGATCGTCTTGTTGCCTTCGCAACGGATGAAGACGCCGCTATTGGCGTCCTCGTCGGTCCAGAACTCGGCGCGGATCTGGAAATCCTTGTATTGGGTCTTGCTGACGAGATAGGAGAGATCCTTGCCGTCGAGCTTGTCGGCGACCAGCGCGCCGTCCTTCATCGCCCAATTGGCCTTGCCGACCTCGTCCCAGTCGCCCTTCTTGGTGCTGTCGAGCAGCGTGACCCAGCCGTCGTCCCCCGATGCGGTGGTGGAGAATTGCAGCGCGGCCGCACCGATCACAAGTCCCGCCGCCAGTATCGACAGATGCTTCTTCAAGGTTGTCCTCCCGTCTTTTGGTTGGCGCGCAACCTATCATCGTCAGCCGCGACGTAAATGCGTTTTTGATATTGCAACTGCGTTGTGTCACGCGGCGCTGACGCAATCTTGAGGTCAGACATGCATGGACGCGTCTTGTCCGGCGCAAGCGAGAGCGACTAGCATCATGCGACATACGGGCGCAGCAGTTGCCCGAGCACACGGAACTCGGAGGATACGATGACGGCGTCGAGCCGGTCCTGGCGACACCTGATGACGCCGCTGCTGTTTGCCGGCACGCTGAGCGCCAGCTCCGCGGCCGAGCTCAATCCGGCCGCCGTCACCTACAAGCTGCCGGACCAGATTCCCTGGAGCCAGGTCGACGCGCGCGGCGCGCAGAATGCCGTCGTGGTCGGCGATCCGTCGAAGCCGGGCTTCTACATGGTCTACACCAAATGGACCAAGGGCAATCACTTCAGCCGTCCGCACTTCCATCCCAACGATCGCTACATCGTCGTGCTGAAAGGCACCTGGTGGGTGGGCTCGGGTCCGAAATTCGATCCCGATCACGGCACGGTGGCGATGCCGGCCGGAAGCTTCGTCACCCATTTCGGCAAGCAGGTGCACTGGGACGGTGCCAAGGACGAGGATGCCGTGCTGCTGATCATGGGCGAAGGCCCGGCCACCGCGACGGAAGTGGAGCAGAAATAGCCGGAGGCCGATGGCTGCGTTGCGCGCCGTGGGGGCGATGCTATCATCGCAGCCCTAAGCAAGGGGTTTCGATGCATCCCGCCGCCAAGCTGCAATTTGCCCGCATCGCCGACGAGTTCGCGCGATGGCGCGCCATTCCCGAACCGGAACGGCCGCCGCGCCGGCGTGGTGGTGGGGACCGGCATTCGAGTTGCGCGATGCCGTCGGCCCGCTGCCGTCGAACTGGTGCCGCCAGCTCCGCCTGCCTGACGGCGCGAGCTTTGCCGACGGCACGCGCGTGCTGCGCCAGACACTGGCCGGTCAGACCACGCTGCCCTGGCCCTATGATTTCTCGCGCAAGGTCGCATCCACCGATTCCGACGTCCGCGACCTGCCGGTGCAGCCGTCAGACGACAGCGCGTTTCCGCCCTAGATCCGGTCCGGCCTCGCCGATCGCCTCGTCCTCCAGCGAAGGCTGCAACGAGGGCGACGTCGACGCCTTCAGCAGCTCGGCAAGATCGCGCGGCGGCAGCGGCCGGCTGAACAGGAAGCCCTGCATCTCGTCGCAGGCATGCGCGCGCAGGAACTCCTGCTGCTCGGAGGTCTCGACGCCCTCGGCCACGATGGTCATGCCGAGCGCCTTGCCCATGCTGATGATCGCCTGCGCGATCGCGACGTCCTCGGAATCATCGGGCAAATCGCGCACGAAGGAACGATCGATCTTGATGGTGTCGATCGGGAACTGCTTCATCAGCGACATCGACGAATAGCCGGTGCCGAAATCGTCGATCGCGAGGCGAATGCCGCGGTTCTGGATCGCGTCGAGCACGCGGACCGCCCGCGTCACGTTGCGCATCACCATGCTTTCAGTGACCTCGAGCTGCAGCAGCGCCGGCGACATGCCGCTCGCCGCCAGCGCTTCGTCGATGTCGTCGAGCAGATTAGGATCGCCGAACTGCCGCGGCGAGAGGTTGACCGCCATGGTCACCGCCTTGAGGCCGCGGTGCTGCCACGCCATGTTCTGTGCGCAGGCTTCCTTCAGCACCCAGCGGCCGATCGGCACGATCAGGCCGATTTCCTCGGCGAGCGGGATGAACTGCCCCGGCGACACCTTGCCGAGCTCGGGATGGGTCCAGCGCAGCAATGCCTCGACGCCGCTGATCTGCCCATTCGCCATGTCGACCTTGGGCTGATACTCGAGCGAGAACTGCTCGCGTTCCAGCGCGCGGCGCAGCGCGCTCTCCATCGTCAGGCGCTCGATCGACTGCGCCTTGACTTCGTTGGAGAAGAAGCGGAAGCCGTTCTTGCCGTCCTCCTTGGCAAGATACATCGCCATGTCGGCATTCTTGGTCAGCGTCTGCACGTCGGAGCCGTCGGTCGGATACATCGCAATCCCGATCGAGGCCGTGGTGTGGCACTCATGCCCGCTGATCGTCAGCGGCTGGCTGAGCGAGATCAGGAGATCCCCGGCAATGCGCTCGACGTCGCCCCGTTCGGCGGTTTCCTCCAGGATGACCACGAACTCGTCGCCACCGAGCCGCGCCACCACGTCGCTCGCGCGGAGCGAGCCGCGCAACCGCTCGGCGATCGCCACCAGCAGCATGTCGCCGGCGTCGTGGCCGAGCGAATCGTTGATGATCTTGAAGCGATCGAGATCGATGAACAGCACCGCGAGCTGCCGGCGATGGCGATCCGCCGCCGAAATCGCGTGACGCAGCATCTCGTTGAACGTCTCACGGTTCGGCAGATTGGTCAGGCTGTCGTGCGAGGCAAGGTATTCGATGCGCTCGTCGGCCTTGTGCTTCTCGTCGGCACGATCGAAGCTTTCGAGCGCGAATGCCAGATTGTCGGCGAGCCGCTGCAACAGCTCGGCGAACTCCGGCGTGAAGGTGTCCTTCTCGATCGCGACGAAGATCATGACGCCGACCACCCGGCCGCTGACGATCAGCGGAAACGAGGCGCCGGACTTTGTCCCGTCGAGGCGGGCCCGCTCATGAAAAGCGGCAGTCTCGGTATCGGCAAAATAGTCGTTGATGATGCAGGCCTTGCCCGACCGGAACGCCCTGCCGCAGGCGCCGCGCCCCTCCGGGTGCGCCTCGTTGACCGAGAGCGTCACCTGGCTCGCGCCCTCTGCTGCAGGGCCCGCGATCGCGACGATCCTGAGATAGTCGCTGCCGCCCTGCGCCATCGCGATGGTGGTCGACGTGAACTTGCCACCGGTCGCGGCCGCCTCGCTGACCAGTTGATACAATTCAGCGCGGGACTTCGCCCGCATGATCGCCTCATTGGTCGCGCTCAGCGCCGCGAACATCCGCGACAGCCGCTCCTTCTGCTCATCGGCCCGCGCCTTCTCGTCAGCGCGGTCGAAATTGGCGAGCGCAAACGACACGTTCTCGGCGAGCCGCTGCAACAGCGCCATCATCTCCGGACTGAAGGTGCCGAACTCGCTGGAGAGGAACACCAGCGCGCCGATCGCCTCGCCGTTCTTGAGCAGCGGCAGGGCCGCGCCGGACTTGCTGCCGCTGTCGCGAACGACCGGATAGACATGCGATTCAGGGCCGAAGTCGCTGAGATAATCGTTGCTGATGCAAGGCCTGCGGGTGCGGATCGCAACGCCGGTCAGCGTCTGTCCCTCCGGGCGCGTCGCATCGGCCGACAGCTGGACTTCGCGGGCGCGTACCCGGTCGGGGCCGGAAGCCGCCACGTTATCCAGGAAGACCTCGCCCGGGCGCACCAGGCGGATCGTGGCCGAGATGAACTGACCGCCGACCGCCGCGGCATCGCAGACCAGATCGAACAGCTCGCTGCGGGATTTCGCCCGCATGATCGCTTCGTTGGTCGCGCTCAGCGCCGCGAACATCCGCCTCAGCCGTTCTTTCTGCTCCTCGGTGCGCGCCTTCTCGTCGGCGCGATCGAAACTGCCGAGCGCATAGGAGACGTTGTCGGCGAGCCGTTGCAGCAGCTCGGCGAACTCGGCCGAGAAGGTGTTGCGCTTGGCGGAGATGAACAGCATCACGCCGACCGGCTCATCGTCGACGATCAACGGAAATGCCGCGCCCGACCGCGCATCCTCGCGGTCGATGACTTCGCGGAACGGACTGTTGGCGACATCGCCCATGAAATCGTTGTTGATGCAGGCGCGCCGGGAACGGAACGCCCGGCCGCAGACGCCACGCCCCTCGGGTCGCGCCTCGCTGCGCGAGACGTTGAGCCGGCGTGCATTCTCGGCGGTTGGACCTGCGACCGCCATCATCTCCATGAAATCGTCGCCGGGCTTCGCGATCAGGATGCTGGTGGAGTTGAACCCGCCGCCATGCGCCGCCGCGGCGCAGACCAGCTCGAACATCTCGAGCCGCGACCGCGCCCGCATGATCGCCTCATTGGTCGCGCTCAGCGCCGCGAACATCCGCGACAGCCGCTCGCGCTCGGCGTCGGCCCTGGCCTTCTCGGTGGCGCGGCCGAAATTGTCGAGCGCAACCGAGACGTTCTCGGCGATCCCCGCAAGCAGCGCGATGATCTCCTCGTCGCGGGCCCAGGAATTGCCGGTGAAGAAGATCAGGACGCCGATGCTCCTGCCGAATCGGGTGAGCGGCAGCGCGACGCAAGCCATCAGGCCGCTGCCACCGGCCTGCTTCTGAGAGGGGCTCGCCGATATCGGGATATCGTGCTCGACGCACGGCCGCTGGGTGCGGAACGCTTCGCCGCAGATCCCCTTGCCGTAGAGATTGTCCGGATCGGTCGAGAAGCGCGTCTGCGTGATCAGGTCGATCGCCTCGCCGGTGCCGGCGACGGGCTCCAGCCAGTGCGTGTCAGGCTCGGCCAGCAGCACCACGGTAGCGAAGGATTTTCCGCTGAACACCGCGGCATCGCACACCCGCTGATAGAGATCGTGCTCGGTCTTGGCGCGAAGGATGGCCTCGTTGGTTGCGCTGATGGCGCCGAACATGCGGTTGAGCCGGCGCATCGCCCGCTCGCCGCTCTTGCGTGACGCCTCATGGTCGAAATTGTCGAGCGCGTAGGACACGTTCGCCGCCATGCGCGCCAGCAGCGATACGATCTCCTCGCCGAGCGAGTCGACCTCGCGCCGGGTCACCATGAAGACGCCGACGCTGCGCCCGCCACAGACCAGCGGCATCGCCGCCGCCGCGCCGACGCCGGCCGCCGCGAGGCCGCTGCGCCAGGCCGCCGAACGGGCGTCGTTGACATAGTCGTTGCTGACATTGGCGCTCTGATCGCGGAACGCGCGGCCGGCGACGCCCTCCCCTTCCGGGGTGTTGGCGATCGCGGAGATCCTGATGCTGCGCAGGCGCGCGACATCGTCGCCGCAACCGGCTGCGAAAGTCAGCAGACCGGTATCCGGCTCCAGCAAAAAGACAGTCGTGGCCAGGAAGCTCCCGCTCGAGAACGCGGCTTCGCAGACCTTTCCGTACAGTTCTTCTGGTGATTTCGCGTACAGGATCGCTTCGTTGGTGGCATTCAACGCCGCGAATGTACGTCCGATGCTCGACTGCACGATTCCTGAAGGCCCCGGGGCCACCCCCTTCAATCTGGGGCGGAAGCTTGCCCGCGATAGGCCTAAGTGGTGGTTAGCGTATCCGGCAAGTTGCACGACAAAGTAAACGGCTGACGAACGCGGACGGCCGTTTTCCGGGATATTACGGACGCCGGTGTGCCAGCCTGAAGCGAGGGATTGCGGGGCCCGGATCCCGGGCCTACTAGGGCCGTCCGAGCCACCAAATTCCGCATCGCGACCGTGCCCGTTCCACTCCGTGAAAACATGGCCGCGAGCACCCTGCTGGCGGTATGGCGGACCGGATTTTCTGCCCTTGCTCGCACCTCGGCGCTTTGAGAGCATGACGCCGACAACAGCAAGCAAGACCCGCGCATCACGCGGGCCGACCGCGAGGAAAATCCCATGCCGATCGTCCAGGCCGACCGTCTCACGCGCATCGGCGCGGCGCTGCTGAAGGGCGCCGGCGCATCGGAGGAGGAGGCGAGCGCCGTCGCCTCCGGCTGCGTCAATGCCAACCTCGCCGGCCATGACTCCCACGGCGTGATCGCGATCCCGACCTATATCGACCGGATCAAGGCCGGCCACATCGTGCCCGGCGCGAAATGGACCGTCGTGCAGGAGACGCCGACCACGACCGTGATCGACGGTCATTGGGGGTTCGGCTTCCACGTCAACGCCAAGGCGATGGAGATGACCATCAACAAGGCGAAGACCGCCAATGTCGCGGCCTGCACTGTGTTCCGGCAGAGCCATGTCGGGCGCCTCGCGCATTATCCGATGATGGCGATGCGCGAGGGCATGATCGGGATCGCGGCCGCGGATTCCGGCCGCTCGCCGAAGCATGTCGCGCCGTTCGGCGGCCGCGAGGCCCGGCTCGGCACCAACCCGCTGTCGATTGCGGTGCCGTCCGATCTCGAGGCGCCGTTCTATCTCGACATGGCGACCTCGGCGGTTGCGGCGGGCAAGATCCAGCTCGCGGTGGCGCGCGGCGAGCAGATCCCGAAGGGCTGGATCATCGATGCCGAGGGGCGTGACACCACCGACCCCAGGGATTACCGCAAGGGCGGCGCGCTGCTGCCGCTCGGCGGCAGCGAAGGCTACAAGGGCTCGGGCCTTGCCGCGATGGTCGAGGTGCTGTGCGGTCTGTTGACCGGCCTCGGTTTCGGCGTCGAGCCGACCGGCCGTCACAATGACGGCTGCTTCATGGCGGTGTTCAACGTCGCCGCGTTCCGCCCGCTCAAGGATTTCAGACGCGAAGTCGCCGACTTCGCCCGCTATCTGAAATCGACGCCGCCCTCGGAAGGCAGCCGCGGCGTGTTCTATCCGGGCGAGATCGAACATCTGCGCGAAGCCGAGCGGCGCAAGAACGGCATCGAGATCGAGGATGCGACCTGGGACAAGCTGAAGGCGCTCGCCGCCGACTACAAGCTGACCGACCAGCTCGATCTTCGCTGAACCATCCGAGCACAGGAGAACGACATGACACGGCAAATGGCGCTGGTTGGCTTTTTGCAGGCGCAGAACTGCACCAACCTGCCGAGCTCCTGGCGCCACCCGGAGTCGCGCGATGACTCAATGTCCGCGGATTACTACCAGGAGATCGCGCGCATCCTGGAGCGCGGCAAGTTCCACATGGCGTTCTTCGACGATCGCCTCGCAATGCCCGACCGCTACGGCAACGATCACGCCCACACCGTCGAATACGGCATCCGCTGCGTGAAGATGGACCCGATCGTGGTGCTGACCACGATGGGCATGGTGACCACCAAGCTGGGCCTCGCCTCGACCGCGTCCACCACCTATTTCGAGCCGTTCGACGTCGCCCGCCGCTTTGCGACGCTCGACCTGATGACGAACGGCCGCGCCGCCTGGAACGTGGTGACCTCGGTCAATGACGGCGAAGCGCTCAACATGGGCCGCGAGCAGCATCTCGAGCACGATCTCCGCTACGACCGTGCCGACGAGTTCATGGAGGTGGTGCTCGGCCACTGGGACGCCTGGGAAGACGGCTCGCTGGTGATCGACAAGACAAGCGGCCGCTTCGCCGATCCGAGCAAGGTGAAGCGGCTCGACCACAAGGGACAGTTCTTTACCTCGCGCGGCCCGTTCACGGTGCCGCGCTCGGCGCAAGGCCATCCCGTTGTGATCCAGGCCGGCGCATCCGGCCGCGGCCAGCGTTTTGCCGGCCGCTGGGGCGAGGTGATCTTCACCGCGGCGCGCAACCTCGCCAATGCCAAGCAGGGCTATGACGCGATCCGGGGCGAAGCCGCCAAGGCCGGCCGCGATCCCGACCAGATGTTCCTCTGCAACCTGATCACGCCGGTCACCGGCGCGACCAAGGCCGAGGCCGAGGACCGGATGGCGGTGATCCAGAAGCTGCCGCTCGAGATCGACGCGCTGTCGCTGCTCGCCGAAGGCCTCAACTTCGATTTCGGCGCCAAGGGGATCGACGAGCCGCTCACGACAGAGGAGCTGCAGGGCATGCAAGGCATGCTCGGCATCCGCGACGGCGTGCTGCGCACCTCCGGCAAGACCAATCCGTCGACCCGCGACTTCATCACCTTCTCCGGCCGCGGCCAGGTGCAGGACGCGATGGTCGGCGGCCCGAAGGAGATCGCCGACCGGCTGGAGGAAATGTTCGTCAATCGCGGCTGCGACGGCTTCGTCGTCGCGGCGAGCTATGTGCCCGGCTCCTACGCCACTTCGTCAATCACGTGGTGCCGGAGCTGCAGAAGCGCGGGCTATTCCATAAGGACTATGCCGGCACGACGCTGCGGGAAAATCTCGGGCTGAAGCGTCCGGCTGCCGGCGCCTGGAAGACCCGCGCGCAGGCTGCTGAATAGAGGGACATCATCATGCGCTGGCTGAAATTCACCGCCGCAGGCAATACCGCAAGCACCGCTTCTTGGGGTCTCGTCGAGGGCGACATTGTCACCACCGTCAACGGCGATCCGTTCGGCGAATGGAGCAAGACCGCGAAGACCCACGCCTTGAAGGACGTCAAGATCGAGCTGCCGCTGATCCCGCGCACCTTCTACTGCGTCGGGCTGAACTATCTGAAACACCTCAAGGAAGCCGCCGATAAGGCCGGCACGGTGCCGAACGTGCCCGATCGGCCCGAGATCGGCTACCGCGCGCAGAACGCGCTGATCGCCCATGACGAGGATGTCGTGATCCCGGCATGCGCGACCGAGAAGATCCATTACGAGGGCGAGCTCGTCGTCGTGATCGGCAAGACCGCCAAGCACCTGACCGAAGCCAACGCGATGGACTGCGTGTTCGGCTGCACGATCGGCAACGACGTCTCCGAACGCAGCTGGCAGAAGGCCGACCGCGGGCTGTGGCGTGCCAAGAACGCCGACACCTTCAAGCCGATGGGGCCATGGATCGAGACCGACGTCGATCTCGACCGGATGGAGACCGCGATCCGCGTCAACGGCAAGGAGACCGGCCGCTTCCGCACCAACGAGATGATCTTCGGCATCGTGCCCTTCCTGGTCGAGCTGACCAAATACTTCACACTGTCGCCCGGCGATGTGATCTGGATGGGCACTGACGGCGCCTCGCCGGATTTGAAGGACGGCGACGTGGTGGAGATCGACATCACCGGCATCGGGACATTGCGCAACAGGTTCGTGAACGAGAAGGTGTGAGGCGGGTAGCTCGACCTCCCCGCTGTTGTCGGCACGCGTGCCTCGTCCTCGGTGTCGTCCTGGCGAAAGCCAGGACCCATAACCACGGGGTTGTGTTGTTGAAGCGCGCTGTGGCCACGGCGTCGCGCAATAATTCACATTCGTGGTAATGGGTCCCGGCCTTCGCCGGGACGACATTGAGTTTTTTTTCGAATCACTCGCCAAACAACGCGGTGTCATCACCCGCGAAAGCGGGTGATCCAGTATTCCAGAGACGTCCGTGCTTGAGCGGAGAGGCCGCGGCGTACTGGATCGCCCGATCGAGCCGGGCGATGACAGTTGAAGATGGGGATACAGCTTCGCGTTCTTGACCGCAGCGCCCTCACCGCACCGCCCCCGGCCTGCTCTTCACGTGATCGATGAAGGCGCGCAGCTTCGGCATGATTTGGCGGTGGCCGGGATAGTAGAGAAACACGCCCGGCGTCGTCGGCGCGAATGGCTCCAGCACGCGGACGAGCTTCTTCTCCCTCACGGCGCCGGTGACGAGCGGCGCGGGCACCTGCGCCAATCCGACACCTTCGATCGCCGCACCGACCAGCGTCGGGAAATCATGGCCGATGAAGGATCCCGATACGGAAAGCTCGATCGAACGGCCGTTGTCGTTCAGCGACCATGGCGCCAGCCCGCCGTTCGATCGCCGCAGCCGCAGGCAGGCGTGATCGCGCAGATCGTCCGGACGCTTCGGCCGGCCGCGGCGCGCGAGATAGTCCGGGCTGCCGACGATGGCGAAAGGAAACGGCTTGGTCAGGCGCACCGCGACCATGTCGGGGTTGATGAATTGGCCCATCCGGATGCCGGCATCGAAGCCGCCGGCGGCGAGGTCGACCAACTCCTCGCTGGCGGCGAGCTCGACTTCAATCTCGGGATAGGCCTTGCAGAATGAGGCGATCAGCGGCTCGAGCAGGATCGGCACCACCGAGCGCGGCACGGTGAGCCGCAGCAGCCCGGCCGGCTTCTGCCCGAGTTCGCGCGCGGCGCCGCTTGCGGCCACCAGTTCCTCGAACGCGGGCCTTGCGCGCGCCAGGAAGCGTTCGCCGGCTTCGGTGAGGCCGACGCTGCGGGTGGTGCGGATGAACAGCACGGCGCCGAGGCGCGCCTCGAGCGCGCGCACCGCCTGGCTGATCGCCGACGGTGTGACCGCGAGCTCGGTCGCCGCACGGCGAAAGCTGCGATGCTGGGCGACGCTGAGGAACGCCTCCACGCCGTCGAGCGCCCCCTGCCGGACTGTGAAGTTCTGCTTCATGGCCCGTCAACATTATCGCGAATAGTCGCCCACGGAAAGCCGCCCTAGATCGGAAGCGACAGCGCGACGCGCGCTGATCGACGCAACATCACGACGTCAGCCGTGAACGGAGACCTGCGACCGATGAAAACGATCCGTCACACAATCCTCGCCCTCACCCTCACTTTGACAGGCGCCACCACCATGACCGCTCCCTCCCCTGCCCAAGCCCAAGCTCAAGGACAAGCTCAAGCCATCCACACGATAACCACCGGCGTGATCGTCATCCTGACCGTCAAGGCGGACGTCACCCGCGAACAGGTGATGGCCGTGATGCCGGATGAAATCCGCCAGACCGTGCAGCTCTATCTCAATGGCAAGGTGCGCGAATGGTATTCGCGGGCCGACGGGCGCGGCGTCGTCTTTTTGCTCGACGCGAAGGACACCGCCGAGGCGCACACGATCATGGAAGGCCTGCCGCTGTCCAAGCTTGACATCATGGACCACGACTACATCGCGGTCGGCCCGCTGCTGCCGCTCCGCCTGCTGGTCGGCAAGTCCTGAGCGCAAGCCGAGGCCGAACCCGATCGACGGGTTCGGCCTTGCGACCACATCGACAACAGAGGATGCCGGCCGTGCCAATCAGTCTCAACATTCCATTCCTGCTCAGCGTCGCCGGAGCATTTCTGACGAGTGCCGTGGTGGCCGCCACCTATGTCTGGCCGGCGCTCCGCGCGCTGCCGCGCCATGAGGCGCTCCGGCTTCTCGCCGCTTTCCATGCCTTCCGGTTTCTCGGGATGAACTTCCTGGTCACAGGCTTCGTGTCGCCGCAGGTGAACCCGGTGTTTGCCGGCGCGGTCGGCTGGGGCGATCTGACCGCCGCTGTTCTCGCGCTGCTCGCGATGGCGGCGCTGTCGTGGCGCTGGCCGATCGCCCTTCCGATCGTCTGGCTGTTCAACATCTGGGGCACGCTGGATCTTCTCAACGCTTATTACATGGGCGCGACGAAGAACGCGGATCCCGGCCTGTTCGGCGCCGGCATCTACATTCCGGCGCTGTATGTGCCGTTGCTGCTGGTGAGCCACGTGATGATATTCATGCTGCTGATGCGGGCCAAGAAGGCAGAAGTCGCAGAAGCGTAGGATGGGTAGAGCGAAGCGAAACCCATCAAGTCGAACCCGCGGCACGATGATGGGTATCGCTGCGCTCCACCCATCCTACAGGCCACTTCGACCCGTCATCCTGAGGTGCGAGCGGAGCGAGCCTCGAAGGATGCACGGCCCGGCTGGTGGCCGTTCGCCCTTCGAGACGGCCGCTTCGCGGCCTCCTCAGGGTGACGGGACTCGGAGTGCAGCACGCGGCTCCATCACCGCCATGATGTCGCGTGCGATCAAAACGGTAGCGCCACGCCGGTCTTGATTTCTTTCAGGATCACATTGGTGCGGACGTGGCGGATGCCGGGGATGCGGAACATGAACTCGTCGAGGAATTTGTTGTAGGCGTCCATGTCGCGCACCACGACGCGCAGATGGTAGTCGGCATCGCCTGTGGTCGCGAAGCATTCCAGCACCTCGCGACGCTGCATCACCCGCGCGACGAACTCGTCGACGAACTTCACGTCGTGCCGCTCCAGCGAGACGTGCAGGATCGCCGAGGTCGCAAAGCCCGCGCGCTCGCGCGCCACCAGCGCCGAATAGCCTGAAATAACGCCGGACTCTTCCAGCGCGCGGACCCGGCGCCAGCACGCCGAGGTCGACATCCCGACAGTGTCGGCAAGTTGCTGGTTGGTGGCGCGGCCGTCCTTTTGCAGTTCGGCGAGAATTCGCTCGTCTTGCTCTTCGACCATGTCGGCGCCTCCGGTTTGGTAGATCTTACCACATTTTGCCAATTTCGGCAATTTTCTACCGAATCCAGGGCGCAGGGAGAATACATAGGTAAGACCTACCAGGCCCACAGGCATAGCCTTGTCCAATCAGACATTTCGATTCCCGGAAAGGTCACTCATGGGCCAGATGCCGCTGCTCGACGCCTACCAGCTGTCCGAGCGCTACAGCAGGGAGCGCGGCCGCGTCTTCCTCACCGGCACGCAGGCGATCGTGCGCATCGCGCTCGACCAGATCAGGCGCGACCGTGCGAGCGGACTCAACACCGCGGGCTTCATCTCAGGCTATCGCGGCTCGCCGCTCGGCGGCGTCGATCTCGAACTGTGGAAGATCGGCGCGCTGCTGAAAGACAGCCGCATCGAATTCCTGCCCGCCGTCAATGAGGACCTCGCCGCGACCGCCGTGCTCGGCTCGCAGCAGGTCGAGACGCAGAGGGACCGCGAGGTCGATGGCGTGTTCGGGCTGTGGTACGGCAAGGGCCCCGGCGTCGATCGCTCCGGCGATGCGCTGAAGCACGGCAACGCCTACGGCTCCTCGCCGTATGGCGGCGTGCTGGTCGTCGCCGGCGACGATCATGGCTGCGTGTCGTCCTCGATGCCGCACCAGTCCGATGTTGCGTTCATGAGCTGGTTCATGCCGACGCTGCATCCGGCCGATGTCGGCGAATATCTGGCGTTCGGCGAATACGGCTACGCGCTGAGCCGGTTCTCCGGCATGTGGGTCGGCTTCAAGGCGATCTCGGAGATCGTCGAGTCCGGCGCCTCGGTCGAGCTGCCCGCACCGCGCCGTTTCATACAGCCGGATTTCGTGCCGCCGCCGGGCGGCCTGCACTATCGCTGGCCGGATCTGCCGGGCCCGCAGATCGAGGAACGGCTGGAGGCGAAGAAGCACGCGGTCTACGCGTTTGCAAAAGCCAATCCGATCGACCGCCGCATCTACGGCATCAAGGACGCGACCTACGGCATCGTCACCACCGGCAAGGCGCATCTCGATCTGATGGAGGCGCTGCGGCTGGTCGGGCTAGATGAGGCCGCATGCCGCCGCTTCGGCATCGACATCTACAAGGTCGGCATGGTGTGGCCGCTGGCCCTGCACGACGCGATGGAGTTCGTGACCGGCAAGCGCGAGATCCTGGTGGTCGAGGAGAAGCGCGGCATCATCGAGAGCCAGTTCAAGGAATATTTCTACGACTATCCCGGCGCCAAGCCGGAGCGGATGGTCGGCAAGCATGATGAAACCGGCGCACGGCTGATCTCCTGGACCGGCGAATTGTCGCCGCGGATGCTCGCCGACGTGCTGGCGCGGCGGCTCGATCCGATGTTTCCGGAGTTGCAGCTCGCCCGCCGCGTCGCGGCGCTGGTGCCGGAGCAGGACCGCATGATCGCGGTGCCGGGCGCGGCGCGCACGCCGTATTTCTGCTCGGGCTGCCCGCACAACACCTCGACGAAGGTGCCCGAGGGCTCCAAGGCGCTGGCCGGGATCGGCTGTCATTTCATGGCGAGCTGGATGGACCGCGAGACCTCGTCTCTGATCCAGATGGGCGGCGAGGGCGTCAACTGGGCGGCGTCGTCGAAATTCACCGGCAACAGTCACGTGTTTCAGAATCTCGGCGAAGGCACCTATTATCACTCCGGCTCGATGGCGATCCGGCAGGCGATCGCGGCGAAGGCCAACATCACCTACAAGATCCTGTTCAATGACGCGGTGGCGATGACCGGCGGCCAGCCGGTCGACGGCCCGGTCAGCGTGCACGCGATCGCCCATAGCGTGCGCGCCGAAGGCGTGTCGCGGATCGCACTGGTGTCGGATGTGTCAGCGCATTTCTCGCCGGCCGACCTGCCGGTGGGCGTCACCATCCACGCGCGCGAGGAGATGGACGCCGTTCAGCGCGAGCTGCGCCAAATTCCCGGCGTCACCGTGCTGATCTATCAGCAGACCTGCGCCACCGAAAAGCGGCGGCGGCGCAAGCGCGGCACGATCAAGGATCCCGCGCGCTTTGCCTACATCAACGACCTCGTCTGCGAGGGCTGCGGCGACTGCTCGGTGGAATCCAATTGCCTCAGCGTCGAGCCGAAGGAGACGCCGTTCGGCCGCAAGCGCAAGATCAACCTCTCGACCTGCAACAAGGATTTTTCCTGCCTCAACGGCTTCTGCCCGAGCTTTGTCACCATCGAGGGCGGCAAGCGGCGGGCCAAGAGCGCAAGCGCGATCGATCCGCTGGCGCGCGCCGCCGCACTGCCGGCGCCGGAGTTCGCGACACTCGACAAGCCTTATGATCTCCTCGTCACCGGTGTCGGCGGCACCGGCGTCATCACGGTCGGCGCACTGATCGCGATGGCGGCGCATCTCGAGGGCCGCGGCGTGTCGGTGCTCGACTTCACCGGTTTCGCGCAGAAATTCGGCCCGGTGCTGAGCTATCTGCGGCTCGCGGCTACACCCGACGCGCTGCATCAGGTGCGGATCGACCAGGGCGCAGCCGACGCGCTGATCGGCTGCGACCTCGTGGTGAGCTCGTCCGCTAAAGCCTCCGGCACCTACCGCAACGGCATGCGCGCAGCGGTCAACATCGCCGAGATGCCGACCGGCGACGTGGTGCGCTTCCGCGATGCCGACCTTGCCTCGCCCGTTCGCCTGCGCGCCATCGAGCGGGTGATCGGGCCGGGCAACCTCACCACCATCGACGCCAACGCGCTGGCCGAGCGGCTGCTCGGCGACAGCGTCTACGCCAATATCATGATGCTCGGCTTTGCCTGGCAGCAGGGCCTGGTGCCGGTGTCGCTGGACGCACTGACCCGCGCGATCGAACTGAACGGCGTCGCCATCGAGCGCAACAAGCAGGCGCTGGCCTGGGGCCGGCTCGCCTTTGCCGATCCGGACTTCCTGCCGAAGGCCGAGCACGCTGTCGTCAGCACGCCTGAGACACTGGAGCAGATGATCGCGCGCCGCGCCGACTTCCTCACCGGCTATCAGAACGCGGCCTATGCCGCGCGCTATCGCGCCACGGTCGAGCGCGTCCGCCGCGCCGAGGCCGCGCTCAGCAGTAACCGCGAAGACGGTGCGCCCCCTCTCCCGCTTGCGGGGGAGGCTTGGGGTGGGGGTCTCACCGCGAGTCGCACTGCGGAGAGAGCCCCCACCCGCAACGCATCTGGCGATGCGTTACGGCCTCCCCCGCAAGCGGGAGAGGCGGGAGCAAGTGGCTCTGCCGTCGCGAACGATCGGAATCACCCACTCACCGACGCCGTGGCCCGGTCGCTGTTCAAGCTGATGGCCTACAAGGACGAATACGAGGTGGCGCGGCTGCATATGCAGGCGGGTTTCCTCGACGAGCTCAAGCGCACATTCGATGGCGACTTCACGGTGCAGTATCATCTCGCCCCGCCCTTCCTCCCGGCGCGGCTGGATGCGCGGGGCCGGCCGAGGAAGCGCGCGTTCGGGCAATGGATCCAGGCGCCGCTGCGGCTGCTCGCGCGGCTGAAGGGACTGCGCGGCACGCCGTTCGACGTATTCGGCTACACCGCGGAGCGCCGCGCCGAGCGGGAGCTGATCACGTGGTACGAGGCGCTGATCGATATGATCATCGGCAAGCTCGATGCCGCCCGCCTGCCCGATCTCACAACGATTGCAAAGGTGCCGATGGAGATCCGCGGCTACGGGCCGGTCAAGGACGCCGCGATCGACAAGACCAAGGCGGAGGTGGCGCGGCTCGTCGCGCTTCTCACCTCCGCCCCGTCGGATACGGACGACGGCTCAGGCCGCCGCGCCGCGCTTGGCGGGTGAGATCAGGCCGACCACGACGGTCGCCAGCACCGCCACCACGACGTTGAGCAAGAGCGCACCGAGCCCGACATAGAATGTGTAGCTGGCATCGCCGAGCGAGATACTGGCGAGCGGCTTCAGCCCGTTGCTCCATGCCGTGTAGGTGCCCCAGCCGATGCCGACGGCCCAGCCGAGCAGCAGGCCCTCGGCGCGGAACCAGACGGTGAACAGGCCGAACACCAGCGCCGGCAGCGTCTGCACGATCCAGAGGCCGCCGAGCAGTTGCAGGTCGAGCGCATATTGCGTCGGCAGGAACAGAATGAAGGCGAGCGCGCCGACCTTCACCACCAGCGAGGTGATCTTCGCCACCGAGGCCTCACCGGCATGCGAGACGTCCGGATTGACGTAGGACTTCCAGACATTGCGGGTGAACAGATTGGCGGCGCCGATGCTCATCACCGCGGCCGGCACCAGCGCACCGATCGCGATCGCCGCGAACGCGAAGCCCGCGAACCATTCCGGGAACAGGGTCTTGAACAGCATCGGCACCACGTCGTTCGGCGACGTCACCTTGATGTTCGCGGCATAGGCCATGTAGCCGAGCAGCGCGATCAGGCCGAGCAAGAGCGTATAGGCCGGCAGCAGGATCGCATTCTTGCGGATGGTATCCGCCGACTTCGAGGCGAAGATGCCGGTCAGCGTGTGTGGATACATGAACGCCGCAAGCGCCGAGCCGAGCGCCAGCGTCGCATACGGCAGATACTGCCCGGGCTTCAGCGTCAGCCCGGTGGCGCCGCCCTTCGCGGTAAAGGCGTCGTTGGCGGCCGAGAACACCGCGCCATAGCCGCCGAGCTTCGAGGGCACCACGACCACCGCCGTCAGCACCACGATGTAGATCATGATGTCCTTGACGAAGGCGATCAGCGCCGGCGCGCGCAGGCCGGAGCTATAGGTATAGAGCGCAAGGATCACGAAGGCGGCGATGATCGGCAGCTCGCCGGTCAGGCCCATCGCCTTGATCACGACCTCCATGCCGATCAGCTGGAGCGCGATGTAGGGCATGGTCGCGACCAGGCCGGTCAGCGCCACTGCGAGCTCGAGCGCGCGCGAGCCATAGGCGCCGTGGACGACATCCGCGGCGGTGACGTAGCCGTTGGCATGCGCCTTCTTCCACAGCACCGGCATCACGGCGAATACGAAGGGATAGACGATGATGGTGTAGGGCAGCGCGAAGAAGCCGTAGGCGCCGACTGCATAGACCAGCGCCGGCACTGCGATCACGGTGTAGGCGGTGTAGAAATCGCCGCCGACCAGGAACCAGGTGATCCAGGTGCCGAACTGGCGGCCGCCAAGACCCCATTCGTCGAGATGCTCGCTGACCGGGCCGGATTTCCAGCGCGCGGCGAAGAAGCCCATCACGGTGACGAGAGCGAAGAAGAAGACGAAAACGGAGAGCGCCACCCAGGCGATGTGATCGGTCATGGCTGCCCCCTCACCGCTGCTCGTCGGCATCGGGCCGCTGGCTGCGATAGACCAGCCAGATCAGCAGCGAGGAGATCGGCACCCAGGCGAGCTGGTACCAGTAGAAGAAGGGAAAGCCGAACAGCGACGGCTCGACGAAATTATAGAACGGCACCCATAGCAAGCCGATGAACGGCAGCAGCAACAGAATCCACATGGTCCTCTCCCAGCCCGGGGCGTGATCCAAACCGGCAGGGTTGCCGGCGTCCCGTCATCAACGACCCCAGGAACCATTCGTTGCGTCTAGAATCACAGTTACGGCATGGCGATGCAAAAAGATGTGATCGCCGTGCCGGGTGGGCAGCCTACTCGGCCTTGATGCCGGCGTCCTCAATCACCTTGCGCCAGCGCGCCTCTTCACCGGCAAAGTAGCGGTCGAGCTCGGCCGGAGGCTGTGCCACCATCACGAGGCCCTCGTTGACGCTGAGCTTCTTGAAGGCCTCCGCCTGCACCGCCCTGGCCGCAGACTTGTTGAGGCGGTCGATGATCTCACGCGGTGTGTTCGCAGGTGCGTAAAGCCCGTACCAGGATTCCGCGGCATAGCCCGGCACGCCGGCTTCGGACACCGTCGGCAGTTTCGGGAATGACGCCGAGCGCTCAGCCGAGGTCACGGCGATCGCGCGCAATTGCCCGGTCTCGACAAGCGACGCGCAGCTTGCCACCGTGGTGAACATCACCTGGATCTGGCCGCCCAACAGGTCGGTGATCCCTGGCGCCGCGCCCTTGTAGGGCACGGTGGTGAGATTGACGCCTGCGAGATGCTTGAACAATTCGCCGGCGAGGTGCGCCGAGGTGCCGGTGCCATAGGTGCCGTAGGAGAGTTTTTCCGGATCGGCCTTCGCGGCGGCGATCAGATCCGCGATCGACTTGATCGGCGAGGATGGATTGACCACCACGACGTTGAACGAGCGCGCCACCAGTGCCACCGGAGCAAGATCCTTGTGCGCGTCGTAGGGCAGCTTGCGGTAGAGACTTGGATTGACGGCGTTGGCGAAGGTCGCCATCAGCAGCGTGTAGCCATCGGGTGGGCTCGCGGCGACGCTCTGCGTGCCGATGATGGTGCCCGCCCCCGGCTTGTTCTCGATGATGACGGTGACGCCGAGATCCTTCTGCATCTCCTGCGCCAGCGTGCGTGCCACGACATCGGTGCCGCCGCCCGGCGCGAACGGCACCACGATCTTGACGATGTGGTCGGGATAGGCCGCGCATGCGGGCGTGTGCGGCAGCACCGATGCTGCGAGCGCGAACAGAAGCGATGCGAGGAGGCGAAGCGGCATGGCGGACCCCGGCGGCAGGCGGTGCGTTCTTGATACACGGACATGCCATGCAAGGGATGCCGGGCGGTCATGATGCTGAAGGAAGCGCCGAGCTATTAGTCCCGTCATCCTGAGGTGCGAGCGGAGCGAGCCTCGAAGGATGAATCGGCCACAGCTCGGCCGTCGACCCTTCGAGGCTCGCTCCGCGAGCACCTCAGGGTGACGGGTCTAGGTTCGTCATTGCGAGCGAAGCGAAGCAATCCATCGTTCCGCATGCTCGGAAGCATGGATTGCTTCTTCGCTTCGCTCCTCGCAATGACGGCTGCACCGCCAATCACGAATACGGATTGATCAGCTTCTGCTGCTCGGTGGCATGGCGCACCAGGAGGTCGATGAAGGTGCGCACCTTCGCCGAGAGATGATGGCGGTGCGGATAGATCGCGTTCATGGTGAGCTCGACCGGCCGGTATTCGGGCAGCAGCCGCACCAATTGGCCGGACTCCAGCTCGTCGCGGACCAGGAAGCCGGCCGCGAGGAAGACGCCGACGCCGGCGAGCGCGGCGAGCTTCAGCGTCTCGCCGCTGTTGGAGACCAGATTGCCGGAGACGCGCACCGCGGCCGGCGTGCCTTTGCGATCGGCGAAGCGCCATTCGTCGCCATAGGGGTAGTTGGCGTGGCGCATGCAGTTGCGCGCGGAGAGATCGGCGAGCTGCTCGGGCTTGCCGTGCTGTTCGATATAGCCATGGGACGCGCACAGCACGTGGCGCCAGGTCGCGATGGTGCGCACGATCAGGCTGGAGTCCGGCGGCGGGGTCATGCGCACCGCGAGATCGTAATTCTCGTCGATCAGATCGGCATTGCGCTCGCCGATCGTGAGATCGACCTTGACCTCGGGATAGGTCGCGAGGAACTCGGCGACCGCCGGCGACAGGAACTGGACGAGATGTGAAGATGCGCAGCGTGCCGCGCGGCACCGATTGCTGCGCACCGGCGACCTCGTCGGCCTGCTCGATATCGGCGAGGATCTGGACGCAGCGGTCGTAATAGGCCTGGCCGACCTCGGTGAGGCTGACCTTGCGCGTGGTGCGGTTGAGCAGCCGGGCGCGAGCCGGTCCTCCAGCGACTGGACGTGGTTGCTCACCATTGTCGTGGACATGTTGAGCCTGCGGCCGGCCGCGGAAAAGCCGCCGGAGTCCACGACCCGGACGAACGCGGTCAAACTGGTCAGGCGATCCATGCGGCAAGGTCCGGATTATCAGCGCTGGCTTGATAATGCTTCCAGTTTTATCGGGATTATCACAGCGGAGAGGACATTGCATCTAAGGGGCTGTAACTGGCGCCCTTTCTGGAGGGACGCAAATGTTCGGCCAGGAGATGACCATGTCGACGACCACCTATGTCCCTGAACAACCGACCAAAATAGGTCTCCGCCCGTCGCGGCGGACGGTCAAGCGGGTGGGCCTCGGGTTCGCCGCCCTGCTCGGCATCGCCGTGGCCAGCGACTTTGGCTACGATTACGTCACAACCGGCCGCTATCTGGAGTCGACCGACGACGCCTATGTGAAGGCGGACTCCACGATCATCGCCCCGAAGGTGTCGGGCTACATCGCCCGCGTCCTGGTCACCGACAACCAACCGGTGAAGGCCGGCCAGTTGCTGGCCGAGATCGACGACCGCGATTACCGCACCGCGCTGGGCCAGGCCAAAGCCGACGTCAACGCCGCCGAAGCCTCGGTGCGCAACCTCGATGCCCAACTCGAATTGCAGCAGCCGATCATCGACCAGAGCACCGCCGACGTCACCGCCGCCGAAGCCAATCTGAAATTCGCCCAGGAGGAGCAGACCCGCTACGACGGGCTGATGAAGTCCGGCTCCGGCACCATTCAACGCGCGCAACAGACCGACGCGGCGCTGCGCAGCAATACGGCGCAGTTGCAGCACGCGAAGTCGGCGCTGTCGGCGGCGCAGCGCAAGGTCGACGTGCTGACCACGCAGCGTGCCCAGGCCGCAGCGCAAGTCGACCGCGCCCGCGCGGTCGAGCAGCAGGCCGAGCTGAACCTGTCCTATGCGAAGATCACCGCGCCGGTCGACGGCACGGTCGGCGCCCGCACGCTGCGCGTCGGGCAATATGTGCAGGCCGGCACCCAGCTGATGGCGGTGGTGCCGCTCGATGCGGTTTATGTGGTCGCCAATTTCAAGGAGACCCAGCTGACCCATGTGCGCAACGGCCAGCCGGTCGAGCTCACCGTCGACAGTTTTCGCGGCACCACGCTGAAGGGCCATGTCGACAGCCTGTCGCCGGCGAGCGGCCTCGAATTCGCGCTGCTGCCGCCCGACAACGCCACCGGCAACTTCACCAAGATCGTGCAGCGCGTGCCGGTGAAGATCGTGCTCGACGATCACAGCCTCACCGGCCTCCTGCGCCCCGGCATGTCGGCGATCCCGACCGTCGACACCAAGGCGACGGTGCTGGCCGAACGCGAGCAGCAGCGGCGGCTGGCGTCGGCGATGCGGGCGAGCGGCGGGTAGCGCAAAGCACGTCTTCAACCGGCTTGGCGCGATCGATCACCGCATCGGTGGTCGATCGCGTTTTGTTGTGCCGTCCTCCTGCTCGCTTCTCCTTCGTGCCGCAACCGCTGGCGGAGGGCTCCCTCCCCCCTCGTGGGGGAGGGTTGGGGAGAGGGGCGCGCTTGCGCTGAGGTTCGTTGGTTTGCGACGACGCCGCTGCCGAGAGTGACGCGTCTGCAGGATTGAAACAGCTCGCTACTCTCCGATGTCAGCGCCCGGGGCCACCCCTCTCCCCACCCTCCCCCACAAGGGGGGAGGGAGCCGATCCAGCGTGCACACCTCACACGCCCACCCAAATCGAAGGGCGCGCCGAACCGTAGCGAAGTCGCAAGCTCGAACGCGATTATCAACCGCGGCCGGACAATGCTTCCAGTCTTTCCCGGATTATCGAAAGCGGCCGCCTAATACATCTTGCGTAGGTCAGCAAGGACGACATCGATGACCGCATTTCAACCCACAGCCAACGCCGCCGACCTCCCCGCCCCCGCAGCGCCGGCAACACCCGCGATCCCGGCCAGGACCTGGATCGCGGTGATCGGCTCCACGCTCGGCGCGTTCATGGCGGTGCTCAACATCCAGATCGTCAACGCCTCGCTTGCCGACGTGCAGGGCGCGATCGGCGCCGGGATCGACGACGGCGGCTGGATCTCGACCTCGTACCTGATCGCCGAGATCGTGGTGATCCCGCTGTCCGGCTGGCTCGCGCAGGTGTTCTCGGTGCGCATCTATCTGCTCACCAATGCGGTCCTGTTCCTGGTGTTCTCGGCGGCGTGCGCGCTGGCGCAGGACCTGCCGCAGATGATCGCGCTGCGCGCCGTTCAGGGCTTCACCGGCGGCGTGCTGATCCCGATGGCGTTCACGCTGATCATCACGCTGCTACCCAAGGCCAAGCAGCCGATCGGGCTGGCGCTGTTCGCGCTGTCGGCGACGTTCGCGCCGGCGATCGGCCCGACCATCGGCGGCTATCTCACCGAGAACTGGGGCTGGCAGTACATCTTCTACGTCAACCTGGTACCCGGCGCCGTGATGATCGCGATGCTGTACGTCTCGCTCGATCCGAGCCCGATGAAGCTGTCGCTGATCCGCCAGGGCGACTGGCTCGGCATCATCACCATGGCGATCGGCCTCGCCGCGCTGCAGACCGTGCTGGAGGAAGGCAACAAGGACGACTGGCTCGGCTCGCCCTTCATCGTCCGCCTGTCGGTGATCGCAGCGGTCGCGCTGGTCGCCTTCCTGATCGTCGAATTCACCGTCGAGAAGCCGCTGCTCAATCTACGCCTGCTCGCCCGCCGCAATTTCGGCTTCGGCATGCTGGCCAACTTCCTGCTCGGCATCGCGCTGTATGGCTCGGTGTTCATCCTGCCGCAGTACTTGTCGCGCATCCAGGGCTACAATGCCGAGCAGATCGGCATGGTGCTGGCCTGGACCGGCCTGCCGCAACTCCTGCTGATCCCGCTGGTGCCGAGGCTGATGCAACGCTTCGACCCCCGCATCATCATCAGCGTCGGCTTCGCGCTGTTCGCCGGCTCCAACTTCATGAACATCTTCATGACCAACGACTACGCCACCGACCAGCTGTTCTGGCCCAACATCGTCCGCGCCATCGGCCAGGCCCTGGTGATGGCCCCGCTGTCGGCGGTCGCAACCGCGGGCATCGAGCTGGAGAACGCGGGTTCGGCGTCCGCTTTGTTCAACATGATGCGCAATCTCGGCGGCGCGGTCGGCATCGCGGTGCTGCAGACGGTCCTGACCAAGCGCGAGCAGTATCACTCCAACGTGTTGATGCAGTCCGTGTCACTGCTCGAGCAGGCGACGCGCACGCGGATCGACCAGTTGACGCAGTATTTCATGAACCATGGCGTCGCCGATCCGATGTCGGCCACCAACCGCGCAATCGCGGCGATCGGCAAGGTCGTGCAGAAGCAGGCCTACATCCTCGCCTTCAGCGACACCTTCTATCTGCTCGGCGTGGCGCTGATCGTTGCGCTGGCGGCGACACTGTTCCTGAAGAAGCCGGGCCAGCTCGCCGGCGGCGGCGCGCACTAGCCTAGATCACCAACCAAGGAGAACGACCATGAAACCCCGTCTGAATTTCTACCAGGCCGCCCCCGAGACCATCAAAGCGCTGGTCGCCGTAGAGAGCCAGATCAACGCGAGCGGTCTCGAGCAATCGCTGATCGAGCTGGTCAAGACCCGCGCCTCGCAGATCAACGGCTGCGCCTACTGCATCAACATGCACACCGAGGACGCCCGCAAGCATGGCGAGACCGAGCAGCGGCTTTATCTGCTCAACGCCTGGCGCGAGTCGCCGCTCTACAGCGAGCGCGAGCGCGCGGCGCTGGCCTGGACCGAGGCGCTGACGCTGGTTTCCGAGACGCACGCGCCCGACGCCGACTATGAGACGGTGCGCGCCCGGTTCACGGACAGCGAGCTGGTCAACCTGACCACGCTGATCGGCGCCATCAACGCCTGGAACCGGATCGCGATCGGCTTCCGCGCGGTGCATCCGGTGAAGGTGAAGGTGGCGGCGTGAGCGTATTGCTGTCAGCCATCTATTCGACTGTCATGCCCCGCTTCATGCGGGGCATCCAGTACGCCGCGGCGTCTCGGCTGACTGGCGATCATGTTACTACGAAGCGACTAAACCCGTCATCCTGAGGTGCGAGCGGAGCGAGCCTCGAAGGATGCACGGCCACCGACCGGGCCGTCGACCCTTCGAGGGCCGCTGAAGAAGCGGCCACCTCAGGGTGACGGTACTAAGACTTCGCTTCGTTCAACTAAACCGCGGTCGCCTTCGCGAACTCGACATAGATCTCGCGCAGGCGATCGGTGATCGGGCCGACCTTGCCGTTGCCGACCTTCTTGCCGTCGATCGCGACCACGCCCTGCACGAACACCGAGGCGCTGGTGATGAAGGCTTCCTTGGCGGCGAGGGCGTCCTCGACCGTGAAGGCGCGCTCCTCGATGCGGAGCTGACGCTCCTCGGCGAGCTTGACCACGGCCTTGCGGGTGCAGCCGGGCAGGATCTCGTTGCCGTTCTGCCGGGTCACGATGACATCGTCCTGGGTGACGATGAAGGACGATGACGAGCCGCCTTCGGTCACCTTGCCGTCCTCGATCATCCAGCTTCGCCGGCGCCAGCCGCCGCCGCGGCCTGCTTGGCCAGCACCTGCGCGAGCAGCGCCACGCTCTTGATGTCGCGCCGCTCCCAGCGGATGTCGGGCACCGTGATGACGTTGATGCCGGTCTTGGCCGAGGGCGCGTTGATGATGTCCTTTTCCGAGGTGAACATCACAAGGGTCGGCTTGACGTTCGCCTCCGCCTTCGGGAAGGCGAAGTCGCGTCCCTTGTCGGCGCCGCGGGTGACCTCGAGATAGACCATGCCGTTGACGAGGTCGTTGCGCTTGACCAGCTCCTTCTGGATCTCCTCGATCCGCTCCAGCGTCTCGGGGAGCGCAAGCTGGATCTCGCCGACCGAGCGCTTCAGCCGCGCCAGATGCGAGGCATTGTCGATCAGCTTGCCCTCGAGCACCGCCGCCACCTCGTAGATGCCGTCGGCGAACAGGAAGCCGCGGTCGAACACCGAGACCTTGGCCTCGGAATGCGGCACGTACGAGCCGTTGACGTAAGCGATCTTTTCCACGCGAGTTCTCCTGCGGACGAAGGGGGAGTTTCAGGCCTTCGTATACGCAAAATGTTAACGGGGGAAAACCCCGGAGAAGCGCATTCCGGCCCCTCCACGTCATTGCGAGCGCAGCGAAGCAATCCATGGCTCTGCACACGCGCATAGATGGATTGCTTCGTCGCTGGCGCTCCTCGCAATGACGGAGGAAGGTCCGATGCCTCAGTGCTGCAATATCTTCGACAGGAACTTCTGCGCGCGGTCGCTGCGGGGCGTGCCGAAGAAGTCGGCCTTCTTGGCGTCCTCGACGATCTCGCCGCGGTCCATGAAGATGACGCGGTCGGCGACCTTGTTGGCGAAACCCATTTCGTGGGTCACCACCATCATGGTCATGCCCTCGCGGGCGAGGTCGACCATCACGTCGAGCACCTCGCTGATCATCTCCGGATCGAGCGCCGAGGTCGGCTCGTCGAACAGCATCGCGATCGGGTCCATCGCCAGCGCGCGTGCAATCGCGACGCGCTGCTGCTGACCGCCGGACAATTCGGCAGGAAACTTCTTGGCATGCTCCTTCAGCCCGACGCGCTCCAGCAGCTTCATGCCCTTTGCGGTGGCATCCTCAGACTTGCGGCCCAAGACCTTCTCCTGCGCGAGGCGGAGATTGTCGATGATGCGCAGATGCGGGAACAGCTCGAAGTGCTGGAACACCATGCCGACACGCGAGCGCAGCTTCGGCAGGTCGGTCTTGGGATCGTTGACCTTGACGCCGTCGAGCACGATGTCGCCGCCCTGGATCGGCTCGAGCGCGTTGACGCATTTGATCAGGGTCGACTTGCCCGAGCCGGACGGGCCGCAGACCACCACCACCTCGCCCTTGGCAACGCTGGTGGTGCAGTCCTTCAGCACCTGGAAGGTCGGCCCGTACCATTTATTGACGTGATTGATCTCGATCATTTGGTTCTCATCAGCAGCAGCGAGCACGGTTTCACCTCTCCCAAAGGGAGAGGTCGGCGCGCAGCGCCGGGTGAGGGGTCACGGTCTAACGATGGAGCGAAACCCCTCACCCGGATCGCTGACGCGATCCGACCTCTCCCTTTGGGAGAAGTGAAGGAGTCCGTGCCCCGAACTAAAACCCGCATGTAAAAACTACCTTACGATGGCGATGCGCGACTGCAGGCGGCGGACACCAAAGGACGCGACACAGGAAATGACGAAGTAGACCAGCGCGGCGAACAGGTACATTTCGACCAGACGGCCGTCGCGCTGCGCCACCTTGCTGGCGGCGCCGAGGAAGTCCGGGATCGACAGCACGTAGACCAGCGAGGTGTCCTGGAACAGCACGATGGTCTGGGTCAGCAGCACCGGCAGCATGTTGCGGAACGCCTGCGGCAGCACGACGTAGCGCATCGACTGCGCATAGGTCAGGCCGAGCGCACTGGCCGCGGCCGGCTGGCCCTTCGAGATCGACTGGATGCCGGCGCGCATGATCTCGGAGAAATAGGCCGCCTCGAATGCGATGAAGGTGATCAGCGAGGAGGCGAAGGCGCCGACCGTGATCGGCCGCGACGCGCCGGTCACCCACTGCCCGATATACGGCACCAGGAAGTAGAACCAGAAGATCACCAGCACCAGCGGCAGCGAGCGGATGAAGTCGACATAGAAGCCGGCGATGCGCCCGAGCACCTTGTAGCTCGACAACCGCATCAGGGCGATCAGGGTGCCGAACACCAGGCCGCCGAACGCCGCCAGCGCCGTCAAGGTCAGCGTGAAGCGCATGCCCTCGAGGAACAGATAGGGCAGCGCGCGGCGGATGACGTCAAAATCGAAATTGCCGAGCATCGTTATTTGCCCGTGATGTAGCCGGGGATCGCGACATAGCGCTCGAGGAAGCGCATCGCGGTGACCACGACGAAATTGAGGAGAAGATAGAGCACCGTTGCCGCCGTGAAGGCCTCGAACACCTGGAACGAGAACTCCTGCATCGACCGTGCCTCGCCGGTCAGCTCGATCAGGCCGATGGTGATGGCGACCGCGCTGTTCTTGATGGTGTTGAGGAACTCGGAGGTCAGCGGCGGCAGGATGATGCGGAACGCCATCGGCAGCAGCACGTAGCGATAGGTCTGCACCGTGGTGAGGCCGAGCGCAGTCGAAGCCTGCTTCTGCCCGCGCGGCAGCGAGGTGATGCCGGCCTGCAATTGCACGGCAACGCGCGCCGACATGAACAGGCCGACGCCGATCGCCGCGGTCCAGAACGGCGCGTTCGGCAACTGCTTCAGCCACAGCCCGGCGGACCTCGGCAGCAATTCAGGCAGCACGAAGAACCACAGGAAGAGCTGGACCAAGAGCGGCATGTTGCGGAAGAACTCGACCCAGCAGAAGCCGATCCACGACGCCGTGCGCGACGGCAGCGTGCGCAGCACGCCGATCACCGAGCCGGACACCAGCGCGATGATCCAGGCGAGCACCGACACCTTGACGGTGACCACCAGTCCCGTCAGCAACAGGTCGAGATAGGTGCCGGTCCCCATCGGGTTCGGCTCAAGAAAGATGTGCCAGTTCCAATTATAGTTCACAGGTCCCCCACGCGGCCGTGCCGGTCACGCTCAACGGCAACGTCTGCGCATCCAAACGCGATGCGCCGACGATATGCAAATGTCCGGCCATTCTCCTCCAAAAATGGCCGGACATGCTAACCTTCAGGACCCGTCCCCCAAAAGGGGCGACGGGTCATACGCAGCGGTCAGTTGACCAGATAGGCATCCGGATCGGGCGAGTCAGACGGCTTCGCGAACTGCTTCTTCATCTCCGGACCAGCCGGCGAGTTGAGATTGAGGCCCTTCGGCGGGATCTTCTGGGTGAACCACTTGTCGTAGATCTTCTGACCCTCGCCGCTGGTGTAGAGCGCGGCGGTGGCGGCGTCGACGACCTTCTTGAACGGCGCATCGTCCTTGCGCAGCATGATGCCGTACGGCTCCGGCTTGGAGAAGGCGTCCTTGGAGATGACGTAGTCATCCGGCGACTTCGAGCCGGCGACGAGGCTCGCGAGCAGGATGTCGTCCATCACGAAGGCGACCGCACGATCGGTCTCGACCATCAGGAAGGCCTCGGCATGATCCTTGGCCGGGATGATGTTGACGCTCAGTCCGCGCGCGAGGTTGGCCTCGGTCAGCTGCTTGATGTTGGTGGTGCCGGCGGTCGAGACCACCGTCTTGCCCTTCAGATCATCGATGGAATTGATCTTGCTCGCCTTCTTCGTCACGTAGCGGCTGGCGGTGAGGAAGTGGGAGTTGGTGAAGGAGACCTGCTTCTGACGCTCGGCATTGTTGGTGGTCGAGCCACATTCGAGGTCGACGGTGCCGTTGGCCATCAGCGGGATGCGCGTCGCCGAGGTCACCGGATTGAGCTTGACCTCGAGCTTGTCGAGCTTGAGCTCCTTCTTCACGGCATCGACGATCTTGTAGCAGATGTCCATCGCGTAGCCGATCGGCTTCTGGTTGTCGTCGAGATAGGAGAACGGAATCGAGGAATCGCGGTAGCCGAGCGTGATCGCACCGGTGTCCTTGATGTTCTTCAGCGTTCCGGTCAGCTCCTCGGCCTGCGCCTGGCTCGCGCCGAACGCGGCGGCGAGCGCGAGGCCGATCAGATATTTGCGTGTCATACGTCTACTCCTTCGTGGAACGATGATCTAATGCGTGAGAATGTCGGCGAGGACGGGTGCGATATAGCGGCGAAACTGTTCCGGATTCTCGCTCATCGGAAAATGACCGAGATGCTCCATGATCGTGACGCTGGCGCCCCCTATAGCCGCTGCTGTCCGCCTCGTGTCCTCGAGCGTGCAGGAGAAATCATACTCGCCCGTGAGCAAATAGAGCTTGCATACTTTAGTATCGATTGACGCGACGCGGCCGCGCAGGTCGCCATCGACACGGTAGAAATACAGGTCGCCCTTGAACACGCCGGGGCCGCCCTGCTTGTAGCCCCACAGCGTTTCCATCCGCGCAGCTTCAGGGCTCTGCGGCGCGATCAGCCCCGACACCAGCGCCGCGCAGACTTGGCCGCCGTGAACGTCCGGACGGTTCAGCCAGTCGGTGTCATACCACGGCGCCTGGAAATCGGCGGCTTCGAGCCCGATCAGCGCGCGGAACTCGGCGGCATGTTCGATCGCGAGGTTGAGCACGATGCGGCCGCCGATCGAGCAGCCCATCACGACGGGCTTCTCCAGCCCCAATGCACGACAGAAGGCGCGGATCGTCTCGGTGTAGCGCGCGGTGGTGAGTTGGTATTCATCGCCGGTCCAGCTTTTCGGCGGATTCGACTTGCCATGCCAGGGCATATCGAAGGCAATGACGCGGAATTTTTCGGCAAATTGCGCATCCGCGAGCAGATGCCGCCACTGCCGCGCGTCTGATCCCGCGGTGTGCAGGCAGACCAGCGGAATGCCCGTGCCGTTCTCCTCGAAATAGATGCGGTGCAGCTCGCCGCCGATCTCGACGTGAACGTAGCGGCCGACCATCGGCTCGATGGTGCCGTTCATGATGGTGCCGCTCATGAGCCGGCCGCCGCGAAATGCTGCCGCGGCAGCGCCAGCAGGTCCTTGAAGTATTGCAGATGCGCCATGAAGGGATGCAGATCGCCTTCCAGCACGGCCTCGCCGCGCTTGGTCAGCGCCAGCAAATCGTGCCAGCCGGGTTTCGGCTCGGCCTGCCAGTAGGCGGCCCAGGCCTGCGGCGTCGCGCGATAGGCAAAACGCCACGAGCGCATCAGGACCGGCGAAGGCATCAGCTCGACGATCCGCCCGGCGCGGATCGCGGCATGAAACGGCCGCGCCATCGGGCCGATCAGGCAGTCGCAATCGAGCAGCCGCCCGCGCGAGACCAGCCGAGGCGCCTGGTCGAGCAATGCGGGAAGGCCGGCAAACGCCGTCGTCACAGCGTCGTCGGTGGCGTCAGGCGATAGCGTCATCTTGTTAGGCAGGTTTCCTCGGCGAGCGCGGCCATGATGACGGCAACCGCCCGTTCTCGCAAGCCGCCGACACCCTTGAGTTCCTCAGATTAATCGCTTGATTAAACGGATCCGCCCGGTCAGCGCGCAGGCCGGAACGCCCAAAGCTCCTGCTGCCAGGAACTGCCAAATTCCAACGCGCTATCGGTCAGCTCACGAGCCCTTCGCGGGCCGCACGTTCTTCGGCGCCTGGGCCATCGCGCGGGCCAGCACCTGGGCTTCCTTCTTCAGCATGTCGGCGAGCTCGGTTTCGCGGCGGCGGATGCGGTCGGTGGCCGCGCCGATCGACAGCGCGGCGACCACCTCGCCGGCATCGTCGCGGACGGGAACGCCGACGCCACCCATGCCGGGGAACGCAGCGTCGAGCAGCACGGTGTGCCCGGCCTTGCGCGCCACCGCGATCCGCTCGCGGAGGAATTTTGGCGTGATGCGCGGCGACTTCGCCAGCCGCGGCACGATCACCTCGATCACGGCCTCGATCTCGGCGTCGGGCAGCCAGACCAACAGCGCCAGCGCACCGGCGCCGACACCGAGCGGACGGCGACTGCCGATCTGCAGATAGTTCGGTTGCAGCGGGTGGCTGCCGACCGAGCGCGCCAGATACAGCGCCTCGACGCCTGATCGCACCGATAACAGCGCCGTGTCGGCCGAGCGCTCCGACAGCCGCAACAGGCTCGGCTGCGCCAGCTCGGCGATGTCGACCGAGCGGCGCGCGCCGACTGCCATCACCCGCGCCTCCTGGCCAAGCTCATAGGTCTTGGCCCCGGTGACCCGGCTGACAAAACCTTCCTCGATCAGCGAGTTGAGGATGCGCAGCGCGGTCGCCTTGTTCAGCGACGTGGTGTCGGCGATGTCGGTCAGCCGCAACGGCGAGCGCTGCGCCAGCACGCGCAGGATCGCGCAGACCTTCTGGATCGCGTTGAACTTGTCGGGTTGGCCCGGCTCCGGCAATGGCCTCTTGCGGCTGGTCCGCGCGGTCGCAGTCGTGGAGGCGTTCATGCCTGGCCTTCCTTGCCTCGATTCCAAAATCCTGAACCGGGCACGAAGAGAATGCGCCCGGCGGGCATCATCCTAAAACGGATGATGTGCAGCGGACACCGTATACTTTCGTCAGATGAAACTTTGATATCGACTATCTACGCTGCCTTGCAGCAATAGCGGCACTCGAATTTCGCTTCACGAAATCAGGCCAACCGCATCCTACGAATGGTGAAGAGTGCGCCGAGGCTGAGGATGCAGACCGCGGTGAGATAATAGCCCGGCGCGAGCTCGCCGATCAGCGGATAGCCGCCCATCCATGTCATGATCGCCGGCCCCATGCCGCCGAACAATGTGACGCCGATATTGTAGCTGAGGCCGAGCCCGGTCGCACGCGTCGCCGGCGGAAACAGCTCCGACATCAGCGCGGCCAGCGGCCCGTAATACAGCGACTTGAGCACGCCGAGCCAGAGCACGCCGAGCAGGATGATGGTGGGCGTCGGCTTGCCGGTGAGCAGCAGGAAGGCCGGGAAGATCGACACCAGCAGCAGCAGCGCAAACAGGATCATGTGCGTGGTGCGTCCGATCTTGTCGGAGACGAAGCCCGCGATCGGCGCGAGCAGCGCGACCGCGGTCTGCGCGACCAGCGCCGCCATGAATCCGACCGCCGGCGGCAGGTTCAGCGTCTTCACCACATAGGTCGGCATGTAGACGATCAAATAATTCACCGCGGTCGACACCGCGAGCGCGCCGATTGCAAGGATGGTGGCGAGCTTCTGCCGCGCGAGCACTTCCCTGACCGGCGAATCCTGCTTTCCGGCGGCCGGAGGCGGCGTTGCGTCGTCGACATGGTTGCGGATGTAGATGCCGACCGGGCCGATCAGCACGCCGAACAGGAACGGCAGCCGCCAGCCCCAGGATTGCAGATCCTCAGGACTCATCAACGAGGTCAGCAGCGCGCCGAAGCCGGCGCCGAGCAGGCCGCTGACGCCCTGGCTCGCGAACTGCCAGCTCGCGACAAAACCGCGCCGCTCCGGCATGTGCTCGACCAGGAACGCGGTCGAGGAACCGAACTCACCGCCCGCGGAGAAGCCCTGCACCAGCCGCGCCAGCATCACCGCGATCGGCGCCAGGATGCCGATCGTCTCAAAGGTCGGCATCAGCGCCAGCACCAGCGTGCCAAAGGTCATCAGCACGATCGACAGCATCAGCGAGGCCTTGCGGCCATGCCGGTCGGCATAGGCGCCGAGCACGACGCCGCCGATCGGGCGGATCAGGAACGACAGTCCGAAGCTGCCGAAGGTCAGCAGCAGCGAGGTGGTCGGATCATTGGCCGGAAAGAACGCCTTGGAGAGGTAGACCGCGAAATAGGCGTAGACCGAGATGTCGTACCATTCGAGCGCATTGCCGATCGAGGTCGCGACGATCAGGCGGGTGATGTTTTTCTTGTCGACCGCAGTTGCGTGCTGAGCGTCGGCCGGCGTCGATGATGTCATTTGAATTTCCTTAGCAGCGTCGGCCACCATTTCTCTGCCTGTCATGCCCGTGCTTGACCCGAGCATCCATGTCTCCCTGTCATCCTGAGGAGCGGCGTCAGCCGCGTCTCGAAGGATCGACGGCCACCAGCAGGGCCGTGCATCCTTCGAGGCTCGCAAGAGCTCGCACCTCAGGATGACGGGGAAAGATACAGCGCCCGCCCTTCAACCTTTGCGCGACGCCTCGCCGAGATCCCAGAACAGGCCGGCCATGATGGTCAGCGCCTCCTCGGTCACCGGCAACAGGATGTGCTCGTCGGGCGCGTGCTGCGAGCATCCCGGATAGGAATGCGGCACCCAGATCGTCGGCAGCCCGAGGCCTTCAGAGAACACGTCGTTGGGCAGCGAGCCGCCGAAGTTCGGCAGCACCGCCGGCGCCTTGCCGGTCGTGGTGCGGATCGAGTTCGCCGCCCAGTCGATCCACGGGCTGTCCATGTCGGTGCGCGAGGCGCCGAAGCGCTGCGCGCCGGAGACTTCGACCATCGGAAAGCCGTTCTTGTGCAGATAATCGCGCACGCCGTCGATCACTTCGAGATATTTCGTGCCGACCACGAAGCGGAGCTGCAGCACCGCGTTCGCCTTGCCGGGGATCGCGTTGGCGGGCTTGTCGATATTGCCCGACGACATCGCCAGCACTTCCAACGTATTCCAGGCGTAGAGCCGTTCGGCCGCGGTCAGGCCCTCCTCGCCCCAATCCTCCGCCAGCTGAGGTTCGTCCGCCGTCGGCTTGATCTCGACGTCGGCGAGCGCGGCGTGGACGCGGTTCGAGATCGGCGGCGGTTTCAGGATCTCGAGCTTCATGCGGCCCTTGCCGTCGACCAGGCTCGCGATCGCGTTCACCAGGATCGTCGCGGGATTAGCCAGCACGCCGCCCCAATTGCCGGAATGGTTGCCGCCCTCACGCAGATTGACGTCGAGATGGATGCGGTTGCCACCGCGGCAACCGAGGAAGATGGTCGGCCGTTCTGCCGACAGCCTGGGCCCGTCGGAGGCAATGAACAGATCGGCCTTCAGCTCCTCGCGATGCGCCTCGCAGACCTCGCGCAGGTCGGGCGAGCCGATCTCCTCGCCGGTCTCGATGATGAACTTGGCGTTGAAGCCGAGCTTGCCGCCGCGCGCCTGCTTCACCGCGCGGAGCGCGGCCATGTTGATCGAATGCTGGCCCTTGTTGTCGGCGGTACCGCGGCCATAGGCGCGATCACCCTTGACCGTGATCTGCCAGGGATTGAGCCCATCGCGCCATTCGCCGACCATGCCGTCGACGACGTCGCCGTGGCCGTAGGTCAGCACGGTCGGCCGCGCGGCATCTTCCTGGTAGTCGGCGATCAGATAGGGTCCGCGGCCGGTCGGCGACTCGATCAGCCGGGTCTTGAAATCGAGCTCGGCGAAGGCCGGCTGCAAATTCTCCACCAGATAGGCACGCAACGCATGGGCCTTGTCAGCATTCAGGCTCTCGGTCTGGTAGCCGACCCTGCGGTCGAGCTCCTTCAGGAACTGTCCCGATTGAATATGCTCCCGCACATTTGCGATCGCGTCGGCCCGTGTCGCCATGATTGTCCCTTCGTCCGGTCGCATCTTGGCATGATCCCGTCGGATCGCTGCGTCGCACATCCGGATCATGCTTCTGGAGGCCGGCAACCTATCGGGATCGGCCCGCCACCGGAAGGGTGTGAATCGCGAAGGGGCCTTGCCAAAACGTGGGAAGTCGCAACAAGTTGACGGTGGGACGTCCGGGATTGGACCGGGCAGCAATCGAGGCGGCGCTCAAGGTTTCGACCAAGGTTTCGACAATGACAAAACAAATCCGGCTCAACGCCTTTGCCATGAACTGCGTGGCGCATCAGTCACCGGGGCTATGGACCCATCCGCGCGATCGCACCAAGGACTACAACAAGCTGTCCTACTGGACCGACCTGGCGAAGACGCTGGAGCGCGGCCGGTTCGACGGTCTGTTCCTCGCCGATGTGCTCGGCGTCTACGATGTCTATGGCGGCAATCCGGATGCGGCGCTGCGCAACGCGGCGCAGACCCCGGCCAACGAGCCGTTGATGCTGATCGCGGCGATGGCCGCGGTGACCGAAAATCTCGGCTTCGGCGTCACCAGCAATCTCTCGTTCGAGCCGCCCTACCCGTTCGCGCGGCGGATGTCGACGCTCGATCATCTGACCAATGGCCGCGTCGGCTGGAACGTGGTGACCGGCTATCTCGATTCCGCGGCGCGCGGCGCCGGCAAGGACAAGCAGACCGCGCATGACGATCGCTACGAGCTCGCCGACGAATATATGGAGCTGGTCTACAAGCTCTGGGAAGGCAGCTGGGAGGACGACGCTGCGATCCGCGATGTCGCGCGCGGCATCTTCACGGACCCCGCGAAGGTGCATCGGGTGCAGCACGAGAGCAACAACTACCGGCTCAACGCCATCCATCTGTCCGAGCCGTCGCCGCAGCGCACGCCAGTGCTCTATCAGGCCGGCACCTCGCCGCGCGGCCGGCAGTTCGCCGCCGAGCACGCCGAATGCGTGTTCATGTCGGGGCCATCGGCGAAGGTGATCGGCCCGCGGGTGTCGGCGATCCGCGAGCTCGCCGCCGCGAAAGGCCGCAACGCCGCCGAGATCCTGATGTTCTCGATGATGTGCATCGTGGTGGCGCCGACCGAGGCCGAGGCCAAGGCGAAGTATGCCGAGTACCGCAGTCATATCAGCCACGAAGGTGCGTTGGCGCTGATGTCGGGTTGGACCGGGGTCGACTTCTCGACCTACTCGCTCGACCAGGAGGTGCGGCACGTGCAGAACGACGCCGGCCGCTCCGCGATGGACAACGTCACCCGCGCCGATCCCGACCGGGTCTGGACCGTACGCGAGGTCGCCGAGCATGTCGGCATCGGCGGCGCCGGCCCGGTGGTGGTCGGCAGGCCCGAGCAGGTCGCCGACAAGATCGAGCAGTGGTTCGAGGACACCGACGTCGACGGCCTCAATGTCGCGTTCGCGATCTCGCCCGGCGACTTCGAGGATATCGCCGACATGCTGGTGCCCGAGCTCGTCAAGCGCGGCCGCTACAAGAAAGAGTATGCGAAGGGCACGCTGCGGGAGAAGCTGTTCGGCGCGGGGCGGGCGAGGCTCGATGCGACGCATCCGGCGGGGCGGCATCGGGTGAAGAGCGCAGCGGCGGAGCAATAGTCTCCGTCATTGCGAGCGAAGCGAAGCAATCCATGGTTCCGCATACGCGGAGCGGTGGATTGCTTCGTTGCGCCGCTCCTCGCAATGACGCGGATAGTCCCGTCATCCTGAGGAGCGCGCTCTTGCGCGCGTCTCAGGGTGACGGTGAGAGGGCAGTCGCGTTTCGAAACTCAATTCACCGAATTGCTCACCACCACCTCGATCAGCTTCGCACCCGGGCGGCCGAACGCGGACCTCAGCGTGCCCCCTAGCTCCTGCGGGTCCGTCACCTTGATCGCCTCGAGCCCGAGCGAGCGCGCAAGCGCCGTGAAATCGACCGGCGGATCGACGAAATCCATGCCGACATAGTTGTCGTCGCCGTGGAAGGCGAGCAGACGCTGCTTGATGATGCGGTAGCCGCCATTGTTCACGATGACGAAGTTGAGCGGCAGCTTGTGGTTGGCCGCGGTCCACAGTGACTGGATCGAATACATCGACGAGCCGTCGCCGGAATAGCACACCACCGGACGCTCCGGATTGGCGAGGCCGACGCGACCGCGGCCGGCAGGCCCCAGCCGATGCCGCCGGAGGCGAGCGCGTGATAGCCGTAGCGGTCGCGATGCGCGCGCAGCGCAATGATCTGGCGCGACGAGGTCAAGCCCTCGTCGACCAGGATCGCATTGTCGGGCATCGCCTCCACGACCTGCAGCGCGAGCCAGTCCGGATCGATCGGCGAAGTCTGGCTCGCCTTCGATATCTGCTCGACCAGCGCCTTGCGCTTCGCCGCCCAGTTCTTCGGTGCGAGCGCCGCCAGCCCTTGCCTGGCGCGCGTCTCCAAGGCGCCACCGCCCAATTCTTTCAGCGCCAGCACCAGCGCGCGCAGCGTTTCCTTGACGTCGGCCTTCACCGCGATCTCGGCGCCATAGTTGCGGGCGAGATCGCTGTCGACCAGCCCGACCTGCACGATCGAGAGCCCGTCCGGCAGCGGATCGACCTCGCTATAGACCGACATCCGCAAGGGATCGCCGCCGAGCGCGATCAAAAGATCATGCGGCGCCAGCACATCACGCGCGACCTTCTGCAGCCGCGCGATCGCGCCCATGAAGCTCGGGCTTTCGGACAGGAAGTGCGCGCCATAGGGCGTCGACGATTGCCACGCCGGGCAGCCCAGCGTCTCGGCGAGATCGGCCGCCTCGCGCAGCGCGTCGCTTTTGACGATCTCGTCGCCGACGACGATGACGGGGCGCTCCGCCTTGAGGATGCGTGCGGCAAGCGCCTTGAGCGAATCCTCCGACGGCCGGACACGGGTGTCGATCCGGGTGGAGCGGCCGAGCTCGATGCCGGCCTCCGCATTGAGAATGTCGCCGGGCAGCGAGATGAACACCGGCCCGGTGGGCGGCGTGGTCGCGATCTTGGCGGCACGGCGCACGATGCGCGGCAGGTCCTCGAGCCGCGTCACCTCGACCGCCCATTTCACCAAGGGCGTGGCCATCTGCACCAGCGGGCCATAGAGCACCGGCTCGGTCAGGCCATGGCCCTGCTCCTGCTGCCCAGCGGTCAGTATCAGCGGCGTGCCGGTGAAGCTTGCATTGTAGAGCGAACCCATCGCATTGCCGAGGCCGGGCGCGACATGGACATTGCAGGCGACCAGCTTGCCGGAGGCGCGGCTGAAGCCGTCGGCCATCGCGACGACCAGGCTCTCCTGCATCGCCATCACATAGGTGAGATCGGGATGGTCCTTCAGCGCATGCATGATCGGCAATTCGGTGGTGCCGGGATTACCGAACAGATGCGTGACGCCTTCATCCTTCAGCAACGCCAGAAATGCCGAGCGGCCGGTGATGCGATTCTTCATGTTCCCTCCAGGCCTGCCAGCGCGTTGGCCGACGGCACCTGACGAGATGACCAAACTTGCGCTTCGGGAGCAATCGAGCGGCCGGTCATGGCCGCATTCCGCAGGCGCGCGCCTGCCGTTGACCATACGAGCACCATGATGATCGCAAGTTCCAAGAGAGCGCCCTCAGCGGGCAGCATCGAATTGCGCGGCCGACATTAACGCTACTTTAGCAAGAGTGCCCTAAAGCGGCGATTGTTTGCATCCACCAGGCGGGTAGAAAAGCACGCAGAGCCCGCAGGCGGCCCGCTTCGATCGCAGGACTCATTCATGGACGCGCTGGCGGCTTGGAACGGCACCAGGCTTGAGAGAGGACCAGGAACGATCAAGCTCGCGAAGCTGGGGATCTACCTCTTCCTGATCGCGTTCTCATCCCTGTACTACCTGGCGAACGGGCCGCTCTTGCTGGGCCACCTCGATTTGGGATGGCACCTCGCCGCCGGCGACCTGATCAGGGAGCGCGGCAATGTGCCCTTCCAGGATCCGTGGTCTTTCACCCTCGGCGACAGGCAATGGTATAACCTCTCCTGGCTCTGGGACGTGATCGCCAGCGTGGTGTTTCAATACACGGGATGTACCGGTCTCACATTGGCAATCGTTGCATGCGGCGCCGTCATCACCGGATATCTCACATCCATCTGCCTGAGCAACGGCGCCTCGACGCTTGCGGCCGGCATTTCCGTTCTGGCCGCGTGCCTGCTTTATCCGGCCTTTGTGACCGCCCCGAATTCCTACCTCTCGGTGTCGCCAAACACCCCGACCATGTTGTTCTGCGTCATCTTCTACGCAGAGAGCTTGAAACGAACCCGATGGTTCTTGCTGCCCGTGATGATGGTCCTTTGGGCCAACCTGCATGGCGGCTTCATGCTCGGGCTTTTCCTTATCGGCTTTTTTGGCGCGGTGTCCCTGCTCAGACGGGATTGGACAGGCGTTAGGATCTACAGTCTCGCAGCCGCCGGCTGCCTTGTCGCCATCCTCATCAATCCTCTGGGCTGGCATATCTACAGCGGCGTCGCGACCACGCTGGGCCACTTTGCGCAGGCGCACATCACCGAGTGGTGGTCTTACGCTGCGAACTTCACCATGCCGGGAAGCATTCCCGGTATCATCTATATCGCCATCTTCATTGCGTTCGAGCTCCGCCACCCCATTGCTTCGCCCGCTTCTCTGGAGTCGCGGCTGCTGGCCTGGCTGTTCCTGCTGCTGGGATTCTATCAATACAGATACATGTCGTTCTTCTTCATGTTCGCGGCGGTGCCACTGGCGCTACACCTGGATCGGCTGCTGCCCAAGCAGCTGAACGATCTCAAGGTCCAGGGCGCGTTGCTGGTTGCCGGCATCGTCGGAATGTGCGCGCTGCCGCTGACGCTGATCTACGTCAAACCGGCGCTCGCGCTGCCGCAGCTGCTGTCGGAGCAGGATGCGCGCTATCTTCAAGTGCATTTTCCGCATGCACGGCTTCTGAACCACTGGAACGTCGGTGGCCTCCTGATCTTCTACACGCGGGGTGCGGTGCCCGTATTCATCGATGGCCGGTCAGCCACCGCCTACCCCGATGAGCTGCTGCGCGACTACTTCAGCCTGATCAAATGGGAGATCGATGAGACCGCCTGGGACGCCGTCCTCGACAAGTACAAGATCGATACGGTGCTCTGGGTGAAGGCGCACGAACCTCTGAAGAGGTTCCTCATGGACAAGAGGGGATGGACCGAGGAATACGCCGGAACGGACGAGGTCATCTACGTGAAGCACTGACGCGGCGCTGGTGCGACTGTCTTGCCCGGAAGCTGACGAGCGCAGTTCGCGTCCTTTGTTTGTGCGTGATCTTTCCGGAAAACCGCTTCGCACTTTTCCGGATCATGCATCAGAACATCCCCTCGCGCTCGCTGCGCTTCTTCTTTTTCGAACGCTGCCAGACCACGCCGGGATAGCCCTTCAGCGGCACCAGCGGCTCGCCGGTGTAGGCCCATTCCTGCAATTCCTCGATCGCGATGTGGTAGAGCGGCTGCCGGCCGGTGCGCCCCGAAAACAGCGCGCGCGGGATGTTGACCATGTGCGGCGACCGCGCGCGTTCGTAGATAATGGGCGTGCCGCAATTGGCGCAGAAGCTGCGCGCGGTCTTGCTCTTCGCATCTTCGTAGCGCGACAGATCGCTCTCGCCCTGCGTGATGCGGAAGCGCTTCTTCCAGCTGCCGACATAGGTCGCGTAAACAGCGCCATGGGCACGGCGGCTCGCGGCGGTGTGATCGTGCCAGGCCCAGCGCGCCGGCACGTCGACCTCGAACCGCACCTTGCCGCACAGGCATTGGCCGGCCGCGGGCTTCGCCAGCGCCACGGGTTTTGATTTTTTGGTCGGCTCGAACTCGTCGTCCGGAAACATCGGTGATCACCGTCATTGCGAGCGAAGCGAAGCAATCCATTCATCCGCATGCGCGGAGCGATGGATTGCTTCGTCGCTTCGCTCCTCGCAATGACGGCGCGTCGTCTACGCCTGCGCCAGTTCGTCGTGCACGGGATAATCCGTGTAGCCCCTCTCCTCGCCGCCATAGAAGGTGGCGCGGTTGTACTTGGTCAGGGGATAGCCGCGCTGCAGGCGGCGCGGCAAATCCGGGTTGGAGATGAAATAGCGGCCGAACGCGATCGCATCGGCATGACCTTCGGCAAGTGCGCGCTCTGCGCTGTCGCCGACGAAATTGCCGGCTGATATCAGCACCCCGCTCCACATCGGGCGGTACAGCACCATCGCCGACGGCACGTTCTGCCAGTCGACGTCGGCGCGGCCGGTGCCGGAGGCGCGCGGTTCGATGAAATGCAGATAGGCGAGCCCGAACTTGTCCAGCGCCTTGATGGCGTGGCTGTAGAGCGGCATCGGGTCGGCCTCGCCGCTGCCATTGGCGATGCCGTAGGGCGAAAGCCGCACGCCGACGCGGTCGGCGCCCCACACCTCGGTGACCGCCTGGGTCACCTCCAGCAGGAAGCGGACGCGATTCTCGATTCCGCCGCCATACCGGTCGGTGCGCTGATTGCTGCGCGATTGCAGGAACTGCTCGATCAGATAGCCATTGGCCCCGTGGATCTCGACGCCGTCGAAGCCGGCGGCGAGCGCGTTCTTCGCGCCCTCACGATAGGCATCGACCATCAGCGCGACCTCGGCGGTCTCGAGCGCGCGCGGCGTCTCATACTCGACCACCTTGCCGTCCGCCGTCATGCACTTGAACTCGGCGGGGATCGCGACCGCCGACGGCGCCACCGGCAGCGCACCATCCGGCTGGAACGAGGAATGCGAGACGCGGCCGACGTGCCAGAGCTGCAGGAAGATCAGGCCGCCCTTGGCGTGCACGGCATCCACCACCTCGCGCCAGCCCGCGATCTGGGCCTCGCTATAGATGCCGGGAACGCCGGGATTGCCGAAGCCGGTGGCGACCACCGGCGAGCTTCCGCGATCAGCAGGCCGCCGGGCGTGGCGCGCTGCGCGTAATATTCCGCGTTCATCGGCCGCGGCGCGAGACTCGGCCGCGCCGCCCGCATCCGCGTCAGCGGCGCCATCACGACACGGTGCTTCAGCTCATAGGGACCGACCTTGAGCGGCGAAAACAGCGACGAAGAAGTCATGCCTACCCCAAATATTCTTTGCGATTTCCCGTTATGTAACGGGTTCATCTTGTTCATAAAAGGAGGTAGTGGCAATCTGTTGCCGAGAGAAGGTCTCCCATGTCGAAATCGAGCGCCTCATCGCTCCCCTCCCTGAGCGTCCGCATCGACCTCGATGCCGAGGACCGGATCGGGCCGGGCAAGATCCTGCTGCTGGAAAACATCAGGGAATGCGGCTCGATCTCGGCCGCCGGCCGCGCCATGGACATGAGCTACAAGCGCGCCTGGGACCTGGTCGACGAGATCAACCGCATCTGCCGGCAGGCGGCGGTGGAGCGGCAGACCGGCGGCAAGAACGGCGGCGGCGCGGTGCTGACCCCGTTCGGCCTCTCTTTGGTCGCGCGCTACCGCAAGATCGAGCGCGACGCGGCGAGTGCCGTGCGCAAGGAGCTCGAAGCCCTGCGCAGCGACATCGGCAAGCCGAAGAGGGCCGCCGGGCGGTAAACGCAGGAACCGGCGGCCGTCGCAGGGAGCGTTGCGAAAATATCGAAAACAACCCCATGCAAAGGAGCCGGCGGCGGCCGGCGTTCGACGAGGCAACTTGACGCGTCGGGCAAATCAGGGGTATATTTCTAATATTCAGAAATAGCGCACGTGCTGGGCGAGGGGCTTCCCTCCGCGCGCGAGCCGCATGTCGAGACCTGTACCCCCTCACCCGCCGCGCAAGAGCGCGGCGACCTCTCCCCGCAAGCGGGGAGAGGTGAAGAGAGGCAGCGAGCTTCGCGGCGCTAGCCCGTCTTGATCCAGACTGCCTTGACGTTGAGATATTCCTCGACGTGCTGCTTGCCGGACTCGCGGCCGTAGCCGCTCATCTTGTAGCCGCCGAACGGCACCGCCGGATCCATCGCCTGGTAGCAATTGACCCAGACCGATCCGGCGCGCAGCGCCTTTGCGACCTGGTGCGCCTTGCTGACATTGGTGGTCCAGACGCCCGAGCCGAGGCCGAAGGTGGTGGCATTGGCGCGCTTGATCAGCTCCTCCGGATCCTTGAACGAGATCGCCGAGATCACCGGGCCGAAGATCTCCTCCTGCGCGATGCGCATGTTGTCCTGCACATTGGCAAACACGGTCGGCTGCACGAAATAGCCCTTCGACAGCGCGCCCTCGGTGAGGCGGCCGCCGCCGGCCAGCGCCTTGGCGCCTTCCTTCTGGCCGATGTCGAGATAGCCGGAGACGCGGTCCATCTGCTGCTGCGACACCAAGGGGCCGATCTGGGTGTTGGGGTCGAGGCCGTTGCCGACCTGCAGCTTCTTGCCGAACTCGGCGACGCGGCCGACGAACTCGTCATAGACCTTCTGCTCGACGAACAGCCGGGTGCCGGCGCTGCAGATCTGGCCCGAATTGGCGAACACCGCCATCGCAGCTCCCGGCACCGCGGCGTCGAGATCGGCATCGGCGAACACGATGTCCGGCGACTTGCCGCCGAGCTCGAGCGAGACGCGCTTGAGGTTGCCGGCCGAGGCGCGGATGATCGACTGTCCCGTAACGTGCGAGCCGGTGAAGGCGACCTTGTCGACATCGGGATGCGAGGCGAGCGCCGCGCCCGCGGTCTCGCCATAGCCCGGCACGACGTTGACGACCCCAGGCGGAATGCCGGCCTCCATGCAGAGCTCGCCGATGCGCAGCGAGGTCAGCGGCGATTCCTCGGCCGGCTTCAGCACCACGGTGCAGCCGGTCGCGATCGCCGGGCCGATCTTCCAGATCGAGGCGGTCAGCGGCCCATTCCAGGGGATGATGGCGCCGACCACGCCGATCGGCTCCTTCAGCGTGTAGGAGAAGATCTCGCCGGGCAGCGAGTTCTCGATGGTCTCGCCGTGGATCGCGGTGGCCTGGCCTGCGTAATAGCGCAGCATGCCGAGCGAGCGGAGCCGGTTGCCGCGGGTGCGGCTGATCGGCGCGCCCATGTCGAGCGTGTCGAGCTGGGACAGTTCCTCGAAATTGGCTTCGACCAGCTCGGCGAGCTTGAGCAGCATGTTCTGCCGCTCGAACGGCTTCACCTTGCTCCACGGTCCTTCGAAGGCGCGGCGCGCCGCCGCGACCGCGCGGGTGATGTCCTCGGCGTCACCCTCGGCGACGGTCGCGAGCAACTCACCGGTGGCGGGATTGTGGGTTTCGAATTTCTTGCCGGAGGCGGCGTCGATCCATTTGCCGTCGATCAGCATCTTCTTGTAGGAGCCGTCGGCATAAGGATGGCGCGTGATCGGAACAGCCTGCGAAACAGCCATGTTTGCACTCCCTGTCAAATTGTCGGCTGAGGTCTTTTGGAGGCGTTATATCGACGATTCTACAGCGCAGGCGCGAAACCGTAAAGCGGAGCCGGCGTTGTCGAGGGCGGCGCGCATGAAAACCTCCCATGCGCCTGCGTCGTGCGCGCGATATGCTAGGCAAGAGTTCTCTTGTTTGACGCGTTTTCTTCACGCGAATCGGGAACCGCTTCGCCTGAAAACGCTATGCTAACCTCAGCCACATATGTGTCCGGAGACGACCGATGCCCCACCCCGTGATATCAGCCAATCATGTTGCCGTGATCACCGGAGGCGCCTCCGGCATCGGGCTTGCTGCAGCGACGCGGTTCGCCGAGGCCGGCATGAAAGTCTGCATCGCCGATCTCGGCGATGACAGGCTGAAGGCGGCTGCGGCAAAACTGTCAGCTGCGGCCCCGGGCGGCACGGCCGATATCATGACCGCTGCTATCGATGTCAGCCGCGCCGACGAAATCGCGAACCTCGAGGCCGCGGTCGCGCAGAAATTCGGCGGCACCGACATCCTGATGAACAATGCCGGCATCCAGCCCGGCAGTGCGATGTTCGGCCCCGCGGACAATTGGCAGCGCATCCTGGGCGTCAATCTGTGGGGCGTGATCAACGGCACGCAGGCGTTTACGCCCAACATGATCAAGCGCGGGCGGCCGGGGCTGATCATCAACACCGGCTCCAAGCAGGGTATCACGACGCCGCCGGGCGATCCCGCCTACAATGTCTCCAAGGCCGGCGTGAAGGCGTTCACCGAGGCGCTGCAGCACGAGCTGCGCAACACCGACGGCTGCAAGCTCACGGCGCATCTGCTGATCCCGGGTTTCGTCTTCACCGGGCTGACCGCGCGCGGCCGCACCGAGAAGCCGGCCGGCGCCTGGACGGCCGAACAGACCGTCGACTTCATGATCGCGCACCTCGAAACCGGCGATTTCTATATCCTCTGCCCCGACAACGACGTGCCGCGCGCGCTCGACGAACGCCGCATCCTGTGGGCCGCCGGCGACATCGTCGAGAACCGCCCGCCGCTGTCGCGCTGGCACAAGGAGTACGGCGATGCGTTCGCCGCATTCGTGAAGGGGAAGTGAGAGAAGAATCGTAGGATGGGTGGAGCGCAGCGATACCCATCATCTCTCCTGCGGCTCGCTATTTGATGGGTATCACTTCGCTCCACCCATCCTACAAACTGCAGCCGCACGCTCAGCTCTGTGTCCCGTCACCCTGAGGAGGCCGCGCAGCGGCCGTCTCGAAGGGCGAACGGCCACCAGCCGGGCCGTGCATCCTTCGAGGCTCGCTCCGCTCGCACCTCCAGCGACAAAGGCGAAGCCTTTGCGCGGGGATGACGGTACGGTCCGCGCTACCCATCGATCCCCCTCAATTCGCCCGCACCCTGACCGGCGTCGCCTGCGGCGCCACCAGCGCTTCGCCGAGCTCGTTCTGCTGGGCACGCGGGATCGAGAAGCAGACGCTGAAGCCGTCCGAGGTCTTGAGCGTCATCATGCCCTGGGCCGGATCGGTCGACTGCTCGATCACCCATGAATCCAGCGGATAGGCGTAGCGCAAGGTCTGGTCGCCAAAGCGGGTCTGCAACGCCTTGCTGATCAGCCCGGGCAAGGTCATCACCAGCGCGCCGACCTGGTTGATCGACAGGCGGATCGTCGCGGGCTCGCCCTTGCCGTCGACGAATCCCAGCGAAATGGCGCAGCGTCGGGCGCGACTTCGCAGGTGGTGAGCTCCTGGGTTTCGATCTGCATACCGGCACTCCGGATCATTTCTTCGTTATATTCACAACGATATATCGATCGGGCTGCCGTCGTCCAGCCGTTATTCGACCCCCATCTTTGGCCGTGGCCCGCCCGCCGCAATCGTGATATATGATTGGATATAGCGAGGTCCGCGAAGGACCCGTTTGACCAGGGAGAGCAAAGCCTATGAGTGATTACAAGCTTCTCATCGACGGCAAGATGGTACCCGGCGACAGCACCATGCCGGTGCTCAATCCGGCGACCGAAGAGGTGGTGGCGCAATGCTCCCGCGCCTCCAAGGACCAGCTCGATCAGGCCGTCGCCGCCGCGAAGGCCGCCTATCCTGCCTGGGCCGCAACCCCGATGGAAGAGCGCCGCAAGCTCGTCATCAAGATGGCCGAGGCGATCGAGGCCAACACCAATGAGCTCGCCCGCATCCTGACCAGCGAACAGGGCAAGCCGCTCGCCGATGCCACCGGCGAGGTGATGGGCATGGCCGGCTTCTTCCGCTACCTCGGCTCGCTCGACCTGCCGATGCGCGTGATCGAGAATTCCGGCGACCGCAAGGTCGAGGCCTATCGCCGCCCGCTCGGCGTGGTCGGCGCGATCATTCCCTGGAATTATCCGCTGCTGATCCTGGCGTTCAAGCTGCCGTCGGCGCTGCTTGCGGGCAACACGCTGGTGGTGAAGCCTGCGCCGACCACGCCGCTGGCCTCGCTGCGCTTTGCCGAGCTGGTCAAGGACATCCTGCCGAAGGGCGTGCTGAACTTCATCGCCGACGCCAACGATCTCGGCGACCACATGACCAAGCATCCTGACATTCGCAAGATCTCCTTCACCGGCTCGACCGCGACCGGCCAGAAGGTGATGGCGAGCGCATCGCAGACCCTGAAGCGGATCACGCTCGAGCTCGGCGGCAACGATGCCGGCATCGTGCTCGACGACGTCGACCCGAAGAAGGTCGCGCCCGGCATCTTCGAGGGCGCGTTCCAGAACTCCGGCCAGGTCTGCCTCGCCATCAAGCGGCTCTATGTGCACGAATCCGTCTATGACGAGATCTGCAACGAGTTGGTCGCGATCGCCAAGAACACCGTGGTCGACGATGGCTCCAAGCAGGGCACCAAGCTGGGCCCTCTGCAGAACAAGATGCAATACGAGAAGGTGAAGGCGTTCCTCGACGACGCCCGCAAGAACGGCAATGTGATCGCCGGCGGCGCCGCGATGGATCGTCCCGGCTACTTCATCGAGCCGACCATCGTGCGCGACATCAAGGAAGGCTCCAAGCTGGTCGACGAGGAGCAGTTCGGCCCGGTGCTGCCGGTCATCAAATATTCCGACAAGGACGACGTGATCCGCCGCGCCAATGCCACCACCTACGGCCTCGGCGCGTCGGTCTGGTCATCCGACATCAAGCGGGCGCACGAGATCGCGACCCGGATCGAGGCCGGCACGGTGTGGATCAACAAGCACCTCGACATGGCCCCGAACATTCCGTTCGGCGGCGCCAAGCAGTCGGGCATCGGCACCGAATTCGCCGAGGAAGGCCTCGCCGAATTCACCCAGCTGCAGATCATCAACGGCCCGCCGGCCGCCTGATCCGAAAACTGCGGCCGCGACGCCTTGGAGCCTCTTTGGCGCCCCTTGGCGCCGCGGCCGCCTCTCCCCGCCCCAACGAACAGAGCCCATCATGTTCGACGCCCAATGCGACCTTGCCGCCCTGGTCTATGATGACAATGACGATCCAGACGCGATCCTGCGCGCCTTCGCCTCCGACCTGAAGGCGCACGGCGCGCGCGTGGTCGGCATGGTGCAGACGGGCCAATGCGCCGATTCCAGCCTGTCGGCGGTGCTGGTCCATAGCGGCGAGACGCTGCTGCTGGCGCAGCCACCAAACCCAAGTACTACAAGATCCGGTACCACCGGCTGCAAGCTCGATCTGTCGCGGCTGCAGGACGCCGGCATCCGCGTCGCCGACGCGCTTTCGGCCGGCGCCGATCTCGTCATCATCAACCGCTTCGGCAAGCGTGAACGCGACGGCAAGGGCCTCGGCTTCGTGATCGAGCGTGCGCTCAACGCCGATATTCCGGTCGTGATCGCGGTGTCACGGCAAAGTTTTGCGGACTGGATCAAGTTCGCTGGCGGCATGAGCGTGAAGCTCGCCTGCGACCGCCATGCGCTGGACGCCTGGTGGCGCAACGTCTCGCTGCGGACCGCGGCCCGGATCGCGCCGGATCACACCACGGTGTGCGAAGTGTTCAAATAGACGGCTTCGTAGCTCCGTAGGATGGGTGGAGCGCAGCGATACCCATCATCTCGCCGCATGGGTGCAATTTGATGGGTATCGCTTCGCTCCACCCATCCTACGCACGCACTATCACCGTCATCCTGAGGAGGCCGCGAAGCGGCCGTCTCGAAGGATCGACGGCCCCGCCTGTGGCCGATTCATCCTTCGAGACGCGCGCAAGAGCGCGCTCCTCAGGATGACGGGGCAAGCGCGCTTAATCGCTCAGAGCGTTTCCTGCTTATGGTCACAGTTCTTGCAGGTGAACTTGACGCGGGTCTGGCCCTTTTCCGCCTGCACCCGGTTCGGCGCGCCGCATTTGCCGCAGACGGCCTCGATCCGGGTCGTCCCCTGCTTGATGACCAGGTTCCGTTTTTCCATAGTCTCGCGGATCAGGCGTTCCGCTTCCTCGCGCAACGATTGCTTCGACATCATCCCACCGGTCATTGGTTTGCGGGCCGCCTCTTAGCACGGCCGCGTGAAGCTTTGACAGGGGGTACCGATCAGACGATCAAGCGATCCACCGGCATCCGGTAATGCCGCGTTTTCAGCGGTTTGGCCGGCCGGCCGACGCGGAACACGTTGACGAGGCGCAGGTCGGCGCCGACCTTGCCGAGTTTTCGCAGCCGCTCATTGAAGCCAGGGTGATCTGATAGCGCCGAGATCGGGCACGCCACCAGCCCGGCACGATCGATCTCCAGCCAGCTGCGGTAGAAATGCCGTCCCGTCGTGAGTGGATCCTCACCGACCGGGCGGCAGAACAGGACGATCGCCGAGGCCGAGGCGGTCTTGGCGCGGTCGGAGAGCAGCGCTGCGGCGAGGCCGAGACGATCCAGCGGCCTGAACAGGCTGCCGAGCACGAAGCGGGCGGCGGTGGCCTCGACCGCGCTCATGGCGAGCGCATCGCGATTGAGACCATCCAGCAGATAGTGCGGATGGCTGGACGACAGCCGCATCCATTCGAGCAGCTCGGCCCGATAGTCGTCGCCGTGGACAAAGGCGAACTCGGCCTGGTCGGCCCACCCGGCGATCTCGGCAATCGTCCGGCGATGACTGATGCAGATCAAATCGTCGCGCGCGACGGCAAGCTGCACCAGCGGCGCGGTATCGTCCGGCGACGCCGCGAATCTGCCCCGCCACGACATGCGGCGCGCGACATGCTCCGCAAGTGGATCGGGCGCGACGCCTTGCCTGATCGCAAAGCTGCAAAGCGCGGCAAATTGCGGCGACAGCGGCTGCTCAATCGTCGTCATGGCCGTGATCGCGAGGCCGCGGCGGTTGAGCGCGAGGCTCATGCCTTCCAGCGCGGCGCCGTGCGAGACGAGCACATCATGCCCCGCGGGGTCCGCGACCGGCGCGCGCACGCTGATATCGTCGACCAGCGCCAGCCGCCCGTCGCCGAGCAGCCGCCAGCGGGTCGGCTGGATGTTGTGGACGCTCGGCGCCAGCCGCGCCTCCGCGACCAGCTCGCGCAGCAGATCCGGCGTCAGCTCGCTCATGCCCCGGCCAGCCGCTTGGTGAACAGATGCAGCCGGTGCAGCGGCGCGGCGCCGACCTTCTCGACCTGCCGCAGCGACGGAGCATTGATGTCAGCGATCCAGGTGCCGCCGAGCGTGCGGTAGCCGGCCTGCTGCAACGCCAGCGCGGTACGGTAGAGCATCGCGCCGTTGAGGCCGCGATTGTGCAGGTCGCGGCAGACCGACTGATAGATCAGCACGGCGCGCGTGTTCAGCATGCGGTGCTGCACGAATCTGAACGGCGCCGTCAGCCCGATCCGGCCGCCGATCGCCTTGATCAATGGATTGAGGTCGGGGATCGCGATGATCGCGCCGGCGGGGCGGCCGCGGTGATACACCACGGTCGAAATCCGCTTGTCGATGATCCACATCATGTCGCCGGCCTGGAACAGGTATTCGGCGGCGGTTGGCGGCACGAACATCGGGTTGTCGGCAAAGCCGTCGTTCAGGATCAGGCGCGCATCCTCCAGCCGCACCTTGAAGGCGGAGCGCTTGATCGGTTGCCAAACGAAGTCCTTGTCCGCGAGCACCGCGCGCTGCTTGTCGCCGAGCAGCTGCTCCGGCTTGCCATCGTCGAGCGCGATCTCGAACGTCGCCATCGGGAAGGTCGCAGTATAACCGGCGCGTTCGAGGTGCTGCGCGATATGCGGCGGCGACCACATCATGTCGGTGAACGGCGCGTGGTCGAAGCCGTCGGTCATCACCCCGATCTGCTGCATCGCTGTGAGATTGAAGTTGCCGGCGACGCGGCTCATGCCGCGCGCGGACAGCCATTGCTCGGCGGCGCGCAGCAGCGCATCGGCGACCTCGACATCGTCGATACAGTCGAAGAAGCCGAACGCACCGTGGCGGGTGCCGTGCTTGCGGTTCGAGGCATCGTGGATCGAGGCCGCGATGCGGCCGACCGGGCGGCCGTCGCGATGCGCCGAGAACAGCGCATAGCGGCCATGGCCTTCGGTGATGAACGGGTTCTTCGCGGCATCGAACATCCGGTCGAAGTCGCTCCACAGCGGCGGCACGTAGAGGCTGTCGGGCCCATAGGCATTGAGGGCGGCGTCGAATGCCGCCCTGCGGTCGCCCTCCCGGATCTCTGTTGTCATTTGGCCTCCGGGGTCAATGCCAATAGCCGCCGCACCAGCGCCAGCGCAGTTTCGGTGGCCGGATCGGCCGCGGTCACCGGCACGGCGAGCACGATCAGGTCGAGCGGATCATGGCCGAGCACGATGACATGGGAGGCGCTGTTGGCTGAGATCAGCGACACCATGCGCTCGGCGGCCGGGTCGGTCGTCGCCAGTCCCCATGGGGCCTCGGACCGGCGCAGCACGCGCCTGGTCGACAGAAAATCGCGGAGCAACGGCGGATCGTAGGGTCCGAGCTCGTCCTCGCGGAAACGCCGCGCGCTTTCGAAGATCGGATGCCGCGCCAGCTCGGCGATCAGCTGCTCGCGGGTCTGCGCCGGCGACGCCGCGACCGAGTTGAGCACGCCCGGCTCCTGCGATTCGAACAGCGCCCGCAGCGCGTCCGTCATCAGCCCGATGGTCAGGACGCCCGCGATCGCGACCGCGACGAAGCGGACCATCTGCGCGGCGTCGACGTCGGGTGCCATGAAGGCCGCGGCGAGCCCGAGCAACCCCGACGAGATCAGCCGCAGCGCCATCATCGCAAGCCCGTGCCGGCGCGTCTCGGCGCCGCCGCCGGCGATCAGCATCACGGTCACCGTGAGCAGCGCACCGAGCGCGCCAAGCCGCACCGGGATGTCGGGAAACAGCGTGCGGAAATCGGTCAGGATGAACGGGATCACCACCAGCGCGCCGACCGCCATGCGGCCGATGCTGCGGTTTTCCGAGGCCATCAGCGCGGCGCGGTCGCGCGTCGCCAGCAGAAGCGCGCAGGTCGCGAAGCCGAGCAGCTGGAACAGCGCCAGCGCGATCGCATAGGGCATCGCGAAGCGCTGCAGCCCGAAGGTGCCGCCGAGTCCGAGCAGGATGGCACCCGCGAGCGCTGCGATCTTGACCGCGCGCGGCGCGTGCCGGCGCAGGATGCCCTCGGTGACGATCAAGGCGCCGAGCGGGATCAGCGCGGCCGGGATCACCGAGATACGGTCAAGCACAAAGCTTCCGCTCCACCAGGCCAGGCCGCGATCGAGGAACAGGGTCGCGATCACGCCGAGCGCCAGCAGCAGGCGGCGGGTCAGCGGGCTCCTGGGATCGCGCCGATAGAACGTCATCATCGCCACCGCGACGCCGATGGCGCCGCAGAGATTGACGATGGAATCGGCGATCACCCCCGAGGTCATGCGACGCCCGTCAATTGATCGATCGCCCGCCGCACCAGCGGGCGCATCAGGGAGGCGATCAGCGCGTTGCGCGGCTTCTCGATCGCGGGCCGGTGCGGGTTGAGGAACCAGCCGCGGCAATCGGTGCCCGAAGTGCGGCCGAGGATCAGCGCGACTGCCTCATAGGCCATCAGCATGCCGGTCGAGATCACCATCGGCGCGAACGACATCCGGCTGCGGCGCCGGCCGCGACCTCGCCGGCGATCGCGAGGTCGACATAGTTGCGCGAGGAGGAGTGCAGCATCACGTGCTCGATCTCGGCGCGCATCGCCGCGCGGCGATCGTCCTCGGTAATGGCCTTCCAGTCCTTGCCGAGAGTGGGAAAGCCGAGGCGCTGCTCGGGCCGCGGATCGCGCGGGCGCACCACGATCACCGACGGCAGCGGCGACATATAGGCATCGATCACGGTTGCCTCGGCGCGCTTGGCGGTGCGGTACAGATGCACGCCGGCGGCGATGTCGTCCATGCCGTTGACGATCACCGGACAGCGCTCGGCAATCCCGGCGAGCTCGCTGGTCCAGTTCTCGCCCAGCACCTCGATCTCGATGGTCGGATTGATGCGCTTCGCGGCTTCGGCGGCGACGGCCGCCTTCTCGCGGCCGACCTCGTCGGCGAAGGCGAACACCTGGCGGTTGAGATTGGAGACCTCGAAACGGTCGATGTCGGCGATCACGAATCTGCCGACGCCGGCGCGCGCCAGCGCCATGAAGGCCGCGCCGCCCATGCCGCCGACGCCGCAGACGAACACCCGCGCCTGGCGCAGCAGCTGCTGCTCATGCTCGTCGATGAAGCCGATGTTGCGGCCGGTGAAGGAGTAATAGTCGAAATTCATCGCACAGCCCCGCTGTCCTGCCGGCGCGGCCGCAAGGTGCCGAAGGCACGGCTGTCGTCCATCCAGTAGACCACCGGCAGCACCAGCCGCTGCAGCGCCAGCATCGCGGATGCTGCGAGCAATGCCGGCAGCGAGCCCGAGGGTACCTCGCTCATGACGTAACGGCGCGCGCCGGCCAGGTCGACGCGGCCGAGTTGCAGCACGTCGTCGCCCCGGCCGTAATCCAGCTCACGCGCGCAAAAATCGTTGTAGACGGCGTTGCGATGCTTCGGCGCGATCTCAAAAGTCTTCTTCAGCGCATCCGAGCCGCCGGTATAGGCGTTGGTGATGACCGAGCGCGCCTCGTCGAAGCCGGCCTCCTCGCCGACGCCGAACACCGCGCGATGCCGCGCCATGATGCCGCGCGCGAGCTGCAGATGCGCAAAGCTCTGCCGCGCGCCCGGCTGCGGCGACGGGTAGACGTCAGAGAAGGTGTCGCTGACCATGCCGACCACGGCCGGCACCTGGGTGACGTTGGAGATCCATTTCGGCCGCAAGCCGTCGCGGGCGAACAGCACCAGCGCGGTCAGGCCGTACAGCACCCAGGACAGCCCCTGCCCGCGGACGTCGGGATCGACCATCACGAGGCCGAGATGTGTGACCTCGATGGGTTCGCCATCGAGCGGCACGTCCATCACCGACAGCGCGTTGAAGGCGATCGGCCTGCCGGTGTCTTCCTCCGAGATCAGCGTGATGACGGCGCGCGACAGCCGCTCCGGCTCGCCTGAGAAAATGCCGTAGGTCAGGCTCTCCTCGGGCAGCGTCTTGGCGGCGACGATACGCAGCTGCTCGACCAGCGTGTCGAGCTCGTGCTTCGGCAGCGACAGCCCCGGCGATTCGACGATCCGGGTGCGCTGGCCGGCCTGGGTGCGCAGGGTGAGATCGATGGTCGGCTGCGACAGCGCCTTCAGCCAGAAGCCGGCATGGCTGCGCAGGCCGTCAAAGGCCGCGCGCGCCTTCGCAAAACCCCTGCCGCCGCGCGAAGCCGGGGTCGGATCATCGGTGGACGCCATTTCTCTTGTCCCCTCGGGCGCGATCTCTGCACTTGCCCCTGTTAAGGAGCCATGAGCGCAACCTGACGCCGTTTGCCGCAGGGTAAACAAGGCCTTCCGGAAACGGAACAAGTTGGGTGTAAGGGACGCAACTCTATCCACCCCGTCATTGCGAGGAGCGACAGCGACGAAGCAATCCATCGCTCTGCACGCGCGGCAGGATGGATTGCTTCGTTGTTCGCTCCTCGCAATGACGTGGAGGGTTTGGCATTTCCCTCAGGCGAAATCGGCGGGTGAAAAACACCCGCCGCTTCGTCCCGGCTCTGCCTCTCACGCCGCCTTGGAGACTTCCATCAGCAGGCGCTCGGCCTTGGCGTCTTCGATGCGGTTGACGAACTTGCTGCTCTCGTAATTGTCGCGGATCGTCTTGGTCAGCGTGACGCAGGTCTGGATCAGCATCACGATGCCCATCGTCAGGTAGCCCTTCATCCAGAGGTCGATCGGCAGGAAGAACACGCCGACGGCGACGAGGAAGGCGGAGGCTGCGAAGGATGCGTAGGTGAAGGTCACCCAGCCACCGCTGTGGGGTTGGATCGTCTGGTTCATGGTCGTCTCCTTGATGTTGCGAGGTTTGAGGATGGTTCAGTTGCAGGCTTGCAGTTCAGGCAGCAGGCGGGCGCTTGGCTTTCAGCCGCGCCAGCACGTCGTCGGCGGTCGATTTCATGCGCGGACCAAAACCCTGCTCCGCGAGCTTCTCGGCGATGACGACCGGTCCCGAGGCGGTATCGATCTCGAACAGCGCGTCGTCGGCCGCCTGGATCTCCATCTGCCGCTCGCGCAGCCGCTTCAGCGTCGCTTCGGCTTCCGGCAGCGTCGACTCGTAGGGCCGCGCCGCCTCGATGCCGCTCCGGCGCAGCGAACGCACCGCTTCCGAGGCACGGGCGAGGCGCCGGCCGCGATCGAGCTCGGCAATGCGCGCCTCGGCGTTGGCGACGTGGCGCTTCAGCCGGGTGATCTCGGTGGCGAACAGCGTCCGCGCGGTCATCGCGGCATCGCGTTCGGCCTCGAGATTGGCGATCGCCTGCGCGGCTTCGCGGGCGAGGTCTTCCCGGCCGCCCTCGAGCGCCGCTGACGCGCGCACCTCGAGATCGGCGATCCTGGCGTTGGTGGCGTCAAGCCGCCGGCCCTCCTGCGCGTCGCCGGCGATGGCGAGCGCCAGCGTCCGCTTCGAGCGGTCGACCGCGGCGGCGGCGTCACGCATCTGCTGGTCGAGGACGACCAGCGCGGTCCGGTCTTGCAGTTCCTCCTCGGCTGCCGCCACGCCGCCGCGGAAAATTGTCAAAACAGTTTTGAACATTTGATCGCTCCCTGTTATGAGCATCGCTCATGAATCTCTTGTACCACATAATGAGCATTGCTCAAGAATTATTTGAGCAACGCTCACGCGTGTAGTTAACGATGGGTGAAACATGTCCAAGGCATTGGAACGACGGGCAAAACTGCGCGAAGCGCTGATCGAGGCGGCGGAACGGGCAATTGCGGCGAAAGGTCTCGGCGGACTGAAAACCCGCGAACTGGCCCAGGAAATCGGGGTCGCCAATGGCGGCGTCTACAATCTGGTCGAGGATGTCGACGAGCTGATCCTGCGAGTTGGCTCACGCACGCTGGCCCGGCTCGACGCTTCGCTGTCGCTGGCCGAGATCGGCGGCTCGGCGGCGCCGCGCGAGATGCTGGTGCGGATCGCGGTCGCCTATTGCGACTTCGCCGCCGACAATCTCGAACTATGGCGCGCGCTGTTCGAGCATCGCATGCAGCCCGGCAAGCCGGTGCCGGAATGGGCGATCACCGAGCAGATGGAATTGTTCCGCCACATCTACAAGCCGCTCGCCGCGCTGTTTCCGCAGCGCTCGCCGGCGCAACTCGGCGTCACCGCGCGCAGCCTGTTCTCCGCCGTGCACGGCATGGTCGCGCTCGGACTGGAGCACAAGCTGATCGCCGTGCCGATCGGCCAACTGCGCAGCGAGATCGCGACATTGACGCGCGCAATGGTCGACGGGCTGACGGCGAAGAAGGAGTAGCGCACGCGCCCGAACCGCCCAATGTGCCCGATGTATGGTCAAGTCGCGGCACTGGCAAATCCGCTGCGGAAAATCTTCGCGCGCTGCGGTAATCTGCGCCATATCGCTTTGACCACGGATGTACTAGCTGAGTTTCAGATTTTCGCGCCCCCGCGACTGGTCGACCGGCGCGGGGTTCTCTTTGTCACACCACGCGCAATGTCCGCCGAGACCGCGACTTGAACCGTCCGCCGGCGAGACGTCCAGCACATTGCAACAATCGAGGTCACGAGCGTGTCCACCAATATCGATCCAGTGTCGCAACACGACGACATCATGTATCCGCAGGTCCTCCCGTTTCTGCTGGTCCACGTCGGGTGTCTGGCGGCGATCTGGTCGGGCGTCTCAGGGCCAGCGATCGCGATTTGCGTCGCTCTGTACTGGCTGCGCATGTTTGCGATCACGGCCGGGTATCATCGGTACTTCTCGCATCGCGCTTATTCGACTAGCCGGGCGTTTCAGTTCGTCCTCGCATTCCTTGCCCAAAGCAGCGGCCAGAAAAGCGTCCTCTGGTGGGCTGCGAAACATCGACATCACCACCTTCATTCGGACACCGAGCGGGATGTGCATTCACCCCGTCACAAAGGCTTCGTGTACAGTCATCTCGGCTGGATTTTCTATCGACAGCACGATGCAACCGATCTGACGAAAGTTTCGGACCTTGCCTCGTATCCGGAGTTGATGTGGCTGCACAAATTCGAGGTCTTGCCTGCGATCATGGTCGCAGTTCTGTGCTTCCTCATTGCCGGATGGCCGGGGCTTCTGGCCGGTTTCTTCTGGAGCACGGTGCTGCTGTATCACGCAACGTTTTGCATCAACTCCCTCGCACATGTTCACGGACGCAAGCGCTATGTGACGGGTGATGACTCCCGCAACAATTGGCTGCTGGCGCTGGTTACGATGGGTGAGGGTTGGCACAACAATCACCACGCCTACCAAAGCAGCGCGCGGCAAGGCTTCCGCTGGTGGGAGATTGACGCGACCTATTATGTTCTGGTGGCCTTGTCCTGGCTCGGTATCGTCTGGGATCTCAAGGCGCCGCCCGCGCAGGTTCTCCGCAACGAGCAACGCCTGGGATCGCGTGTGATCAAGCGAACGGCCGAGCAGCTCGCTGGTCGCTTCAATCCCGAATACATCGCGCAGGCCATCAAGTCGTCGGTCCACGAAACCGGACTGTCGGTGCGAGAGGCGCTTGTCTTGTTACAGCATCGCGCCGACCTGCATCTGCCCAGCATCCCGACGCGTGAGCGGTTGCTGGCGGAAGCCCAGGCCATGTTCGCGAAGACGAGTTCGTTGGACGATATCGTCGACCGTGCACATGAGCTCCTGGTGGAATCGGTATGCCTGCTCCTGGCCGTTCCACCTGCGCTCGCCGGAGCAACCCCAAAACCGCAAGCGAATAAACGGTAGTATTTGCATCAAACCTCGCGAGCCTCACGGCTCCATCGTGTAGGCGCGGCCGGGTTCGAGCGCGTAAATCGTCAGGAAGCGCAGCGGCCGTTCCGGGTCGCAATTGCGAAACAGCGTGTGCGGGACGTCGGGGCGATCCTGCAAGGTCTCGCCGGCCCGGTATTGTCGCGGCGCCTCGTCGCCATAGGCGGACTCGGCTGTGCCTTCGACGATGAAGATCACGCCGCCGACCGGATGGCGGTGCAGCGGAGCAACGCCGCCGGGCGGATAGGTCACCTCGGCAACGACGAGCTCGCGATCATCGCCGGGCAGCGCAAGACGCTCAAGGGTCTTGCGCGTGACGCCGGCAAATCCGGCCTGCTGGGCGTTTGCCTGGTTGCCTTCAGCCATGGGAATTCTTCCTTGTCATGCGAACGAATGTGTCCCGATCAGATCGGGCTGCGATGATGATGGGGACGCTTCAGCGGCACGACAAGCGCCCACACATTCCAATACGCGTCACACAGATGAACCGAAGTCCTTGCCACCCCCGCTCCGGCGTTGCAGGATTCCTGTGCGAAAATCTTCAGCAGTGGGCCTTGCATGAAAATGAGTATCGTCACGACGCGGTCGTCAGGAATAGCCGCCCTGGCGCTCGCCCTCGCAGCATCAGGTGTCACGCCGGCGTTGTCGGCGCAGGCTGTGCCGGAATGCTCGATGTCGGTGACATTGGCGGATTGGGGCGAGAACTCGACCGGCGATATCGACATCGCCTCCGGCGAAAGCTGCCAGATCCCGATCGGGATCCGCGGCACGGTGACGGATTCGTCGATCTCGCAGAAGCCGGCCTATGGCAAGTTGAAGAAGATCAACGCATCGACCTTCGAGTACAGGGCAAAGGCCAAATACAAGGGCAGCGACAGCTTTGCCATCAAGGCGACGGGCAAGGGGCCGAAGGCCTCCGGCACCTCGGTCATCACCGTGCACGCCACGATCAAGTAATCGCGCGCCGGGCGAACCCAGCGCGCGACCATTGCATTCGGGATCAGGCCGGGCGCGCGCCGGTGCGGATGATCGAGCCGACATGCTGGCCGCGCAGCGCGGCGGTGAGCCGGCCGGGAACGAGGCCGTTCACGACCTGCACGCGTTCGATGTGCCGTGCATTGGCCATCACCTCGAGCAGCGCAGGATCGAAAGGCAGCGTGCCCTTCAGCTTGGCAAGGTCGGCGAAGCTCGTCTCGCGCAGCAGCTGGGCCTTCTTGCCGTCGGGACCGTTGGGGTCGTCGGTGTACACGCCGTCGACATCCTCGACGATCGTCAGCCCCGCCGCGCCGAGCGCATCGGCGAGCAGGAACGCGCCGGTATCGGCCCGATGCAACGGGATGCGCGAGTTCGGAAACTCGTGATGATGATACGGCGGGAACGCGCTGCCGACCACCGCGCGCGATGCGGAGAGATGGATCGCGAGCTGGCTCGCGATGGTCGGATGCTCGATATAGGACACGCCCTCCGGCGCGAGCAGGCAGCCGAGGATATGGCCGTTCTGCCCGGCCTCGCTTGCCGCAAGCGGCTGCAGCGAGCCGACCGGCAGTCCGAGATCGAGGCCGACACTGTAGAGATGGCGGGCACGGACGCCTGCGCCGGTCAGGATCAGCATGCGGTGCTCGGGCAACAGCGCGCGCAGCTCACCAACGATCGGCAGGATCGCTTCATGGCCGCGATCCATGATGGAGCGGCCGCCGATCTTGACCACCTGCACCCACGGCAGCAGCGGGATCGGGCGGCCGCCGGCGACGGGACGGGTGAGATCGCTGTCGAGCAGGGTCTGGCGCGCGAGCGGCGAAGCGACGTGCTTGATGGTGTCATCCATGGTCGTGTCTCTGCTCAGTTCGCGGTGATGATGGTGCCGACATGCTCGCCCGCAAGTGCGCGGGTGAGATTGCCGGGGACGAGGCCATTGACGACCTGCACCTGGCGCACATGGCGCGCGGAGGCGAGCAGATCGAGCACCGGGAATTCGAGGATCGAATCCTGCAATCCCTTGGCCTTCATCTCGGCGACCGAGATCTTCGGAATGAAGGTCGCACCCTTCGAGGTCTTCGGGTTCGCGGAGTAGAGGCCATTCTCGTCCTTGACATAGATCATCGCCTTGCAGCCGAACTGCTCGGCGACCAGGAAGCATCCGGCGTCGGTGCGATAGGGCGGGATCATGCCCTCGGCCGCGGGCCGCATCCACAGCCCGTAAGGCGGCATACCGCTGAAGATCACGGCGTTCACCTCGGCGAGGTATAGCGGCACGGCCGAAAGCCCGGCGCCGCTGACGGCGGAGATGCCGTGCTTGGCCAGCAGCTGGCCCAGCATCACCGCATTCTGATCGGCCACCGAGGCGCCGAGCTGGGACAGTACGCCGGCCGGCAGCCGGAGCCCGGCGGCGATCGAGTAGAGATGCCGGGCGCGGGTGCCGGCGCCGGTCCCGATCAACAGCTTGTGCGCCTTGCGGGCCGCGACGATCTCTTCGACCAGCGGATAGACCGCGGCGCGGCCGCGGTCGATTACGCTCTGGCCGCCGATCTTGATCACAGTGGCATCCGGCAGGATGCGGAAGTCCGATGCGGCTTCCGCCGTCGCCAGGAGCTGCGGATCGGTCAGCGACCGCTGCATCAGGAGCGCTTCAAGCTCCGCCGTGGTGTTTGCCATGAGAAATGTCCTTTACCGCCAATGCGCCTGGGCATCGCTTTCGGATTGCACTGGTAGCGACAAGCGGCGCGGGTCTCAAGACACAATGGCAATGATGCCGTGCGCTCCGGCGCATTTTTGCCGGCCGCCTGGCCTTACGGATCGGCCACCGGCAGCTTGACGGTCACGCGCAGGCCCGAGCGTCCGGCGCCGGTCACATTCTCGAACAGGATCGAACCCGTGGCACGATCGACAATCCGCTTCACGATCGAGAGCCCGAGCCCTGCGCCCTCGCCGCTCGGCTGGCCGCCGCGAAAGAACGGCTCGCCGGTCCGCGCCAGATCCTGCGGCGGAATCCCCGGCCCGGTGTCCTCGATCTGGATGATCGCCATTGCGTCCTCGCGATGGACGCTGAGATCGACGGCCCCGCCATTGGGCGTGAACTTGATCGCGTTCTCGACCAGGTTCCGGATCGCCGAGATCAAGGACGTCGGATCACCGTTCACGGCGAGCGTCTCAATGGTCGCAAAACCGATATCGATGTTGCGCGCCGTCGCCTCCGGCAGCAGATCGGCGACGACACCCTTTGCGATCTTGTCCAATTCCACCGCGGCGCTCACGGTGGAAGGCGCAGCGTCCTGACGCGCCAGCGCCAGAAGTTGCTCGAGCAGATGCTTGGTGCGCCGCATGCCGCTCTTCAACGCATCGAGCCGGTCGCGCGTCTCCGCGGGCATGTCGAGCGAGGCGAGATTTTCCGCCTGCAGGCTGAGCGCGGTGACCGGCGTTCGAAGTTCATGGGCCGCGTCGGCGATGAAACGCCGTTGCTGATCCATCATGACGCGCGTTCGCCGGAGCAACCCGTTGATCGAGCCAAGGAACGGCTGCAGCTCGCTTGGCGCGCCGGTCGACGGCAGCGTGCCGATGTTGTCCACCCTGCTCGCATCGAGATCGCCGGCGAGGCGCAACATCGGCTGGAACGATCGGGCGATCACCAATGCGGTCATCAGCAGCAGGCACGGCACCAGCGCGGCGATCGGCAGCAGCGTGCGCACGGCCATGTCGCCCGCGATCTCGGTGCGGATCTCGGTCTGCTGCGTCACCGCGAAGCGGCTGCCGTCCGGCCGCGTCCGAAGCAGCACGCGGACCGGCTGTCCGTGATAGACGTCATTGTGCGGCCCATCCGTCAGCCCCCACAGCCGGCGATCGTCATTGGCGCCGCGCGGCGCCTCGCCCAGCTCGACGACGGCAACCTCGGCTTCGGCATCGACACCGGTGACCGGGTGGCTCTGCCGGATCGGAGCGCTCAGCGCGAAGCTGCCGATCTGGATCAGGACGGAGTCCTGCATCTCGATCGCTTCGCTATAGGCCCATCGATACGCCAGGATTCCGCCGACGGCGCCGGTCAGCAGAATAATCGCCGTGAGTCCGACGAACAGGCGCCCGCGCAGCGATCCCATCATCTCGAACGATCCACCATCCATCCGACGCCGCGCACGTTCCTGATCGCGCTGGCGCCGAGCTTTCTGCGCACCGCGTGGATCAGGAATTCGACCGCGTTGCTCTCGACCTCCTCGCTCCAGCCATAGATCTGGCGCTCGAGCTCGCCGCGGGACAGGATCGTTCCCGGGCGATTCAGCAGCGCCTGAAGCAGGGCGAACTCACGCGCGCTGAGCACGGCCTTTTCTCCGCAGAAGGCCGCTTCCCGCGTTGCCGGGTCGAGGTGAAGCTCGCCATTGGTCAGCACCGGCGGCGCCCCGCTGCCCTCGCGCCGCAGCACCGCGCGCATGCGCGCCAGCAATTCCGCGATCTCGAACGGCTTGACCAGATAGTCGTCGGCGCCGAGATCGAGCCCCTGGATGCGATCATTCAGCGCGTCGCGCGCGGTGAGAATGATGACCGGAAGGCGCATGGAGCCGGCGCGGATCGCCTTGAGGACGTCGAGGCCATCGGTCAACGGCAGTCCGAGATCGAGCAGCGTGATGTCGTACGCCTCGCTGCGGCTGGCCTCGATGGCGAGATCGCCATCGCGCACCCAGTCGACGGCATAGGCGGCATCCCGCAACGCCTCGACGACGGCGGCGCCGATCATCCTGTCGTCTTCGACCAAGAGCACGCGCATCGCCTGGCAATCCATCCCGATCCGCACCGGGGTCACCCGGCGAAACTGCGTCGTATCGCCCACCCGCGACACCTGCGCGATCATATCAGCTTCGACTTAGCCGGAACTTAGGGCTTCCGGCGCCTGCGTGGCGGCCACGCGGCCCGGCTAAGCCGGAGCTAAGTCTCGCAGGGCACGCTCCGTGTCGAATCCGGCGGAACCGCCGGCGATCTCACAGCGGAGTTCACCACCGTGCAGGTTACCCGACGCCTCGGCCGCAGCATGCTGAACAAGGTCCCCGAAGTCACCCTCGTCTTCTGGCTGATCAAGATCATGTCGACCACGGTCGGCGAGACCGGCGCCGATTATCTCGCCGTCCATGTCGGCCTTGGAACAAGTGTGACCGGCCTGATCATGGCCGCGCTGCTTACGGCCGTGCTGACTGTCCAGCTGCGAAGGGACCGGTACGTGCCATGGGTCTATTGGCTGACGGTCGTGCTCGTCAGCATCGTCGGCACGCAGATCACCGATGTGCTGACCGACAAGCTCGAGATCAGCCTCTACGCCAGCACGGCCGTCTTTACGATCGCCCTGGCGGCGACCTTCGCAATCTGGTTCGCGCTCGAGCGGACGCTGTCGATCCACAGCATCGTGACCACGCGGCGCGAAGCGTTCTACTGGGCCGCGATCCTCTTCACATTCGCGCTCGGCACGGCGGCGGGCGATCTTGCCACCGAAGCGCTGGGCCTCGGCTTCAACGTCGGCGTCCTGGTATTCGTGGCGCTGATCGCAGGCGTAGCCGCAGCCTACGCGCTCGGCGCCAACGAGGTCCTGGCGTTCTGGATTGCCTACATCCTGACCCGGCCGCTCGGCGCCTCGTTCGGCGACATGCTGTCGCAATCCCGCGACTATGGCGGCCTCGGCTTCGGCACGGTCTACACCAGCCTCGCCTTCCTCGCCGTGATCATCGCGCTGCTCGGCTGGCTGTCGTTCGAAGGCGGCAGCGAGCGAAACCCCGAAGCATCGCCCGGCGCATGAATTCGCCGCGCGCCGCCGGCCGAAGCAACCTCAACAGGAGAACCACAATGAACAGAACGGTACTCGCACTTGCCGCAATCCACGCTCTCGTGGTCACTTCACCATTTCCACATGCGAGCGGAGGCCTCACGCTGCTGCCCCGCGCGCAAGCCGCCGCCTCCAAACTCGGCGACCTGACGCCATTCCGCAGCATCGCCGCCGACGTCGCGGCACTGGTCGACAAGAACGACCTGGCCGGCGCCAAGACGCGGATCAAGGATCTCGAGACCAAATGGGACGAAGCGGAAGCCGGCTTGAAGCCGCGCGCGGCCGCGGACTGGCACACGGTCGACAAGGCGATCGATCGAGCGCTCGAGGCGGTGCGTGAGGCCAATCCGGACGCCGCCAAATGCAAGAAGGCGCTCGCCGAGTTGCTGTCGATCATGGACTCGATGAAGGCCTGATCTCTCCGTCCACCATTCGACCACCCGCCGGCGGCATCGACCGCCGGCGATGTCTCTTGAAGTGACGAATCTTGGAGTGACCAACCCATGGATATGCTGCTCGACAACGCCACCGAGGAACACGCGGGCAAGGTTCCCGCAGTCACGCTCGGCTTCTGGATCATGAAGATTCTCGCGACGACGCTCGGCGAAACAGGCGGTGATGCGGTCACGATGTCGATGAACCTCGGCTATCTCGTCGGCACCGCGATCTTCGCGGTCATCTTCGTTGCTGCCGTTTCAGCACAGATGGCGGCGAGGCGCTTCCATCCGCTGCTCTACTGGACGGTGATCGTCGCGACCACGACCGTCGGTACGACCTTTGCCGACTCCGTCGACCGCTCGCTAGGGATCGGATATCTCGGCGGCTCGTCGCTGCTCGCCGGACTACTGGTCGCATCCCTCGCTGCGTGGTATCGCAGCATGGGCACGGTCTCGATCGCGTCGATCGACAACAAGGCCGCCGAAACCTTCTACTGGATCACGATCCTGTTCTCTCAGACGCTCGGCACCGCGCTCGGCGACTGGATGGCCGACTCCACCGGTCTCGGCTATGGCGGCGGCGCCATCGTGTTTGCCGCCGCTCTTGCCATCGTCGCTGCCACCTATCTCTGGACCCGGGTGTCGCACACGGTGCTGTTCTGGATCGCGTTCGTCCTGACCAGGCCGCTCGGTGCCACCGTCGGCGATTTCCTCGACAAGCCGCTGGATCACGGCGGCCTTGCGCTCAGCCGCTACGCCGCATCCGTTGCTCTTGCCGCTGCGATCGTGGCCCTGATCTTCATGCTGCCGCAGCGCGCCGGCAAGCACGCTTGAGCATCAAACCTTTGCCCGTTCCGGACATCGATCTCAGTGAGCGGGCAAGGCGGCGCATCGCGATCATCGTCTCGCGATCGATCCGCTCGCGGTCGATGATCGGCCGCCAATTGCATGAGCGGAGACCCTCGATGCGAGACAGTTCCAAAGCAGGGTCTGGGACGTTATGTCGCAGTCCGCTTCGCAAGCGAGCGTGACGCCCGTCATAGATGACGCGTTGAGATTCTGCGATCCTGATTTTGATATTGCCGATTTTTTGAATGCGCTGCTCTCAGCCCAATGACACGGGAGTAGCACCACCCGCTTCGCGAAGGCGAAGCCGATTGCCTTGCACCTTGGATATTTGCCGGCTTCGACCGGCGCGCCACGAGGAAGCAAACCATGGCCAATACCCCACCGGTCGTCTCGATCGGTAACCACAGCCTGTTGTCCAACCACTGGCAAAGAATAGAGCCGTGGCTGACTTATTCGGACGCCGACGGCAATCCCGCGCAAAGCTTCCAGTTCTTCGACAGCGGCACGTCCGCAACCAGCGGCTACTTCTGGACACCCACCAATACGCATTGGGCCGCCAACACCATCATCGACGTTGCAGCGTCCGACCTCTCCGATGTGTGGCTGAGCTCCGGTTCGGTCAGCGGCGCGGAAACAATGTGGGTACGCGCCTTTGACGGGACTGACTGGAGCTCCTGGACGTCGTTCACCCTCACGACGACGCCAAACACGCCTCCGGTTGCTGCGATCAATGACCAGTCGTTGCACGTCAATACATGGGCGAAGGTCGAGAATTGGTTGAGCTACTCCGATGCCAACGGAGATCCCGCGACCAAATACCAGTTCTGGGACAGCGGCACGTCCGCAACCAGCGCCTATTTCTGGACCCCAACCAATTCGCACTGGGCTGCCAACACGACGATCGAGGTTTCGGCCGCCGACCTGACCAACCTCTGGATCCAGGGCGGCTCGACGACCGGCTCCGAGACGATGTGGGTCAGGGCATTCGACGGATCGGACTGGGGCTCCTGGGACTCCTTCACGCTGACGACGACGAACTCGGTGCCGGTCGCGACGATTGGCGATCATTCGGTGCACATGGGCCAGTGGGTCACTGTCAGCAACTGGTTGACGACGACAGATGCCGACAATGACACGATCACGAAGTACCAGTTCTGGGACAGCGGCACCGCCGCGACCAGCGCGTATTTCTGGACGCCGACCAATTCGCACTGGGATGCGAACACCACGATCGAGGTTTCGGCCGCCGACCTCGCCAATGTCTGGATCCAGGGCGGTTCGGCGACCGGTTCCGAGACGATGTGGGTCAGGGCGTTCGACGGCACCTCGTGGGGCAATTGGGACAGTTTCACGGTGACCTCGACGGTCAACACGCCGCCGGTCGCGGTCATCAACGACCAGTCGGTTCACGTGAACACATGGGTCAAGCCGGGGAACTGGCTCAGCACCAGCGATGCCGAGGGTGACACGATCACCAAGTACCAGTTCTGGGACGGCGGTTCGGCCGCGACCAGTGCCTATTTCTGGACGCCTAGCAATGCGCACTGGGCGGCCGGTACCCCCATCGACGTTTCGGCGTCCGATCTGGACAGTCTCTGGATTCAGGGTGGCTCGGCGACCGGCTCCGAGACCATGTATGTGCGGGCCTTCGACGGGACCGCCTGGGGCGCTTGGGACGGCTTTACCGTGACGTCCACGAACACGGCCCCGACGGTTGCGATCCTCGATCATACGCTGAACGCCGCGCAATGGGCGCAGCTCGTCAACTGGACCAGCGTATCCGACGCGGACGGCGATCCGATCACCAAATACCAGTTCTTGGACGGCGGCACGGATGCGAACAGCGGCTACTTCTGGACATCCGCGAACTCACACTGGGCGGCGAACACCGTCATCGAGGTTCCAGCATCCAATCTGTCCGACGTTTGGGTGCGAGGCGGCACTGCCGGCGGTTCGGAGGCCATGTACGTTCGCGCATTCGACGGGACGAGTTGGAGCCCTTGGGACGGCTTTGCCCTGACGTCGCTACCAAACCACGCGCCTGTCGCCACGATCAACGACCAGACCTTGCACCTCAACGAGTGGAGCCAGGTCAGTAACCTGTTGTCCTATTCCGACACCGACGGAAATCCCGCGACCGAATATCAATTTTGGGATGCCGGTACCGGCGCCAACAGCGGCTACTTCTGGACCTCCGGGAATTCGCACTGGCCAGCCGCCTCCGTCATCGACGTCAGCGCCGCGGCCGTCGATGATGTCTGGGTCCGTGGAGGCGCCGCCACCGGCAGCGAGACGATGTATGTGCGCGCGTTCGACGGGATCGACTGGGGCGTGTGGCACGCATTCGTGCTCACCACCGTCGTCTAAAGCGCGATGAGATCAGGTTGAAGCGTCATCGCGCTTTAGATTCTTGTTTGAGCATGATCTTTTCGGAAAAACCGCTTCGCACTTTTCCGAATCATGCTTGAGCTACGCTGCCACGATCCGGTGGCGGACATGGCATCGCCGTGTCACGCCACCAGCCGTCCGGTTACACAGGCTGGCCCGGCGTGAAGATGACCTTGCCCTTGAATGCCGACGCCTGCGCGATCGCCTGCGAAAAATCCTCCAGGCGATAGGACCCGACCACCGGCGCGCTGATCGCACCTGAGGCGACCATCGGCACGAGATGGTCGTACATCGCGGCCATCGCGTCATCGGCTGCGGTCTTGCTCCAATGGGCGAGCCAGAAGCCGCGCACCGACACCTCGTTGAAGATCACGCTCAAGGCCGAGCCGGAGAACGGCTGTCCACTCATCGCGCTGTAAATGACGAGGACACCCTTCGGCGCCAGGCAGTTCATCAGGTTCAAGGCCGACGAGCCGCCGACGACGTCGAGCGCCAACTGGATCGGCGCCTTGCCGGTCTCCTTGGCGACGCGTTTGGCGAGATCCGGCCCGTCGACCAGGACGATATCGCCGCCGAGCGCCTTGACCTCGTCCACGACCTCCTCGCGGCGGACAATGTTGACCGTCTTAAGCCCAAGCGACCTGGCGATGGCGATCACCGCGCGCGCCGTCGCCGAATTGGCGCCGTTCTGGATCACCCAGCCGCCGCGCGGGATTTTGACGAAATCGGTCAGCAGCAGATATGCGGTCGCCGGATTGACCGCGATCATGGATAGCTGCCGGATGTCGGCAGCTTCGGGCAACGGACGCTGCCAGGACGGCGTGAACTTGAGCCGTTCGGTCCAGGTCGGGATCATGAACGGAACGAGCGTGCGGTCACCTTCCCTGAGGTTCTTGACCTGCGCCCCCGCGGCGATGACCCGCCCGACGCCCTCGATCCCGAGCGTCGCCGGCGGCGTCGGCAGATAGCCGTAGCGCCCGGCCATGATCATGAAGTCCGAGTTGTTGATCGGCGCGGCCTCGACCGCGACCACCACTTCGTTCGGCCCGGGGCTGCCGATATCGGGCACCTCGTTGAGCTTCACCGCTTCCGCCGGACGTCCGAACGCAACAACCTGAACCGCCTTCATGGCATCATCTCCCGATGTTATTATGTACTTATAAGTACAGAATAAGGACCGCGTCAATGACCGGAAATGGCTTCGTAGCAAGGTGAAGGCTTCACATCGGACGCGGGAGTACATAAAACAGCGCCATGGCAAGGCCGCGCAGCTTCGATCCGGACGACGTCCTGGAAATCGCCCGTCAGGTGTTCTGGCAGAAGGGGTTTCAGGCGACCTCGCTCGACGAGATCACGGCGGCGAGCGGCATCGCGAAGCCGAGCCTCTACGCGGCCTTCGGCGACAAGCACGCCCTGTTCCTGCGCGTGCTGGACCGCTATCACGACGGCATCCTCGGCTGGGCCGAGCGCGTGCTGGCGCAGCCGGGGCCGGCGCGCGAGGCGATCAGGCAGTGGCTCACCGGCTTCATCCCCTATTGCTCGGGTGAGAAGGGACAGCGCGGCTGCCTATCGATCAATTCGGCGACCGACGGCTCGCTCGATCAGGCCGCGCTCCGCAAGAGCATCGAGCGCTACAACCGGCGGCTCGAAGAGCTGTTGCGCACGCGGCTACGTGCCGACCGCGAGCAGTTCAAGAAGGGCTTCGATCCCGACATCACCGCGCACACGGTGATGGTGGTGCATGCGGGGCTGATGGCGCTCGCGCACCAGACACCGGATTCGAAGCAGGTGAAGGCCGTGATCGAGCAGGTAATGGGCCTGCTCGCCTGACCTTGTCAGCATCTGCGTTCCGCTCGCGCCCGCCGCGCCTCTCACGAATGTGACTTATATGATGAATATCATCTATTGATGAACTGAACTCCGTGACCATTTCCGGATTGGCTGACATGGGCTTCCGGAACTGGGAACCAGATGAACACATCGTTGTGGCGTATGACGCTTACTGCACTCACCGTCCTGCTGCCGATGCCGGCGACCGGTCCGGCCCAGGCCCACGATCATCAGCATCCCGAACTCAACGGCTGGTATGAGAGCCTGCACAGTGGCAAAGGCCCCTGCTGCGACGGCACCGACGCGAAGCGTGTCGATGACGCCGATTGGGACACCAAGGACGGCCACTACAGGGTGCGCCTCGAGGGGGAATGGGTCGACGTTCCCGATGAGGCCGTCGTGCCCGGGCCAAACCGCGCCGGCCACACCGTGGTCTGGCCGTATTATCTGAACGGTCACCCGAGGCCGCGCTGCTTCATGCCGGGCAGCATGGGTTGATCAGCGACGAAGGCGCTGCGCAGCGTGCAGCATCGACGGCGCGGCTGATCAGAGATCGAGCTGGATCCGGTCGTCGCCGTCGGTCGCCGGCTGCGCGGGCACCGCGCAGCAGATCAGCACTTCATTATCGGCCACCTCAGCGGTCGGCTCCTTCACATAGGTTACCGCACCTGCCTGCAATTTCGTTCGGCATGTTCCGCAATTGCCTTCCCGGCAACTGAACACGGGACTGAGGCCGCGCGCTTCCGCAAGGTCAAGCAGCGTGCCCGTCTCCGGCGTCCAGCGCGCTTCCTTCAGCGATGCGGTGAAGGCGACCGGCACCGGCGCGGTCGCGGGCGGCCGCCGCGGTGGCGCCGGGCTGGCCACGTCCGGCGTCCGCACCAGCGATGATGGCCCGAACGCCTCGGCGTGAATCCTGCTATCGGCAATGTTGTAGCCGCGCAGGGCGTCATAGAGCGATTGGGTGAACTGCGGCGGACCGCACAGATAGAAATCATAGTCGTTGAACGGCAGGACGCGCGACAGCAGCGCCATGTCGATCCGCCCCGCGGCGTCGTAGTCGGTGCCCTGCTCGGCGCCATCGACGTCACTCAGCACGCGGATGATCCGCACGGCACCGCCGGCAGCCGCAGCCAGTTGCTGCAATTCGTCGCCGAACGCGCGGTCCGCCTTCGTATGCGCGGCCTGGAACAGGAAGGTCGGCCGGATGCCACGGGTACGCAGCCCCTCATAGACCACGTGACGCAGCATCGCGAGCAGCGGCGTGATGCCGACACCACCGGCGAGCAGCACCGCGGGCCGCTTCTCGCGCGCATCGATGGTGAAGCCGCCGCCCGGCGCACGCGCCTCGATGATGTCGCCGACACGGATGTTGTCATGCAGATGCTGCGACACCGCGCCGTCACGCTTCACGCTGATGCGGTACATGCCATCCGACGGCGCGACCGACAATGTGTAGGTGCGAATGATCGGCTTGTCGGCGCCGGGGAGCGCGATGCGGATCGGCAGATGCTGTCCCGCCTGGTGCGGAAGCCGCCCGGCCCCGTCGTCCGGCTGCAGATGAAACGAGCGGATCGAGCGGCTCTCGTCGACAATCCTGGTGACCTTGAACGGACGCCATTGCGTCGCAAGCTCGGCCGCGCGGATTCGGTCGGCGGCCTGCGGCCAGTCGCCGGTCATCAATGCATTCGGCGACCAGCCCTCGGCCCGGAACGCCCAGCGCAGCGGCAGCGCGCCGCGCCTGCGCACCACGCGGCGGGCACGAAAACTCCACAGCCGTTCGGCGCCCTGGAACGCCGCGATCTCCGGCGAGTCCAGGATCACCTCGGCATCGCCGGTCAGTTGCAGCATGTCGCCGGTTTCGAAATCGACAAACACGAGCCCGGCCTTGCCGTTGACCAGGATGTTGCCGAGCGTGTTGAAGAACAGATTGCCGGCAAAATCGGGGATGGTCAGCGTGCCGTCGGCGGCGACGCGAACGAAGCCGGCCTTGCCGCCGCGATGCGAGACGTCAACCTGGCGACGATCCTCGCGCTCGGCATAGGACGCCACGAAGAACGTATCCGCCGCCGCAATCGTCTCGCGCGCGGCTTGATCGAGCGTCCTGCTCGTCTCGATCGCTCCCGTGAAGGGTTCGCCCGGCTCGCGCACAAAGTTGAAATCGCGGAGCTGGATATATTGCGGGCAGTTGCCAAAGCTCTGATCGAGTTCGAAGCTCAGCGCCCTGCCCGGCGATGCGCGGAGCAGCCCGTTGGCACGGTTGCGGCGCCGCGTGTGCAGTTCGATTCCGAGCAATGCGATCGCATTATCCTCGCGCATGCCCTCGCTGACGGGATCGCCGGGCTCAGGCCGCGCATCGATCTCGAGGCTGCGCGGCGTCGGCGAAGAGACGAAGCCGGGCCGGCCGGTCAGCAAGGAGGCCCATGCATCGCCGCTCTGGTCCACGCTGCCGACCACGATGAAGGGAATTTGCGCAAAGAAGTCGCGATGCTGGTCGGGCATGAAGTCGCGCACCGCACGCTGACCGACGGCCTCCATCCTCTCGGCGACCCCAGCCCGCTGCTGGATCGCCTTCTCACCGGCATGCCAGGCCGGCAGCTTGCTCTTGGTTCGCCTGTCGCTCATCTCATCGCCCTCCCTTTCGGGGCTTGGACGGGCGTGCCCGCAGGCACGCCCGATCAGCACATCACGCAGCCGCAGCCAGACCGACGGGGGTCTTGGCGAAGGGCACAAAGCCCGGCAATGCCTCGATCCGGCGCAGGAACGCGTTGACGCGCGCATAGCCGGAGAGATCGACGTTGCCTTCCGGCGCGCTCGACAGATAGCTGTAGAGCGCCACATCGGCGATCGTCGGCTGCGCACCGACCAGCCAGTCGCGATCGGCAAGATGGGCTTCGAGCCGCTTCAGCATCACGTGCGCGCGGGTGATCACATCTTCCGGGTTGAACTTCGCGCCGAACACGGTGACGAGCCGCGCCGCGGCGGGTCCGAACGCGAGATCGCCGGCGGCAACCGACAGCCAGCGCTGCACGGCGGCGGCGCCCTTTGCATCCTGCGGCAGCCAGTCGGTGCGGCCGAGCTTGGTCGCGAGATAGACCAGGATCGCGTTGGAGTCGGGAATGATGGTGCCGTCATCGTCGAGCACCGGCACCTGGCCGAACGGATTGAGCGCGAGGAATTCCGGCGTCTTCTGCGCGGCGGACTTGAGATCGACCTCGACCAGCTCGTGCGGAATGCCGAGCAGGGAGATGAACAGGCGCGCGCGGTGCGCGTGGCCGGAGAGCGCAAAGTGATAAAGCTTCATGGTGCCGTTCCTGATGTCGTGGACGGGACCATTCCCGACCGCGACTTCAAGGTGGCTCATTGCAACGGCTATTATAATTAGCGCCTCCGGAACTTCATTATTGCAAATATTGCAATAACGCGTAAGCGGACGCGCCGGTCAGACCTCGACGATCACGTAGTTGTCCTCGATGTGCACCGGGAACGTCTCGGCGACATACGGTCCCTTCTGCAATTCGGCGCCGCTTTCGACCGCGACCGGATAGGAGCGGATCTTGAACCGCTTGGGGTCGAACCAGGACTGGCCGTTGCGCATGTCGAACTCCCAGCCGTGCCACGGACAGCGCAGCATCTCGCCGACGCGGTCGCGCTGATAGATGCCGGGCTCCGGCGAGGTCAGGCGCGCGACGCACGCCGCCTTCTCCAGCGGCGCGCCCTCATGCGGGCAGCGATTGAGCAGCGCGAAGAACTCGCCATTGACGTGGAACACGACGATGTCGCGGCCCTCGAGGCCGAACACCTTGTTGCCGCCGGCCGGGATTTCACTGGTGCGCGCAACGATGTGACGGGTCATCGGAATCCTAGCGTATCGACCGCAACGGCGGTGCGCTCCCTCGCCCCGTTCTTACGGGGTCGAGACAAGCGAAGCTTGCTCTTAGAGGGTTGGGGTGAGGGGCAGTCTCCGCATAAACGGTGATAGCTGCGTTCGCGGAGACTCCCCCTCACCCGGAACGCATCTAGCGATGCGTTCCGACCTCTCCCCGCACGCGGGGCGAGGTGAAGCGGAGACCGCCGCTCGATTAGAAGTGAAGTCATCTCGATCCTAAAACTTGTAAACCGCGCGGGCGTTGCTGTTGAAGATCTTGCGCCGCTCGGCGTCGGTCAGCGGCGTCTTGAAGGCGTAGCGGGCGTCGTCATAGTCCCAGTGCGGATAATCCGACGAGAACAGCAGGCGATCGATGCCGACCCATTCGATCAGCTGACGCAGGTGCTTCGCATCATCGGGCTCGTCGATCGGCTGGGTCGTGAACCAGAAATGCTCTTTCACATATTCGCTCGGCCTGCGCTTCAGATGCGGCACCTCGCTGCGGAAGCGCTCGAAATGCTGGTCCATCCGCCACATCGTCGCGGGGATCCAGCCGAAGCCGCCCTCGATGAACACGATCTTCAGTTTCGGGAAGCGCTCGGGAACGCCTTCCAGCACGAGGCTCGTGAGGTTCGAGGCCACCGTGTGCGCGTTCGACTGATGCTCCTCGCAGTAATAGGACGGCCAGCCCCCGCCGGTCGGCGCGTGCCCGCCATAGCCGCCGACATGGATGCCGAGCGGCAGGTCGAGCGCCTGCGCGCGCTCATAGATCGGCCAGTAGCGGCGGCGGCCGAGCGGTTCGTTGGCGCGCGGCGAGACGTTGATCTGGATGTATTCGCCGGTCCTGGCGCAGCGCTCGATCTCGGCGAGGCCGAGGTCGGAGCCGTCCTGCCCGACCAGGATCGAAGCCTTCAGCCTGGAATCGCGATGCGCCCAGAACGCCAGCTGCCAGTCGTTGATGGCGCGCTGGATCGCGGCGCCGAATTCCAGGTTCTGCTGCGAGAAGATGAAGAGGTCGAGCACCTGCAAAATCCCGAACTCGACATCGAAGGGATCGAGGTGCTGCTTGCGCATGAAATCGAGATCGGAGCCCGGCACGCCGCCGGTCGGCGGCCAGGCATCGCGCCGCGCGATCAGCGGCGAGGAGCGCGGATACGGCGTGGTGCCGATATAGGGCGTGCGCAGATGGCTGCCGTATTCCTTCAGGTGCTGTTGCCAGCGCTTCGGCAGGAATTCGTTGAGGTCGCTATGCGCGTGGATGCTCGGATGGATGTCGCAATCGATGATCCTGAGCCGCGTCGCCGCGGTCGTCTCCTGGTCGAGCATCGGGCGGTCGATGACGTCACTCATGCGATCCTCCTTTGAGTTGAGCCGGTGTGGCCGT
>NZ_LFLZ01000030.1 GCF_001189845.1 Bradyrhizobium tropiciagri
TCAATTCCCCCCTTCCGGCCGAGCCGGATGAAATCACGTAAGGCCGCGGTTTCCACTGGCCGGGACAAGCGGCCAAAGTCCTTGCGGCTCCTGCCGTCGGCGGTGACGGATCATCGGACGCCCCCGTTCCCCTTGCTCCTACCAGCAGGACCTCGGTGGCTCATTGAGCCTGACGATATATAGAGACTGGGATGCAATCCATTCACGCCGCGTGCGCTGAAACGCAACAACAGCTGCTCCACGTCCGCCGCCGGCTTGGCGCCGCTGAAGAGAAAACCCTGCACCTCGTTACAACCTTCGGCACGGAGCCAATCGAGCTGTTCGACGGTCTCCACGCCTTCCGCCGTCGTGGTGACGTTGAGGCTGCGCCCCAATCCCGCGATCGCGCGCACGATGGCGACACAGTCGGAGCGCTTCGCGAGATCTCTCACGAAAGAGCGGTCGATCTTGATCTTGTCGAAGGGGAAGCTACGCAAGTAGCTCAAGCTGGAATAGCCGGTGCCGAAATCGTCCATGGAGATGGCAACGCCGAGCTCGCGGAACTGATGCAGGGTTGCGAGGTTGGCCTCCGTCTCCGCCAAAAACAGCGACTCGGTGATCTCGAGCTCGAGCCGCTTCGGCGACAGTCCTGAATTCGCTAGCGCCGAAACCACCACCTGCACCAGGTTGCGGCTGCGGAATTGCATCGGCGACAGATTGACCGCGACCTTGACCTCGGACGGCCACTTCACCGCCTCGTTGCAGGCTTCGCGCAGCACCCATTCACCGATCGCGGTGATCAGCCCGATATCCTCGGCAACCGGAATGAACTCGGCCGGCGAGATCATGCCCTTCTGCGGATGGCGCCAGCGCAGCAACGACTCGAAGCCGGAGATCCTGTCCGTCGCGATATCGACCAGCGGTTGATAATGCAGCTCGAACTCGCCATTGGCAAAGGCGCGGCGGAGGTCGAGCTCCATCTCCCGGCGCTGCTGCGCCTGGCGATCCATCTCGCGCTCGAAGAAGCGATACATGCCGCGGCCGTCCGCTTTCGCTCGGTAGAGTGCCATGTCCGCATTGCGCATCAATTCTTCGCTGGTCGTCCCGTCGCCCGGCGAGAGCGCGATGCCGACCGAGGCGCCGATCACCACCTCGTTGCCGTCGATTTCGTAAGGCGTACTTAAAGTTCGGATCAGCCGGGCTGCAAAATCGCTCGCCTGGTTCGGCGAGGTGTCGGCGGCCAGAATCACCGCAAATTCGTCGCCGCCGAGCCGCGCGGGAAGATTATTGCCGCGGACCAGCGACCGCAGGCGATCCGCGACCTGCTTGAGCAGGCGGTCGCCCATCGGATGACCGAAGGAGTCGTTGACGTTCTTGAACAGGTCGAGATCGATACACAGGACCGCGACGCGTTTGCCCGCTTCATTGCCACCTTCGAGCGCCTCCCGTAACCGCTCCTGGTAGGACGCGCGGTTGGCCAGGTTGGTCAATCCATCGTGATGCGCCATATAGGTGATGCGGGCCTCGGCCTTGCGCCTTTCGGTGATGTCGACCACCGCAACCAGATAGCCATCACGCCCCTCAAACATGAGGCGGCGCCCGAAGGTGAGCACGCAAATCTCGCTGCCATCCGCTTTTACATGGCGCCAATGCCGTTCGGACTGGTAGATATCGCCGATATCCTGCAGTGCCTGGCTGTGGCTGACCCGCTCGTCCTCTGGCCAGATCTCTTGGACTTTCATCTGCAGGAAGGTCTCGCGGGCATAGCCGTAGTGCCGCACCGCCGCGTCGTTGACCTTCAGAAAACGCATGGTATCAGGATCGAATACCCACATCGGCACCGGATTGCTGTCGAACAAGAGCCGGAACGAGGCCTCTCGCTGCTTCAAGGGCGTCACGTCGGAAATGACCAGTGAAAGGATATCGCCGAAGGCCGTCACCCCCAATCGCAAGCTGCGATCGTCGCTGTCGATCTCGAACTGCTCGCGGGCGCCGCCCACGAGCGCCTCGCGCAAGCGGGTCAACACGGTTTCCGAGCAGAGCAAGTGGCTGCCTTCGCTGAGACGCTGCCACTGCAGGGTCTGCGCGCCCACCTCGAGTAGTTTCGCTGCGCCCTGATTGTGGTGCACGATCTGGAAGTCAGACGACTGGCCGGTCGCGTCACGAATGGTCGACAGCGAGATCACGCCGTCATCGGTCGTAGAAAAGATCGCGTCCAGGAGATTATATTGCGCGCCGCGCTCGTTGACATAGACGCCGACCAGCGTGCTGCCCCAGCGCGAAACCGTCGGCAGCGCCAGCACGTCATAGGTCCGCACCATGCCGTCACTCACGCAATGCGCAGCGGCAAGATGGAGTCGGCTGTGCCTCACCGCATTCGATGCCGCCTCGCCGAGGACAGTGGCGCAATCGGGCCGCAGCGCCCGGATCGGAATGTCCGAGCGCTCGTCGCCGAGCCATTGCTGCGCATACCGCCCGGCGCGCGAGACGGCGAAGGCATCACCATCGCTCTTGAGAAGGACGATGTGATCGGCGAGCCGGCCGAGGCTACCTAGCATCACGTCTTCGTAGCGGGGAACGCTCTCGCCGGGTCTGAGCGCAGCCTGCCATTTGCGTTGCAGCACCGGTACGTCGTCAAACATTTCCGTGCGGAGTTTTGCGGACCGCTTGCAGGAAGCACCCATGACACGCCCCGAACTAAACGTTGTCTGATCGGGTTTATTCAATGGAGAAGCGACTTAATAGGGTGTAAAAATGCCGGTTCCGACAAGTCAAATTATTGGTTCGCTTCGTACAAAAGCGGCGCGTTACTGACACACTCGATATCAAAAAGCCGTTTGATGTGTCGCACCAAGAATATACTCCTAGAGCGGTCTCTGGGTTTAGCTATACTCTACGTCGTAGGTCGCGTTCGCGTTTTTTTCAAATCATGGCCGGCGCAATACCGGTCTAGCTCGAACGTGAGCTCGTTATGCCGATCGCCCAGCGTCCTCCGTAGTTGCGCGGCACAGAGCTCGGAAAACCCGAGAGGACGATGGTAGGCGATTCTTCCCTTACATTAACGGATGATGTCAGGCTTTATGTAGTTGGCGACATCCACGGTCGCTCTGATTTGCTCGATAAGATTGCTGATCTCATCACGCAGGACCTCGCCGATCGCCCCGTTACCGACGCACTCACGGTAACGTTGGGGGACTACGTTGACCGAGGCCCTGATTCGCGGGGAGTTCTCGACCGACTTACGCGAAACGCGTTTCCCACGCCCTACATTCCTCTGAAAGGCAACCATGAGGAAATGCTCCAGTTGTTCCTGATGGACCCGGAGATCGGTACCAATTGGAGACACTGGGGTGGGCTCGAGACTATTCACTCGTATGGCATTGCGGTCGATACGCTAATGGTTGGAAGAGGAAAGGAGAGAGCCTCTAAGGCTCTCCGGGCTGCGATCCCCGATGAGCATGTTGCGTTCATCTCCTCGTTGAAGCTCTCGATCTCGGTTGGGAGATACTTTCTATGCCATGCCGGCGTCCGGCCAGGTATCCCGCTCGAACTACAGCGGCCTACCGATCTGCTCTGGATTCGAGACGAATTCCTTAGCAGCAAAACGGACTTTGGTAAGATCGTTATTCACGGGCACTCACCCGTTGCGGAGCCCGAAATCCTCCTCAATCGAATAAACGTGGATACGGGTGCATTTGCGAGCGGTCGCTTGAGTTGCCTTGTGTTGGAGCGTGACGCTCGGAGGTGTCTGCAGGCGAGCTACTAGAAGGAGCGAGGATTTCGCTTCAATGCTCGCGACGGTCCAATGGCAGCGAAGGCGATCGCGGACCGTGCTGGCACGGCCGCACAAGGCAATCGCGGGAAGAACTGCCGCCCTTCGAGTGCTGGTACCGTACGCACTCATCAAGAACCGGCGCCAGAGTGCAGGATTTAAGCGGCTCACTGCCCTGATTGGGATTGAAGGCGACGAGTCTGCAAGCGTCGCATTGACCTGGGCAACCATATGCGTCGGTGAACATTTCCGCGCTTAGCTAGGGAAAACAGGCGGTCGCCGACATGGGAATCACGAAGGTCGTAAGCCCCACATTCATCGCGTAATTGACCGAGGCGCTTGCTGAATTGCCGCAGGCGGCAGCAGCATAAGTGAAAGTGGGTGCCACGTTTGGGCCGAAATAGCGACTTTGGGTATACGCGACGGTTGTGGCGGCATCCGAACATATGCTGGTCTTAACGGATGCGCATCGGGCACCGTCTTCTACCGCGTAGTGGAGGCTTCCGATGAGAAACAGACCGACGCAAACTGCGAGCGTGCCCACAACCAGCGCGATGAACATTGGTGCAATAATTGCGAACTCGACCGCGGTGGTTCCCTGTTGATCGAAATGCAAGGATTTCAGCCGTTTTCGCACGGTCAACCCAACCGCATCAATGTTGTTCTGCTGATAGGAGTGGCAAAACCGCTGGCGACGCTAAGGCGGCCGAATATTGGCGCATACTGAAAGGTTGTTTGGACTTGAACGTAGTCGCCAGGCTGCAAGCTGGGCATGCCAGCGGCCGAGCAATCGGCAGGCTTTGACGAGACGTCGCTTACGTATTGCAGCGCGTTCGACGAATTGACGCAGTAATAGCCTTCTGACGGAGAGCCCGCGATCAAAGAAACGCCCGTTCGCAGCGACGTGCTTTGTACCGCGTTCTGTATCGCGGTCATCAGCCCAGGGCAATTTGTCGTAGCTGGCAGATGCGACAAATCGCAGGCCTTCCATGCCGCCTGGGCGCCAGCTTTCGTCGCGGCCTCCACCTGCATGCGTTGGAAAATATAGATCGATACGTCCGTGACGTTCGCGAGCATAAACATTAGCAAGATCGCAAAGAGGCCGAACTCGATCGCGGCCACGCCGCGCTGGTCGGCCGAGAGCGCCTTGGCTTGATCGGCGAAGTCGCAGGCCAACTTCGGCGGCGAGCTCAGCCACACTGTGAGCGCGCGTTTCATAGCACCAACGTTGCCCTTCCTGGTATCGTTGTGGACGGCATCGCCAGTCCAGCCGGGACACATTCGCCATTGGGCAAGATCATGCCCGTTCCGTTCACGGTGATGTCTTTGACCACCAGCACGAAGCAGGACTTTCCGAAACCCGCCTTGTTCACCGCGCCGCTGAAGGTGACGCTGGAATTCGGCAGATAGACCAGGCCGGTAATGTCCCACGCCGGCGCGTTGCCGGCGGCCGAGATGTCCACCCCGCTCGTCAATTTCGGGTCCTGGTAGATTGCGACGCCAGACCACGTCCCGGACGTCGGCGCGGCAAAGTTGAGCGTTCCGCCGCCTGTGGGGGCGTGGGTATACGAACCCGAATTATCGCCGGAAAAAACCACCGTAAGCCCGGATCCTTTGGTGCTTGCGAACGTATAGCCATTCGTATCAAGCTGGCCGTCTTCTATAACGAGCAAGGCATTTGCAGGAGCATCGACCGTGACGTCACCGGTCAACTGAAGATCGCCGCAGACGATGACGGTACCGCTCAGCGATTGTAGTCCGGACCATTGGTTGCTGGCCGGCAAGGCAGGGTCCTTCTTTTTGGCAGGTTCCTGCGGATATGAAGCGCACGGATTTGTCGGAATCTTACCGGCCCAAGCTGCATAGGGATCGACGAACGCGGGTACATTCGAATATTGTCTTATGCCGCAGCCGTTGTTCGTGCCATGCGCTGCACCGACCGGCGCCCCCAGGTCATGGCCATTGCACGTAGAGTTCGCGTTCGACATGGTGTTGCATTGCATGTTCGCTTTTGGCGCGCCGTTGGTTCGAATGCCGTTGGGCCCGAGCGCCACCAAACAAAAATCGGTCGGCGAGTTCGGATGGCCTGCAACCGCGGTAGCGCCCAACTGCTTTGCGGGCGTCCCGCTTAACGTCGCGTCGCCCCTGTATCCGACAACCTGAGACAGATAGAGCGGCAGGAGGCCCGAAATGGTCACGCTGTAGCAATTGTTGCCGGAGCCAGGACATGCCGCCGTATTGGATACGGCAATGCTGATGTTGTTGACCCCACTGACAAATCCATACCGCGCCGCGACGGCCTTGGCCTCGACATCATAATTGGAGCCGCCATTGGTCGCCGCTGCAAGCACAGCCGAGTCAGCTGCGTTCTGCATCCCGCGCGCGGTCAGAAACCAATTCGAAATCTCGAAGCCGATGCCCAAAGCGCCGAGCAAAGGGATGAGCAGAAGCCCCATTACCACGTTGACTGCGCCACGCTCGTCCGAGTGCAGGCGACGCATGTGATTGAAGATCGAACAAAAGGCCAAGAGATCCTCGTTGATCATTGACGACGATGACAGGGGGTTAATCGCTGCACCAGCAGTGACACGCAACACCTAAGAATTTCGCACCTCGTCGCTAAATTGAGCTCCTTTCTTTGTACGGAGCGGACAAACCTGCGCGTGGCAAGCGCATCCTACTCGTGTGATAACGGTGCAATTCTTGTTGCCTCCTGCATGAACGTACATTTCGTGCGTTGAGTTACTTAATTGGCGCTGTCGAACGACGTGCCCTGAGTCCGAACGATCCTGCACTTGATTCCACCGACCCTCTGGCAGAAGTTGATCGCGGTTCGCTTCACTTCGGTGAGCGTCGATGCCGACCTTGTCACATAGCTCATTTGCCCATTGGCCGAAAACACGAGAGCCTGTTGTCATGCGAGAGAGAAGGCCTGAGGCAGATGCCGAGCCAAATTGGGTCATTGCGACCGGGAATCTGCCCGATGACGCGAAGGAGCGCTATGAAAAGGCGGTGACGCGCTTGCGTGAAGGGCACCCACACGTGAACTGGGACCACGTAAAGGATCGCGAAGGCGTATGGCGAATTATCAGAGCGCTCAAGACTGCCTAAGAGGCGTGGGATAGCTATCGCGCCCGGTACGTCCGATGGATCGCGAGTGGCCTGCGATTCTGGCAACCGAGCCAAGTCACTTTGTAGGCCGAATGCTCCGTGGGAGGCGCTCAATTCGTGGGAAAGCGCTCGCGAACGCCAGCATCTCCCGCACGAGCAGCCTTGCGACCAGTACCTCGACACTCTGGGCCTGCGCCTACTGCCTACCGATCTTCTGCCATAGCCAAAGCGCCACCGCGGCGGGCGGAGAGTTCGCATTGCTGCCACTGGCGCGCAAATTGGCTTCGCGCATCGTCGCAATGTCGATCCGCTCAAGGAGCGGCTTCAGCGCCTCCTGCAATGCCGCATCATGCGCGCGCCGCGGTGCCAGCAGCAGGACCGCATCATAGGGCGCGATCGCGTGCTTGGGATCGGCCAGCGTCTCCAGGTCGTATTCCCTGATCCGCCCCTCGCTGGTATAGCCAGCGATGACGTCGACATCGCCGCTAGCCACTGCCGCATACATGAAATCCGGCTGCATCTGTCGTTGCGTACGGAATGAGAGGCCGTAAGCCTTTTGCAGGGCGGTCCATTCGGGGCGCGAGAAGAACTCGTAGTCGCCCGCAATCGACAGCGTCGGCGCGTGCGCAGCCAGATCAGTGATTGAATGAATACCGAGTGCATCGGCGCGCTGCCGCGGCATCACCAGCGCATAAGCGTTCTCGAAACCGAGCGCACCGAGCAGGGTGATGTCCTGCTTCGCCAGGATCTCCTTCAACTCGGCAAGCAATGTTTCGCGCGGCGGCATATCGGTGCGGTGAAACTGGTTGAGCCACAGCGTGCCGGAATAATCCACATAGACATCGATGTTGTTGGCCGCGAGCGCCTGGAAAATCACGCTGGAGCCGAGGCCTTCGCGCGTCGAGGCCTGCAATCCCGCCGCCTGCAGCCGCTGCTCGATCAGCGCGGAGAGCACATATTGCTCGGCAAACGTTTTGGCGCCGACGACGTAGGTCAACGGCTCCCGTGCCATCGAAGGGATCAGCGTCGCCGCGACCAGTGCGGCGATCCCGACGCTGCCGAGCATGGTGCGGAGGCGTTTGCGCTCGCGCAATCCGCGCTCGATGAGCGTCAAGAATTGATCGACCGCGAGCGCCAGCAGCGCCGAGGCGGCGCAGCCGAACAGTACGAGCACCCAGTTCTGGGTCTGTAATCCAGCGAAGATGTAATTGCCGAGGCTGGTCTGCCCGATCGGCGTCGATAATGTCGCGGTCCCGATCACCCATACCGCAGAAGTGCGAATGCCGGCCATGATCACCGGCAGCGCCAACGGCAATTCCACCGTGAACAGTGATTGCCGCGGCGTCATGCCGACCCCTTGCGCCGCCTCAAGCAACGCAGGATCGACGCCGTTCAGCCCGGTGATGGTGTTGCGCAGCACCGGCAGCATGGAGTAGAGCGCCAGCGCCAGCATGGCGGGCAAAAATCCGAACGCTGAAAAGTCGAAGCCGAACCAATGAAGCGTCAACGACGCAATGGCGAGCAGAAGCGGGTAGAACAGCGCGAGCAGCGCCAGTCCCGGCACGGTCTGGACGACGCTGGCGAGGCCGAGCAGGATGCCGCGGATCACGGCATGGTTGCGCGCAAGGATCGCGAGCGGCAGGCTGATCACGAGCCCGAGCGCCAGCGCTGCCAGGCTGACCTGAACATGGCTGCCAAGATAGTCCGGCAGGTGCGCCGCAGCGTCACGCCAGCGAGGGTCGGACAGGAAACTCATTGCGCGCTGGCTCCCGGGAGCAGGGCGTTCAGCCGCTCGGCCTGGCGCCTGGGCGTACGCAATAGCTCCGCCACATAGGGATCGTTGTTGTTTGACAGCTCGGCCGGTTGGCCTTGCGCCACAACCCGTCCGGCCTGCATCACCGCGATGCGATCGGCGAGCAGCAAGGCCTCTGTCATGTCATGGGTGACCATTACCGTGGTCAAGGCGAGACTGCGATGCAGGGCGCGGTACTCCTCGCCGAGGGTATCGCGGGTCAGCGGATCGAGCGCGCCGAACGGTTCGTCCATCAGCATGATACGGGGACGGGCGGCGAGCGCCCGCGCCACGCCTACACGCTGCTGCTGCCCGCCCGACAGTTCATGCGGAAGGCGATCACAATGGAGGGAGCGCTCGAGCCGCACCAGGTCGAGGAGCTCATCGACCCGCGCGGCGATCTCGGCGGCGGGCCAGCCGAGCAGTCTCGGCGTAACGGCGATGTTGTCGAAAACGCGCATGTGTGGAAAAAGCCCGCCGCTCTGGAACACGTAGCCCATGCGCCGGCGCAAGTGAACCGGATCGACGTCGCGCACGTCCTGGCCCTCCACGGTGACGCGACCACTATCGGGGTCGAGCAGGCGGTTGGCGAGCCGCAGCAAGGTGGATTTGCCGGAGCCGGAGGCGCCGACGATCGCCAGGAATTCGCCCGCGGCAATATCGAGGGAGACATCGTCGACGGCTGTGATGCGTTCGCCGTCGTGACCGCCGGCAAAGCGCTTCCCGACATGGGCGTAGGCGATCAGCGGTGCGAGTGCCATGGTTGGACTGGACCAGCGCGAGTGTTCCGAATCCGAGTTCGCTTCATTTTGCGGTGGACACGTTAGCGAACTACGGACTCGAAGGACACTAGCAAGTCTATGCGATCCGCGGGACGTGGTGATTTGAGATGTCGAAATTGATGATGGCGTAGTCGTTAGGTACGGAATGTACCATCGTGGGTTAATTTGAACTCGCTTGCCGGAGGGGCCGGGTTCGTTCGTCCGGGCCGTACAAAGCTGTTCGCGCGGCAATCGCGAACAATGTGCTAGGGCAGAGGGTCTCGAAGTAATGCAGCGGTTTATCTAGGTCTAACCCGGCCGACCGCCCGCGACAGCTGCCGATAACCATGTCTTCCGCCTACTTGGCACGACCGAGATCGGTTCGTACGCGCGGCAGGCACGCTGCGGTCATATTCGGAGTCCGCAAATTGTTTGTTTTTGGGGCTCTCCGTACGGAGCTTATCGTCCGCGCCGTGCGCGCTACTGATCAGATTGGATATTCACCAATATCTCCCCCGTGACGATTTCGGGGTCTCCAAGATTGAGGTCATGCAGACTCGCTTGAACGAACTCCAAGACCTTTTTGTTCGCTGCATTGGCGCTTTCGCGATCCTCGAATATCATGACAGCGACGCCGACGCCTTCACCTCCGTCCAGCACATAATAAGATTTGAATCCATGCGATTCCCTTAGGATCTGACCGATTCCGCTTTTCGCGCGGCGGGCGGCATCCGCAACCGAACGAACCTGGGTGTACTTGCGAATGACCATGTACATTGAAGCACCACCCGTCTCGTTTCCATCCCACACACCAAAGCATACTAAGTCGGCGCCGGACTAGGTGCTAATTCCGTGAGCGAGCATACTGCGGCTTGGCTATATAAACGCGAGGCATGACGGATACTACGTCCAAACTGGACTTGCCGTGCCAGACCTGGGGTTTGGTCTCCTATGTCAGACGCGTCATCGCTGGATTGTCCTACGCGCTAAGGTCAGCACGACGTCAGGCACTTGGCTATTGTCGTCGAGCAGCACATCCTTGTCCCAGCTGAATGCCATTGTCTGTGATTATGGTGTTCGGAATCGCATCAGCAGTGGACTTCCGTATGCAGCTTGTCGGGGCCGAGATGCCAGATCGCATCCACAACTTTGCCCTCGCGGGCGCGGATCTCAGCCCTCGACAGCACGTCTTCGTATCCGCCCACGGTTCTCTCCGCATAGCGGACAGAGGCATGGACTGCGTCGCTATGCCCCGTCACCATGTCGCTAATGCTCTAACTTGACTTCCGCTTTCGGCGGGATTGTGTTGCAAAACTCGTTTCTGGCTTGTGGCGAGCTTGGCTTTTGAGTTTTGGCGGTTTCTTTTGGTACAGTGGTGTCGGCGGTTTCCGTTTTGCTTGTGGATGTTCAACAGGCGACTGCCAGAGGTGGTGGGGGACGGCAGATTAGCTTGACCAGTCGCCTCAGGTTCTGGGCGGTGGCTGTAAGCAGCACTTCGTCCTGGACGCCATTCAGGCCTCGCAGCCGAAGCCGGTCGAGCCTGAGAATGCGTTTCATATGGGCAAACCGCATCTCGACCTTTTTGCGCTCGCGGCGCGACTGCTGGAAAGCTTCCGTATTGGCCAGCGCACGGACACGATCGCGCACATCCTCGTTGAGGTCGCGGGTAATTTTGCGCACGACCGCCGTCGTGCATTTGGACTTCAAGGCGCAGCCAGAGCAGTCGCTCTTGCGGGCCCTATAGTAGACGATGTGACCTTGATCGATGTTGCCGGTGCTGGTCAGCTCCGTGCCACCCGGACAAACGTAGACATTGCGCTTCTGATCGAAGGTGAAGTCGGCTCGGCTAAAGGTACCATCGGGGCGTGCTGACTTGTCCCACACCGGAACGTGCGGTGTGATCTTGCGATCCACCAGCCATTTGAGCAGCCTTACCGCGCCGTAAGCCGTGTCGCCTGCCAACCTCTGGGGTCGCAGATCGAAGCGACGCTCAACACGGTCCACCATGGTCTGGGTGACGGCAATCTCAACCGCACGGTTCGCGCGCGTGCCTACCGCATCGAGGATGATCCCGGCCTTGTTGTCGATCAGATAGTTTGCATCATAAGCAAAGAAAGGGTCCACGCCCGGCCTCGTAACCCATGTTGCTTGCGGATCGGTGAGCGAGACTTCCTTGGGAGGCTTGCGTCGGTGGCTGCCTTCACTTGAACCGCCGCCGTCTTCATCACTGTCCGTATCACTATTGGCGGCATCAAGCGCTGCGATGTACTCGCGAACCGCATGGGATGCTTCCTCCGCCTTTGGCCAGGCAATAGGCTGGTCGCCGGGGAGCCGTCTAGTCTTGTTCACATCCGCCTTGATCAGGCTCGCATCGACCGAGAACGCGTCGCCTCCAACTAGCCCCGCCGAAATACACAGCGCCACTACACGCTCAAAAACCCGGCGTAAGGCATCGCTCTCACGGAAGCGTTCGCGCCGCGCTCGGCAGAACACCGAGTGATCAGGGATATGGTCCTCGATGCCGAGCTTGCAAAACCATCTGTAGGCCAGGTTGACCTGAACCTCAGCGCAGAGCCGCCGCTCGGAACGAAGCGCAAATACGTAGCCCAAGACCAGCATCCGGATCACGAGCACCGGATCAATCGAAGGCCGGCCAGTGTGCGAGTAGAACGGAGCGAGCTCGTTGTGCACCCAACTCAGGTCCAGCAAACCGTCGATTTGCCGTACCAGGTGATCAGGCGGCACCACCTTGTCGAGATCAAAGGAGTAAAAGAACTGGCCCTGACCGCTCTCCTGCCGCCCTAACATCCGCTGCTCCGCAAATGCCGTCTCAAACCAACGGAATCACGGTTCGCGAGTCGCCTCAACCGGAGTTTTGCAACACAATCGGCGGCGCAGCGGACGTGACCAGACTCGCTGCCGGCCCGCCCCAGTCGCTAATGACGCAAAGGCGACATGTGGACGCGAAGCTCGCAACGGGTCAGCGCACGAACCGCCAGTAGCACAGCCCGACCGCAATCGGCGTGGCAACGATTGCGTAGCGGTAGTCGATCAGGAAGTGCACCACGCGACGCTCGACGTAATCCCGCCGGTCCGGCAGTTCTCCTGACACGAGAAGCTGGGCGGTCGCCGGCTTGAGGTTCTCGGCGTCGTCGCAGTAGCCGCTGCCATACGGCAGTGCCCATTCCATCGAGCCATCGCGCTTCAGCAGTTCGAGGTACATCCCGTAGCTCTTGCCGTTGCTGCCCCGGCGCCACGTGCCGCGCTTCCGGCCGGCGACGAAGATGTCGACATCAATGATCTTGTCGTCGCCCTGGGCGGTCTCGTTGTGCCGGCACACCCGCTCGCGCGGGACGAGGCTGATGGCGTCGAGTGCGTGTTCGGTCATCGTCATGTTGTCCCCCCTTAAAAATCAGTTCGACACGATGCCTTGGCGCCGACGATCGACCAGCCCATTTCTCCTTCTTGTCGATCTCGGGCCGGTCGAGAGAGAACTGGAATTTCTTGCTCTTCAGGGGATCGATGCGGAGGTCGTACGTGGGATCCGGATTCAGTCCGGTATAGATCACGCCTGGCTCCTGGTAGTTGAAGTTGTCGACGCGGTGCATCTCGGCGGGGCCGTCGCCGATCGTGATCGAGAACGTGATCTCGGTGACGATCAAGCCGGTCTCGTTCTTGACCTCGGCGGTGAATCCGGGCGTGTGCGTCATGCCGAACGTGCCGTAGAAGCCGCTGGAGACCTCCAGGTGCTTGATGTCGTCGTCCGTGAGCGCGACTGAGGACTTCCGGATGCAGGCGACCTTGATCGATTTGGCCGCGACGTCCGAGGTGGCTCCCTGCATGTTCTTCAGGACGCAGTCGTCGAACGCGTTGGCCTGGGCCGCGCCCGACCACCCGGCCGCCAGCAGACCCAAAAAACGGATTTATTCACCGATACCCCTCGATTCCTGCCCCGGACCCGTCCATTATAGTCGCAACTAGGGGGAGAGTAATGGGCGGATTCAGGAGCAAGTTGGTTGTGGTCGTCTGCGTCGCCGCCGGCTTGGCCGGATGCGCGTCGGAGCCGATGACGCCAGAGCAGAGGGCCTTCGTGGCCCAGTATCTGCTGGCGCAGCAGGCGAACCGGCCACCGCCGCCGCAGCCGTACTACATGCCGGTACCCGCGCCGGCGCCGGCCCCGCGCAACTGTATCTCGAACGTGGACGGCAACACGATCTACACCAACTGCAGCTGATGCGGGCGATTCTTGACCACCTGAAAAAACGTCGTTCGGCCCGCCCTGCGCGGTTACGTGGCGGCCGACCGCGCCTTCATGGAAGCGCAGAAGGCCGGCGCCGGCGCCGACGAGGCCAAGCGGCCGCGATGCTGGCAGGACGGCAGGCGGCGATCAAACTCCACCACCTGTCCGACTTCGTCGTAAGCAATCCGGCACCGGGCGCGACCTTCCCGGATCTCGCCGGCGCACGGGCTGCGGTGCAGTCACACCTGATCTTCCTGCGCGAACCGAGGGCACCGTACGTCGACGACGTGGTCCTGCTGCGGGATGTGGCCGACGCCTTCAAGCACCGCAAGCTCGATCGTAGGAACGCCACCGTCGACGGCGCCGACGCGATCGTGATGACAGGCACGGGCTGGGGCAAGCTGAGATACGGCGAAGGCAAGTGGGGCGGCGTCGAGCAGGTCATCGTCGAGCGCAAGGACGGCTCGCAACGCGCGCTGTCGTCCGTGATGCAGAACGTGTTCGACGCCTGGCTGACGCTGCTGGGCCAGCCGCTGCCGCCTATAAACGACTATTGAGATGGGACGCCGCCTGACGAGGATCCTCGCGTCGCTCGGCCTTGCATGGTGCGCTCCGAAGATGCCCGAAAAGAAGTCCTACGTCCCGCCGACGCCTCCTGACATCCAGGAGGAGATCGAGATCTTCCGGAAGGAGGAGGAGTCCGCGCAGCAGACCTTCTTCGCCTACATCGGGATCCGCGATCTTCTCTCCAAGCGCCCAGACGTCCTCGCGGCCGTTAACAGGAATTCGATGTTCTGGCTGACGACCAACCACGCGTTGTTCGTGTCCACGTTCATCTGACTCGGCCGCATCTTCGATACGAAATCTGCGCACAACGTCGGCTTGCTGCTGAAGGCCGTCGAGCAGAACCTGCCAGAGCTCGACCGCGAGGCCCTGCGCAAGCGCAAGGAGGAATTCATCACCCCCGCGCAGGCCGCCGACTACGTAAAGGAGAAGCACGACACCGCGATCGATGACGTCCGCGAACTGCGGAAGCAGGTCCGCGAGTGGCGTAAGATCTATGAGCCGGTCTACGGTGAGGTCCGCGACCACCTCGCGCACAACAAAGGCGCCAAGGACGAACTCGACGCACTGCTGGCGCGCACCAACATCGACGAGATGAAGCGCATGTTCGCGTTCCTACACGGGCTCCACGAAGCCCTGATCGAACTTTACGTCAACGGCCGCAACCCGCTGCCGCTGCCGGATGTGACGTTCAATCCGCCGCCGGCCAGGCCACGCCATCCCGGCGACAAGGCCTATGCCGAGGCGCAGGCGTCGCTGCTCTCGATGGTCGGCGAGTGATTAAAACCACTCCGATGTCGGCGGTAGTTATCCCGAAAATGAAACCCGCCTCTCCGACCTCTCGCTGGGTTGGATGGCGCATGCGGCCCAGACCTTTCTCGACCGCAAGGGGCCCGACGGATTCGGCATCAAGGTACACGATAGATTCCTGAATCTGAATGCGGATCGCTTGGTCTCTGGCACGACGAGCGCGAACTCGGTCACTTGCGGCTGCAAGTCAGGGGCCGTTTCCCCCCCCCAACACATGAGAGCGCGGTGCGGCTCTGGCTGCACGCGCAAAGACCTAAGCGAACGTGATGCTGGCCATCCTGCAAGAACCGCTCGGCATCTTTCACAAGGATCTCAGAATGGGGGAACCTTGTCCTCTGCTTACTGGGAATCCAGCCTTGTGCGAGGAGCCGGAACAGATGGCGGATCACAGGATTCGTCGTATTCGAGGTCTACTTCAATGCTGATGACTACTGAACGAAGGCCGACAATACGGACGCTCCGGGGACGGGCGATCCACGTGCTCCATAGCGGGCGTCATCCGCGAGCGCGAGGAGCACGGTTGGATGCAGGACCGCGCCGATCCGCATGCACGAGAGCGGGCCTTCGATATCGCCCGTCGAGACCCGCCAATAGGCGTTTCCGCTGGGGCACCGGAAGCCGCGGTTCGCGACGTGCTGGATTCGATTGGAGACACCTGTCCAGAATGCCCCCAACGAGGAGGACCGGCACTAAGCATCCACGCCAATTCGTCTCCGACTCAGCGGCCTTACCGTTTCCCCACCCGCTTGCGCGCGTTGCCGACCTTTTTGACGGCCTTCTACACCGCCGGTGCCGACTTCCGGTCTTCTCCGCCTCGTACTGTACTTCGTAGTCCTGCCCGCCTGCCACCCGCGCCCGGTCCTGCTTTCGTCCGCGCGCCGTCTTGCTCTTCTTCGCTGCCGCCATCGGTGCCTCCTGTTGTGACATTGAAGCAACGCGACAGGGATTCGCAGGTTCCGGAACGATTCGAACTGTGCGTGGAGTTCTTCCAGTGGCGTTTCAGCGTAACAAACCGATGGCGGCCGACGGCACGACCGACTTCTCGATCCTGCAGAACGAGCTCAAGGGCAAATCGAAGAGCATCATCCTCGTAACGTTCGATAACGTCAGGCTCAAGGAGACCCGGCCACTCGGCTGGTGCGCGCGTGCGCAACGGCTACGGTTTCAACAAATGACCACGGACCGCACAAGAAAAGACTCGGCCAAAATGCAAGAATGCGATCGGACTCAAAAGACAAAGCAGCGAAATCAACGAAGCTACTCGTTACCCCGTTGCTCATGACGGTGTGCTGCGGGAATTCCTGCGAACCACATTCCACAGCCAATCCGGTTGCTTGAAATCCGCGCAAGGGCGCCCCGCACATTCAGCGCGAGAGCAGGCCTTTGTCGGGCACTTGCTGCGCCGTTGTCGGCATTGAGACCCAATGCCAGAAACCTGACATACGCGCGCTACGAAGTGCCTGCTGAGCCTGCGAACTCACCTCGGCACGCGATTTGCTCTGTTCACGGCATCATCACCAATCGCGGTGCGATGATCTTCGGGACGGACACGGCGCGCGTCGCTGTTCGCGTTTGGTCCGTTCCGGACGGCTTGCTGTGGCATGACTTGGCGCTCGGTAGTGGACCGAGAAAATGCAGGGAAGGATTGGATGCGATCTAGAGTTCTTCTTTTGGGAGCCAGCGAAACTGCCACCGGAAAAGTGCGACTGGTCCGGAGGCTATATTGGCGGGCAAGTTGGTGGCGGGTACTTCGAGCCTCCTTCACCAATCCCTACGGTCAGTCGATCTTTGGCGATGCCGGCAGGTTCGATGTCATGCGGCGGCACAGCCCGCACCTGCCGTTCGGCTAGGGGCCGCTTTTCTGCCTGAGCGTGCGCTGGGTGCCTGGAATTGCGATGAGCCTTCTTCGCGCCACTCGTGCGGATGGGAGATCTGGTACGGACCAACGCCGCGGAGGCTGTCGTCTACCTGCCGTCTAATGCATTCGCTGCCTGCGGCTCCTATCGGTCACCTTCCGCCCTTTCATCGCTTAGAGAGTGATTTGCCACCATGTCCGAACAATCCTTGCCGACGCTGCCGATGTGGCGAGCCGATCACATCGAGCCTTCGCCGGAGATGTTGGCGCTACGCGCCAACGGTCCGATCCACCGCGTGCGCTTCCCGTCCGGACACGAAGGCTGGTGGGTGACAGGCTATGACGAGGCCAAGGCGATGCTGTCCAACGTGGCGTTCCGGCCCCCGGGAATGCGCCGGCGGCATTCACCCCGGATTCGGTGATTGTCGGTTCGCCGGGCTGGCTGGTCTCGCACGAGGGGGGCGAGCATGCCCGGTTACGCACGATCGTGGCGCCGGCCTTCAGCAACCGCCGGGTGAAGCTGCTCGCGCAGCAGGTGGAAGCGATCGCCGCGCAGTTGTTTGAGAAACTAGCGGCCCAGCCTCAGCCCGCCGACCTGAGGCGCCACCTCTCCTTTCCGCTTCCGGCCATGGTCATCAGCGCGCTGATGGGCGTGCTCTCCGAGGATCGCGCCTTTTTCGCCCGGCTGTCCGGCGAGGTGATGACGCACCAGCATGAAAGCGGCCCGCGCAGTGCGTCGCGCCGGGCCTGGGAAGAACTGCGCGTCTACATGCGCGGTAAGATGCGCGACAAGCGCCAGGCTCCGGGCGACAACCTGCTGACGGATCTGCTCGCGGCGGTCGACCAGGGTAAGGCGACCGAGGAAGAGGCGGTCGGCCTTGCGGCGGGCATGCTGGTGGCGGGGCACGAGAGCACCGTCGCGCAGATCGAATTCGGCCTGCTGGCCATGTTCCGCCATCCGCAACAGCGCGAACGCCTGGTCGGCGACCCATCCCTGGTGGACAAGGCGGTGGAGGAAATCCTGCGCATGTACCCGCCGGGCGCGGGCTGGGACGGCGTCGTGCGATATCCGAGGACCGACGTGATCATCGCGGGCGTGGATATTCCCGCGGAGAGCAAAGTGCTGGTCGCGGCGACGTCGTTCGATCCGCGCCATTTCGATGACCCGGAAATCTTCGATATCGAACGCCAGGAAGAGCCGCACCTGGCGTTCTCCTACGCGCCGCACTCCTGCATCGGCGGGGCGCTGGCCAGGCTGGAACTCAAGGCGGTGTTCGGTTCGATCTTCCAGCGCTTTCCCGCGCTGCGTCTGGCCGTGGCGCCTGAAGAACTGAAGTTGCGCAAGGAGATCATTATTGGCGGCTTCGAGGAGTTCCCGGTGCTCTGGTGAGGCGCGGACGCCACCGCGGATCGCGATCCTCTCCGCAATTTGCCGGCGCGCCTGGGGCGCGCCGCTCAGATCAAGCCGCCGACAGGTAATCAGGATGGACGTGCAAGAAACCAGGGCAGCATACCGGGACGCCTTCGCCGAACTGGCGTCGCCGGCGTGCATCCACGACCCGTATCCGTTCATGCGGTGGTTGCGCGAGCACGATCCAGTGCATCGCGCGGCGTCGGGCCTCTTTCTGTTGAGCCGCCACGCCGACATTTACTGGGCGCTCAAGGCCACGGGCGATGCGTTTCTGGGACCGGCGCCAGGCGAACTGGCGCGCTATTTCCCGCATGCGGCGACCAGCCTGTCGCTCAATCTGCTGGCGTCCACGCTAGCGATGAAGAACCCACCGGCGCATACGCGTCTGCGTCGGCTGATCTCGCGCGATTTCACCATGCGCCAGATCGACGACCTGCGGCCGAGCATCGCGCGCATCGTCGCCGCGCGCCTCGACGGCATGGCGCCCGCACTGGAGCGCGGGGAGGCCGTGGACCTGCATCGGGAATTCGCGCTGGCCTTGCCCATGCTGGTCTTCGCCGAACTGTTTGGCATGCCCCAGGACGACATGTTCGGGCTCGCCGCCGGCATCGGCGCCATTCTGGAAGGCCTCAGCCCACACGCCAGCGATCCCCAGCTCGCCGCGGCGGACGCGGCCAGTGCCAGAGTGAAGGCCTATTTCGGCGGTCTCATCCAGCGCAAGCGCACCGATCCCCGCTTCGACATCGTGTCGATGCTGGTCGGCGCACACGACGATGATGCCGACACGCTATCGGATGCGGAGTTGATCAGCATGTTGTGGGGTATGCTGCTGGGCGGCTTCGCCACCACTGCTGCCACCATCGACCATGCGGTCCTGGCGATGTTGGCGTATCCCCGACAGAGGCACTGGCTGCAGGGAGGCGCCGTGGGGGTGAAGGCGTTCGTCGAAGAAGTCCTGCGCTGCGACGCGCCCGCGATGTTCAGCTCCATTCCGCGTATCGCACAGCGCGACATCGAATTGGGCGGCGTGGTGATCCCGAAGAACGCGGACGTGCGCGTGCTGATCGCGTCCGGCAATCGCGACCCGGACGCCTTCGCCGATCCCGATCGCTTCGATCCGGCGCGGTTCTACGGCACCGGTCCAGGTATGTCGACCGACGGGCAGATCATGCTGAGCTTCGGCCACGGCATCCACTTCTGCCTCGGTGCGCAACTGGCCCGGGTGCAGTTGGCCGAGAGCCTGCCGCGGATCCAGGCCCGTTTCCCCACGCTGGCATTGGCCGGGCAGCCGACCCGGGAGCCCTCCGCGTTCCTTCGGACGTTCCGCGCGCTGCCGGTGCGGCTGCATGCGCAGCGGAGCTGAGATGCGCGTCGTGGTCGACCAGGATCTGTGCGGAACCAGCGGGCAGTGCGTGCTGACGCTGCCGGGCACCTTTCGCCAGCGCGAATCGGACGGCGTGGCCGAAGTGTGCGTGGCGACGGTCCCGCAGGCGCTGCACGCTGCCGTGAGGCTCGCGGCGAGCCAGTGCCCAGTCGCCGCCATTCGGGTCATCGAAAGCGACGCTGGCGATGACGAGCCCGGCAGCGCCGACCCTCCGCCTTCTCCACGGGAGGCCGAGCGGCATGCCGCAAGAGACCAACGCCATGCAGGAGGACACGATGGGACGGTTTGAAGGCAAGGTGGCCGTGGTGACCGGTGCGGCGCCGGCATCGGCAAGGCATGCGCCCTCGCTATCGCGCGCGAGGGAGGCAGGGTGGTGGTCGCCGACATTGATGGCTCGGCGGCTATCGCCTGCACCGCGCAAATTGCATCCGAAGCGGACCACGCGCTGGCCTTGGCCACAGACATCGCCGATGCGCAGGCGGTGGCTGCGCTGTTCGAAACGGCGGAGCGGCACTTCGGTGGGGTCGACCTGCTGGTGAACAACGCGAGCGCCATGCACCTGACTCCGCGCGACCGCGCGATCCTCGACCTGGACCTGGCGGTCTGGGATCAGACAATGGCGACCAATCTGCGCGGCACGTTGCTCTGCTGCCGGCAGGCCATCCCACGGATGATCGCCCGCGGTGGTGGCGCGATCGTCAACATGTCGTCGTGCCAGGGGCTCAGCGGTGACACCGCGCAGACGTCCTACGCAGCGTCGAAGGCGGCGATGAACATGCTGTCCGCCTCGCTCGCCACCCAGTACGGTCATGCGCAGATCCGCTGCAACGCGGTTGCGCCGGGTCTCATCATGACCGATCGTCTCCTCGCCAAGCTGGACGAGTCCACGCAATGGCATCTGCGCCGGCACCAGCTTCTGCCGCGCGTCGGCCGCCCCGAAGACGTGGCCGCGCTGGTGGCGTTCCTGCTCTCCGACGATGCTGCGTTCATTACAGGCCAAGTCGTGTGCATCGACGCCGGCATGCTGGCGCATGTGCGACGTACGCCGATGGTGGCAACAGCCGCGCCGCGTGGCCTTCCGGCAAGACCGCCGAAGCGGACGCGTCGCGGCGCTGCTGATGGACATGCTGCTCAACCCGCTGAACCGTCGGCATCGCCTGCGGCACGATATCCCGGTCGTGCCGGGCGCTTTCCCCTTGGTCGGGCATCTTCCCGCCGTCGTCTGCGACCTGCCGCGCCTGCTGCGGCGCGCGGAACGGACGCTGGGCAGCCACTTCTGGCTGGATTTCGGCCCTGCCGGACACTTGATGACCAGTCTGGACCCGGATGCTCTCGCACTGCTCCGGCACAAGGACGTGTCATCGGCGCTGATCGAAGACATCGCGCCCGAATTGTTTGGCGGAACGTTGGTCGCCCAGGACGGCATCGCGCACCGGCAGGCGCGCGATGCGATCCAGGCGGCGCTCCTGCCCAAGGGGCTGACCCAGGCCGGCATCGGCGAGCTGTTCGCGCCCGTCATCCGGGCGCGCGTGCAGAGGTGGCGCGACCGCGGCGACGTAACCATCCTGCGTGAAACCGGCGATCTGATGCTCAAGCTCATCTTCAGTCTCATGGGAATCCCCGCGCAGGACCTGCCGGGATGGCATCGCAAGTACCGGCAACTGTTGCACTTGATCGTCGCGCCCCCGGTCGACCTGCCCGGGCTGCCCTTGCGGCGCGGCCGCGCCGCCCGCGACTGGATCGATGCGCGGTTGCGCGAGTTCGTCCGCGCCGCGCGCGAACATGCCTCGCGCACCGGGTTGATCAACGACATGGTGAGCGACTTCGATCGCAGCGACGATGCGCTTACCGATGACGTCCTGGTCGCCAATATCCGCTTGCTGCTGCTTGGTGGGCACGACACCACCGCCTCGACAATGGCCTGGATGGTGATCGAGCTGGCGCGGCAGCCTGGGCTGTGGGACGCCCTGGTCGAGGAGGCGCAACGCGTGGGCGCGGTGCCGACCCGGCACGCGGACCTGGCGCAGTGTCCGGTCGCCGAGGCGCTGTTCCGCGAAACGCTGCGCGTGCATCCGCCGACGCCCCTCCTAGTGCGTCGCGCAGTGCGTGAATTGCGACTCGGCCAACGACGCATTCCCGTGGGCACCGATCTGTGCATCCCGCTGCTGCATTTCTCGACCTCGGCGCTGCTGCACGAGGCGCCTGATCAGTTTCGGCTGGCGCGGTGGCTGCAACGCACCGAGCCGATCCGTCCGGTGGACATGCTGCAGTTCGGTACCGGCCCACACGTCTGCATGGGCTACCACCTGGCATGGCTGGAACTGGTGCAGTTCTGCATCGCCTTGGCGCTGACCATGCACGAGGCCGGGGTGCGGCCGCGGTTGCTGAGCAGCGTCGAAAAAGGCCGGCGCTATTACCCGACCGCACATCCGTCCATGACTATCCGCATCGGATTCTCATGAGCTGGCACCGCATGCTCCTGTGGCGAGGCAGCGGTGCCGGCGACGCGCGGCATTGCTGCACTCGGCGCGCGCGCACGATGCGACGCGGACAACACCTCGGCGGCTCGCCTGTCAGGAACAAGGACATGAACAACATGCAGACCGGTTCCACGCCACAGGACGACAGGACTGGTGATTCCGCGCTCGGCGGATTGGGCGGACAGGTGCGCGGCGCATCCGGCGGGCTGCTGCCCGAGATCTGGATGCAGGACGGCGCAAAGCGGGTCGAACAGGTGCTGGCGCGCCTTCTCTGCGCCGAACGTGACGGTGAGACCGAGCTGATGACGGCGATGCGCTACGCCACCTTGCATGGCGGGAAGCGCACCCGCGCCTTGCTCTGTCTGGCTGCCGGCGCACTGGCCGACAAGCCGGCGCACATGCTCGACGACGTCGGCGCCGCCATCGAGATGATGCACGCTTGTACCCTGGTCCACGACGATCTGCCCGCGATGGACGACGACGTGCTTCGTCGCGGCCTACCGACCGTGCACGTCAAGTTCGGCGAAGCTACTGCGATCCTGGTCGGAGATGCGCTGCAGGCGCACGCCTTCCTGACCCTGGCGAGCCTGGATGCACCGGGCGACTACCGTATCGCGCTCGTGCGCGAACTGGCGCAGGCGGTGTCCGCCGAGGGGGCCGCAGGCGGGCAGGCCATCGATCTGTCGCTGGTCGGAAAGCACGTGGAGCTGGACAGGATCGTGGCGATGTACCGGATGAAGAGCGGAGCGCTAGTGCGCGCGTCCGTTCGCATGGGCGCGCTATGCGCCATCGCGGAGGATGCCGCGCACGCTGCGCTGTACTGTGCGCTCGATCGCTACAGCGCCTGTTTCGGCCTGGCGTTGCAGGTGATCGACGACATTCTCGACGTGACAGCGGATACCGCGACGCTGGGCAAGACCCCCGGCAAGGACGCGGCGGCGCAGAAGCCGACCTGCGCGTCGATCATGGGACTGCAGGCAGCGCGCCAGTTCGCGCGGGATCTGTTGCGCGATGCCGCGGAGGCCATCGCGCCGCTGGGGCCGCGTGCAGAACGGTTGGCGCAAATCCTGCAGCGGGCCAACGCGTATCTGTTCAAGCACGCGCCATGCGCATGAGCGCGCCCGTCCGCTTGGAGACGCTCCTGTGCCGCTGCGATCGGCCGGCAGCAGCGGTGCATGCTGCACTATGTGCGAAGTCTCCGGCGCCGATCGCAGCGGTTGCCCGGCACGGCCGCGGCGCACGCGGCGCGCTGCCCGCAAGCCTATGCGGCGGGCCGGCGCTAGCATCGGGGCGCATCGCCGCGCCGGAGCAGGACGGCCGTCCGGCACTGCCTAAGCGACGGCCTGCGGCGACATGCGCGCGACGTTTGCCCATCCGTCTGAAGGAGCATCCCGCGTGAACGCGCTGTCCGAACAGATCCTCTCCGAATTGCGTCGCCTGCTGAGCGAGATGAGCGATGGCGGCAGCGTCGGTCCGTCCGTCTACGACACGGCGCGAGCTCTGCGGTTCCATGGCAACGTCACCGGTCGGCAGGATGCATACGCGTGGCTCATGGCGCAGCAACAGGCCGATGGCGGATGGGGAAGCGCAGACTTCCCGCTGTTCCGCCATGCGCCTACGTGGGCGGCATTGCTGGCATTGCAGCGGGCCTATCCTCTTCCCGGCGCTGCCGACGCAGTCCAGGCCGCAACCCGGTTCCTCCAGCGCCAGCCCGATCCCTACGCGCATGCGGTCCCGGAAGACGCGCCGATCGGCGCGGAGCTGATCCTGCCGCAGTTTTGCGGCGAGGCCACATCCTTACTGGACGGCGTGGCGTTTCCGCGCCACTCGGCGCTGTTGCCGTTGCGGCAAGCGTGTCTGGTCAAGCTGGCGGCGGTGGCGACGTTGCCGAGCGGCCATCCGTTGCTGCACTCCTGGGAAGCCTGGGGGACGTCGCCGACCGCCGCACTCCCGGATGAGGACGGCAGCATCGGCATCAGTCCGGCGGCCACCGCCGCGTGGCGCGCGCACGCCGTGACACAGGGGAATATGCCGCAGGTCGGGCGCGCCGACGCGTATTTGCAGACGGCATCGCGGGCGACGCGCAGCGGCATCGAAGGTGTCGTTCCCAACGTCTGGCCGATCAATGTGTTCGAGCCATGCTGGTCGCTGTACACCCTGCATCTGGCCGGGCTGTTCGCGCATCCCGCGCTCGCCGAGGCGGTGCGGGTGATCGTCGCGCAGCTCGACGCCCGTCTGAGCGGGCGCGGTCTGGGCCCGGCCTTGCACTTCGCGGCCGATGCGGACGACACCGCGGTTGCGCTGTGCGTCCTGCGACTTGCTGGCCGTGACCCGGCGGTCGATGCGTTGCGCCATTTCGAAATCGGCGAGCTGTTCGCCACCTTCCCCGGCGAGCGCAATGCCTCGGTGTCGACCAACATCCATGCCCTGCATGCCTTGCGGCTGTTGGGAAAGCCCGCCGCCGGCACCAGCGCCTACGTCGAGGCCAATCGCAACCTGCAAGGTCTATGGGACAACGAAAAATGGCACGTTTCGTGGCTGTATCCCACTGCGCATGCGCTCGCTGCGTTGGCGCAAGGCAAGCCGCAGTGGCGCGACGAGCGCACGCTGGCGGCGCTGCTACAGGCGCAGCGTGAGGACGGCGGCTGGGGCGCCGGTCGCGCGTCCACATTCGAGGAAACCGCCTATGCGCTGTTCGCGTTGCGCGTGATGGACGGGAGCGAAGAGCCGACAGGGCGCTGGCGCATCGCGCAGGTGGTCGCACGTGCACTGGACTGGATGCTCGCCCGCCATGCGGCGCATGCATTGCCGCAAACGCCGCTGTGGATCGGCAAGGAACTGTATTGCCCCACCCGAGTCGTGCGTGTGGCCGAACTCGCCGGGTTGTGGCTGGCGCTTCGTTGGGAGCGGCGGGGCCTGGCCGAGGGAACAGGAGCGGCGCCATGATCCAGCCCGAACGCGCGCTGCAGCAGGTGCTGGAGTGGGGTCGTTCCCTGACCGGGTTCGCCGACGAGCATGCCATGGAAGCCGTCAGGGGCGGCCAGTACATCCTGCAGCGCATCTACCCGAGCCTGCGCGAAATCAGCGCCCGAACCGGCCGCGATCCGCAGGACGAAACGCTGATCGTGGTGTTCTATCGCGAATTGGCGCTGCTGTTCTGGCTCGACGATTGCAACGACCTTGGCCTGATCGCGCCGGAACAACTCGCCGCGGTGGAGCAGGCGCTGGGACAGGGCGAGCAGTGCGCGCTCCCCGGATTCGAGGGCTGCGCTGTGCTGCGCGCTTCGCTGGCTGCGCTTGCCTACGATCGTCGCGACTATGCTCAGCTTCTCGACGATACCCGGCGCTACTGCGCGGCGCTGCGCGCCGGACAGGCGCGGACGGCAGATGCGGAACGCTGGTCCTACGCCGAGTACCTGCACAACGGCATCGATTCGATCGCCTACACGAACGTGTTCTGTTGCCTGTCGTTGCTGTGGGGGCTGGACATGGCGACCTTGCGCGCGCGTCCGGCGTTTCGCCAGGTCCTGCGGCTCATCTCCGCGATAGGGCGCCTGCAGAACGATCTGCATGGACGGGACAAGGACAGGTTGGCCGGCGAGGCCGGCAACGCGGCGATCCTGCTGCTGCAGCGCTATCCGGCTATGCCTGTCGTGGAGTTCCTTAACGACGAGCTGGCCGGCCATACGCGCATGTTGTATCGGCTGATGGCGGAAGAACGCTTTCCCGCGCCGTGGGGAGCGTTGATCGAGGCCATGGCGGCCATCCACGCCCAGTACTACCAGACCTCGACCAGCCGCTACCGCAGCGACGCCGCGGGGGGAGGCTAGCGTGCGCCGGCTTGAACGCGCGGGAGGCGATGGCGTGCACGCACTGCCGTCGGTCCGATCCGGCGCAACGCCGTCGCCCGATGCGACCGACGGAGCGAACATGAGCGACACGGCGCCCTGAGCCGGCGTAAGGACGGCCATCTGGACCTCGTGCTGGGTCGGCAAACGGCGCCGGCCACGGTTGCAAGAACTGCGAGCGATTGATCGAACACGATGCGGTGATCGCGCTGTTCAACAAAGTGGTGGAGATCGCCAATGACCGGGGCTGGTTGTCGGGCGAACATTTCAGTGTGGATCGCGCGTTGATCTAGGCTTGGGCCGGGCAGAAGAGTTTCAAGAAGGACGGCGATGACGAGGGCGGCAGCGACTTCCGCGGACAATCGCGCAGCAACCACGCGCACGTGTCCACGAGCGATCCGGATGCGCGGCTGTATCGCAAAGGCAGCATCGGACACGCGCTCCGCTCACTTCTGAGCAATTCGATGGCGGCACAATGGCGCGAGCCGCAAGCGGTCGCTAAGTTTTTACAAATTTGGAATCTAGGTATGTTGGGCATGGAGGAAATGCCTCACGTGCCTCTCGATGCGCCGCAGTCCCCAAGCGACAACTACGTTCGGATTGACTGAGCACAGTTGCGGAAACATGGCGCTGTGACGGGCCCTGACGTCGACGATCACGCAGTCTGCGTCTACCAGCGCGCAATATGAAACCCGGCTAACGACACCGGATGTAGCTCATCGCACCAGCGGTCGCATCGAAAACCGAACGGAGGGACCATCGCGAAATCTGCTCGGTAGCGAGCTGTCTCATTGACGGTATTCGCCCCGAGCGTTGCGGGCGGATCGTCTGTCCCACCCAGGATCAACCCTGTTTCCGCGCGGCGTGCAATCACCCGCGGAAGTCAAGCACTTGGCGGCATTCAGAGAGTTGGTGACGACAATAAGCCCTTCCATCTGAGCTGAGCGTTGGGCCAGGGGGGTCGTGCTTCCCGCGTCGAGAAGGATCGTCTGACCGGCCTCGACCATTGCTGCCGCTGCCCTGGCAATCGCTCTTTTCTCGCGGCTACGTACGGCAGTGCGCAATTGGCAGGGAGCCTCCTTGTCCTTGGCAACCGGAACGACTCGCGGACCCGGCGGAGTTCTCCGCTTTCTTTCATTTCCATGAGATCGCGGCGTATCGTTTCGAGCGACACTCCAAAATCTTCCGTCAGCCGATCAACGCTTAGCGTGCCGAACGTTGCCAACATCGATCGAATGTGACGCCGTCGTTCCTCTTGCCACATAGATGCTCCCCAGTATCTTAGCAGTTTCTATCGTCGGCTTCGGGCCATAGCGCGATACGACAATAGGCTCGATGCGTCCAACCGATATGATGCTGGCGCCCATCCTTCCACGTAACTGACCGACTCAGCCGCGCTTCTATCGTTTCTAGAGCAACGGCAGAACTTCGGCGTGAAGTTCTGCCGTGCTTGCAGCGATGACCCGCTTGCCGGAGGTGATCGTGAGCGGCTTGCCCTCCCAGTCGGTGACAATGCCGCCGGCTTCTTCGATCACCGGCACCAGCGCCATGAAATCGTAAGGCTCCATCCGCGTCTCGATGACGAGGTCGATGTGTCCCGATGCAAGCAATCCATAATTATAGCAATCGCCGCCGAAGCGACACATCCGGGCAGTTTGGCTGATGCCCAGGATTTGATCGCGTTCTGATTCTGCAAAATAGAGGGGCGACGTGGTGTAGAAGTTCGCGTCGGCAAGGCGCCGGCAGTCGCGAACTTGGCATTTTGTGCGAATGCCGCTCGAGTTGACAAACCAGCTACCTAGGCCGGTTGCGCCCGTCCAGCGTTCGCGCAATGCGGGCATCTCGACGACGCCAATCTGTGAACGCCCTTGGATAGCGAGCGCGACCAGCGTTCCCCAAAGCGGAGACCCGGAAATGAAGCTGCGCGTGCCATCTATGGGATCGACCACCCACGTAGGCGAATCGAGATCACCCTGGATCCCGTATTCTTCACCGAAAATCGAATGCTCTGGAAATCGAGCGGAAATCGCCCTTCTGATGGCTTCCTCGACACGCCGATCTGCCTCCGTAACGGGGCTCTCGTCATCCTTCGTGTTGATGTCTATCGGCCGTCGAAACCATTCGGTGGCGTGAGAACCTGCGCTTCGAGCGATTTCGAACGCGAAATCGACCAAATCAGACATCGAGTCTGCACCATCCATGCGGCAACTCCTGAGCATTACAGATCCAGCTTAAGGTACAAAAACACATATTGCCATATTGCTTTTGATACCGTGGCTTCGGTTGCCACGCAGAAACCCAAAAATAAAAAAAAGCTATCCCGATTATTGCTCGCATCTCTAACCGGACGGCCACTCCGGCCTACCATGCGGTAATTGATATTGGCTTCGACAGAGAAATGCTTTTGGCTTCATCGGGCAATTACCAATCGCTGGAAGAATGTGCCGACACCTCCTGGAGGCGCCAAAACCCACATTGGTCCGCGATAGTCAGCTCCTCATCTCTTCGCGCATGCATGCTCGCCTTACCGAATGGCGCAGCAAGGCTCGGGGCTAGACGCAATACCAGCGCGTTATAAGCGTCACTCGGTGTTTAGCGGCACGTTCAATCCGAAGAAAATCGACCGCTCAGCATCAAACGATGCATTTTACATCAACAAAAGAATACCGCTTTCCCGGACTGGCTGAAAAAGAGATTGCCTTGGACTCGCTCGTCTCTGCTTTCTCTGAGACTATTGATCGTTCGCCGATGCTGCCTGCGAGGGGAATGCGGATGATTTGCAATGGCCCGTTTGACCGATCTCGAAGTCGCGCCGCGCCGCTGACATCGTGTCGAACGGTGTGTTGTTGACGCAGCGAGCGTGTGCCGGCGCGTATCAGGGATACTGATCGGCCACCCTTCCCCTAGTTCAAATCTGCCGGCAGCTCGCATGAGCCGCGCTGTAACCCACTGGATGGGCGCCCGCGCGAACGCTTCGTGCTGCCTTCCTCACCCCGTCACGTCCAACGTTTGAGGCAATTCCAATGACTACCAGCCATGATCAGGTCAAATTCGCTTACTGGGTTCCAAATGTTTCCGGTGGCCTTGTAATCAGCAAGATCGAACAGCGAACCGGATGGGACATCGACTATAACCGCCGCCTGGCGCAGATCGCGGAGCAGGCTGGCTTCGATTATGCGCTGAGCCAGATCCGCTTCACCGCCGGTTATGGCGCCGAGTTCCAGCATGAGCCGGTCGCCTTCAGCCACGCTTTGCTCGCCGCGACCACGAAGCTGAAGGTGATCGCGGCGTTGCTGCCCGGACCGTGGAATCCGGCGGTCGCAGCCAAGCAGATCGCGACCATCAGCCAGCTCACCGAGGGCCGCGTCGCCGTCAACATCGTCAGCGGCTGGTTCCGCGGCGAGTTCACCGCGATCGGCGAGCCCTGGCTCGACCACGACGAGCGCTATCGCCGCTCCGAGGAGTTCATCCGCGCGCTGCGCGGAATCTGGACCCAGGACAATTTCACATTCCGCGGCGATTTCTACCGCTTCTCTGACTACACGCTGAAGCCGAAGCCGGCGTATCCCTTGCCCGAGATCTTCCAGGGCGGCAGCTCGCGCGCCGCGCGCGACATGGCCGCGCGGGTGTCGGACTGGTACTTCACCAACGGCAATTCGGTCGCGGAGATCAAGAAGCAGGTCGACGACATCAGGGCGAAGGCGCGCGCCAACAATCATTCGGTCAAGATCGGCGTCAACGCCTTCGCGATCGCGCGCGACACCGAGGCCGAGGCGCGCGCCGTGCTTGACGAGATCATCGTCAAGGCCGATCCGGAGGCGGTCAACGCGTTCGGGCATGAGGTGAAGAATGCCGGCAAGGCCTCGCCGGAAGGTCAGGGCAATTGGGCGCAATCCAGCTTCGAGGATCTCGTCCAGTACAATGACGGCTTCAAGACCAATCTGATCGGCACGCCGGAACAGATTGCCGAGCGCATCGTCGCGCTGAAGGAGGTCGGGGTCGATCTCGTGCTGCTCGGCTTCCTGCATTTCCAGGAGGAGGTCGAGTATTTCGGCCGCCGCGTCATTCCGCTGGTCCGTGCGCTGGAGGCGAAGGCCGCTGTGCACGCCCAGGCAGCCGAGTGACGGGGAGTCGCGCGACGTGACGGCGATAGCGACAGATGCCGGCGTCCTTGCGCTGGAGGCGGCTCCGGCGCAAGGCAGGGCACTTGCGCCAGCGACGACCGATACTCCCGATCGGCGGCTTGCGCAGGCCGCAGATTGCGCGGCACGGCCGGTGCTGGCCTTGAGCGATATCGCGCTGACATTCGGCGGCGTCGCTGCGCTGCGCGACATCGACCTTGCGGTCGCACCGGGTGAAATCTGCGCCGTCATCGGGCCCAACGGCGCCGGCAAAAGCTCGCTGCTCAACGTCATCAGCGGTCTCTACCGGCCCGACCGCGGCCAGGTCTGGCTCGGCGAGCGCGCCTTCGCCCAGGTGCCTACCGCTGAGCTCGCGGCGCACGGCGTCGCGCGCACGTTCCAGAACCTCGCGATCTTCAAGGGCCTGTCGGTGTTCGACAATGTCCTGATGGGGCTCGCGCATCGCGTCCGCGCCGGCTTCCTGCGCCAGATCATCGGCTCGCCGCTGGCGCGCCGGATCGAGGCGGAAAACCGCGCCGCTGCCGAAGACGTCATCGGTTTCCTGCATCTCGGCGACGTCCGCGAGCGCTCCGCCGGAAGTTTGCCGTATGGCTTGCAGAAGCGGGTCGAGCTGGCGCGGGCGCTGGTGGCGCGGCCGACGCTGCTGCTGCTCGACGAACCGTTCGCCGGTGTCACGTTGAGCGAGAAGCTCGAGCTGTCCGAGCACGTACGCAACGCGCGCGACCTCTATGGCGCCACCATCGTTCTGATCGAGCACGACATCGGGGTGGTGATGGGCCTCTCCGACCGGATCGCGGTGCTCGACAACGGCAGCAAGATCGCCGACGGCACGCCCGACGAGGTGAAGGCCGACCAGGCGGTGATCGACGCCTATCTCGGCGTCGCGCATCAGGACGTCACGGAGCTCGCGGTCTGATGTTCGATTATCAGTTTCTGATCGAGGTTTTGGTCGGCGGCCTGCTGTCGGGGGTGATGTACTCGCTGGTCGCGATCGGCTTCGTGCTGATCTACAAGACCTCGGGCGTGCTCAATTTCGCGCAAGGCGCGATGCTGCTGTTTGCGGCGCTGACCTTCGTCAGCCTGCTCGAGCGCGGCATCTCGTTTCCGGTCGCGTTCGTCATCACCCTCGCGATCATGGTCGTGCTCGGCGTCAGCGTCGAGCGCGCGGTGCTGCGGCCGCTGGTCAACCAGCCGCCGATCACGCTGTTCATGGCAACGCTCGGGCTGTCCTATGTGATCGAGGGCGCGGCGCAGCTGTTGTGGGGCACCCAGGTCCACGGCCTCGACATCGGGATCAGCGACGTGCCGCTCGACATCGCCGGGGTCTTCATCAGCCGGTTCGACCTGTTCGCCGCGGCGGTCGCGGGCAGCCTGGTGGCGCTGTTTGCGCTGTTCTTCCGCTACACCCGCACCGGGCTGTCGTTCCGCGCAGTCGCCGACGATCCGTTCGCGGCGTTGGCCGTCGGCCTGCGGCTGCCGCGGGTCTGGGCCAGCGTGTGGACCGCCTCCGGCATCGTCGCGCTGGTGGCGGGCCTGCTGTGGGGCGCGCGGCTCGGCGTGCAGTTCTCGCTGTCGCTGGTGGTGCTGAAGGCGCTGCCGGTGCTGGTGCTCGGCGGCTTCGATTCGATCGCCGGTGCGATCATTGGCGGCCTTCTGATCGGCGCCATCGAGAAGCTCTCCGAAGTCTATGTCGGGCCGCTGTTCGGCGGCGGCATCGAGGCCTGGGCGGCCTATGTCGTGGCGCTGGTGCTGCTCCTGGTGCGGCCGTCGGGGCTGTTCGGGCAGAAGCTGGTCGAAAGGGTCTAGGCGATGAGCGCAGCACCATCGACGGCCCAGCTCTCGCCCAGCGCCGGAGCCTTTGTGATCGCTGTCGGGGCCGCGATCGCCTTCGGCGCCGTTCCGCTGCTCGGCTTCGACTATCTGATGGACGCGGTGCTGACGCCGTTCCTCGCGCTGGCGCTCGCGGCCGTCGGGCTCAACCTGCTCACCGGCTACGCCGGGCAGGTGTCGCTGGGCTCCGCCGCGTTCCTCGCGGTCGGCGCCTATGCGACCTACAACCTTCACCTGCGGCTGCCGCAGCTGCCGCTGTTGGTCGATCTGGTGCTCGCCGGCCTCATCGCGGCCGCGATCGGCATCGTGTTCGGATTGCCGAGCCTGCGGCTGCGCGGCTTCTACCTCGCGGTCTCGACGCTCGCCGCGCAGTTCTTCGTGCAATGGGCGCTCACCAAGTTCGGCTGGTTCTCCAACGACAATCCGTCCGGCGTGATCGATGCCCCGGTGCTCAGCGTGGCCGGCTTCACCTTCACCGGCCCGGCAGGGCGCTACGTGTTCTCCCTGAGTGTCGTGGTGGTCGCGACGTTCCTGACGCTGCGGCTCCTGCGCGCGCAGAGCGGCCGCAACTTCATCGCGGTGCGCGACCACGAACTCGCCGCCAAGGTGATCGGCGTGCCGCTGCTACGCACCAAGCTGCTCGCTTTCGGCGTCTCCTCGTTCCTGATCGGCATTGCCGGCGCGCTGTGGGCCTTCGCCTATCTGCGCACGGTCGAGCCGGCCGGCTTCAACCTCGATCGCTCGTTCCAGATCCTGTTCATCATCATCATCGGCGGACTGGCCTCGCTACGCGGCGCGTTTCTCGGCGCCGCCTTCATCGTGGTGTTTCCGCTGATCCTGTCGCGCGCCGGCGCGGCCTTGCTCGGCGGCGTGTTCGATTCCGGCGTGCTGGAGATGAGTCAGCGCATCGTCGTCGGCGCGCTCATCATCGCGTTTCTGATCGCCGAACCGCGCGGCCTGATCGCGCTGTGGGATCGGCTTTGGCGCGCGGTCACGCGGCCGGCCGCCGTCCGCAACACCTGACATTTCGCATTACTGGAGAGACCAAAGATGATTAAGTCCCGATATCTGAAATTTGCCTTTGCCGCTGCGGTAGCCTCCGTGCTAGCCACAGCACCGGCGGCGCGCGCTGACGAGCAGTTCTTCCCGCTGCAGAGCTACCGGGTCGGTCCCTATGCAGCCGGCGGCACCGGCTTCTTCGGCGGCTTCATCGACTATCTCAATCTGATCAACATCCGCGACGGCGGCGTCAACGGTGTCAAGCTGACGTGGGACGAGGGCGAGACCCAGTACGAGGTCGAGCGCGGCGTCGAGGTCTATGAACGGCTGAAGGGCCGGCCCGGCGTTGCCGCCTGGAATCCGCTGTCGGTCGGCATCGCCTACGCCATGATCGACCGCATCACCAAGGACAAGGTACCGCTCATCACCATTAACCACGGCCGCACCGATTCGACCGACGGCCGCGTGTTCCCCTACGTTTTCCCGCTGCTGCTCAATCCCTACAGCGAGACCTCCGGAATCGTGAACTACATCGCGAGCCGCGAGGGCGGGGTCGACAAGCTGAAGGACAAGAAGATCGTCGTGCTCTATCACGGCTCGCCCTACGGCAAGGAGACCATCCCGATCTACAAGCTCTTTGCCAACAAGTACCAGTTCAGTCTCGAGCAGATCGAGGTGCCGCATCCCGGCAACGAGCAGCAGTCGCAATGGCTGTCGATCCGCCGCGCGAAGCCCGATTACGTGGTGCTGCGCGGCTGGGGCGTGATGAATCCGGTGGCGCTGAAGACCGCGCAGAAGGTCGGCTTCCCCGCCGACCACATCATCGGCAACGTCTGGTCCAACTCCGAGGAAGACGTGATCCCGGCCGGCGATGCCGCCAAGGGCTATATCGCGATCACGACGCAGGCCTCCGGCGAGCAATATCCGGTGCTGCAGGAGGTGATCAAGACGGTCTATGGCGCCGGCAAGGGCAATCTCGACGACAAGAAGCGGATCGGCAGCGTCTACCACAATCTCGGCATCGTGAACGGCATCCTCAATGTCGAGGCGATCCGCATCGCACAGGCGAAGTTCGGCAAGCGCACCTTGACCGGCGACGAGGTACGCTGGGGCTTCGAGCATCTTCAGCTCGATCCGGCGCGGGTCGAAGCGCTCGGCGCCAAGGATCTGTTCCATTCAATCAACGTCACCTGGGACAATCACGAGGGCGACGGCCGCGTCACCTTCCAGCAGTGGGACGGCGGCAAATGGAAGGTGGTCTCCGGCTGGATCGCGCCGGACTGGGCCTTCCTGCGTCCGATCATCGAGAAGTCGGCCGCCGGCTATGCCAAGGAGCATGGCATCAAGGTGCGGACCTCCGGCGACGAGGCCGTCAGCAACTGACGCCCCAACGGGCGCGGGAGCTGTTCGGCTCCCGCGTCCCTCGAGACGATGGATCAACAGATGAGTGAAACCCTGCTCTCGGTCGAAGGCGTGGCCGCGACCTACAACCACGCGATCGCGGCCGTCAGCGACGTCTCGCTTGCCGTGCGGCGCGGCGAGATCGTCGCCGTGCTCGGCGCCAACGGCGCCGGCAAGTCGACCACGCTGCAGGCGGTCTCGGCGTTGCTCTCGGCGCGGCGCGGCCAGGTCACCGCGGGGCGGATCATGTTCGATGGCCGTGACATTGCCGGCACCTCGGCGGCGACGCTGGTGCGCGCCGGGCTCGTGCCGGTGCTCGAGGGGCGGCATTGCTTTGCCTCGCTGACGGTGGAAGAAAACCTCATCACCGGCGCGATGGGGCGCGATGCGCGCCGGGCGGAGATCGCCGCTGATCTGGATCAAATCTATCAGCTGTTTCCGCGCCTGAAGCAGCATCGCCGCACGCTCGCCGGACTGACGTCGGGTGGCGAGCAGCAAATGACGGCGATCGGCCGGGCCCTGATGTCGCGTCCGCGGCTGCTGGTGCTCGACGAACCGTCGATGGGCCTCGCGCCGCTGGTCGTCGAGGCAATCTTTCGCGCGCTCAAGCAGCTCAACAGCGAGCAGGGCCTGTCGATCCTGGTTGCCGAGCAGAACTCGACCGTGGCGCTGCGCTTTGCCGACCATGCGGTCGTGCTCGAGAACGGGCGCAGCGTGCTGGCCGGTCGCGCGGCCGAACTGCGGCAGCGCGCCGACATCAAGACCCATTATCTCGGCGGATCGTCGCAGGGCGATCAGGGCCGAAGGCAGCCGCGCGAGGCTGTCGCATGATTGCAACCCGGAGAGACTGACCATGGCCAACGACAATCTCGCACGCAGGATCGACGACGACGTTTATGCCAAGCTCGATGCCGCCATCGACGCAACGGTAAAGGTGCATGCCGACCGCAACGACCGCGAGAGCCGCTTTCCGCGCGAGAACCTTCGCGCGCTGGCGGAGGCCGGCTGGACCGGCGTGCTGAACGAGCCGCAGTTCGGCGGGCTCGGCCTCGGCCATCTTGACTTCGCGGAAGCCGCCTACCGGATCGGGCAGGCGGATGCCTCCACCGGGCTCATCTACGTCATGCATGTCGGCGCGGCGCAGACCATCAATTTGTTCGGCAACACCGATCAGAAGGAGCGCTGGCTGAAGGCGAACAATGGCAGCCTGCTCGGCACCTACTCGACCAGCGAACGCGCCACCGGCGGGCACTGGTGGTACAATCTGTCCGAAGCCTCGCGCGACGGCGACGACTATCGCGTCAATGCCGAGAAGTCGTTCACGACGAGTTCGGGCCAGGCCGACTATTACGTGGTGCAGACCCGTACGCCGGGCGCCAGAGATCAGGCCGATATCATCTTCTTCATCGTCGACGGCAAGGCCGAGGGCATCGAGTCCCGGCCCTGGGATGCGCTGGGCGTGCGGGCCAACCATTCCGGGGCGATCCGCTACAACAATGTGCATGTGCCGCAGCGCGACCGGCTCGGCGCCGAGGGGCAGGGCAAGGAAATCATCTATGACGGCGTCTCGCCGGTCTATCTGATCGGGCTCGGCGCGGTCTGGGAAGGCGTGGCGCGCGGCGCGTTGAACGCGGCGATCGCCCACACCACGAGCTTCGTGCACAAGGACAGGAACAAGAGCCTGTCGGACTATCAGGCCATCCGCCAGGAGCTCGGCGCGGCCAAGGTGCTGGTCGAGACGCTGCGGCCGTGGCGCAACGAACTCGCGGGCAAGCTCGACGCGCTCTGGCGCGCCGGCAAGCCGCAAAGCGAAATCCTGATCCCGCTGACCGAATTCAAGGTGCATGCCGCCGAGGTCGCCAACAAGGTCGCCGCGACCGCGCTGACGGTGACGGGCGGCTACGGTTATCATCGCGGCCCGATCGAGCGCGCCTATCGCGACGCCCGTGCAGCGATCGCGATGGGGCCGTCCAATGTCATCGCGCGCGACTGGATCGGGAAGGCAGTGGTCGGTCTGCCGCTGGAGCTCTTCTACGACGGGGGAGAGTAAGTCGAATAGGGGGACATCCCCAACCTTGGCGCACATGAGAAGTCTCTCTTGTGGAATAGCTCTCCATTGCCGGTGGGGATCCTAGAGAGACCGGGACGTGTGCTGTCGGGAGGTCAACGGTCTCGATCAGACCAGTGGCGTCCATGTCCACAGCAAGACTCCCGCCGTCTTCTCAGGGCGCCTTAAACGGAGCCTTATCTGTCGAATGGCAGCTAGGGCGCGTCCGAGATCAAGAGCGATCCTGTTGGCGATAATTGGATCCGCCATTTTGCTTCGATATTGAGGTCGATAAGGATATTTATCATCGCCTGCCTTCCCGAACTCGCTATTGAGGGCATCCCAAGAGAGAACGAGGAGAGGGGCAGATAATGTAAAGGCGCCATCGGGACATCCAGGATTCGAACAAAGGACCGGCGGGCGCCGGCGCTAGCGCTACGACGGTACGGTCCCGAGTCGGTCTGGCAGAAGGTCGGCCAGCGGCTCCTCGACGATGCCTGCGCTCGGCTGACCGGCCGTCAGGAAGATGAGGTCGATCCCGACGAGCCTGATCCGGATGATTTCCCGGCCGGTCCGAAGTGGCCGTGATCGCGCTACATTCGTGCTCAAGATTTTAATGGTTCGGCCCTGCAAAACGCGGGCGGCGCGAAAAATCAGCCGAGAGCGTGCCGTCGGGCGTGGCAGCGGCGACGCCAGAGACGTCGGCGGGTCCGCAGGATATCCGAAATGCGCCTGCTGCGGCGAGACAGGAGATCCGTCTCCAAATCCACCGCGATCGAGGCCAATCGGTACGCTCCCCCGACCATCCGCGTGACTTCCTCGTCCCCGATCGGACGATCGTACCGATCGGCGATCCGAGCGTTACCGACGAACGTGCCGGTTTCGACGTCGATACAGGTGACGGTGCCCGGGCCCGCCGGATCTTCCGGTCCTGAGACGATTACGTGGCAGTCCCGATAAGGCAGTTTCCGCCTGCAGATGCTTGAGGGGGCCGAGGACACGTCGCACTTCCATTTTTGGCGCCGGCCAGGCACGTCGCCTGCGGCAAAGTTTCTTCGTGCGCGGGAGAAGCTCTCGCGTGTGCTTCGAGGATTGGCCGGCGGCGGTGAACGAGTGCCGCGAACGATCGCTACAATTTGAAACGTTCCGGCGAAGGGCGGGGCCGGTTCATTTAATGGGAAAGAATCCCTTGCCTTCGAGACCTAGGCTCTGGCGATTTCCCAAGGATTCGTTGAGGAGGACTCGAACGAGCATTCCGTCAGAATCGCAGGCGGCGTTCCAGCTTAAGCTTCTGGAGGGCAGAACGAGTCACCAGCGGCATGGATACGGCGCCGATGTGAGAACTATGGATGGAGGGCTTATGGCGTTGGTGAGGCAGGTGATGCCTCCCCGGGGCTGAAGAGTGGGATCGTAGAGGTGGTCGAGAAGCATCAAGACCTTGCGCGATGTTCAACCGGAAGGTTCTTAGGATCTATCGGAACTGGTCGACCGCCATCTATGATACCGGGTTGCATTTCGTTTTGGTCTAGTTGAGCTGGAGGAAATGACCGCCGCAGATTCCTTGCGGTTTGGCCTTCCACATCGTCGGCGACATCCGGCAGGTTTGCAGGATCAGGGCGGACTACGAGGGCTGCTTCCTCGAAAAGCGAGGTTTCCTGATACGGATCGCAAGAGGGAACGGCTTGGCGTTCGCCAACAGCGTCGCTGCCGCAGAATTGGACGCGCGTCCCGCGGCCAGACGCGCGATCGACGAACGGGCCCGTCAGGCGCAATCTCGAATTCAAGCGAACGAGGATTACAAGTCTGTTGAGTAGAAATCTGACTCTCAGAAAGTACGTCGGCGTGTCCCGTTGTCAGACCGCGAGCGTTAGTTACCAGTGACCGAAGCGCAAAATGGTACGGTGAAGCAGATATCGCGCTTCTGGTGATCGAAAACGAGGCTTTCGATCGTCGTTCGACGACAGGATTCTCTCGGGTCGGCCTACCAGCCCGATCGCGACGTAGTGCGGCTGAGACCTGACTGAATTGAACGCCAATCGGGCCGAGGCCAAAGTGCCAGATACCGATGATCGACTGATCATCGGCACTATGAGCATGCTGTTCGACGGCATCACCATCATGTTGGTAATGATCATCGACATACCGATCATCGGCATCGTCGAGTGTCGGCCGTGACCAGTGGCTCATCCCCGCCTGATACCGGCGCCAGCCGCCTGCTGGCCATGCGAAATTCGGCGCCCATTCTTCGAATTGCACCTGCGTCGGGATCTTTGCCGCGTCAATCTTGGACTTTGCTGAATTTGGTAGTCGCAGCAGCAGCAAATCAGTTGTTTCTATGGTCCGAAATCGAGTCGCTCTTACCTGTCTCATGAAATGCTTCTTCGAAACATCTGCTTTTCAGAGGACCGATGAGATAATTTCGTCGGGGTCGGCGAGAGCAATTGATTTTGTGTAGTCAAAGGGAATGACGTGATGAAAGAAACGGTTGATGATCGCCTATTGGCAGCAATTGATCGGTTAGCGAAATCTTCCAGCGAGGTAGCCAAAGCTTTGTCGACAATGCTGAGCAAGCAGGACATTGCAAATGAACACCTGCGCAAACTTGTAACCGCTGCGGAAATGTACGGGCTACCCAGAACAAATCATAGCTTGTTTCGTACTTTGTCTGTGATTGCACAAGAACGAGCGATTGAGATAATCCGTACAGAAATGCCTGATGCTGTCTTTTTTGCCGATCATGATGAGTTCAGGTTTGATGCCTTATCAAAAGCGGATGCGGGTGTTGCTCTCGAGTTCGGCGTCTATACCGGTTACACCATCAGCACCATGGCCGAGCGATTTCCGGAGCGGAAGTTTTATGGCTTCGATAGCTTTAATGGCCTGCCGGAGCGCTGGAATGGATACCTTCCAGTGGACTTCGATCGTGGAGGCAAGGCGCCTGACGTTCCGGAGAACGTAGAGCTTATTGTTGGTCTGTTTGATGAGACGATTCCGTTGTTTGCTCAGCGCAAGCTGCCCGTTGCGTTCATCCACGTCGATTGCGACATATATTCAAGCACAAGAAGTATCTTTACGGGGCTCAAGTCTCAGATTCGTCCAGGATGCGTTATCGTGTTTGACGAATACTTCAACTACGTAGGGTTCGAGAAGCATGAAAGACTAGCTTTCGACGAATTCATCCGTGAGACCAACTATGGTGTTAATTGGATATCGTATTCGGGGCAACAGGCCGCTTGTGTACTGACGACGGGTGCGTAGTGCCTACAGTCGGGCCGCAGAAATGCGTGGTCGGTGCGGCAATAGTTACATTAGCCTTCAATCTTGATGGATTGAATTTGGCAATCGACAATTTCACTCATTGATATTGCTGGTCGCCATAAGGCTGCAGGGAGCAGCAGCGGCATGCTTTTACACTCGTCTATGGCCATTGTATCGTCTGTGGGAAAGCCTCAAGTAGAGGCGTGTTGGAACGCTCTGCTTACCAGATTACTGGCTATTCCGTGGAGACGTTCATTTCGTTCTCGGCGCGAGCGGACATATTGCCGGCGCGATCAATCCTGCATCTGAGAACAGGAGAAGCGATTGGCTGTCGGCCAATCGAAGCGATGAGCCGGAGACCTGGCTCGCCCATGCGGAGGAGAAGCCGGGGAGCTGGTGGAACAACTAGATGGGGCGGCGTAAGTCCTGGACGGAGGAGCGTTTGCTGCACGCTCCCAATTTGGGAGTAACCTCTACCCTCCGGGCGAGCCGGCGCCTGGCCCGGATCGCCGGCTGTGGTGCCACGTCGACCAGCAGGTTTCATGAGGCAGATTTCCTGAAGGCACCACCCTCGGTTTTCTCAAGCTCAAAAATCGGCAAAAAAAACGAGGGGAAATTCGGCCGTCGTCTCAGTGACGATTCGTTCGTAAAACGAAATCGAGTCGCTCTAAAAGAGCAAATCGAGTCATTCTAAAAGTGTCCTCACATATCATTATTATTTATTATTAACGAAATTGGTGGGCCCGGCAGGACTCGAACCTGCAACCAAACCGTTATGAGCGGTTGGCTCTAACCATTGAGCTACAGGCCCCGCCACTAAAAGGCGGCGGCGCGGCATGCTGGCATCGTTACAGGTTGTCTGCCGCTCCCGCAAGGTTCAGTCACACTTCCGCGCCCGCGCTTCGGACTTCTCCGCATAGGTTCCTTTCCCGTTCTGTAGCTCGAAGCGTGAATTCAGTCCGAAGGCCTGCTTTGGCGCAGTTATCATGTGTCGTTATGAAGGCGCGCGACGTGCGTAGAATCAGCAGGCCGCGCCGGCGCGGAGTCATAAGATACGGTTTTTCCAACCTAGCGAGCTCTTCACTGCTGTTGAGGCGGGCGATGAGGCTTCAGCGTTCCGTTTTGACAAAACCTTGGTATAGGTTTGACAGCCCATCCTATATTACCCACTCACCTTTGTAGAGTTGAGCATCCATCAGATCGTTTCTACTTTCGACATCGAGGCCGGATCATTCGAAGGAGCGATCGAAGCGAAGCCTTGAGCTGGCTTGATTCCTTGCTGGAAGTCGTTGCGTTCCATCAAGGTCTGAGGACGAAACTACATGGAAATAGGTGAGCCCAATTCCACGTCTCGAGGCGGCCCGCAGGCTGCTTAGGCGCAAAAAGACATGGATGTTTAACTTGGGAAGAGCGCCCGCAATTCGAGGTCGCGGTCAGTGATGAGAAGGGCAGGGCCAAGCAACCACGATGTAAGAAGCGCAGGACTGAGCTCCCTACTTGGGAGCGTGTGCATTTGGACCAGGCGTTTCCAGTTCCCAAATTTTACGCGCATTAGCCGCGGGCAGCGCGACCTGCTCGCGAATTTGCGTTACCTTGAATGCGAGTCGAGATGGCATTTACCGAACTTTTCATCAAACGCCCGGTGTTGTCTGTCGTCCTCAGTCTCCTGATCCTGCTGATCGGACTTCGCGCGGCCACCGTTCTGCCGATCCGGCAATATCCCAAGCTGTCCAATACGGTCGTCAATATCACGACTTCCTATCCTGGCGCCTCCGCCGACATGATCCAGGGGTTCATCACCGCTCCACTGGAGCAGGCCGTCGCTTCCGCCGAGGGCGTCGACTACATCACTTCCTCATCGGTACTCGGTACGTCGACGATCCAAGTCTACATAAAGCTGAATTTCGATCCCAACGAGGCGCTCACCGAGGTGCTTTCTAAGGTCAACTCGATCAAATATTTAATCCCGAAGGAATCAAACGATCCAGTCGTCACTAAGGCAACGGGTCAGGCGACCGCTGTCATGTATATCGCTTTCTCCAGCGAGGAACTGACGACCAGCGCGATTTCCGACTATCTCTCGCGCGTCGTGCAACCGGTTATGTCAACCGTTGACGGCGTCGCCGCGGCAGACATCCTGGGCGGCCAAAGTTTTGCGATGCGGCTATGGCTCGATACGGCGAAAATGGCTGGGCGCGGCGTCTCGCCGGCTGGTGTTTCGGCTGCAATCGCCGCCAATAACTTCCAGGCGGCCGCCGGCCAGACCAAGGGATATTTCACCATCTCCGACGTCACGGCAAATACCGACCTGCGGAGCGTAGATGACTTCAAGCGAATGATCGTTAAAGCCAATGATGGTGGCTTTGTGCGCATTGAAGACATTGCGACAGTCGAGCTTGCCGCACAGACGACAGACGTCAGTGCCGTCATGAACGGCGAGCACGCGGTCGTCATCGGCGTGCAGGCGGGTCCACAAGGCAATCCGCTGAACATAGTGCGAGGTGTTCGCGCGCTGTTTCCAGAAATGGAGCGCAACCTGCCGCCATCGCTCAAGATGAAAGTGGCCTACGATTCAACGAAATTCATCCAATCGTCGATCGATGAAGTGGAGAAGACGCTCATCGAGGCCATCGTGATCGTGGTGGTGGTGATCTTCCTGTTCCTGGCCTCGCTGCGATCGGTCGTCATTCCCGTCGTCACCATTCCGCTGTCGCTCGTTGGCGTCTGCAGCTTGATGCTGGCGCTGGGGTTCTCATTCAACCTCCTGACCTTGCTTGCGATGGTGCTCGCGATAGGTCTTGTGGTCGACGACGCGATCGTCGTGGTGGAGAACGTCCATCGTCATCTAGAGGAAGGGGCGCCGCCCCTGCAGGCCGCCACGAGGGGAGCGCGCGAGATCGTGGTCCCCGTTGTCTCCATGACGATTACGTTGGCGGCCGTATACGCCCCCATCGGCTTTCTCGGTGGCCTAACCGGTGCGCTGTTCCGTGAGTTCGCGTTCACGCTGGCCGGGGCGGTGATCGTGTCTGGCGTGATCGCTTTGACGCTGTCGCCGATGATGTGCTCGATCTTTCTAAAGAGCGCCGAGGAGGGGCGGTTTGCAAGATTCGCGAACCGCGTGTTCGCTGCCATGACAGGCTGGTACGGCCGCAAGCTCGATCGCTCGCTCGACTATCGCCCAATTACCTGGCTGTTTGCGCTGACCATGCTGGGCCTTGTCGGCTTTTTCTATGTGCATACCTCTAAGGAACTTGCACCCGAGGAGGATCAAGGTATCGTATTCGCACTAACGAAGGCGCCGAAATATGCCAATATCGACTATCTCGACTATTACGGTGCCAAGCTCGAAAAAGCATTGCGAAAGTTTTCCGAGACCGATTTGAGCTTCGTGCTCAACGGAAGTGGCGGCTCGCAATCAGGCATGGCCGGAATGTTGCTGAAGCCATGGGACGAGCGCAAGCGATCATCGATCGTGCTTAGGTCCCTTGTTCAAGCCGAGCTGTCGAAAATCGAGGGCGTTAACGCATTTGCTTTTAGCTTACCGGCGCTTCCGGGCGGATCGGACGGCCTGCCCGTTCAGATGGTGATCAATTCGACGCTTGGCTTCCGATCCGTCTATGAGCAGATGTCGAAACTGAAGGACGCCGCGCGCAAGAGCGGTCTGTTCATGGTTAGCGACTCTGACCTCGAATTCAACCAGCCGGTGGTGCGAATCAAGGTCGATCGGTCCAAGGCCAACGATCTTGGCATTACCATGCAGAATATCGGCGACGCGCTCGCCACCCTACTTGGCGGAAACTACATCAATCGCTTCAATCTGCAGGGCCGCTCCTACCAAGTGATCCCGCAGGTGCCGCGCGAGAAACGCATGGCCCCGGAAGCGATTGGGAACTATTATGTAAAGACTGCGACGGGCTCGATGCTTCCGCTATCTACCGTCGTCTCTGTCGAGACTGCGACTGATCCGAACGCGCTCACCCACTACAACCAGCTCAACTGCGCGACCTTTCAGGCCGTGCCGATGCCTGGGGTCACGATCGGTCAAGCCGTGGACTTTTTGGAAGCAGAGGCAAAGAAGCTGCCAGCGGGTTTCAGCCACGACTTCCTTGCCGACGCGCGGCAATATGTGTACGAGGGTGACCAACTTGTCATCACCTTCGCGTTTGCACTGATCGTCATATTCTTGGTGCTTGCGGCGCAGTTCGAAAGTCTGCGCGATCCCCTCATTATTATGATCAGTGTACCCATGGCAATTGTCGGCGCCTTGATACCACTATTCTTTGGCTGGGCGACGATGAACATCTACACTCAGGTCGGGCTGCTGACGCTGGTCGGTTTAATTTCCAAGCACGGGATCCTGATGGTTGAATTCGCCAACGAGCTGCAGCTCAAGGAGAGATTTGACCGTCGCTCGGCGATAGAGATGGCGGCTCGCGTCCGACTTCGTCCAATCTTGATGACGACGGCGGCGATGGTCACAGGCGTGGTACCTTTGTTGGCGGCAACAGGAGCTGGCGCCGCGAGCCGCTTCTCGATTGGCCTGGTGCTCGTCGCGGGCATGTCTATCGGCACGCTGTTCACGCTCTTCGTCCTGCCGGCGGTCTATGTCGCGATCGCCTCCGATCACCGTGTCGATGCGAGTGCCGGTCACGCGAAGAAGGGCCCCAAGTTCGACCTCACCAGCGCTGCCGAGGCCCAGCCGGCCGAGTAATGACGCCAGGATCAGGCTGGATTGACTGATTACTGCTCTACGGTAGGGACGTTTCTTGCCAAACGTGGTAATGCGCCCCGAAATTCGTCGCGGGACCAAAGGACGGTCTCTCGCGGCGGCGCTCCTCTCGACCCATCGTTCGCCCGCGGCAAAGGACTGCCTCATAGAGGGGAAAGAAGATCATTTCAAGGTGTCGGGGTCGTGAACGGCGGAGCCTCAGGAGGGGCGTAACGCTCCGTTGCATCGAGATCTTCGCGCCATTGCTGCCGAGGTTGCTGCGCATCGGGCGCTCGAAGAACACGTCAACAATCCGCTGTTGCTTCGCCACGATGAATTTGCCGCACGTTCACCGCAGCCGAACGTTGGCCCACCGCGCCGCGCGGAGAGAATTAATGCGTTCTCGAGTAGAAGGCAGCTTTTCCATCATCCAAATTGCTCTTGAAAGAGAATTTACTTTCTTTCGTCTGGCCGCGTTGAATTGCTAGCTGAAAGAGATGAACTCCGGTCTGATCCGCCTTAGGGTGGCTACCGCAAGTGCAATTCTGTGGGATTGGAGAACTGGTTGTCCGCACTTACACGGATGCTGACGCTGTTGCGATTTCGATACGAAGGCCATTGGTTGAGCAAGCTGAGGCGCATGGCTGGGTGATTTAGTTAGGTAGCGGGGAGTACAGCGCCGCTTATTGTTGCACAACTGCAGCCCGTAACAGGGAGCGAATGTAGAAGCTCTGCACTCGACCGCGGCCATCGTCATTATCAAGGCGGTCGGAGCTCGTAAGCGAGTGGTCAGAATCTTTCGCAATCTTGAAGACCAATGTTTACGCCTGATTCCCTGGCGGGATTGGACGCCCTCTGGCGTGAGAAAGTGAAGGAAATGCCTGGGTTTGATGCTTCTATCTGGTTCCTGGCCGCAACGACGTGTTTTGCGGCTTTCGTAAACGGAGCTATCGGCTACGGGTTTTCCTCGCTCACTGTGCCGCTTGCGCTGGTTTTCTACACCAATCGCATTCTCAATCCTGCCATCGTCATCGTCGAAGTCTTCGTCAACGTCTACGTGCTCCTCGTCAATTTGAAGGGCGTACCGGCGATTTGGAGACGCGTGTTTCCCATCTTGGTTGGACTCTTGCCAGGCATTGCGCTTGGCGGCTATGCATTGGCTTCACTGCAGCCAAGCTGGATCAAATTCGCCACCTATACGATCATTCTTCCTTTGATCCTGCTGCAAGCCGCCGGTTGGCGCCGCCCTATCGAAGCAAGCTGGCTGATCAGTCTGCCATTCGGATCGATGCTGGGCATCCTCTATTCGGTGACGACTATCTCCGGCCCGCCCTTGGCGATGCTGTTTAACAATCAGGGCCTGGTCAAAAACGAATTTCGCGCCGGCCTTGCCCTGGTGCGCGTGGCGGAATCGAGCGTGACCGCTTTCGTCTATTACAGGCTCGGTCTGTTCATTTCCGAAAGCGGCAGTCTTCTCCATGTCTTAATACCCAGCGTTGTGCTCGGCATCCCGCTGGGATCCTGCGTCATTCGCCGACTTGATCCGGAGATATTTCGACGCATCTGCATGAGCTTCGATGCTTGGATCGTGGGCTTCGGTTTGTCACGGGTTCTGATCGAGCTCAATCTAGTGCATAGCGGATGGGCTTATAGCGTGATGGCCGCGACGATATTGATCGATCTTTGGTTGTTATACTCGTTCCTTTCCACGCGCCGTTCGAGCTGGTCAGGACGGCGACCTCGGCAAGGTGCGGGTATAAGCGCTTGAACGATGCCAGCGGGCGCCTTGATGTCGAAGGCACCCGTCCTGGACCTGGCCAAGCGATCGCGGAGCTAATTGAATTGATGTGCTCGCGGCGCCGCGCTGCCCCTTTCGGTGTCGACGAGAACGGCATGGACATCCGGCTGATTGCTCCAAAGACAACACAGCGCACGAGCCAGATATCCAATATCAGAGGAAAGCCAAGAACATTTGGAGGCTGATGTTCTTGCCGTTCCACTCGAAATGGTGGGGTGATCTTCGTCAGTGCACACTAACCTTGAAAGACCGGATCACCCGAAATACGAAGACATTTGGCACGGCGTAGGGGATCACCAGCCTGAAGCTGGGAATAGATGGAATCTCACAAGTATTGAACCGGCATTGACGGCTTGCGCGCGACCGCCGTCCTATCGGTCATCGCCTTTCACTAAGGCTCAATCTTCCCCGGCGGCTTTATCGGCGGAGAGGTCTTTTTCGTCATCAGCGGGGACTTAACTGCGTCCCAGCTCGTCCGAGAGATCCCCGCCCGCACGTTCAGCCTGCTCAGCTTCTACGATCGTCGCATTCGGCGCAATCTCTCCCAGATAACGAGATGGCAATTCGCTGAGATCATTGGGCTGACGGAAGCGCTTACGCAGAAGCCAGACGCACGGCCCGAGGCGGCGCGCACGCCCCACGAATGAAGCGGTCCTTGGCCTCCGCGACAGCGCCGAATAAAGCTAGGTGTTGATCTGGAAGCCCGCTCTGGTGATGCGCGTTGTATTGATCTTGCAACGCAGTGTCGTTGCTTATGATGAGAGCTTCCGGATTGGCTGATAAGTGACGTCATAAAAACTGACGACCGCCTTCGAGGTGAGACAGTGCATGGAAGGGCGCGCTGGGATTTGTATGCTTTCCGACAAGGATCCTTGAGCTTTGCGCTCCGTCGGGTACCAGCAAAGACGATTGTCACTCGTGGGGCTAGTTTATCCCAGAAAGATTGCGCGATACGCCGGATGGTGATCGACAATTGCTCTCATTTGACGTTCGCGCGCCAGGACTTGAGCCCGTCTTGCGACGGCATAGCATTTGCAGAGACAAAGATTGTCAACTTGAGGCCGTCATCATCGAGCTTCGGGCCGCTTGCAGGCGTTGCGTACGGGATGAGGCGCGCCGCGCTCGCGAGCCGTTCTCTCAGGAGTGCCTGTGATACCATCTGTTAATTGGTCTGCGGGCCTGCTCGGGACGCGGCTCGCATTTTTTGTGGCCGGCTTCGGCCTCGCGGCCTGGGCGCCTTTGGTGCCGCTCGCGAAGGAGCGGCTCGGGGTGGATAACCGCGTGCTCGGTCTTCTGCTACTCTGTCTCGGAGCGGGGTCCGTCATCGCTATGCTTTTGACCAGTGTGTCGAATGCGCGCTACGGCAGCAAGCCCATCATCATCGCGGGTGGGCTTGGCATCTCGCTCATCCTGCCGTGGCTTGCAGTTGCCAGCACACCTCTCAGCCTCGGCGCCATGCTGTTTGCTTTCGGTGTTTCACTTGGTTCGATCGACGTAGCCATGAATATTCATGCGATCGAATTGGAGCACGCCACTGGACGTCCATTGATGTCCGGCTTCCACGCCCAGTACAGCATTGGCGAATTCACCGGCTCTGCCGCGGTGACCTCGTTCCTTTCGCTGCAGCGTGGCCCGCTTATCTCGACGTTGGTCTGTTCGGCCTTAATGATGATCGCGATTATGTCAGCTTGGCCGCGGCTGCTCGCCATGAGTTTGAGACCGCAGGAACCGTTGTTTGTCTTGCCCAATCGTAGTGTGTTGCTGATAGCCGTACTCGCGGCTATCACCTTTCTCGTCGAAGGTGCAATGCTTGATTGGAGCGCTTTGCTTCTCGTTGGGCAAGGCCTCCTCGCAGAGGCGCGCGGCGGCCTTGGTTGTATGTTCTTCTCAATTGCGATGGCCGCAGGCCGTCTCAGCGGAGATACCATGGTAGCTCGGCTCGGCGACCGTACCACATTGATGCTCGGGACCGTGCCAATCTTGACCGGCTTCTTGGCCGTGGTGGCCGCGCCGATTGCGTTGATTGCCATGGCGGGGTTCGTGCTTATTGGATTGGGTGTTTCAAATGTTGTACCCGTACTGTGTCGACGCGCCGGCAAACAGAGAGTGATGCCCGTAGGCGTTGCGATTGCAGTCATCACCACAGCCGGGTATGCGGGTATACTGGTCGGTCCCGCCAGCATCGGGCTCGTCGCACACATGGTCGGCTTGCCGTTGGCGTTCGCGATGTTAGGTGTGCTCATGTGCATCGCGACGCTGTCGGCGCGGATGGTGATGGCATAGTCTCTCTAAGCGTCGGCTCAGAGGGAATAGCGACGCGCGTCGAGCTAATGACCGGTCGCAAGGCGGCGTTCGTGCCGAGCGTCGATAGCTCGCAATGGCTGTGGAACGGCACGTAGATTATGCCTCTGTCCCTGCAAGTCGGCTGGCTGAGCCGCGGCTTTGACACACCGGATCACTCGGCGTTGGGCGTCCCACCGAGCGTTGTTGTTAACGAACTCGGTCGACTGCGCGGCGAAGTTGATTATCTGCGTGAGCGGCCCGGCTATGTTGAGACATTCACCGCCGAGTATTCTGGGATCGGCCCTGCGCCCGCTGATCGGGACACGCGGCTACTCTGGCCGTCCATCTGCTGTCGGCGAGATACGACCGATACGCCAACTGAATGCCCTCCTGCAGTGAGGTCTGGGCGCGCCAGCCGAGCCTGCCCAGTCGGCTGACGTCGAGCAACTTGCGCGGCGTGCCGTCCGGGCGCGAGGTGTCGAAGCTGATCTCGCCGCGAAAGCCGATGGCGGCCGCGACCAACAGGGCGAACTCGGCGATGGTGATGTCCTCGCCGGTGCCGATATTGACCAGTTCCGGCGAGGAATAGGTCTTCATCAGATGGATGCAAGCGTCGGCGAGATCGTCGACATAGAGGAATTCGCGGCGGGGCGTGCCGGTGCCCCACACCACGACATTGCTGGCTCCCGCGGCCTTCGCCTCGTGGAAGCGGCGGATCAGTGCGGCGACGACGTGGCTATATTCGGGATGATAATTGTCGCCGGGACCGTAGAGATTGGTCGGCATCACGCTGATGAAATCGGCGCCATACTGGCTGCGATAGGCCTCGGCCATCTTGATGCCGGCGATCTTGGCGATCGCATAGGGCTCGTTGGTCGGCTCGAGCAGGCCGGTCAGCATCGAATCCTCGCGCAGCGGTTGCGGCGCCAGGCGCGGATAGATGCAGGACGAGCCGAAGAACATCAGCTTCTCGCAGCCATTGGCGTGGGCCGCCTGGATCACGTTGGTCGAGATCGCCAGATTGTCGTAAAGGAATTCGGCGCGCAGCGTGTTGTTGGCAACGATGCCACCGACCTTGGCGGCGGCGAGGAACACGGCCTGCGGCCGTTTCCCGGCGAACCAGGAATTCACCGCCGCCTGGTCGCGTAAATCGACCTCGCTGCGCGACACCGTCAGCAGATCGGCATCTTCGCGCGCCAGCCGGCGCATCAGCGCCGAGCCGACCATGCCGCGATGGCCGGCGACGAAAACCGTCTTGCCCTTCAGTTCAAACGCCGTGCTTGCCATTGGCCGCATCCTGCCTGGCCTCGACGAGATCGCTGGCGACCATTTCCTTCACCAGTTGCGCGAACGGCGTCTTCGGCGCCCAGCCGAGCTTGGCGCGCGCCTTGCTGGCGTCGCCGATCAGAAGATCGACCTCGGTCGGGCGGAAATAGGCCGGGTCGATCTGCACCAGCGTATTGCCGGACGCCTTGTCGACACCGATCTCCTCGACACCCTTGCCGCGCCATTCGATGCTGCGGCCGACCTCGGCAAACGCAAGTTCAACGAACTCGCGCACCGACCGCGTCTCGCCGGTCGCGAGCACGAAGTCGCCGGGCTCGTCCGCCAGCAGGATCTTGTGCATGCCCTCGACATAGTCGCGGGCGTGGCCCCAGTCGCGCTTGGCATCGAGATTGCCGAGATAGAGCTTGTTCTCCAAGCCGGCTTCGATGCGGGCGACGGCGCGGGTGATCTTGCGCGTCACGAACGTCTCGCCGCGGATCGGGCTCTCATGGTTGAACAGGATGCCGTTGCTGGCGAACATGCCGTAGGCCTCACGGTAGTTCACCGTGATCCAGTAGCCGTAGAGCTTGGCGGCACCGTAGGGCGAGCGCGGATAGAACGGCGTCGTTTCCTTCTGCGGCACCTCCTGCACGAGCCCGTACAGCTCCGAGGTCGAGGCCTGATAGAACCGCGTCTCCTTCTCCATGCCGAGGATACGGATCCCCTCCAACAGGCGCAGCACGCCGATCGCGTCCGCATTGGCGGTGTATTCCGGGCTCTCGAAGCTGACCTGGACGTGGCTCTGGGCGGCAAGATTGTAGATCTCGGTCGGCCGGATCTGCTGCATCAGCCGGATCAGATTGGTCGAATCGGTCATGTCGCCGTAGTGCATCAGGAACGGCACGTTGCCGGCGTGCGGATCCTGGTAGAGATGGTCGACGCGCGCAGTGTTGAACGAGGATGAGCGGCGCTTGATCCCGTGCACGGTATAGCCGAGACCGAGCAGATATTCGCCGAGATACGCACCGTCCTGCCCGGTGATGCCGGTGATCAGCGCAACGCGCCGCTTCGAATCCTGAGCCGCCATGGTCTCTCTTAGCTGCGCTGGAAAGAAAGCTTCCCTTCGAATCGTTCCTTTGCGAAACGGGATTCTCGAGAAATCTGCCGGCGCACTTCACCCGCAATCAGAGGAAGCCGATCGTTAGATCTAGTCATACACATCGTGCTGAAATGCACACTATATACATTGATTTAAATCGTGCTGGAGGGGGAATATCCATCGAGCTTCAAAATGAAAACCAACGAACCATCGCAGATGGCGAACCCCGTTATGTGCATACGTCAATCAGAGAGGCCGCAGTCCGTGTTCTCTATCTCTCATTGGGTGCGTGCATTCGCTCGGTGTGGCCATGGCGCAAGCGGGTGACTTGCTGAAGCCGCGTAGTCGATGTATTCGTCTGAACTCTGCACGTAAGCCAGAGCACGGCGAAGCCTGCGCATCAACAACATTAGCCCTACAAAATGCCCGGATCCTTCTTCTTAACGGAACCCGTAGTCTGGGCAGCAGGATCATCGACGATGATCATCGCTCTTCTTCTGACGGCCCGCTCTCGTAAGCGTTGGATGGTCGACGCGAGCACGAAATGTGAGAATGCAGCAAACGTTGGTATAGTTCTTCGAACAGGTTCGATATCGAAAGCTTACGTTCGTACAATGGAGCTTCGGTGGCAATCAATTAGTCTCATCCCGACCCACATAGCTGGAAACCGTCAGAGGCTGATGAGCCTATTACACCAGCGCGACAAACCCTAGAACGGTTGCGTGAATGCGAGAGCAGGACGTTGTAAGGTGACGCCACACTACTTGCACGACGTATCCTTGCGGCGGCCTCGTGCGGCAATGACGCCATCGTCGCTATCCAGCGAAAGTCAGTTTTTGTCGAAAGCGAATTTCATGACCAGATTTCCTGTCGGGGACGTCGGGTTCTTTGAACTTGGGCGGCATTAATCGATATGTGTGGAATTGTCGGCATCTTGGGGCGTGGTCCGGTCGTCGGGCAGTTGGTCGCTTCGCTCAAGCGATTGGAATATCGTGGCTACGACTCCGCAGGCCTTGCGACGCTCGAAGGGCTACGTATCGAGCTCCGGCGGGCTGAAGGTAAGCTGAGAAACCTTGAGGAGCGGCTGCGCTATTGTCCGCCCGAGGGGCATACCGGTATAGGTCATACCCGCTGGGCGACTCATGGAAAACCGACCGAGAGCAATGCTCATCCGCATGCGACGGAGAATGTCGCGGTCGTTCATAACGGAATCATTGAAAACTTCCGCGAGTTGCGAGCCGAGCTGGAGCGGGATGGGGCCAACTTTCGCTCAGAGACGGACACGGAGGTGGTGGCGCATCTCGTCGAATCTTATCTCAAGAATGGCTACTCGCCGCAGGATGCAGTACAAGCGTCGCTGCCGCGGCTGCGCGGCGCCTTCGCGCTTGCATTCCTCTTCAAGGCTCACGACGACCTTTTGATCGGTGCGCGCAAGGGATCGCCCCTCGCGATCGGACATGGCAACGGCGAAGTGTATCTAGGATCGGACGCGATCGCGCTCGCGCCGTTGACCGACACCATCACCTATCTTGAAGACGGCGACTGGGCCGTGCTTACCCGAGCGATTTGCGTGATCTATGGCGCAGACGGCTCCGTCGTGCAGCGGGAGACATCAAAGCCTGGCGTATCGTCACTCCTTGTGGATAAAGAGAACTATCGCCATTTCATGGCCAAGGAAATCCACGAGCAGCCGAGAGTGGCCTGCAAAACACTGGCGCACTATCTTGATACGGCAGGCGAGCGCGTAGCCCTGCCGCTCACATTGCCGTTCGATTTTAACTCCATTCGGCGCATCTCAATTACCGCGTGCGGAACGGCAAACTACGCCGGTCACATCGCCAAATACTGGTTCGAGCGGTTAGCTCGCTTGCCTGTTGAGATCGATGTAGCCTCCGAGTTCCGCTATAGGGAGGCGCCTTTGCGTCAGGGCGATCTCGCGATCGTCATCTCACAGTCCGGCGAAACCGCTGACACACTAGCTGCGCTGCGATACGCCAAGAGTCAGGGCCTGCACACGATATCTGTGGTCAACGTCCCTACGTCGACGATTGCGCGCGAGAGCGAATCCATGCTGCCGACGCTGGCGGGGCCAGAAATCGGCGTCGCTTCTACGAAGGCATTCATCTGCCAGCTGATGGTATTGGCGGTGCTTGCCGTCGCGGCAGGAAGAGAGCGCGGTAAGCTCTCAGAGATCCATGAATCGAAGCTCGTCCGAGAGCTCATCGAAGTGCCGCGGTTGATTGCTGCGGCGCTGTTGATCGAGCCGCAGATCGAAAAGCTCGCGGGTGATATCGCCAACTCGAGGGACGTGCTCTATCTCGGCCGTGGCACGTCTGCCCCCCTGGCGTTGGAGGGCGCACTCAAGTTGAAGGAAATTTCCTATATTCACTCGGAAGGTTATGCTGCCGGCGAGCTCAAGCACGGACCGATCGCCTTGATCGATGAGGCCGTGCCTGTGGTGACGATTGCGCCTTACGACGAGCTCTTCGAGAAAACCGTATCGAATATGCAAGAAGTTGCAGCTCGCGGCGGCAAGATCGTTCTGATCACCGATGCGAAGGGCGCTTTGGAAGCGACGCTAGACACACTCATGACCATTGTGCTGCCGGAGATGGTCGCAAACTTTGCGCCGATGGTCTATGCCATTCCGCTTCAGCTCTTGGCTTACCATGCCGCCCTCGTAAGAGGCGCGGACGTAGATCAGCCACGTAATCTCGCCAAATCGGTGACTGTCGAATGAAGCCGCGGTGGTAATGTCGGAGCCTCCCGCCTCGGCATCGGGCTGTTGGGTTTGCGTTCCGCTGTGTTGGTCGTGGATGACGGAGCCGGAAAAGTTCTCGATATAGTTGCATCCGAAGTTGCTTGTAGCTTCTGTCTGGTTGCGCGCTCACGCAATCCTGTTGCGCCGCCCCTGGCTCCGCTGATCGGCCAGACAGGTGAGCTTCGAAGGGGAACGATCCCGGCATCAACAGGTCAATCATAGACCGATTAGCTGGACGAGCAGATTCAATCTTGTTTGGGTCATCATCCTAACCCCTGACTAACGCTGATGGGCACCAGGCCCGCCTTCCTACAGGGCCAAATCACCCTGAAGCAGATTTCGGAACCGATGCTCGGTATCCTCGCGCCCTTGCCGAAACCGACGAGCAGACCGGCGTAGGGAGCTTCGGGCTCCTCCGCCGCGGCTAGCTCATTGGTAGCGCGTAGGCGCGGCAACTGACTTTTTTCAAAATGCCAGCATGCGCGCCATGTCGGCCAACTTGAGCATGGTGAGCGTCATGCGGAGACCACGCGCTGAAGGTTGATCTGGTCGGCTAGGAAGATCTCGCGGAATGGTTTGTCGCGAGGTCACAATGTCCAAGGATAGTCGTAAGGATAGCGATAAGGATAGGCATATACCTATCCTCGAACACGCGCTGACACGCTGCAGCGTGTCGAGATCATCACCGGGACGGGCCGGCGTCGGCGCTGGTCGACCGATGCAAAGGCGACGATTGTCGCGGAGAGTTTTGCGCCGGGTGCGAGCGTGTCCGCGGTGGCGCGACGACACGACATCAGTCCAAGCTTGTTGTTCCTGTGGCGTCGCCAGACCACGCGGTCGCAGGTCGCGGAGCACGGGGACAGAGGCATGCCAGTTGGCTTTGTGCCGGTCGCGATCACCGGCCGTGGCGGCCCTAGTGAGGAGCAGGCGACGATCGAGATCGAGGTCGGCGCGGTTCGCATCCGTGTTAGGGCGACAGTCGACCGGCAGGCACTGTGCGAGGTGCTGGCGGCGGTCGGGACGGCTGGTCGATGATCGGGCTTCGAGCTGGGTTGTCGATCTGGATTGCGACGGAGCCGGTCGATTTCCGCCGCGGCATGGACTCGCTGGCGATGCTGGTGAGCGAGGCCTTTGGAGCCGATCCGTTCTTATGTGTCGGACGAGATTATGTGGCGGAGGCGCCCTAACGCCAGCCAGGGTCGGCCACGGCTGGATTCCTCCGCCTGCCCCTCGTGCGGACGTGGGATCCCCCTGCGCCGTTACGCCGGAGGGGCATTGTCCGGCTTTATAGCGCCCAGCGTTGATGGTCTTCGTGTACCCGATCTTGCCGGGCGACTGGCGACTGTAGATGAACTCGGTCGTGTCCTGAAGGATCAGGACAGGCCCTCCGCTGGCTTTGAAGCGCGCTGCGGTCGCAGCGAAATGTCCCGCCATCACACCGTGTTCGGTGACGCGGATTGTCGAAAAATCGATAGGCCGCCTTCGTCGCAGCCCAATCGCCACAGGCCGCTGGGACCGGCTTACCCGGGGCGGCGGAAAGCTGCTCCAGCAACCGCCGTAAACGACGTTGCAGACGCTTACCCGGAAGACTCGCCGCAGCCGACTCGGCATCTTGCCAGCCGGCCGAGCCGGGCTCCGATCCAACATTCATCCATGACGCCCCAGTGATTCGGCGTCATGGACAGAATCACGCCCGATTCAGATTGGGCAAGCCCGCTCGAAGATGTGGGTAATTGAAAGCTTCACCGGACGGATACCAACGAACTTGCGGGCGCCATCGCTTAGCGGCTCCTTGTTGAGCCGAACAGCCGCGGCCCCTTCCTGTTTGTGAACAGCGTCATCACGTTGCGGGCTGATTGCGGCGAGGTGATAGTGCAGAAAAAATCGGAGGTGACTGCCGACCGCTCAGGGACCGCTCGTCGTTATAATGTCTGCCGATGTCTCCACTTTCTTTCTGGCAAGGCACAGGAACGGATAAGCATTGACGCATTCGGCCCCTGCTCTGAGTCTAACGCGCACCAGGATGTATGACACCGAACTTTGCAATTACAATTAATCGACTACTCAAGATCGGCCCGTGGTCAGGCTTCATCCGCCCTGAATGGCGACGAGAGCCACTGAGTTTGGTCGCGTTCCATGCCAAGCCGGACCGCATCGAAAAGATCCTGATCACGGAAACGCCTCAAGAAAGCAACGAGTAAACCCTTGCTCGTGCTTCAGGTGGATGATCCGATCGAACCTGGCGCGAAACAGGTCGCCTTCCCCCGTCGTTTCCGGCTTCTTCGGGCGCATCGCGCGCCTCCGCTACGAAGGAATCACGGCTGGCTACTCTGCAGGCTTTCCGGCCTTCCGCCGTGAAAAGCTTGCAATCTCGTATCGCAGCGGGGCCAAAAACCGACTCTCACTCAACGGCTTGGACACTTCTTCACGGACGACACTTATGAAGACGCCCCGGCGAGCGCGGCGCCGGACTGCGCGCCTCGCCCTGTCGTTTCACCGAATTTAGTTCTCCCTTTATTTGCCCGCGTCAGCTTACGGACAGCTAAGCTGCTTATCAGCGGAGTCAGGTCTAACGACCTGAACACAATACAACATCCATAGGAGTGTGGTCGTCATGTACGGTCGAATTAACAATTGGTCGGATGTTCCATCCGATGATGAATATCATCGCGCAAGCTCCCCGGAGCGCGGGAATGCCGACGACTTCGCGGACGCATTTTCTAGAATGCGATTGCAGGATTCCGACGCCAGCTCATCCTCGGGTCCAAGTTACTACAACAATCCAAGACCTCCTATTATCGAGATCAACCAAGAGAGATTCCGGCGAGAGATGAGGACTTTTCATGGCGCAGAAATCGATCATATCGCCAACAATCCACAGGAATACTCACAATTTGTATCCGAAAGGGCTAGGCGCACGGCGGACGTCGCTAGGGATTATGGCATCCGAAGAGATTCGGACGCCGCCCGATATTACAGCTACCAACTCGGAAATAGGAGCGTCGGTCTCCAAAGAACGGAAGGCGGATTTCCTATGACTGACTTCAACAGCCAAGGCTGGCGAGAACAGTTTCCCGGTCGAACTGACGTCACGTCCATCGTGGATTTCCAGGTTGCTCATCCGCTCGTTTCGAATGCCGGCGATATTCTGCTCGAGCATCAACTTGGGCGAGACGGCGAACGGCCTCTGGTGAACTGGCGTCCTGCGAATGACGAAGCGAGAACCCGTGCAGAACAAATGGGCTTCGTCCATGTGGACCGAGACGATATGGTACTTGACCCAACCCGGTCCGGACCCTGGAGCTACAGGGATGGTGAATGGCGGCGTGATACCCAGCATTCGACGTATCTCTCCAAATACGCCAGCGATCCTGAATCTTCGTCAGCGTCCGACTCGGATGGAGACTTTATGTGACGTGAGATCTACACCAATCCATGAACGAGGTGGAGCTCGGAGCGCAGACCAACCGACATCTGCGGCTTACGATCAAGACCTAGGATCGAACCCGTGTAGCGTTATGATATCGCTGCGTGAAGGTTAGGCAGCTTGCTGATCGGTGGGCTCGTCGGCTTGGTGCGGGAGCTTCCATTCCCAGGGCAGCAATTCGTGCAGACGCGAAGCGGGAAGGTCGGCGATAGCTCGGACTGCAAGCGTGTGCCGATGCGACCTGTGGATCAGCCGGTACGAGCTGGTTGATCATTCTCGAGAGGCGTTCGTCACTCATGCGGAGTTGTTGTAGAATTACTCTGCATGAGTGATTTGCCTTCCGATCCAGCATTGCTCCGACAAACCGTGATGGCGCTATCGTCACGGCTTGCAGCGTTGTCGGAGGAATGCAGCACGCTGGCGACCGAGCGTGATGCAGCGATCGCTCACCGCGACGCTGTGATCCAGGAGAACGACAAGCTCCTGATGATCCTGTCCCAGTACAAGCGCGCGATCTTCGGTGCGCGCTCCGAGACACTGGATATCGGACAGCTGTCTCTCTTCACCATCAGCGCGCAGGCGGCTCGTGCCGCCGCCAACGACGATGTGATTGGAGGCAGGCTGCCTGACGGAGCGGAGGGCCGTGGAAAGCGACCGGCGCGACGCAACCGCGGGAGCCTCCGGAGCATATGCCGCGCATCAACGCCGTGATCGATATCGAGAGCCACGGCTGCCCCTGCTGCGGCGAGCAGCTGCACAAGGTCGCGGAGACCGTCAAGCCTTCGACGTCATTCCGATGCAGTACCGGATCAAGCGCATCGTGCGTCCGCGGTGCGGCTGCCGGGGCTGCCGCCAGGGTGTGGTACAGGCACCCGCGTCGGCCCAGGCGATCGACGGTGGAATGGTGAAGGAAGCCTTGCTGACCCACGTCGCGGTGATGAAATATGGCTACCAGCTGCCGTTGTATCGCCAGGAACAGATGTTTGCCGCCCAAGGCATCACGCTCGACCGGCAAACACTGGCCTCGTGGATGGACCGCCTCGCCTGGTGGCTGAAGCCGCTTCACGCGCTGTTGCACCACGCGGTGATGTCCTACCCGCGGCTGTTCGCCGCTGCCAGTCCTCGATCCCGGCCGTGGCAGAACCAAAGTCTGCCAGTTCTGGGCGATCGCCACCGATGACCGCCCATGGGGCGGCCCGGCGCCGCCGGCGGTGATCCACGTGTTCGCCGAGGATCGTAAGGCGATCCGCGCCAAGCGGCTGTTCGGGGAGTACCGCGGCATCCTGCAGGTCGATGTGTGTGGACGCCCCAGTGAATGCAAGCAAAATATAACTTCGGAACAGGCATGTGGTCGGGTGCTGACGTGTGTCCGGCCTCGTAATGCGACCTCGACACGTCGCGGGCCCTTATGGAATGCGTGGATTGGATCCAATTCGGCTACGCGTGCTCGCTGGCACTCATCGACCTGTTGATTCTTCCAATCCCAGTCCCTGACCGATTGCCCATAACCCTCCGTCAGACCTTACCACATTCCCGACGTCTCTCGGCTTCTGGCCTTGCGTTAAGCAACGCCAGACGCTGGAGCCTGGTAAGCGCCACCGCGGACCATCAAGGCCCAGGCGATGCGCGCCATTTTGTTCGCTAGAGCGACCGCGATTAGCTTTGGAGGCTTCTTCGAGAGCATTCTTGCCAGCCAGGATCCTGCTGGCGATCCATAGCGTCTTGCCCATCGCACAACGGCGGTCGCACCAAGCACAAGGAAGCGTCGCAGATCTCGCCGGCCCATCCTGGAGATCTTGCCGAGCCTATCCTTGCCTCCGGAAGAATTCTGCTTAGGCGAGAGACCAATCCAGGCCGCAAAATCGCGCCCCTTCGAGAAGGTCTCCGCCGACGGCGATAACGCCTCTATCGTTGTAGCGCAGATTGCGCCGATTCCCGGAATGGTCATCAAGCGAGAGGCGACTTCGTCCTGTCTCGCGCGCACCCGTAGTCCCTTCTCCAGCTCTGCTATCTGCTCCGACAGGAATTTCACATGCGTCAAGAGATTCTGGCAAAGGCTGCGGGCTAGATCGGGCAGGTCCGGATATGTTGCAAGGAGCTCATCCAATCGGGGGATATGTCTCACGCCCTGAGCCACGATCAAACCGAATTCCGCAAGATGTCCGCGCAAAGCATTGATCGCCTTGTGCGCTGTCGAACTAAGAGATCACGAACCTTAAACGCTATTGAGGAGCCTTGCTTCTCGGCGCTCTTAACGCCGACAAAGCGCATCGTTGGTCGGGACGCGGCTTCGGCGATCGCTTCGGCATCCGCCGCATCGTTCTTCTGACGCTTAACGAAGGGCTTCACGTACGAGGGATGGATCAACCGGATACCAATCTCCCATCCCCAATAATGCAGGGGAATCGCATGTGGGATTCAGCAAGTAGTTGCCAAATCGGCAGAAAGCGATTCTGAAGGTGGCTCCTGATCTGGAAGGAGCCGGCGATGCAGCGATTTGCGGAATGCTTTTCCGAGTTGCCAGACCCCCGGGCCGACAACGCACTGCATGACCTGACGGAGATATTGTTTATCTCGCTGATGGCGACGCTGTGCGGGGCGACCAGTTGCACCGACATGGCGCTGTTTGCCCGGATGAAGGCCTATCTTTGGCAAGATGTGCTGGAGCTGAAGAACGGCCTGCCGAGCCACGACACGTTCAGTCGGGTGTTCCGGATGCTCGATCCAAAGGCGTTTGAGGCTGCGTTCCGGCAGTTTATGAAGGCCTTTGCTCAAGGTGCGAAGATCAAACGGCCGCGCGGAGTGATCGCGCTCGACGGCAAGGCATTGCGACGCGGCTACGAGCGCGGCAAGAGCCATATGCCGCCGGTGATGGTGACGGCCTGGGCGGCGCAGACGCGCATGGCGCTCGCCAATGTCCTGGCGCCGAACAACAACGAAGTGGACGGCGCCCTGCAGTTGCTGGAGCTTCTGCAACTCAAGGGCTGCGTGGTCACGGCCGACGCCCTGCATTGCCACCGCGGGATGGCCGAAGCGATTGTGGAGCGGGGCGGCGACTATGTGCTGGCGGTGAAGGAGAACCAGTCCGCTCTGCTGGAGGATGCCAAAGCCGCGATCCGTGCCGCCAAACGCAAGGGCAAGACATCGCTCACCACCACCGATGCGGAGCATGGACGCAACGAGAAGCGCGTCGCGCTCGTTGCCCCGGTTCCAGGCATGGCCAAGAAGCACAACTTCCCAGGCCTCAAAGCTGTCGCCCGCATCACCAGCAAGCGGGGCAAGGACGACACGGTCGAGCGCTACTTCCTGATGAGCCGCCCCTACAGCCGCAAAGACGTCTTGCGTATCGTCCGAACCCACTGGTCCATCGAAAACAGCCTGCATTGGCCGCTCGACGTCACCCTCGACGAAGACCTCGCCCGCAATCGCAAAGACAACGGACCAGCCAATCTGGCCGTGCTCAGACGCCTGGCCCTCAACGTCGCCCGAGCCAACCCCGAGACAGCGGTCTCCCTGCGTGGCAAGCTCAAGCGCGCCGGTTGGAACGATGCCTTCCTCTTCGAACTCCTCGGCCACATGCGATAGCCCTGCCCAATAATGGGCGCTGGCGCAGGCCTCCATCGCGACCACACACCTCGGCAACCTCGCGAAAAACTCGAGCAATCTGCTGCGGTTGAGTTTCTTACGCAGAACGGTCTTCCCATCTCGCCCAGCTCCGTGGACCTGGAACACGTTCTTAGCCAAATCCAAACCAATGATGCTAACCTCGTCCACGGACGTCCTCCTTACCGGGTTTAAACACCCACATCTTGGCACAATCGATGCCGTCGGGGGCGTCCACTCCATCGGCTATGCCGCCTACAAGGGCCTGATCAAGAGCGGCAGCCGTCTGATGCAGCTGGCGTTCTGCTTCGCGCATGCGCGGCGGAGTTCTGGGACGTTGACGTCGCGACGAAGTCGCCGATTGCTGCGGAAGCGCTGCAGCGGATCGCGATGTTCTACGCCGTTGAGGATCGCATTCGCGGTTTGCCGGCGACGCAACGAGTTGCGGTGCGACAATCCGACACCAGACCGCTGATCGAGGACTTCAAGCCCCGGCTCGAAGCGCGACTGCTGGAAGTCTCGAAGAAATCCGGCCTTGGCAAGGCGATCCGCTACACCCTCAATCATTGGGAAGGCCTGACGCGATTCATCGATGATGGGCGCATCCAGATTGACAGCAATACGGTCGAGCGCAGCATCAAGCCGATCGGGTTGGGAAAGAAAAACTATCTGTTCGCCGGTAGTGAAGGCGGGGCCGAGACGTGGGCCATTCTCGCGTCGCTCATCAACACGGCAAAACTTCACGACATCGACCCGCGGCACTATCTTAGTGACGTTCTCGAGCGCATCGTCTCCGGACGCACCAAGATCAATCAGCTGAACACGCTGTTGCCGTGGCATTGGAAAGCCGCGCGCGACGGTTCCGAGGCAAAGATCGCCGCTCGATCAGTTCGACGGCAAGGCGTCGGGAACTTCCTGCGCATCGCTGGCGTCGTCGTAAATCTCTTGCAGCGCACCCTCAAGCTCTGTGAACTCCGGCAGCAGGACCCGATCAACGAAGCCCCGTGACGCACGGACCATCACCGTGTTGCGTCGCTGCCGGCGATAACGAAACGGCCGCAGCCCATATCGGCGGCAAAGCGCCAGAAACAAGTGCCGAGACCACTGGTCGGGAAGTGAGAATTGCTGTTCGATCGGTGGATCGTGGCGAGCAAGTTCCTCGACCCGGGCCCGCACCCGCTGCAGTGCTGCTTCCGCTGCAAGGCGCTCACCAGCAGTTCCGGCACCCACGCCTCGATCTTCCGAAGCTTCTCGCGCAGCTGCGACTCGCTGGTCATTCTGATCCCCGTTGCCCGCTCCGAACCGGGATCCACCCATCATCGCGCGCCGGCGGCGTCAATCATCCCGACCGTGCTATCCAGAGCATTCCGCGCAGGTCAAGCCCAGGAACCGGTGATCCTCTCGTGACGCTTACTGAGCATGCGCTTCGACCCGTCGGGATTGCCTAGGATTAACGCCCCAGTGTCTCCGTTGAATCCCTGCGTAGCGGCGGCCCCTTCGATCCGACTTAGGTTTCACGCGCCCTGCGGTCCGCCCACCTGCCCGCGTCATCAAAGGATTGTTTGAAACCGGACATTCCCGCGCAGCGTATTGAAGGCCTCGGATCAGGTGCGGGCGGCTGGTCGCGACGAAAGGAGCGGTATTCCGGCTGTATCTGCGGCCGGCGAGGATCGTGGGCGATTATCTGCCCGGGGACGGCCGATCGGTTCGTATACCAGGATCGACCCAGCGCTGCGGCGATGCGGGATTCAGCTCGACTGGTAAATCCGGTTGGTTGGGCGGACCAACGGACGCTTATCGCAGAGCCGCAGATCGGATCGACCAGAAGAACAGCCCTCATTCTCGGCATGGGAATTGCTGGCCCGCTCCTCGAACGAGCCGCTGCCCGCACATGTCTGGTCGTACGACGCCGCAGGAGAACCCTCTCCATTTCTGTCACTGCAACGCTCGCTTCGGGAATAGGATTGTGCAGCCGCAAACCTCAGGGCCGCAACCCCAGCAACGCAATCATGGTGAGTTGGCTTGCCTTGCTAGGCGTCCTTCCGACCCACCAGGGAGGAACGAAATGAGTGAGCGGAATGTGGCCGAAATCGATCTTCACAACCTACACGTTTTGGATCCGCTGATTGGGAAATGTCAGCAGTTGGTAAGGGAAGTGGCAATTCCCTACCAATGGGAGGTGCTGAACGATCGCAATCCCGAGGCGATACCGAGCCACGCGGTGGAGAACTTCCGCATCGCCGCAGGAGATGCGAGAGGAGAGTTCCATGGAACGGTTTTTCAGGACAGTGACGTCGCAAAATGGCTAGAGGCGGTTGCTTGGTCACTATGCCAGGCACCCAATCCAGAGCTGGAGAAGGCTGCCGACGAGCTGATTGAATTGATTGCGACCGCCCAATGTGGCGATGGCTATCTTAACACCTATTTCATACTGAACGCGCCTGGGGAGCGCTGGAGCAACCTAGCGGAGTGCCACGAGCTTTACTGCGCTGGCCATTTGATTGAAGCGGGTGTCGCTTTCTTTCAGGCGACTGGCAAACGGCGATTGCTCGAGGTTGGTTGCAGACTTGCTGACCACGTCGACACGGTTTTCGGCCCGGAACGCGATCAGCTACAGGGCTACGATGGCCACCCGGAAATTGAACTTGCGTTGGCGCGCCTCTACGAAGTGACGCATGAGCAGCGATATCTCACGCTAGCCAATTTTTTCGTGGAGCAACGCGGCTCGGAGCCACACTTTTACGACATTGAGTACGAGAACCGCCGGCAATCCTGTGCCACAGAATCAGGCGGCCTGCCCTGGATGTTAAAAAACAAAGCATATAGCCAAGCGCATTTGCCACTTTCCAAGCAGCGGACTGCCACCGGCCATGCGGTTCGCTTTGTATACCTCATGACTGGGGTAGCGCATCTTGCGCGTCTGCGTCAGAACGATCAGCAACGTCAGACTTGCCTACGGCTGTGGCAAAACATGGTGCGGCGCCAGATCTATATCATCGGAGCCATCGGCTCGCAAAGCGCGGGCGAAGCGTTTAGCTGCGATTACGATCTGCCGAACGATACGGCGTACGCGGAAAGTTGCGCGTCCATTGGCCTAATGATGTTCGCGCGTCGTATGCTGGAGATGGAGCTGGATGGTCAATATGCCGACGTGATGGAGCGCGCGCTCTACAATACCGTTCTCGGCAGTATCGCGTTCGACGGTCGTCATTATTTCTATGTTAACCCGCTCGAAATGCATCCCAAAACGCTGAGGTCCAATGACATTTATCATCATGTCTCGCCGGTGCGAAGGCCCTGGTTTGGCTGCGCGTGCTGTCCACCGAACATCGCACGGCTTTTCGCATCGATTGGTCATTATATCTATACGCTCCGCGCCGATGCGCTCTATGTAAATCTCTACGTCGGCAACAGGGTGGAAATGCCGGTCGGCGGGGCTAAGCTGCGACTGCTCATGAACGGCAACTATCCCTGGAAAGATGAGGTGGAGATCGCCGTCGAATCCGCACTGCCAATTTCTCACACGCTCGCTCTGCGCCTACCACAATGGTGCAGCGCGCCGGCGGCGAGCCTGAACGGAGAACGTATCAATTGCGAGCCGCGAAATGGCTATTTGCACATTCACCGGACATGGAGGCAGGGAGATCGCGTCAAACTATTGCTGCCGATGCAAGTGCGTCGCGTCTACGGCCATCCGCAAGTTCGCAATTTGGCCGGCAAGGTGGCCATAGAGCGTGGCCCGTTAGTTTATTGCCTTGAGGAAGTCGACAACGGGACCGAGTTACACAACGTTTGGCTTCATGCAGACAGCCAGTTTTCGCTTGTCGACGGAACTGGTCTCTTCAAGGGCAAGATTTTGCTGCAGGCTGACGGAGTGCGCTTGCAACACACGCAATCCGAAGAAGCAGCACTTTATCACTACGACAAGGTGCCTGGACAGCTAGAACCGCAGCGGTTGACATTCATCCCGTGGTTCAGCTGGGCTAACCGCGGCGAAGGCGAAATGCGGATTTGGATAAATGAGCGCTGACGCTGACAAAGGGCGCGCTTCCACGAGCCGCAGTTAGATAGGCGATATCGCCGGTCAAAGCCTGGACATCGTCAATCTATTTAAGACGACCCGCTTACGACCTGCACTGAACCATCGAAACGAAGAACAGGATATGAGGCGGTGCGGTGGGAGTTTTGGAAAGCCAACGATCCGCTTGGAGTCAGCAGGCCAACATCGAACGATCCAATTGTTCGTGAAGAGGCATTCTGGGACTTGCTCGCGGCCTCATCAAACCTACTGACTGCCAATGGCTTGAGCGTGCGCCGTGCTCGTTTGGAAGCAAGCACGGTGAAGTACGATTAGCGGGATCCACGCCAGGTTTTCGTAAGCCAGGCTGCCTATCAGCTCCACACAGCCTAACAGGCCTTTGACCAAGTGCAGAAATCTATGCCCGACGGGAGCACCAATCGCCATGTATAATCGTATCAACGGCTCACACTACTACCAATCACCTCCCTTTGCCGAAGCTGACGAGTAAGCGGATGCAAACAGCTTTGCGGATGCGTTCACCAACATGCGGTTGGGCGAATCTGGGTCAAGCGGCAGCTCATCATCAGCAACAAGACCGTATTGCTTCTGGATTAGCCGGACGCAAATTGAGCAATGGCCTTTCGCCGTCCATTCGGAGCTGGTGCTCAAGCAAGATATCGCCGGCGGCCGGTACCTTTCAAAAGCTGACGATAGTGACGGTAGCGATGACGAGAACGCAGTAAGCTCGTCAACGTACGACTACGAGGACGATTTCATGTGACGAGAGGATCTTACATAAGATCGTCGTCTAGACTATTTAGCGCCGCTCTTCGGAAAATGTTGCGTTACTAAGCGGCCTATTGCGGCCGCAGCCCGTAGAGAGCCTGCTGGCTTCGAGTCCGTCTAGAGTGCAGCCGCATCGCCGGGCTTAGTGCCTACTGAGCAGCCGATCCGGTGCGCAATGAAATGGCTCGCATCCGGTGATGGGCTGCGTCGGATCAGACCAAAGTCCGCCTGGCCGCCGTTAGGCTGCCGGGCGTTTCGCATGAGTATCTGGGCGGCTTGGCTGTGGAGGTCTTGTACACCATCTAACATGCGCAGGAGTTGGGGAGGGTCGAGGAGGCCACCATAAGGGGTGGTCTGAAGAAAAGCGCGGAGCGATGCCAGGCACCATAGACAAGCAGGGCAAAAATATGCCGACTGGCGCCGTAGCCGAAGGAGCTCGCGCAGAGCTTTCGCGCGCCAATCAATATCGCCCAAAACACGCATGATTTCTCACGATGGCCCCACAGAGAGCTTCTGAGTTGAACGAAGTTCTTTTGTTGCGCCAGGCGGTATGTCGCAATCGCATTTAGCTGCTACGAATCTGAGCGAAGAAGCGCTTGAGCTTGTCGAATAACTTCTGCGCAAAGTCACCTGAAGTGCCAAAAAGCAGAGACGAGCGGGGTCTAGAGGTGCCAAGTATACCGACCCTTGGTGGCAACGTCGTTCTGACCGGCCTGATGCCTGGTGGACAGCTCACGGGCGAAGAAGGCAATACGACATCGACTGCCGCTGGTGCCACCTGATTTCGGAGAGCCCGCTTCAATAAGATCGCGCCGAGCTCGCGACCGGATCTCAACATTCAGGGCTGAAATGACTCGCCGCCGGCTGATCGTTTCAAGTGCGTCCTCCGTTGCGGTTTTCCTTCAGTGCGGCATCGAGATGCTCGATCAGTGCATGTCCGGCGAAGGGCTTGGCCAAGAAGCCAATCGCTCCTGCGCTCAAGGCTGAGGCGCGCGCGCGGTCGTTCGGGAAGGCAGTAATGAAAATGAACGGCACCCCGTAACCGCGGGTCCGCATTTCCGCCAGCAGGTCCAAGCCGCTCATAACCGGCATCTGCACGTCCGTAATTACGCAAGAGGTCTCGTTCAACCGCGGCGATCTCAAAAAATCCTCCGCCGATGTAAATGTTTGAACGATGTAGCCGCGCGATTTCAATAGGTTCTCCGTCGCCGCACGGACAGATGCGTCGTCGTCAACGACAGAAATCAAAGGCGTGGACAAGACGATTCCTCCTGGCGCGGGACTAACGGCTGCCGAGGCATTAGCCACCCTGGGCGAAAAGTGGGCTCGAGTGACGAAATTGTAAAATCATACTTAGGTTTGTTCAGAACGATTGGCGCCGATCCCCAAAGTCTCAGCCATTCTGATCAGATCGGCCAGCGAGCGGGCACGCATCTTTCTCATTACGTGTCCCCGGTAGATCTTGACCGTAATCTCGGCGAGCCCAAGCTCAGCGGCGACCTGCTTGTTCATCAGGCCGGAAGCGACCAGCTTCATCACCGCCTGTTCGCGCGGGCTCAGGGTCTCAAATAGGGACTGCAGGTTCGCGACGGTTTGCTGGGCTTCCCGTCTTTTGCGGTCGCGCTCGGTCGCGGCGATCACCGCGTCAAGCAATTCCTGATCGCGAAACGGTTTGGTAAGAAAATCGACCGCGCCTCCTTTCATCGCCCTGACGCTCATGGGAATGTCGCCATGGCCGGTAATGAAAATGATCGGAATATGTATGTTCGACTTCGCCAGCTCGGTTTGGAACTCCAGGCCGCTCAAGCCTGGGAGCCGGACATCAAGAACCAGGCAGCTAACAACATCCGGAAGTGCGCTCTGCAGCATTTCGCGGGCCGATCCAAATGCAACGACGTCCAAACCTACCGATTGAAAAAGGTTGGTGAGCGACCGACGCATGGAGATATCGTCCTCGACGACGAAGACGATCGCCTTTGTCGAAGCCTCGGGATTGCTGCTTGGAGAGTCAAAGCGTTGCGTCATGAGACGATCTCCTCATGCAACGGCAGGGCAAACTGGAATGTCACGCCCGGCTCCTGCTTGCGCACCACGGACAGCCGTCCTCCGTGAGCCTCAACGATCGACCGGCAGATCGAAAGACCCATTCCAAGGCCGCTGGATTTCGTGGTGAAGAAAGGCTCTAGCACGCGGTCCGCATCATTCTCGGCGATCCCGACGCCCCAATCTGTCACGGCCACCTGCACGTGCCCCATATCGTCCATGGACGACTGAATCAGCAACTCACGCTTTCGGTCCCTGACTGCGTCCATGGCTTCGATCCCGTTCATCACCAGATTGATGATCACTTGCTGCAGCTGAATCCGGTCACCGAGAATCGTAGGGAGAGCTGCCGTCAGCTCGGTTCTTAACGCCACCTGGTGGCTCACCAGCTCTCGTGTCACTAGCGCAATGACGTCCCTAACGATCTCATTGATATCGAGCGGCACCCTCTCGATCTCGCCCTTCTTCGCAAGTGTGCGCACCCGACGGATCACTTCGCTTGCCCGTATTGCGTCTTCGATGATCCACTCAACCGAAGAGCGCGCCGCCGATAGATCAGGAGTTTCGCGGCCCATCCAACCGAGGCACGCGTCAGCGTTGCTGATAATAGCGCCGAGTGGTTGGTTGATTTCATGGGCAATGGAGGTTGTCAGCTCTCCTAACGTCGTCACACGTGTTACATGCGCAAGTTCCGCCTGTGCCTTCCGCAACTGTTGTTCGGCTTGATCTGCGCGAATAATAGCGGTGATGTCGGTGCTGACGCCGCGGTAGCCAAGGAACTTGCCGTTCGCATCAAAAAAGGGCTTGCCGCTCGTCCGAACGTAGATCGGACATCCGGTCCGGTTGACAGTACGGTAGACGAGATCCCGGAACGGCAGATGCGCCTCCAGTGTGGCCCGGTGCTTCCGCCACTTCTCAGGTTCCTCTTCCACATCGCACGCAATGTCCCAGCGGAGCAGGCCCATCAATCCTGTCGCTAAGATTCCCGCAGCGCTGGTGTGCTCGGACAAGTGCGTAACCTGGTGATCCGGCCCAGTCTCCCAGAGCCAATCGGAAGCCGTCTCGGCGTAATCGCGAAAGCGTTGCTCGCTTTCGCGCAGCGCAGCCAGTGTGTTTTCCAGGCGCTCTCTAGCGGCGTATTGCTCGGTCACATCCATATGCGTTCCGATCAGTTCGCTCACGCGGCCATCGTTGCCGACCACAATATGCGCAACGGAGTGTATGCGCCTTATCCCGCCGTCTTTTAGAAGAATTCGAAAATCATGCTCGAAGCGATCTTCCCTGAGCTCGATAGCCTGGCGGTGCACCTCCTGGAGCCCGGGGAGGTCGTCTGGATGGATGCGCGAGCGAATGGTCTCTATTGATACAGTCTCTTGCGGATCAAACTCAAACAGACGATCGAGCTCGGCGGAGCGATACACAAAATCGAGCCCGCGAAAGTCCCAGGACCAACTGCCCGTGTGACTGAGATGCTGGGCTTCGGCGAGATAGGCCTCACTGCGGCGCAGCTTCTGCTCTGATTGCCGCTCGGCGGTAACATCCGTCGCTGCTCCGACAAACTCAATATCACCGCTGGCGGTTCTCGTGGCTCGTGCCCGCGCATGGATGTGCTTCACCGAGCCGTCCGGCAGCAGCAGCCGGTATTCATGTTCGAAATCCTTCGGATCTCGCATCACCCGATCAATGACCTCTTGAACCGAAGCCCTATCATCTGGATGGGTGCGCTCGACGACGAGGTGCGGCGACGGAACGGTCTGCGGGTCCAACTCAAATATTCTAAACGTCTCCTTTGACCAGAAGACCTCGCCGGTGACGACGTTCCAGCCAAAGCTGCCCGTATTGCTCAGCTCCTGCGCCTGGGCCAAATGTGCTTCGCTCCGTTGCAGGGCAAACTCGGTCCGCTTCCGTTCCGTGATATCTTCGCAGGATATCAGAACAATGGGCCGGTCATCAGCCCAGAGCATGGCTTTGGCATTTTCACGTACCCACAGTACCGAGCCATCGTTCCTGACTTTCCGGGCCTCCCAGGTCCGCGATTGACCGATATCTTCAAGGCAGGCGCGAATGCGTTCGCGAGCTAACTCGCGATCCTCCTCCAGAAAGACTCCCAGGATGGAATGGCCGATCAGTTCGGAACGCGCATAGCCGAGCTGTGCCGCGCCGAACGTATTGGTATTGAGAACGGTACCGGCTTCGTCGACCATGACGTACATGGCCGGATTGTGTTCAAAGATTGCTTGCCAGCGTTTCTCGCGGTCCTCCAAATCGGCCGCGCTGATCCGGAGTTTGGCTGCGGCCTCACGCGCGGCTTGGCTTTCTTGGCGGACTTTTCCCATCAGGTGCGTTCCAATGATCGAGACAATGAAGAACGCAACGACCACCGGAAGATCTTGTGGGTCATCGATCCGCAGACTGAACGCTGGCGGCGCAAAGTAGTAAGCCAGAGCTACGATGGCCACGACACAAAGCGCGGATGACGCGATGAGGCTGCCCATCAACGAAAACAGCAATACGACTAACAAATAGGCGAACGCCGTCGCAGCGAACTGCGCGTGAAGGTACAAGCAAGCCAGCGTTACCACGGCCAACGTTATGCTGCCGAAGGTAAACTGAGGGGCTGAAACTTTCAAACTGCTGATCTGGCTACGCATTTTTATATCGTCCGGCCTTTTCTCCGGCGGGAGAGCCATAACATTTTAGGCAAAAATGAGGCAATCCTTTCCGTGCCGACAGACGCTCGTACGCGGTTCCGAGATTGATTGCCTTCTGTTGAACTCAGCACGCGCCGAAGGAAGACGCATTACAAACGTACGTATAGTTGTCCTAAACCTTTCAATATTGCATCCTGACCTCTGTACAATCGAGGCTGGGTTGTCTGCTTTCCTCCGCCGCCGGTGACCTCGGGGCAGGCATTCGAGGCTGCGGCCGAGGACCGCCGCCGCGATCCAGTGGCACCCACGACGAGGACAAGGACTTCAGTTCAGCCAGACGTCGCGGCTGAAAAAGCAGGCCCCTCGTCGAACCCGGAAAGGGCAGGTGCAACCTGCGGGACCACGCATCTCGCGATCGATCATGCGGAAGGAAGCGCAATGTAATGTGCCGAGATAGCAAGGCGAAGTTATGCAACTGCTATCTATGCCTCGCGGCCATGTCCGCCCAGGCTCGGTGCCGACGAGCCGTCAGCCGGAATCCAGGGCGGGTATATGAGGGCCGAGCCGACACTTGCTTCAGCGAGCTGCCTCGTCTCAGTCAAGGTGCCAATCTAGTCCACGCTGATCACATCCATCGCGATCTGATACGCACCTTAGTACTGAGTTGCACGGAAGACGCTACCGCCTCGTCGGCCGGGCGAGGCAAGTGTGTTGACCACGCACATGGGCATTTGTGGGCAGGCCAACACCTTGGTCCGTCACGCTGGATACGTTCTTTCGCAGTCTTACTGTCTGGCTCGGCAATGTTGCACAGGCGCTCGGCTGGCCAGAGGCCTGACCTCGAAAGACCACGCTTGAAAATGACTTTCTAAAACTGCAGCTCCTTATCGCGTACGGTAACCCCTCACAGGCGACTGCCGGGGGCGTGACGCGGAGCAAGAGCTGCGTTCCCGGGATGCCGTGGGAGAAAGCTCCGATTCGCAGATCAGGCACGGTGCCGACTTGAACTACGAAGAATCGTGAATGCGGTTGCGCTTGGATTCGACGCGTCTTGCAATGACGGCGACCAAGATCCGCGGCCTACCTCCCTGTGTCGACAGTGGTGGGCCGGTCGAGCCGAGCGTGCAACGTCGCGTGCTCTAGTTCGCCTTCCCACCAGGATACGAACACGGCTGCAATGCCATTGCCAGTGATGTTGGTAAGGGCGCGTACTTCGCTCATGAACTTGTCGATCGAGAACACGATTGCCATACCCGGTACCAGCGCTGGGTTGACGACCGACAATGTTGCGGCGAGCGTGATGAAGCCCGCGCCGGTGACGCCGCTTGCCCCCTTGGAGGTCAGCATTGCCACGAGCAAGATCGTGAGCTGTTGGCCAAAGGTGAGATCGACTCCGAGCGCTTGGGCAATGAACAATGTAGCAAGCGTCATATAGATGTTGGTGCCATCGAGGTTGAAGGAGTACCCAGTTGGGACCACTAGGCCGACCACGGGCTTGGAGCAGCCCAGTCGCTCAAGTTTCTCCATCAATTGCGGCAGCGCGCTTTCCGAGGAGGAAGTGCCGAGCACGATCAAAAGCTCGTCCTTGATATAGACAATGAACTTGAAAATCGAAAAGCCGATGATGCGTGCGATAACGCCGAGCACCACCACAACAAAAAGCGCAGCCGTCACGTAAAATAGCGCGATCAGACCGATCAGATTACCGAGCGCTGCCGGCCCGAACTTGCCAATCGTGAAGGCCATGGCGCCGAAGGCCCCGATGGGGGCCGCTTTCATGATGATGGCGATTACGCCGAACACCGCGCGCGCGACGTCGTCAATCATGCCGCGCAACCGCTCCCCGCGTTCTCCTAGCGCCATCAGAGAAAAACCGAACAGGATCGCGAACAGGAGTACCTGCAAAACATCGCCGCGAGCGAACGCGCCGACAACGGTATCGGGAATGATGTTGAGGATGAAATCGACGCTCTTGGACGCTTCCGCTTGCTTGACGTAATTGGCGACCGCTGCCGCGTCCGGCTTGAGTGCAAGGCCACGACCGATTTGGATCAGATTACCCATAATAAGGCCCAATAGCAGCGCAAAGCTGGAGACGATCTCGAAATAGACCAATGCCTTGACGCCGACGCGACCGACTTTCTTTGCATCCTGAATGTGCGCGATGCCGGATGCGACGGTGCAGAAGATGATCGGTGCGATCACCATCTTGATGAGTTTGATGAATCCGTCACCGAGCGCCTTGATCCAATCGTTGGTCGCGACAGATGGCCACAGCCAACCGACCAAGGCACCAACCACGATGGCGATCAACACCTGGATGTAGAGGATCTTATACCAAGTCTGCGACGCGCGCGCGGGTGCCGCGGTTGCCATGGTGGTCATGACGCTTCCTTCCCGAATATACTCGAATGCAAGCCGCCGCGTCGTTGAGAGGCGACAGCATCATGCGAGGCTCGTTGTTTTAGCCGTGTCCGATTGAGGACGATCCGCGAGGCGGCGCGTCATCCCAAAGGCAGGCGTCCAGTTACGTTATCTTTTTTCGCTAAGCAAGATATGCACCAGATGCCCGATCTGCGGCCAATCAAGTGTTCGCGGATAAACTCGCCATTGGCTCGATCCAAATGCTCGCACCGCGGTCGCAAGCCCGAACATGACGTGGCGGCATAATACGCATCTTTGGTCGGCTGGGCGTAGTGTGGGCACTTCTCGACCTAGAAGCCTAGGGTGATCGGTATGCGCTGACTGATAAGATTGATGCAACACTGCGTGAGATTGGTAAAATCGATAGTTTCGATCGTAGGCATTCACGCAATGGATGTCTGGCACATCGAAGATCTAGAACCCGATTGCCTGCAAATTCTGAGATGGAAGCGCTGCATTTTCGCTAGCGGCAAAGCATGTCCGTTCGCGGGGCATTTGTCTCCAGGTGATGTGACCGCACAGTTCAGCAGAAGGCGGACATCTGCTTGTGCGTACAAGAGCTCGCAGAGGTCTTCCAAGAAGAAGCAATCTTATGACCCTTGAAGTCCTTCCGTCTGTTGCCGATTTCAGTGGCAACGTGGCACCTCAAGACGGACTACCGTCGCCGCTGCTCGGCCTCGCGGTTGGCCAGGGGTGGCGCCACCGGCGTTGACATAGGGGCTTCAAATCGAATGAGAACACCGCACATGCTGCGAAAGCCCCCGCATGTAGGCGCGCGCTACAGAACCGAATCGTCGTTCGATGAGAATCTCCGAGCACGGGCGCATGCAGCGCGGCTGATGCAGAGGCGCGCTTCGGCAAATTGGCGGAGGCCATTACCGACTGTCGCGGCCGGATCGCACGGACCAATGGCGCCTTCAGCTTGGGTGTCGAATGTCGCCCATCGGATTTTGCTATCGCTTCGGGGCGCGCTTCTGCATGATGTCGGCATTAATTCGGCATTAATAAAGTGCTGCCATTCGCGCTGCCCATTTCACCTGGAGGTATCAAGCTCGATCCGATCTCGGGCTATCGCGCGGCTGCTGCGCACGCTGGAGGTTGCGCTTATCTGGAGCCGCACGCTTGAGAAGCGCCGTGCATATGGCGCAGGGCTGCCAAAGATCGCGGGCGCGACGCACTAGATGATTGGAGAGTGCGGGCCGGTCTCGGCACTATGGCCTCCACGTCCGATCCCGGCAAAGGGGGAGGGCTGTGCTGCCGGCCAGGCAGTGCCCCGTGCTGAGAGCCCGATCAGGTTAGGGACCCAGCAGATCGCCATATGAGGTCAGCGCAGATTCTGGGGCGAGATGCGGTCGGGCATGCGCGCCGGCGAGGTCGAACTCAGCGGCTACTGCCGTTTTGCCGCGCGCTAACCCAAGCTGATGCTTGGCGGGCGAGATCGATTTAGGACCTTTTCTGTATACACATTTTCTAGGCCTGCCACTCAGTTATGCATTTGCGGCCACACTTCAACCGAAGTTACCGGATATTGTATACATGTAGTGTCCAAAGTTGAAGGGGTTGATACGTGAGCCGGTGCTTTCCGATGAATGTCTGGTACGCAGCCGCTTGGGATGCCGAGGTGAAACAGGCCTTGTTGCCGCGCACGATCTGCGGCAGGCACGTGGTGATGTATCGGCGCACCAATGGCGAAGTGGTAGCGCTCGAGGACGCCTGTTGGCATCGACTAGTGCCTCTCTCAAAAGGCCGCCTTGAGGGCGACAGCGTTGTCTGCGGCTATCATGGTCTGAAATTCAACGCGCAGGGCCGCTGCACCTTCATGCCCTCGCAGGAAACGATCAATCCCTCCGCCTGTGTGCGTGCCTATCCCGTCGTCGAGCGCCATCGCTTCGTCTGGCTATGGATGGGTGATCCGGCGCTAGCCGACCCGGCCTTGGTGCCGGACATGCACTGGAACGATGATCCCGCTTGGGCCGGCGATGGTGATACCATTCATCTGAAATGCGATTATCGTCTGGTTATCGACAATCTCATGGACCTGACGCACGAAACTTTTGTGCACGGCGCCAGTATCGGCAATGACGCCATCGCGGAAGCGCCGTTTGACGTCACTCATGGGGAGAAGACCGCCACCGTAACGCGTTGGATGAAGGGGATTACCGCGCCGCCATTTTGGGCCAAGCAGTTGCAAAAACCCGGTCCGGTAGACCGCTGGCAAATCATTCGTTTCGAAGCCCCGTGCACGATCAATATCGACGTCGGTGTAGCGCCCACTGGAACCGGCGCGCCCGAAGGCAATCGCGCTGCCGGCGTCAATGGTCTTGTGCTCAACACGATCACGCCCGAAACGGAAACGAGCTGCCATTATTTCTGGGTATTTGTGCGCAATTATCGCTTAAACGAACAGCGCCTGACCACCGAGCTCCGCCAAGGCGTTTCTGGCATCTTCCGTGAGGACGAGGTCATCCTCGAGGCGCAGCAGCGCGCGATTGACGAAAATCCTGACCGCGCCTTTTACAATCTTAATATCGATGCGGGCGCGATGTGGGCCCGCCGCCTGGTAGACCGGATGATCGACGCCGAGAATCCATCGCACAGTCGGCAGGCCGCGGAGTAGGGCATGGCCGAGCGCGAAAGCGATCGCTCCGTCTCACAAACTGTACGTGCCCAGCTCAGCTTGCGCGATCTGATCCTGTCCGGCGACTTGCGGCCGGGCGAGCGGATCTCCGAATTGCAGGCTGTTGAGACGACCGGCGCTTCGCGCACCCCGGTGCGAATGGCATTGGTCCGCCTGGAGGAGGAGGGACTTCTGGAAGCGATTCCTTCTGGCGGCTTCATGGTGAAGACGTTCTCCGAGCGAGATGTCATGGATTCGATTGAGCTGCGTGGCACGCTCGAAGGTCTCGCCGCTCGTTTTGCAGCCGAGCGCGGTGCTTCGTCGCGCGATCTCGAGCCCCTGAAACGATGCCTTGACGAGATCGACGGCGTGGTGCGGCAGGATCCAATCTCTGTGGACGCTTTCTCCTCCTACGTCGCACTCAATGCGCGCCTTCACGCCATGTTGACCGAATTGTCGCGTAGCCCGCCCTTGATCCGGCAGGTGGATCGCGCCTCCGCGCTGCCCTTTGCCTCCCCAAGCGGCTTTGTGATGACCCAATCGACACTGCCGGACGCGCGCGACACGCTCATGATTGCGCAAGATCAACACCGCGTCGTGATCGACGCAATCGAAAACCGCGAAGGTGCGCGCGCTGAGGCGATCATGCGCGAGCATGCGCGAGTGGCTGCGCGCAATTTGCGCTTGGTGCTCCAGAACAAGACGCATTTTGACCTACTGCCGGGGCTGGCGCTTATCAGGATGGCAGGCGAGTAAAGGAATCTGCATGCGGTTCATTGAAAGCTGGATACCGGCAACCCTTGTCGCGACGCGCGATCTGACGCCTTCGATCCGCGAGTTGCTAATCAGACCGGAAAGCTGTGATGGCGCGACCTATCCGGTCGGCAGCCATATCAATGTCGCTGTCACTATCGATGGGCGCCCAGAGACGCGGTCTTACTCGCTGGTCGGCGAAGCCGACCGAGGCGGCTATCGTATCGCGGTGCGCCGCGCCGAGGACACCCGCGGCGGCTCGCGGTACATGTGGTCCCTTGCGCCGGGTGCTCGGCTGAGCATCACATTGCCTGCCTCGTTGCTGCAGATCGACTGGGCGCGCCGGCACTACTGCCTGATCGCGGGCGGCATCGGCATTACTCCACTGGTTGGGGCAGCTCAGGTGCTCGCCCGCCGCGATGCCGATTTCACGCTGCATTATGCTGTGCCCTCGCGCGAGCAAGCCGCCTATTTGGATGTCCTCGCCCCCTTGCTGAACGAGCGGCTTGTTGTCCATGCAGGCAATGAGGGGCGCCGGCTCAATTTCGATAATCTGTTCGCCTCGCTGCCGCCTGACGCCTTGACCATGTTGTGCGGTCCGATGCGGATGCTCGATGCCGCGCGCCGGGCCTGGGATAGCGCAGGACGAACGGTGTCCGACCTGCGCTACGAAACCTTCGGGTCGAGCGGCTCGCTGCCGACTGAAGGATTTCGGGTTCGCTTTGTCGATAGGAACCTCGAAATCGAAATTCCGAGTGATCGCTCGCTGCTGGACGTACTCAATGAATCCGGTTGCGAGGTGATTGCGGATTGCCGGCGCGGCGAGTGTGGTGTTTGCGCCATCGACATCATCAAGATCGACGGTGAGCTTGATCACCGTGACGTCTTCTTCAGCGAGCCGCAGAAACGCGCGAACGAAAAGATCTGTGCATGTGTCTCTCGCGCCCGGGGCACTATCACGGTCGATATACGGCACCGCCCGGACGCTCTGTAGGTCGCTGCAAACCGTTTTCGGCGGCAGGTCCTGCCTCCGGCCCAACTAGCTGCATGTTGCAAGGTTGTGCGCTCGTTTATCACAGTGCGCACATGATTACCGGATGAAGGCGTCGCTACTTGGAGGTCCTTTGCGGCAATGTCCAGCAAGGCATGAATTCCGATACCCTTGCTACCAGCCGCGTCCATTATCGTAAATGGGACTGTGGCGGGTTGTGCTTGCGCTCAGCCGCGCCCGCGTTCGAGCGAACTCTAAACGACCGGGGCAATTTTCGAAACAGAATCCACTTAAGGATCGCGTCGAGTGATCATGAAGCGCCGTAAGATCCAATAACAAACCTGAGGGCGTCAAACTCTGCCGCATCATTGTGCCGTCGCTGTCTGCTCGGGAACAAAGATGCCGGAAACCTGACAGAGCGCAAGATCCACTCCACAGCGAACTCGTCGTCTGTGCGTATTTTCGCACGTTGAGCCTAGAACGCACCACATTGCGCAAGCGGCACAGGAATTGCTGGATGACGAGCGAGGAGCTGCCGCCGTCAAGACCGGTCGAAGCGGCCCCGGGAAGGAGTTTCCTATGAAGTTTGCGACGCTGCTCTTGCTCGCGAAAACGACGCGCGTCAATGTAGTGGCCGCTGCGAAGGTCCGCACCACTAAGAGGCGCTGCGCGCCCCATGCCTCGGCGCGCCGGATGTGTAGGCGATCACTGCCCCGAGACGGCGACCGTCTCTCACTGGGGGGCTGACGCCTATGGATGCGTTTTCGGCAGAGATTTGGCAATCCGTTGCGCTTACGATCGAGCTCGCCAGCGTGACGACCATCATCCTCTTGGTGATTGGTGCGCCGCTCGCGTGGTGGCTAGCGCGTTCACATACTGTTCTGCGCGAGGCGGTGGCAGCGATCATCACGCTTCTGCTGGTGCTACCGCCGACGGCACTCGGTTTCTGTGTTCTCGTGCTGCTCGGGCCCGGCGGACCGGGGGGGCTTCTCGCTTCTTTCTGGGGCGAGCGCTCGCTCGCCTTTACCTTCGCAGGAATCGTAGTCGGATCGGTGCTCTCGGCGCTGCCTTTGGTGGTGCAGCCGATCCGCAACGCCTTTGTTGCGATGGGCGACCCTCCGCTGGAAGCCGCGGCGCGGGTTTCTCCGTTGCATGCCTTCATTACCATCGGTTTGCCGCTGGCGCGATTGGAGTTTGTCAAAGCCGCTGTGATTGGCTTTGCTCATACGATCGGCACATTCGGCGTCGTGATGATGATCGGCGGCAATATTCCTGGCCGCACCAAGGTGTTGTCAGCCTACGTCATAGACTACGTCCAAGCATCACGCTGGCGCGAGGCGAGTGTGGTTGCGGGCGGTATGGTGATGTTCGCTCTTGCGGTCATCTTCACCTTAGCTCTCCTCGACAGACGCGGTGCCACGAGAAGCATATGAGCGCAGGCGCGCCAGACCGGATCGAGTGGCTTTCGGCTTGTCAGACCAGACATGCCAAAGCTGGAGCAGCGCAAGCCAGCTCCGTCTATTGGCGAGGATAGAATGAACAAGCTTGTTATGGCCGCAGTGGTTGCTGGAATCAGCTTCAATTCAGTGCATTCAGCGCCTCTGCCCGAGGCCATGGCCGATAACGTTGGAGTTTCTCAGCAACGCCTTGCCAAGCTAGACGAGTTCTTCGATCGTGAGATCGAAAGCAAGCGCGTACCGGGCGCGGTGGTTGCAATCGCCCGAGACGGCAAGCTGATTCATTACAAGGCGTATGGCCAACTTGATCCTGCAAAAGGATCGTCGATGCGGCTCGATGCGATGTTTGCGCTTGCATCTATGACCAAGCCGATGGTGGCCGTTGCCGGACTCACCCTCATGGAGCAAGGTCGCCTGCCTCTACGGAGCAGGCTCACGGATTATTACCCGGAATTCGCAAACATGAAGGTCGCGGTGCCACGGCCTGACGGTTCGTTAAAGTATCAAGCGCAGAGTTCTCCGATCTACATCCACGATCTTTATCGGCACACATCAGGTCTCACCTATGGCGCGCCTCCAGATAGTCCAGACCAAGTGGCGCGTCTCTACCCGGATTTTGCAGCCCCGCCGCTAAAGGGTGACAAGCAGGCTTTCATCCAGGCCATTACCAAGTTGCCGCTAGCGCACCAACCGGGGACGGAATTCGAATACGGCTTCTCGACCGACGTGCTCGGAGCTGTCGTGGAACAGGTCAGCGGACAACGATTGGGCGACTATCTTGCCAGCAACCTGTGGAAGCCGATCGGGATGCAGGATGCCACTTTCCATTTATCCACATCACAACGCGAGCGCCTCGCGCATCCGTTTCCAGACGACCCGCTGACTGCAAAGCCTCAAGAGATCGAGCTCCTCGAAAGTCCGACAATGTTTGACTGCGGAGGAGCCTGCGCGTTTGCAACAGTCGGTGACTATGTGCGCTTCGGGCAAATGCTGCTAAACGGCGGGGAGCTCGATGGGCAGCGCATTCTCGGCCCGAAGACCGTGCGCCACATGATCTCCAACCACCTCGGGCCGGAGATCAAGAATAAGGTCGCCAATGTGGAGGCGCATCGTGCCGGCTTCGGCTTTGGACTCGGAGTGGCTGTGCGCATAAGCGAGGGTATCTCGGCGGTTCCGGGCAATCCAGGTGAGTTCACCTGGACCGGCGCTTACGGAACACAATTTTTCTGCGACCCGAAGGAGCGTCTGATCGTGGTGGTCGGAACGGCCGCGCCCGGAGAAATCCGCAAGTACTATCGCGAACAAGTCCAGTACATCGTCTATGCTGGAATAATTCGATAATTCGCCCGGCGTTGAAAGAACCCGACGACAGTTTTGGGTGGTTGGAAACCGGCGTAGCCGCTGGACACCGATGACTGAACTCACCGCCGGAGCTGCTATCCTCGGCCGGATTGCGCCGGTGCTAGGAACGAACGTGACGCTTCCGGCATCGCGAAGAGACGCTCGCAGGCGAGTGCGGTGTCGTGATATGCTAATACGACCGCGGCTTGCCGTCGATTGGCCCGCGCGATGCTCTCCTAGATGATCGCTTTAGAACATCCAGACCGTGGCGCCCGATCCCTTGGTAATGCCGTGCGGCAGCCACATTGAATGACAGACAAATCGGACCGATCCGCCTTGCAGATCAAAGCATGTGCGCTGCGCGGCTCGGCATCGCGTTCTGTTCGGCGCTGGACCGGCCACGTTGGCGTATTTCAGCAGTCGGACTATGACGCGGATCGAACCCCATTTGGCCCGCAGAGCGCAAGTCTGATTGAGATGGACGGTGCCCGTCAACTGCACCAACTCGTTCAACGACCGGTATGCGCGCGCGTGTTCCGATCGTGCAAAAGCGGGTATGACGTGGTTGCCCTGGATTGGCAAATCATGGTGCTGCTCTGTTGAAGTTCTCACATCGACGTTCAAAGCCCGACATCACTGGCGTGACCGGGCTCAACGGCGCGAGCCTGGGGCTTGCTGGCCGGCTCGCCGATAGGACAAGAGTCGAAAGGCTGACTTGCCACCCAGTCAAGCGTTGCGCTCCGATGGCCTGTTTCTTGCTGCTGCGTCAGCGGTTCGTTACTGCCGACGACGACTCACATGGAAGGGTTCATGGGTGGGGCAACGGAGACGCTTTACAGCGTGATCAGACGTCAGGGCATCACGCGTCGTAGTTTCCACAAATTCTGCAGTTTGACTGCCGCAAGCTTGGGACTTGGTCCGCTCGCCGCAAGCACTATTGCCGACGCCCTGGAGACCAAGCCGCGCGTACCCGTGATCTGGCTGCACGGGCTCGAGTGCACCTGTTGCTCGGAAAGCTTCATCCGCTCGGCCCATCCGCTGATCAAAGACACGCTGCTGTCGATGATTTCGCTCGACTATGACGATACGATCATGGCGGCGGCAGGAGAGCAGGCTGAAGCCATCCTGGAGGAAGCCCGCGCCAAGTATAAAGGCAAGTATGTGCTTGCGGTCGAAGGTAATCCGCCGCTGAAGCAGGGGGGCATGTTCTGCATTGACGGCGGCAAGCCGTTCGTTGAAAAGCTCAGGTCGATGGCGGAAGAGTCGATGGCGATCATCGCTTGGGGCACGTGTGCGTCCTGGGGATGCGTCCAGGCGGCCAAGCCCAATCCGACTGGCGCTGCGCCGATCGATCAGGTGATCAAGAACAAGCCGATCATCAAGGTGCCCGGGTGTCCGCCTATCGCAGAGGTCATGAGCGGCTTGGTGACTTTCATCACCACGTTCGGAAAGCTTCCGGAGCTCGATCGCCAAGGGCGCCCAAAGATGTTTTATTCCGAGCGCATCCACGACAAATGCTATCGACGTTCCCATTTCGACGCCGGCCAATTCGTCGAAGAGTGGGACGATGAGTGCGCGCGCAAGGGTTATTGCCTCTACAAGATGGGCTGCAAGGGGCCAACCACCTATAATGCCTGTTCGGCCCTTCGGTGGAACGGCGGTGTTTCATTTCCGATTCAATCCGGCCACGGCTGCCTCAGTTGCTCCGAAGACGGCTTTTGGGACAAGGGTTCATTTTACGACCGACTCACGACCATCAAGCAGTTCGGCATTGAGAAGAACGCCGATCAGATTGGTATGGCTGCTGCCGGGGTGGTTGGGCTGACCGTCGCCGCCCATGCGGCGGTCACCGCCGTGAAGCGGTTGACCAACAAGCCGGATCGCACAGCTCCACCAAAGTAAACGGAATTGAGAAGAGGGCGACGGTGGCCGGACAGATACCAAATGGGTTCAATCTCGATCGCTCCGGCAAGCGAATTGTCATCGATCCGTTGACGCGCATCGAAGGCCACCTGCGTGTCGAAGCCAATGTCGATGCCGACAACGTGATCCGCAATGCGGTTTCGAGCGGGACGATGTGGCGTGGCATCGAAGTCATCCTGCGCGGGCGCGATCCACGCGACGCCTGGGCGTTTACTGAGCGGATTTGCGGTGTCTGCACCGGCACCCATGCGCTGACCTCCGTGCGCGCGGTTGAGAATGCGTTAGGGATCACGATTCCGGAGAATGCCAATTCGATCCGAAACATCATGCAGCTGTGTTTGCTCGTGCATGATCATCTCGTGCACTTCTACCATCTGCACGCACTCGATTGGGTCGACGTGGTCTCCGCGCTCCAGGCCGCCCCCAAGTCGACCTCCGCGCTGGCGCAGTCCATCTCGCCGTGGCCGTTGTCGTCTCCCGGCTATTTTAAGGATCTGCAGATCAGGCTGACTAAATTCTTCGGATCGGGGCAATTAGGTCCCTTCAAGAACGGTTATTGGGGGCATCCGGCCTACAAGCTTCCAGCGGAGGCGAACCTGATGGCCCTGGCGCATTATCTGGAAGCGCTCGACTTCCAGAAGGAGATCGTCAAAATCCAGGCCGTCTATGGGGGCAAGAATCCGCATCCGAACTGGCTGGTCGGCGGCGTGCCCTGCGCGATCAACATCGACGGAACTGGTGCGGTGGGTGCGATCAACATGGAGCGACTTAATCTCGTATCCTCGATCATCGACCGTTCGATCGAGTTTGTCGAGCAGGTCTATCTGCCCGACGTCGCAATGATCGGCTCGTTCTATAAGGATTGGCTCCATGGCGGCGGACTTTCAAGCAAAAGCGTAATGTCCTATGGCGACATCCTCGAAAACGCCAACGACTGTTCTTCGAACAATCTCAAGCTGCCGCGCGGCGTGATCCTTGATGGCAACCTCACGGAGATATTGCCGATCGACCATAGTGATCCGGAGCAGATCCAGGAGTTCGTCACGCATTCGTGGTATAAATACCCGCACGATTGCTGTGGACTGCATCCATGGGATGGCATCACCGAACCGAGTTTCGAGCTCGGGCCAAAAGTCAAGGGCAGTCAGACTGATATCAAGGAACTCGACGAAGGCGGCAAGTATTCGTGGATCAAAGCGCCGCGCTGGCGCGGCCACGCCGTCGAGGTCGGGCCTTTGGCGCGATACATCATCGGTTATGCGCAGGGCAAAGCCGAGTTCAAGGAGCCGGCCGACAGACTGCTCAAGGGACTGAATCTTCCCCTGACGGCGATGTTCTCGACGCTCGGCCGTACCGCGGCGCGGGCACTCGAATGTCAGTGGGCGGCGCATCAGCTGCGTTATTTCCAAGATAAGTTGGTCGTCCACATTAAGGCAGGCAATACGGCAACTGCCAATGTCACAAGATGGAAGCCGGAAAGCTGGCCCAAGGAGGCCATGGGCTACGGTTTCGCTGAGGCGCCGCGCGGTGCGCTTGGACACTGGATCAAGATCAAGGACACAAAGATCGACAACTATCAATGTGTCGTGCCGACGACATGGAACGGATCTCCTCGCGATCCCAAGGGCAATATTGGCGCCTTTGAAGCCTCGCTGATCGGCACCCCGTTGGCCGATCCGCTGCGGCCCCTGGAGATCTTGCGTACGATCCATTCCTTTGATCCGTGCCTGGCGTGCTCGACCCATGTAATGAGTTTTGACGGCCAAGAAATGGCTTTAGTCAATGTTCGTTAGGGACATGCGAAACGAGGCTCGGCAGCCCCCCGCTGCCGTCGATGCGGCACCGACCGAGCGCGGCATCGGCCATCGCGGCGCCTACGTTTATGACGCGCCGGTGCGACTGTGGCACTGGGTCAATGCGGCGGCCATTCTGATGCTGGCCTTAACCGGCTATCTGATTGGAACGGGCACACCGGCGATGTCGGGACAAGCAAGCGGCGATTTCCTGTTCGGCTATATCCGATTTGCGCATTTCTCTGCGGGATATGTCCTCAGCGTCGGCTTTGTTCTGCGCATTTACTCGGCCCTGATTGGAAATCGACATGCCACGCAGATCTTTTGTGTTCCGCTCTGGCGCGGGTGCTTTTGGCGCGACGTGCTCCACGAGATTCGCCGGTACGGGTTCCTTGCAGTTGAGCCCGACAGACGCGTCGGGCACAACCCCCTGGCTCAGCTCGCAATGTTCCTTATGTTTACGCAAACGATCACGTTCATGATCGTCACAGGCTTTGCACTTTATGGGCAAGGCGCCGGTAGCGACAGTTGGCAGGACAGGCTGTTCGGCTGGGTGTTTTCAATCTGGCCGAATAGCCAGGACGTCCATACCTGGCATCATCTCGGCCTGTGGGTGATCTTGGTCTTTGTTCTGGTTCACATCTACGCAGTGATCCGGGAGGACATCATGTCGCGCCGGAGCATCTCCTCCATGATTTCGGGTGAGCGCGAGTTTCGCGATTGAATGGCACGCGGTTACTAGTTCCGGAGAACAAGCAACGGATCCTTGTGCTTGGCATCGGCAATATCCTGTGGGCCGATGAGGGGTTCGGCGTGCGGGCGGTAGAGGAGTTCCATCGCCGCTATGTAGTCGCTGACAACGTCACCATCCTTGATGGCGGCACGCAGGGGCTCTACCTCGTGAGCTATCTTGAGCAGGCCGATTGCCTGATCGTGTTCGATGCCATCGACTTTGCACTCCCGCCCGGAGAGTTGAAGCTCATGCGGGATGCCGAGGTGCCAAAATTTGCTGGTGCCAAGAAGATAAGCCTACATCAGACCGGCTTTCAGGAGGTCTTGAGTGCGGCCGATCTGCTTGGCCGCTGCCCGCGAGACCTCGCTCTCATCGGATGTCAGGCGCTGGACCTGCAGCACTGGGGCGGTCCGCTGACAGCTCCGGTGCGCTTCCAGATTGCGCCGGCGATCGAATTGGCTTGCAAACTCCTGGCGCAGTGGGGCTCGCCGGCCGCACCGCGAACGGCGCCGCTGCCTGCATCAGAACGGCTGTTGGCGAACAGTATCGACCATGCAAGTTATGAGATGGGAGCGCAGCCGATCTAGCGGCCCGCGATTGATCATGTGCCTTGGCTTACCAATGATGATTGTTGAGACGGACGACATCACGGCACTTTGTGAGTATCGCAACGAACAGCGGCGTGTCTCGGTCATGCTGCTCTACTGCGCCCCGGTCGGCGCCAGGGTGCTCGTTCATATCGACACCGCCGTGCGACTCTTGGATGAGGATGAAGCAAGACTGATCTCGGAAGCACTCGACGGGCTTGACGCCAGCCGTAACGGCCAGGACTGCGGCCCCTTCTTTGCGGACCTGGTCGGTCGTGAGCCGCAATTGCCCGAGCATCTACGTTAGCGGTTCTGCTGCGGATGTTGCGGTGACTACGCCTGCTCGCAAATCGATCAATCGCGCGCACCTTCCGCATGGAAAGGTCAATGCTTCGAGCGATGATTCCAGTCTCCCTCACAGCCCGACGATGATTGGCACGTGCCTTGCTACATCTCACCTAGCTCAAACCAAGGACTATCTGAAGGGAGTCTGATGAAGTTCCAGCCGGCGCGGCATGATCTCGCACCCTGTCCGTCCGAGGTGGAGAGCATCAGCGCGCATGCACGCCTGGCCACGCACGCTTCCGCGAGCGCGCCCGAAGTGCTGCTGGCGGTCGCTGCCATGCATTCGCTCCGGGCCGTCCATGTCGCATTATCCCTTCCTGAATTGATCAAGGCTTTAATTGATCAAGGCTTTTCGGCGTTGCGTGCAAGGCGCAGGGCCTGCGCATGCGTTGGCTGGAAAGCTGGTCGGAAGACGCGGCCCGCGTCGTCGATCGACGCCAATTTTGTGCCATCGGCACGATACGCTCTGCCTGATCGGCAGGCGCCTGGTCCGTTTGGTCAAGATCGACCGCATCGTCGTACCGATCGTTTGGCTGTACGCGGGTAGCATTTGTGCCGGCTATGCCTCCCGATATATCCAACGGGACATCGTATCATGAAGACAGCGGTCCGCGTCGTATCCGGGGACGTCGAGCAGGTGGTGAGCAAGTCTGCCACGGGCACGGAAAGTCTCGATGTATTCCATAGCGGGCTGACGACTATGGAGGCGGTAGCCAAGCGCGCCCGGCGCGACGGCAACGAGCTTGCAAGGAACTATCCGAATGTCACGGTGCTGTTGTCGAATGTCGCCGCCGCCGCTCGCGGCCAGAGGCAGAGCACTCGGACGCAGCTGTACGGACTCGCCAATCTCAGCGAGCTCGAGCGCAAGCTGATTGGCGAGGTGCTCGGGGAGGGCGAGGTCGCCGGCGTGGTTGCGCTGCCAGATGGCTCTTTTGCGCAACTCCGGGAGGCGGTCCTTGCAGGAATCTGGCGCGTGCGTATCGGGGCCGAGCCGACGCACGAATATGTCGAGGTTGGGGCAATCCCGCAGATTGTGCAGCGCGCCGCAACTGAGTTGACGTCTGCCGACTTTCTGATCGGCGCGGCGCCGGACGGCGCCATGAACGTGCTCGCGGTACTTGCGGAAATACGCGAGCGGGCGCGTGTCTGGCGGTCGGGCATGCGGGCGCATGTTATCAATCTGACGTTGCTGCCGATGAGTGCTGTGGACATGGCGTTCCTACAGCAAAGTTTGGGCAATGGTCCGGTCCAGCTTATCTTCCGCGGTTACGGCACATGCCGCGTGCAGGCGACCGGGGTGAGGAACGTCTGGTCGGTACAGTACTTCAATTCTTTGGACGACGTCATCCTCGATACGGTGGAGGTGGGAGACGTGCCGATCGTAGCCTTGGCTGCTGACGAGGATTTCGAGGACTCCGCCGGGCGCCTGCAGGAAATTATGGAGGCGTACCTCACATGAAGAACTTAAAGATACTCGAAATCCAGTGGGATCTCGCAGACAGCGCGGGCAGCGCGGCTGCCGTTCCGCGAAAGCTAATGACGCAGCGGTGCATATGAGCTTCGCGATCCGCAACAAAATCGATGTCACGGTCTGGCTTGCTGCCGACGTAATTGCCGCGGTCGAGATCCTGCCGCGAGCCCGGCCACTGCTGGCGCGGCTGTTCGCCGGCAGACCGGCTTCGTCGCTGCTCAAACAGATCCCACGGCTCTTCGCATTGTGTGCTGTTGCGCAGCAAACCGCGCTGCTGTCTGCGATCGAGACGGCGCGTGACGAAGCGATTACCCGCACGACGAAACAGCATCGTATTGCGCTGGTCGTTGCCGAGCGCATCGCGGAATTGCTGCGGGGCCTCTTGGTCGGACACCTTGCGCAGGACATCGCCGGTGCCGCCGCGATTCGTTCCGTGATGCAGGGAATGTCCGCACTTATCGGCAGCGGACAACCGGCCTGCGGTGCTGCTCGACGCGAAGCGACGGCAAGAATTGTGGCTGGGCTGGCCGCGATCGGCATGCCGAACGGAGATGGCGCGCCCAGGCCCGGCAGCCCATTGGCAATTCGTATAGCCGCGCTGGACGAGATCGACCTGAAATCGATCCGGATCGCGCACTCGTTCCTGTCCGTTGCCGACGACCGAAACATCATTGAACGGCTGCTCGGCGATGACCCGACATTTTGTCATTGTCCCGACCTTGGGGGGCGTGCGCCCGAGACGGGTCCATGGGCACGCCAAATGACGCGTGATCGGCTCTGGCTGGGTCGGTCGGGTGCGGTCGAGCGGCTGAAGGCCAGAACTGCAGAAATCGTTCGGCTCTGCGATTGGCTCAAGTCCGGCGCTCATATCGACTCAGCGGAGCCTGGGATCATCGAAAGCTACCGGTTGGGTTCGGGACGCGCCGCGGCCGCGGTCGAATGCGCCAGGGGCAGGCTCTATCACGCGGTCGAGCTTGATCCTCAGGGCCAGATATGCCGCTTCGAATTTCTTGCTCCGACGGAATGGAATTTCCATAGGAGCGGACCGGTTGTCCGGAACCTGCAGGGCGCGGTGCTGACGGCGAGACGGCATCAGAAAGCGGTTCGTGCGGTGATTGAATCGCTCGACCCCTGTGTCGGATTCACACTCAGGTTTCGCAAAGTTGACGATGCATGAAATGGCGGTTTGTCTGGGCATCATCCAAATCGTCGAGGAGGAGGTGCGTCACCGATCGTTGTCGCGGGTGCGGAGCATCTGTCTCGAAATCGGGGCGCTGAGCCATGTCGCACCTGATGCGATCAGGTTCTGCTTTGCTGCCGTTGCAACGCGAACGATTGCCGAGGGGGCAGCTCTTGAGATCCTCGAACTCCCGGGGATCGCCTGGTGCATGAGCTGTTCTAGCAGTGTCGAAATTGCTCGCCGCGGTGACCCCTGTCCTTGCTGCGGGAGCTATCAGTTGCAAGTAACCGGCGGCGAGCAGATGCGAGTGAAAGAACTGGAGATCGATTGATGTGTACCGTTTGCGGTTGCAGCCAAGCGACGTCTTCGATCGAACTTGCCAGAGGGCGTGATCCGGAGAGCCAAGGCCGTTGCTGTCCTCATAGGCAGGACGATGGCGAGCGCCATGACGCGCATTTTCACGGCGACGAGAGGGTGCAGCATTCGTCCCACGCCCGCCACAGTCATGATCACGAACATTATCAGAGTGATGGTCGGCAAGCGCTTCTGAGCTGCGGCGCCGGCCCAGCTGGATTGAAGGTCAAGGGCACGAGCCGCGAACGCATCATTTGGGTCGAGCGTGACATCCTCGGTAAGAACAATGCGATCGCGGCCGACAACCGGACGCTCTTTGCGGCCCATGAGCTGCTGGTATTTAATCTTATGTCGAGTCCCGGTGCGGGCAAAACCTCGCTGCTCGTCCGCGCCGTATCCGAGCTCAAGCTCAGCTATCCGACCGGAGTCATCGAGGGCGATCAGCAGACCTCAAACGATGCCGAGCGCATTCGAGCGGCCGGTGTGCCAGCTATTCAAGTCAATACGGGTAAGGGGTGCCATCTCGATGCTGCAATGATTGGCGAGGCTTATCGCCGCTTGCCGCGGCTCACGCGCGGTATTCTCTTCATCGAGAACGTCGGTAACCTAGTCTGTCCCGCGGCCTTCGATCTTGGCGAGGCCTGCAAGATCGTTGTGTTGTCGATGACCGAAGGTGAAGACAAGCCGCTGAAATATCCCGATATATTCGCGGCTTCTTCACTCATGGTGATCAACAAGATCGATCTGGCCTCACTGCTTGAGTGCGATCTGGACAAGACCATTGGATATGCCAGACGCGCCAATCCAAAGATCGAAGTGCTTACGGTCTCGGCCCGTACCGGCGAGGGCTTTGGCGCGCTCTACGCTTGGATCGATAGACAGGTGGCCCACCAAAGGCAGGCCGTAGAGGACGCCAGGCGATGAGCGCCGCAACCATTTGCGACCGAACACGACTGCGCGTGCGCGTGAGCGGAGCGGTGCAAGGGGTCGGCTTTCGTCCTTACGTCTATGGCCTCGCTACGCGGTACGGATTGGCGGGATTTGTCGCCAACGGCCCGGAGGGCGTCACAATCGAAGTCGAAGGTGGCCGTGCGTCAGAATTTCTTGCCACATTGCCGCTCGAGGCGCCTCCGTTGGCGCGCATCGACCACATCTGCGTTCAGGAGACAGCGGCGCTCGCGACAGAAAACTTTTCGATCGGCGCGAGCGAAGGCGGAAAATTGTCAACGCACATCATCGCCGACGCCGCGACCTGCGGGCAATGCCTCAGCGAGCTATTCGATCCAGAGAATCGCCATTACCTTTATCCCTTCATTAGTTGCTCCCATTGTGGTCCACGCTACACTATTGCCGGGCGGCTCCCATACGATCGCCACAACACGGTGATGAAGGCGTTTAGGCTGTGCGCCGCCTGCACGGCCGAATATGCGGATCCGGCGAGCCGCAGGTTTCATGCGGAGGCGATCGCGTGTCCAGAATGCGGCCCTCGGCTTAGCCATGGGATCAACGCCATTGTCGCTGCAATCGCAGGCGGTCAAGTCATAGCCATAAAGGGTCTCGGCGGCTACCAGCTCCTCTGCGATGCCCGTAACCAGGACGCTGTGCAGCGCCTGCGCAGCAGAAAGCAGCGCCGTCAGAAGCCGTTTGCAGTTATGCTCGGTTCCATAGAGTGCGTCAACGAGATCGCGGAAGCGAACGCTCTCGAGCTCGCGCTACTCGAATCCGCAGCGCGGCCCATTGTGCTTTTAACTTCGCGCAAATGTCTGGCGCCCGCCATAGCGCCCGGCTTGTCTCGCGTTGGCGTCATGTTGCCTGTAGCCCCGCTGCATCATCTGATCTTTCATGCGCTTCGCTCGACAGGAGCGTGGATTGCGGAACCAAGCCCGGTCATCGTCGTCACGAGTGCCAATCCTTGCGGCGAGCCGCTCCTGATCGACAACGCGCAGGCGCTGCGCCGACTCGAGGCGATCGCCGACCTTGTCGTGACCCATGATCGGGATATCTTAACGCGTGCTGATGACTCCGTGGTCGCGGTGGTGGCTGGCCGCTCCCAATTCATTCGTCGCGCTCGTGGCTATGCTCCCGAACCGATCCAGCTCGCGCAATCTGTGCCGCCCGTGCTCGCCGTCGGCGGCGCGCTGAAATCGACCGTCACCATCACGCGCGACAACCAAGCGTTCGTTTCCCAACATATTGGCGATCTCAATACGCCCGAAGGCATCCGTGTGTTCGAGGGGACGATCCAACACCTTACATCGATCCTTGAGGTAGAGCCTGTCGTCATCGCTCATGATCTGCATCCCGACGTGGCATCCACCCGCTTTGCGCAAGCAAGCGGCCGCGCGCTGATTGCAGTCCAGCACCACCACGCACACGCCGCCGCCGTGATCGCTGAACATGGCCATGCGGGACCGGCGCTAGCTCTGGTGCTCGACGGCCATGGCGTTGGCTCGGATGCTGGTAACTGGGGTGGCGAGCTATTGTTGTGCGAAGGCGCGATGTGCCGACGCATCGGGCATCTCGCGCCGCTGCAAATGCCTGGTGGTGATCGCGCAGCCCGTGAGCCGTGGCGCATGGCGAGCGCGATACTACACTGGCTCGGACGGGGTAACGAAATCGCGCCGCGCTTTGCAGCGCAACGGCATGCTCGATGTATCTCGGCCTTGCTCGATCAGTCGGGCGGGGCCACCACGACCAGCGCGGGCCGGCTATTCGACGCGGTGGCGGCGCTGCTGGGGATTGTGAGTTGGCAGAGCTATGAGGGAGAAGCCGCGATCAAGCTCGAGGCGCTAGTGCGGCGGACTGCGATTCTAGAGGCCGGGTGGACGATCGATGGTGGCGTGCTGTCGCTTCGTCCGCTGTTTGCGCGGTTGATTGCGGACGACATTGACGCTGCGGGCGGAGCCGGCTTGTTTCATGGCACCTTCGCCGCTGCCTGCGTTGACTGGGTCATGCGCTCCGCGCGGACAACCGGCGTCAATACCGTCGTTCTGAGCGGAGGCTGCTTTCAGAACGCGATACTGATGGATGAAATCTGGCGCGGGTGCTGCGCTGCCGGCCTGACCCCGCTGGTGCCACAGCGGGTGCCGCCAAACGACGGTGGTTTGAGCCTTGGCCAAGCCTGGATTGCCGCTTTGCAGATTGCTGAACAGTCGTCCGCCAGCGAAGGGAGAGGCTGATATGTGTCTTTCGGTTCCGGCAAAGATCGTAAAAATTCTTCCTGACCACATGGCCGCCGTGTGCATCGATGGTGTTAGCCTGGAGATATCGATTGCTCTTATCGACGAGCTCGACGTCGGTGATCACGTCCTTGTCCATGTTGGGTATGCGCTGGCCAAGATCGATCCGATAGAAGCCAAGCGCACGCTGGAGCTCCTGCAGGAGCTAGGCAGCACAGGGCAGGAACTCCGGCCATGAGATATACCGACGAATTTCGCGACAAGACCCTTGCGCAGGGGCTCGCCGCTGCGATTAGCGCCGAAGCCGATCGGCAAAAAGCCTATCGGTTCATGGAATTCTGCGGTGGACACACTCATGCCATATCACGCTATGGCCTTGAGGATCTGCTGCCCGCGAATGTGCGCATGATCCACGGGCCCGGTTGTCCGGTCTGTGTTCTACCTGCCAGCCGGATCGACATGGCGATTCGTCTCGTCGAGCGGCCGGAGGTCACACTTTGCGTCTACGGCGATCTGATACGGGCGCCTGGCTCGCAAGGACAGTCCCTGTTGCGAGCCAAGGCGCTCGGCGCAGACATCCGGATGGTGTACTCGACGCTCGACGTTATCCGGATCGCCGAACAGGCGCCGAGCCGCGAGGTCGTGTTCTTTGCCATCGGATTTGAGACCACGACACCCCCGACGGCCGTGATGATCCGGATAGCCGAGAAGAAGCGGCTGAAGAGGCTTAGCGTGTTTTGCAATCACGTGCTTACACCCTCTGCGATGCAGAGCATTCTCGAGAACCCGAAGATCCGCAATATCGGCGGGGCTGCAATCGACGGTTTCGTCGGGCCTGCACATGTCAGCACGATCATCGGGACGCAGCCTTACGAGCTCCTGGCGGAACAATTCGGCAAGCCGATCGTGATCGCGGGATTTGAACCGCTCGACGTGATGCAGGCGATCCTGATGCTGGTGCGACAGGTGAACAAAGACCGCTACGACGTGGAGAACCAATACAGCCGTGCAGTGAGGCGTGAAGGCAATCGGCGCGCCAAAGACGAGGTCTCGCAGGCATTCGAACCGCGTGAGCAGTTCGAATGGCGCGGGCTCGGTTTCGTACCAAATAGTGGACTGAAGCTGAAGCGGGCCTACGCGCGGTTCGACGCGGAGGCGCGTTTTGCGATGCACGAACTGCGGGTCGCCGACAATCCGGCGTGCGAGTGCTGCGCCATCCTGCGCGGCGCCAAGCGGCCAGTCGATTGCAAGCTGTTTGGAACCCTCTGCACGCCGGAAACTCCCATAGGATCCTGCATGGTCTCATCGGAAGGCGCCTGTGCGGCGTATTGGACATATGGCCGGGTTCGCGATGATCAGGTGAGGCGAACGTCATGAGCGTACAGGGCTATCAACGCAAGCTCGATCTCGAGAACGGACGCGTTGATCTTTCCCATGGGGCCGGGGGACGAGCGATGGCACAGCTGATCTCCAGCCTTTTTCACCGAGCCTTCGGTAATGAATGGCTTGCCCGCTGCAATGATCAATCGGCCTTTGACGTTGCGACGGGTAAAATGGTGATGACGACCGACGGTTATGTGGTTTCGCCGCTGTTCTTTCCTGGCGGCAATATCGGCTCACTCGCTGTGCACGGGACGATCAACGACGTCGTGATGTCCGGCGCGCGCCCTCTCTATCTGTCGGCCAGCTTCATCATTGAGGAGGGGTTCCCGCTGTCTGATCTGAAGACGATTGCGGATTCGATGGGCGCGGCAGCACGCGGCGCGGGCGTCTACATCATTGCGGGGGACACTAAGGTCGTCGAGCGCGGCAAGGCTGATGGTCTGTTTATCTCCACGACCGGAATCGGGGCTCTGGCCCACGGGTTCGATCTCTCCGCCGATAAGGCTATGGTCGGGGACCGTGTGTTGGTGTCCGGCAGCCTTGGCGACCATGGCGTGGCGATCATGTCAAAACGCCAGAACGTCGCGTTTCAAACCGAGATCGTGTCGGATTCCGCAGCGCTACATGACCTTGTCGCCGTTATGATTGCGGCTGGCGGCGCCGGCATCCGGGTGATGCGCGACCCCACGCGCGGCGGTCTTGCCGCAACCCTCAACGAAATTGCGCATCAATCGGGCCTTGGCTTCCGTCTACAGGAAGCAGCCATTCCGGTGAAGGCAGCGGTCGCGGCAACCTGCGAACTCCTTGGGCTTGATCCGATCCATGTCGCCAATGAGGGCAAGCTCGTCGCGATCGTCGCGCCCGATTTGGCCGATGCAGTGCTTGCAGCTATGAAGGCGCATCCGCTCGGACGCGATGCTGCTGATATTGGCGAGACGGTAGCTGACGATCACAAATTTGTGCAGATAGCGACCAGTTTCGGCGGCGGACGGATCGTCGATTGGTTGTCAGGCGAACAGTTGCCTCGGATTTGTTGAACAATCCACGCCCATTTGCGACGAGCATGAAGGCGTCAAGCGTGCGCATCTAGGAATCAGATTGATGATCAATGGTCATTTGGCCATCAGCGGTGGCAAACAATCCAGCCGCTGGGCAAATCCTGCCTCACTGGCAGATTACGTTGTTCGTTCTTTAACAAGGTCGGCAAGACTGGAATCATTATTAACTTTTCCGCGAGCCGAGAATCCGATTAAGCGCGTCATCTCCATCGCGGAGTACGACGGTTAAGCTTAGCGAGCACGGTCGCTCAACCCATTCGGCATCGAAAACCTGCACGGCTGGTCAAAGATCGCTGAATTCCTGCGCAATTTGGGCTGCTGCGTCGCAATATCGCTGCGCTCTTTCAATTAGAAAGGCTCACTAGGCAGGGAGTTTGCAAATGAAGGTCGGAGTTCCCAAGGAAATCAAGGCACACGAATATCGAGTGGGCCTGACCCCTGGAGCCGTCCGCGAATACGCGGCAGCAGGACACCGCGTAATGATCGAGACCAATGCCGGCGCTGGCATCGGTGCAACCGATGACGATTATCGCAGCGCCGGCGCAGCGATTCTGGATTCTGCAGTTGAGGTATTCGCATCGAGCGAAATGATCGTGAAGGTCAAGGAGCCTCAGCCGTCCGAATGGAGCCAGCTGCGGGAGGGCCAGATCCTGTTCACATATCTGCATCTGGCACCGGACCCGGAGCAGGCCAAGGGGCTTCTAAAATCGGGTTGCACCGCGATCGCCTATGAGACCGTGACTGATGGCCATGGTGGCCTTCCGCTGCTGGCTCCGATGAGCGAGGTCGCAGGCAGGCTCGCGGTCGAAGCGGCGGGTAGCGCCCTAAAGCGCAGTGCAGGCGGACGAGGGCTGTTGATCGGTGGCGTGCCCGGTGTTCAGCCGGCCCGCATCGTGGTGATCGGTGGTGGCGTCGTTGGTACGCACGCGGCACGGATGGCGGTCGGTCTGGGTGCAGAGGTGAGCATCATCGACCGCTCGATACCTCGGTTGCGCGAGTTGGATGAGCTGTTCGAAGGGCGCGTTCGAACCAGGTTTTCGACCATCGAAGCTGTGGAGGAAGAGGTATTTGCGGCCGATGTTGTGATTGGTGCCGTGCTCGTTCCAGGTGCGAGTGCGCCGAAGCTGATCCGCCGGAGCATGCTGAGCTCGATGCGTAAGAGGGCCGTGCTCGTGGATGTCGCTATCGATCAGGGCGGCTGTTTTGAGACTTCGCACCCAACCACTCACGCCGATCCAACCTATGAAGTGGATGGCATCATTCATTATTGCGTGGCCAATATGCCCGGCGCCGTGCCGTTGACCTCGAGCCAGGCGCTAAATAACGCCACGCTGCCGTTTGGCTTGGCTCTGGCCAATAAGGGTTTTTCCGCCGTGCTGGAAAATCCGCATTTGCGTGCAGGCCTCAACGTCCATCGAGGCCGGCTGACTTACAAGGCGGTGGCCGACAGTCTCGGGCTCCCGTTCTCACCGATCGAGCAGGCTGCAGCCTGATCCCAGAGGCCCCTACGGGCGTTTCCTCCCTAACTTGGGCCACCCTCCGGGGTGGCTTTTTTTCGGCTCTGTCAATCTGCTGGGATCCGCTGAGATTTATTTGCGACGCCGAGCGCGGCCGTAATCTGCGAGATTTGAACATTTGCGTGCGCCGGCTCGGCCAGGGGGCCTCGATCACCGGAGCGGCTTTATCTAGCGCCATCGCGACGATTTTTCTGGTTGCGATATGGAGGCGTTGGTTGAGCCGATGACGACGTCGCCCGATTGACATCGTGGTGCCTTCGCTGCCGCTGTCCGGGTGAGCAGAGCCATCACCAGAGGGCGATCTGCGATCCCCACCGAGGCGGTGGCACGGCTACAATCGATACCACTTCAAAAGCGCTCCGCCGCCACGTCAGGTCGAGCCGAGCTGCGTCTTATTGGCGAACCCCTTCACATGATCGCTGGCTATCGCGAAATCTCGACAATGCGCAAGCTACGAGATCAAGCAGCTGCGATGCCGATTGTAGGGTTTACGACACCTGGTCGAGGCGGCGGCTTGCGCTATCGAAAGTAGCCGAGACAAATCAAGCACAAGACTCCTTGGCATGAGACTTGAAGGCAAGGCGAAGTCCCGCACCTTTGCTTATGGAATCGGAGTGATGGCCTACAAAATAATCGCGTCACAATGCACGGTCTGCGGTGCGTGTGAGTACGAATGCCCTAATGCCGCGATCAGCCTGAAGAACGACATATATGTGATCAATCCGAGCCAGTGCACTCAATGTGAAGGGCATTTTGATGCGCCGCAATGCGCCGTCGTTTGTCCGGTGCCCGATACCTGTGTGCCAGCATAGATCGAGTAGCCGACGGGGGCCTCCGGCGCAAGACATGATCGAAATCCTATCGAGGGCGGCTACCTTTTGGGTCGGTCTCCTAGCTCTTTCACACCCTGGCTGCAAGTCGGCCGTGACTTGGGCGATCTGCTCGGAGGAGAGGCGACGCAATCATCGCCGTCGGAGAGCGTCCATGCGCGAATGGAGTGGGCAATGGTAGCTGTACAAGAGACGGTCGAGCGCGTCCGGCGCATCGACGTCGACCAGTATCGATATGGGTTTGAGACGCAGATCGAATCCGACAAGGCCCCGAAGGGGCTGTCGGAAGACACCGTCCGCTTTATCTCCGCAAAGAAGAATGAACCGGCCTGGATGCTGGAGTGGCGCCTGGAGGCGTATCGCCGCTGGCTGACCATGACCGAGCCGACCTGGGCGCGCGTCGACTATCCGAAGATCGACTATCAGGACATCTACTACTACGCGGCGCCGAAGCCGAAGAAGACGCTGTCGTCGATCGACGAGATCGATCCGGAAATCCTCAAGACCTACGAGAAGCTCGGCATTCCCCTGCGCGAGGTCGCGATCCTGGAAGGCGTCGAGCCGCCGCCCGGTGGCGAACAGACGCCGAATCGCAAGATCGCGGTCGATGCTGTGTTCGATTCGGTCTCGGTTGCGACCACCTTCCAGAAGGAGCTGAAGGCGGCCGGCGTGATCTTCATGCCGATCTCGGAGGCGATCCGCGAGCATCCCGATCTGGTGCAGAAATATCTCGGCACCGTGGTGCCGACCTCGGACAACTACTTCGCGACGCTGAACTCGGCGGTGTTCTCGGACGGCTCGTTCGTCTACGTGCCGCCGGGCGTGCGCTGCCCGATGGAGCTGTCGACCTATTTCCGTATCAACGAGCGCAACACCGGCCAGTTGGAGCGCACGCTGATCATCGCCGACAAGGGCTCCTACGTCTCCTATCTCGAAGGCTGCACCGCGCCGCAGCGCGACGAGAACCAGCTGCACGCCGCGGTGGTCGAGCTGGTCACGCTCGATGACGCCGAGATCAAGTATTCGACGGTGCAGAACTGGTACCCCGGCAATTCCGAGGGCAAGGGCGGCATCTACAATTTCGTCACCAAGCGTGGCGACTGCCGCGGCAAGAACTCGAAGATTTCCTGGACCCAGGTCGAGACCGGTTCGGCGATCACCTGGAAGTATCCGAGCTGCATCCTGCGCGGCGACAATTCGAGCGGTGAGTTCTACTCGATCGCGATCTCGAACGGTTTCCAGCAGGTCGATAGCGGCACCAAGATGATTCATCTCGGTAAGAACACGTCGAGCTGGATCATCTCCAAGGGCATCGCTGCCGGCAAGTCGCAGAACACCTATCGCGGCCTCGTCAGCGCACATCGCAAGGCGACCGGCGCGCGCAACTACACCGCCTGCGACTCGCTCCTGATCGGCGACAAGTGCGGCGCGCACACCGTGCCCTATGTCGAGGCCAAGAATTCCTCGGCGACGTTCGAGCATGAAGCGACGACGTCGAAGATTTCCGAGGACGTGCTGTTCTACTGCTTGCAAAGAGGCTTGAGCGAGCAACAGGCCATCGGCCTTGTCGTCAACGGTTTCGCGAAAGATGTCCTGCAAAAGCTTCCGATGGAGTTCGCAGCGGAGGCGCAGAAGCTGATCTCGATCTCTCTCGAGGGATCTGTCGGATAACCAAACGTCCCGCGAGCCCCCGAACGCGGCTCGCCGTTCCGGACGACGCATTTTGAGGGATCAGATCAAAAATGACGCTGCTCGAAATCCAAGATCTGCATGTTGGTGTCGACAGTCGTGAAATAATCCGTGGCCTCGATCTTATGGTCAATGCGGGCGAAGTGCACGCGATCATGGGGCCGAACGGCTCCGGCAAGTCGACGCTGTCGCACGTCATCGCCGGCAAGCCGGGCTATGAAGTCACGGGCGGCCAGATCCTGTTCAGGGGCGAGGACCTCCTGGAGATGGAGCCCAATGAGCGCGCCGCCAAGGGCGTGTTTCTGGCGTTCCAGTACCCGGTCGAGATCCCCGGCGTCACCGCCATGAACTTCCTGCGCACGGCGCTGAACGCCCAGCGCAAGGCGCGCGGCCGAGGGGAATTATCCACGCCCGAATTTCTGAAAAAGATCCGTGAGGTGGCCGGGTCACTCAACATTACCCGGGATATGCTCAAGCGCGGCGTCAATGTCGGCTTCTCGGGCGGCGAGAAGAAGCGCAACGAGGTACTGCAGATGGCGTTGTTCGAGCCGAGTCTATGCATACTGGACGAGATCGATTCCGGGCTGGATATCGACGCTCTGCGTATTGTCGCGAGCGGCATCAACGGCCTGCGTTCGCCGGAAAGGGCGATGATCGTGATCACCCACTATCAGCGGCTCCTTCATTACATCGTGCCCGATTATGTGCACGTGATGTCGAAAGGCCGCGTCGTGAAGAGTGGCGGCAAGGAACTCGCGCTGGAACTCGAGGCCTGTGGCTACGCCCAGTTCGAAACCGCGGCCTGACGGCTCAAGGGATTTCCCCATGAAGCAAGTATTGGCTAAGGCCGATGCCGGGTGCGCAACGAGCAATTTTCTCGCAGCCGCGCTCGGACGGTTGCCTGGCGCGGGCCTCGTCCCCCATATCCGTGCGAGGGCATTCGAAGCCTATGAGCGCGCCGGCCTGCCGCATCGGCGCATGGAGGCCTGGAGATACACGGATCTTCGTACCCTGATCGGCGAGGTGTTGCCACTCGCTCCGCGACCGGATGCAGCGGCGTTGGCGCGCGCAAAGGCGTCGGCCAGGCTAGTGGCTGTCGATCAGGCGGTCAAATTGGTCTTGGTGGACGGCATATTCGCGCCTGAGCTATCGGATCTCGGCGAGCTGGAAAACGAGCTCCATGTGCAGTCACTGCGAGAGGTGTTGGAGAATTCGGCCACTGGCGCAATGGCCGGGTTGGTGCTTTCGACGACGGACGATGCGGTGATCTCGCTCAATGCGGCAATGGCCTCAGATGGTTTGGTAATTTCGATTGCCGAAGGCAACACGATTAGACGCCCTATTCAAATCGTTCAGGTCGCAACGGGATCGTCGGTGTCCGCTTTTACACGCTCATATCTGCAGCTCGATAAAGGGGCGCATGCGACCGTGGTGCAAAGTTTCATCTCGGCCGAAGGCGCGAGCGGCTATCAGGCCAACGATGTCTTAATCGCCCTGGCTGGGGACGAGGCGAGCCTTTCGCATCTCCGCATAGCGGCTGACGCCGCTGATGCGGTGAACATCTCGTCGGGGATCATCGCGGTCGGCACCAGAGCTAAGCTCGATCTCTTCAGCATGACGTGCAGCGGCTCCATCAATCGCTATCAGGGATTCGTGACGCTGGGTGGCGAGGGATCCAAGCTCTCTGCGAACGGGGTTAATCTCATCAAAGATAAACTGCACGCCGACACAACAATCGTGGTAGACCACGCCGTGCCGCATTGCACCAGTCGGCAGAAGTTCCGCGCGGTCGTTGATGATTGCGGCCGCTCGGTGTTTCAGGGCCGAATCGTTGTTCGTCCCGTCGCCCAGAAGACCGTCGCCAGCCTGTCGACCCGAGCGTTGCTCTTATCCGATCAGGCCGAGGCGGACAATAAGCCGGAACTTGAAATCTCGGCCGACGACGTGACCTGCGGCCACGGAGCGACCTCAGGAGCGCTAGACGGCAACCTCGTATTCTATTTGCGCGCGCGGGGGCTGTCCGAGAAGGATGCGCAGATGTTGCTGATTAAAGCGTTCATTGGAGAGTCGATTGAGGAGATCTTGGCCGATAACCTGCGCGATTTTGTGACCGCGCAAGCTGAACACTGGCTGCAGGAACGGCAATGAGCGAACATCCCGCGGTCAGCAATGGTCGTTACGAGGTCGATCGTCTGCGCAGTGACTTTCCGGCGCTGGCCATGACCGTGTACGGCAAGCCGCTTGTCTACCTCGATAACGCTGCGTCCGCGCAAAAGCCAAATGCGGTACTTGACCGCATGATGCAGGTGTACTCCAGCGAATATGCCAATGTTCATCGTGGCTTGCACTATCTCGCCAATGCGGCGACCGAGGCGTATGAGGGCGCCCGTACCAAAGTAGCGCGGTTTGTGAACGCGCGTTTGAACGAAGAGATCATCTTCACCCGCAGCGCGACCGAGGCGATCAATCTGGTCGCACAGACATTTGGTCGTGAGCGCATCAGCTCGGGTGATGAGATCGTTCTGTCAATTTTGGAGCACCACTCCAACATTGTGCCATGGCATTTTCTTCGGGAGCGGCTCGGTGCAGTCATCAAATGGGCTCCAGTGGATGATGACGGTAACTTCTTGCTCGATGAATTTGAACGACTGCTGACCTCGCGCACCAAGATGGTCGCAATCACACAGATGTCGAACGTGCTCGGCACGGTCTTGCCGGTGAAAGACCTTGTGCGGGTCGCACATGCTCGTGGTATCCCGGTGCTGGTCGACGGCTCGCAAGGATGCGTCCATCTGAGCGTCGACGTCTGCGACATTGATTGCGATTTCTACGTCATGACCGGCCACAAACTCTATGGTCCGACCGGGATCGGCGTGCTTTACGGAAAATCCGAGCATCTGGCATCGATGACGCCCTTCAATGGCGGCGGCGAGATGATCCGCGAGGTCTCGCGTTCCGGCGTCATTTATGGGGATCCGCCGCACCGGTTCGAAGCGGGTACGCCGCCGATCGTTGAGGCGATCGGGTTGGGCGCAGCCGTGGATTACATCAATTCGATAGGCAAGGTGCAGATCCGCAAGCACGAGAGCGCACTGCTCGCTTACACGCAGGAGAAGCTCGGGGACATCAACTTCGTGCGCATGATCGGGACGCCGGCCGAGAAGGGGCCGATCATCTCGTTTGATGTGAAAGGTGCGCATGCGCACGATATTGCCACCGTCGTCGATCGCGCCGGCGTAGCGGTGCGGGCGGGGGCGCACTGCGCGATGCCGCTGCTCAAGCGCTTCGGCACACTGGCAACATGCCGTGCGTCCCTTGGACTTTACAACACCCGTGAAGAAATTGATGTGCTCGCGCGCGCACTTATCAAGGCACGCCAGCTATTGGCGTGATCGGCGGGCGTGCTGCGTCAAGGTGAGAGGGAGGCTGCATTGAGCTGCGAAGTAGAATGACGTAGTGCCTGATCATCGTCATCGCAGAAGGTCAACACCTGAGGTCTCGGCAAGCAAAGTTCGCATTGGCAAGCCTGGTCGGCCAGGGCACCTTGCAGCCGTTTTTCCTTTGCGTCCGCCTTCGTCGAGCGCGGGGGCCGTAGTTCTAACGGCAGGTCGCGCCATGGCGCAGCTGAACGCAGGACCCAAAAGATGCCGTTAAGCACGCGACGGACATTTACGCGCTGAGCGCCGCGCGGCTTGTTCGGCAGCATCGGTTTGATGGCGGTCCATTCGTAATCGCTGAGTTCGTAGCGCATGATTCGAGGCTCCAGTTTCGAAGCTTGAATCATGTTCTCGGGCCGCGCCATCAACCGGCAACGCCCCGCGGCCGTACCGGTAACGCTTTGCATATGCTTCCGCTTTCGGCGGCATAGCGGACTTGGCCGGGCTTGCT
>NZ_LFLZ01000031.1 GCF_001189845.1 Bradyrhizobium tropiciagri
CGGTTCGCATGCAATGCGAACGGGGTGGGGTGATCTCTCAACACGGGCAGCGCCTGCTTGGAGAGACCTTCACCCCACCTCGGTTCGCATTGCATGCGAACCGATCCTCCCCCTCCAGGGGAGGATGAGAGCCATTGCCAGCGTGTCCGCATGCGCCCCCTACGCCCGCTTGCTCCGCATCGCGCGGGTCTGCGTGATGTCGGGGTCGCGCGCAAGCGCCTGGTAGCGCTTGCTGTCGACGGCGTAGATCGCGATGCGGCCTTCGGCATCGGCGTGCACGCCCCAACCAAAACGCTTTCCCAGCGGCGAGGCGCGCATGCAGGCCTGGCCGCGGGAGAAGAAGGTCTCGCGGGCGAGGTTGCGCTCCCTCTTCGCGGCTTTCGCATCGAGCGCGCGGCCGGCCGACGACGTGGCGAACACCACGTCGTCGGAGGTGTATTTGTAGGGCGCGCCTGAAATCATCCGGAATTGCAGCACGGCGACCGTCGGCTGGCCGCCGCGCGGCTGCGGCTCCTCGCCGCGCTGCGCCGGGCAATCCTCGGCGACGCGGATCAGGGTGTTGAAGCAGTTGGTGCTGTGCAGGACTTTCGCCATCGACACGATCCGTATCACACTCCCGCGGCGGCCGCATGCTGCGCCGCCATCTCGTCGTCGGCCTTCGATATCCGGACGAAAGCCGGGCGTGCGGTGATGCGTTCGGCGTAGCGGACGAAGACGTCCCTCTTCGGCACGATGCCGAACATCATGGTCCAGCTCAGCGCGACACCCCACAGGATGTCGGCCGCCGTGATCTGTTCGTCGAACAGATAGGGCCCCTTGGCGAGCTGCGCCTCAAGCGCGCCCAGCATGGTGTCGTAATCGGCATAGGGCGACTGCGTGATCGGCGCCGGCACGCGCTTCATGAAATGGTCGATCACAGCGGGCTCGAATGAGGAGCCATAATAGGCGATCCAGCGCAGATACGGGCCGCGGCGCGGGTCGTTCAGCGCCGGCGTCAGGCCGGCCTGCGGAAACAGATCGGCCAGATAGATGAAGATCGCGACCTGCTCGGTCACCAGCGCGTCGCCGTAGCGGATCGCCGGCACCTTGCCAAGCGGATTGATGGCGAGATAGGCGGCCTGCCGCTGCTCGGCGGCCTTCATGTTGAGGATGTGCAGATCATAGGGCGCGCCGAGCTCCTCCAGCAGCACGCGGGTGCCGGTGGCGCGGCTCTGCGGCGAGTAATACAGCGTGACGGGGACGGTGGTCGCAGCGGTGGTCATGGGCAGGTCTCCTTGCGCCGACAGGGGCATGGCCTCCTTATGTCCGCCTATACCTGACATCTTATGTCAGGTATGATTTTCCCATGCGCGCAAGCCGGCTGTTTTCCATCCTCACCACCCTGCAGGCGCGGGGACAGGTCACCGCGCCTGAATTGGCCGAGGCCTGCGAGGTCTCGGTGCGCACGATCTATCGCGACATCGACGCGCTGGCCGCCGCCGGCGTGCCCGTCTATGCCGACCGCGGCGCCGAGGGCGGCTATCGCCTGCTCGACGGCTATCGGGTGCGGCTGAACGGGCTGTCGCAGGGCGAGGCCGAGGCGCTGTTCATGGCCGGACTTCCGGGACCGGCCGCCGCGCTCGGCCTCGATGCTGCGATGGTGGCGGCGCAGACCAAGCTGATGGCGGCACTGCCGGAGAATTTGCGCCCCAACGCGAACCGGATGCAGCAGCGCTTTCATCTCGACGCGCCGGGCTGGTTCGGCGAGACCGAGGAGCCGAAGCACCTGCGCGCGATTGCCGGCGCGGTGCTGCGCGAGAACCTGATCGAGATCCGCTACCAGAGCTGGAAGGCCGAGAAACGGCGGCGCGCGGCGCCGCTCGGCCTCGTGCTGAAGGGCGGTAGCTGGTATCTCGTGGGCCTCGTCGACGGCAATGTGCGCACCTACCGCGTCGCGCGCGTGCTGGATTGCACGATCCTGGAGACGCCGTTCGCGCGGCCGGCGGACTTCGACCTCGCCGCATATTGGCGTGCCTCGATCGAGCGGCTCGAGGCCGAGCTGCATCCGAACGAGGCCACGGTGCGGCTGTCGCCGCTCGGGTTGAAGCTGTTCGATGCGCTGGCGCATCCCTACGTGAAGGCGCGGATGCGGCTTGCTGATGGCACCGACGCCGACGGCTGGCACATCGCCACCATGCCGGTCGGCAAGACGGTGTGGCATGCGGCGACCGAATTGCTGCGCCTCGGCGCCGAGGCCGAGGTGATCGCACCCGGCGGGTTGCGCGAGAAGATGGCAGAACTCACCGGCGCGATGGCCGCGCGCTATGCGGATGCGCCGCGGCGCCACGTTGCGGGCGCTAAAGCGCGATGAGATTGGGTCGAATGGTGCGGCTGAGTCGCTGCACCTCTCCCGCTTGCGGGGGAGGTCGGCGCGCAGCGCCGGGTGGGGGCTCTCTCCACGATGTGACTCGCGGAGAGAGCCCCACCCTAGCCCTCCCCCGCAAGCGGGGGAGGGGAGGCGGTACCGATGCCGCTGATACTTGCTCTCATCAAGCCCTGGTCAGTAACGGCTGTCGGAGCTGATGACGAAGCGGTCGAGGAAATTGACCGGCAGGATCTCGAACTTGTCCAGCTCAAGCGTAATCCCGGTCACGAAATCGACGCCCTTGATCGTGCCCTGGAGATCGATCCGACGGCCGCGGCGCAGGCCGCGTGTTTCCGGATGTTGCCCGACGTCGATATAGGCATAGATCGGATTGTCGAGCCGCGCATGGCGGTGCCAACCGCGTTGCAGAAAGCTGAATTGCAGCACCTCGCCCGCGCCCCAGTCGATCGCGTCGAAGAAGCGGGTCTTCCAGGCAACGGGCTGTCCCAGATAATGCGCCGCAATGAACGCGTCGCGCTCGAGCGCAGGCAGACGGTGCAGTTGCCAGCTGATCTCGGCCGGCGTCGGAGCGGCGTTGTTCGCCATTGTTCTTCTTGGGCTTTTCTTGTCGCTTCTTCTTGTCCTCGGCGGGAGGATACGTCCCGCCTTGAGGAAACTATACATCAACGAATGTGACAGTATCAGCCACAGTTGCGCGCGAGGTGCGGTAGCTGTTCACCTTGTGCGCATGGTCCGCATAGCCGAACGAGATACCGCAGACAACCCGGCGGTCGTCAGGCAGGTTGAAATGGCGGCGGATCAAGCCGGAATGGCGCGCGAGCGCGGCCTGCGGGATGGTGCCGAGCCCGAGCGCCTGCGCGGCCAGCATGAAGTTCGAGACATAGCCGCCGCAGTCGATCGCACCATAGATGCCGAGCGGCTCGTTGGTGTGGATGACGGCGACATGCGGCGCGCCGAAGAAATTGTAGTTCTCCAGCGCCTGCTTCGAATAGGCCGCCTTGTCGCCGCGCGCGATGCCCAGCGTGTTGTAGAGCTGGAAGCCACTCTCGCGCCGTCGCTCCAGATAGACCCCGACATATTCGCGCGGCGGCGTGAAGTCGTGGTCGTCCTTGGCGCCGGACGCAGCCTCGGCATAGATCGCCTTGCGGAAGCGCTCCTTGGCCTCGCCTGATGCGATCAGCACCTGCCAGGGCTGGCTGTTGCACCAGGACGCGGTGCGCTGTGCGACGCCGAGGATGTGCTCGATGACCTCGCGCGGCACCTCGCGCGGCAGGAACGCGCGCACCGAGTAGCGCTCGTTGAGCAGCTCCCCGAGCGCGCCGATGCGGTCCTCGGATGAATAGCGCGTGTTCGTTTTCGCATCCATGCTCAGCGCCCCTTGGTCGGGATCTTGTTGTAGGGCACGTCCTTGTCGACCCGGATGTCGCCGGGCAGGCCCAGCACGCGCTCGGCGATGATGTTGCGCAGGATCTCGTCGGTGCCGCCGGCGATGCGCATCGAGGGCGACGACAACAGCATCTGCTGGAACTGGCCGTTGGCCTGCTCCTCGTCAGTGCCGGTGAGGCTGCCCGCGGCACCCTCCAGATCCATCGCATAGGTCGCGATGTCCTGCAGCATCAGGCCGGAGACGAGCTTGCCGATGGAGTTTTCCGGACCGGGACGTTCGCCTTTCGACAGCGCGGAGATGGCGCGGTAGCTGGTGTATTTCAATCCACTCGCCTTCACTGCCCAGCTCGCAAGCTTGGAGCGCACCGCTGGATCGTCGATCGCAAGACCATCTTCCAGCATCAGGCTGGAGCAGAACTCGAACATCTCGGGCACGCCGGTCGCAAGCCGCGCGCCGATCGACATGCGCTCGTTCATCAGCGTGGTCAGCGACACGCTCCAGCCCTCGCCAACCGCGCCAAGCCGCTGGCTGTCCGGGATCACGACGTCGGTGAAATAGACCTCGTTGAACTCCTGCATGCCGTTGGCCTGCTTGATCGGCCGCACATCGACGCCGGGGCTCTTCATGTCGAGGAAGAACATCGTGAGGCCCTTGTGCTTGGGCACATTCGGATCGGTGCGCGCGATCAACAGGCCGTAGTCGGAGTAGTGCGCGCCCGAGGTCCAGATCTTCTGGCCGTTGACGACCCAATTGTCGCCCTTCTTCTCGGCGCGGGTGCGCAGGCCCGCGACGTCGGAGCCGGCCGACGGCTCGGAGAACAGCTGGCACCAGATCTCCTCGCCCGCAGCGAGCTTCGGCAGATAGCGGCGCTTGGCCTCCTCGCTGCCCCAGGCCATCACGGTCGGGCCGCACATGCCCTCGCCGATCTGGAACGGCTGGGTCAATTTGCCGTAGACGCCCTCTTCCTGCTGCCAGATCACGCGCTCGATCGGGGTGGCACCGCGACCGCCATATTCCTTCGGCCAGTGCAGGCAGGCCCAGCCGCCCTCCGCCTTCTTCTTCTGCCAGGCCTTGCCGACCTCGACCATGTCGTGCTTGGCGAGCCTGATGCGGCCGAGCGAGGACTTCGAGAGCTCCTCCTCGAACTCCTTCGGCGCGTTGGCGGCGATCCACTTGCGGGCGATGGACCGGAACTCGGCTTCCTGCGGCGTGTCATCGAAATTCATGGCGAACCTCTCTCGTTATTCCGGCGCCGTTACGCGCGGCCCTTGGTCGGGATCTTGTTGAAGGGAACGTCCTTGTCGACCCTGATGTCGCCGGGCAAACCGAGCACGCGCTCGGCGATGATGTTGCGCATGATCTCGTCGGTGCCGCCCTCGACGCGGGTGCCCGGCGCACGCAGCAGCATCGCCTGGAATTTGCCGGCGACCTCGGCATCCTCAGGGCCGCTCAAGCGCCCGCGGCGCCCTGCAGATCGAGCGCGTAGGTCGCGACGTCCTGGATCATCGAGCCGGCGACCAGTTTGCCGATCGAGTTCTCCGGTCCCGGACGCTCGCCACGCGACAGCGCGGAGATCGCGCGCATGCTGGTGTATTTCAGCCCGCTCGCCTTCACCGCCCAGTTGGCGAGCTTGGAGCGCACCGCACGGTTCTCGATCGCAGGGCCATCGTCCAGAATCAGGCTGTTGCAGAAATCGAACAGCTCGGGGAAGCCGGTGGCGACGCCGGCGCCGATCGACATCCGCTCGTTCATCAGCGTGGTCAGCGACACGTTCCAGCCGTCATTGACGTTGCCGAGCCGCTGCGAGTCCGGAATCCGCACGTCGGTGAAGTAGACCTCGTTGAAGTCGGAGGCGCCGCTCGCCTGCTTGATCGGCCGCACCTCGACGCCCGGGCTCTTCATGTCCAGGAAGAACATGGTGAGGCCCTTGTGCTTCGCGACGGTCGGATCGGTGCGGGTCAGCAGGATGCCGTAGTCGGAATAATGCGCGCCCGAGGTCCAGATCTTCTGGCCGTTGATGACCCATTCGTCGCCGTTCTTCTCGGCGCGGGTGCGCAGGCCTGCGACGTCCGAGCCGCCGGCCGGTTCCGAGAACAGCTGGCACCAGACCTTCTCGCCGGAGGCGAGCGGCGGCAGATATTTGCGCTTCTGCTCCTCGCCGGCGAACGCCATCATGGTCGGGCCGCACATGCCGTGGCCGATGATGAACATCGAGCTCAGGCGGCCGAACGGGCCCTCCTCCTGCTGCCAGATCACGCGCTCGATCGGCGAGGCGCCGCGGCCGCCATACTCCTTCGGCCAATGCAGGCAGGCCCAGCCGGCATCGGCCTTCTTCTTCTGCCAGGCCTTGGCGACCTCAAGGATGTTGGCGCCCTGGAGCGCAACGCGGCCGAGCGAGGCCTTGCGCAGCTCGTCCTCATATTGCTTCGGCGCATTGGCCGCGATCCAGGCCTTCGCCTCGGCGCGGAATGCGGCTTCCTGCGGGGTGTCGTCGAAATTCATGATCTTTCATCCTTCGCCGGCGCCGTAGGATGGGTAGAGCGAAGCGAAACCCATCTCTTGGACCACCCGCGTCATGATGGGTTTCGCTGCGCTCTACCCATCCTACAAATCAACAATCGTTACGCCGCGTTCTTCTTGCGCATGCGATCGATCAGCGCGTCTTCCCAATAGGACAGGCTGCCGAGACCGAGCGCGACCGCATTGGCGCGGCGATAGTACATGTGGCAGTCGAACTCCCAGGTGAAGCCCATGCCGCCATGGACCTGGATGTTGTTCTTGGCGCAGTGCTGGAACGCCTGCGTTGCGCTGATGCGCGCGGCAGCCGCCGCTTCCGGCAATTCGCCGGCGTTGGTCGAGAGCGCCCAGGCGCCGTAGTAGCAGTTCGAGCGCGCCAGCGTTGCCGAGACATACATGTCAGCCAGCATGTGCTTGACCGCCTGGAACGAGCCGATCGGACGGCCGAATGCGATACGGTCGAGCGCATAGTCGCGGCCCATTTCGAGCGCGCGGTCTGCGCCGCCGACCTGTTCGAACGCCGTCAGCACGGCGGCGCGATCGAGCACCTGGGTGATGACGCTCCAGCCTTCGCCGGTGGCGCCGAGCGGCTCGGCCTTGGCGTCCTTGAAGGTGATCTCGGCCTGGCCGCGGGTGAGATCGATGTTGGTCAGCGACTTCACCTCGACGCCGCCGGCCTTGAGATCGACGATGAACAGGGAGATATCGGACTCGCGTCCGCTTGAGCCGGTGCGCGCAGCGACCACGGCGAAATCGGCGATCGCGCCATCCGGCACCGGCTTTTTGACACCGTTGAGCACGCCGCCATTGGCCGTGACCTTGACCGCCTTCGGCGAGGGATTGCCCTTGCCTTCGAACAGCGCCAGCGTGCCGATGGCGTCGCCCGACGCGATCTTCGGCAGCCACTTCTGCTTCTGTGCGTCGCTGCCCGCGATCAGGATCGCTTCGGCGGCGAGATAGACCGTCGAAGAGAACGGCACCGGCGCCAGCGCGCGGCCCATTTCCTCCGCGATCACGCAGAGCTCGAGATGGCCGGCGCCCGCGCCGCCGAACTGCTCAGGGATCGCGACACCGAGGAAGCCCATCTCGGCGAGGCCCTTCCACAGCGACTTGTCGTAAGGCGCCTTGCGTCGAGCACCTCGCGCACGGCCTTCGGCGGGCACTGTTCGCTGAGGAACTTCCGCGCCTCGTCGCGCATCTGCTTTTGTTCGTCGGAGAAATCGAAGTTCATGGCGCTTACCCGCGTTGCTGTTGTTGTTCGTAGGATGGGTGGAGCGAAGCGATACCCATCGGTTGTGTGGTTCGAGATGATGGGTTTCGCTGCGCTCTACCCATCCTACTGTCAGTTCAAAATGATCACCTCGCCGCAGGGCTGCTCGGCGTAGAGCTTCTCCACCAGTGCGGCGCGGCGTTCGAGGCCGGCACGCTGGTTGATGTAGCCCTTGTCGGTGAGTTCGTTGCCGTCGATCGATGGCGGCTCGACCATCAGCATCGCGCGCGCGATCCGCATGCTGCTGCCGGTAGTGGACGCGTTGTGCGTCTGCAAGCCCTTTTCCAGACAGGCGATCACGTCCGGATGCCGGATCACCTCCTCATAGCTCGCATCGGCATTGCCGACGAGCTGGCGGCAGGCATGCAGGTTCGGCCAGCACAGCAGGCCGATGAACTCACGGTCCTGTCCCGCCACCAGCGCATCATGCACGACCGGCGTCGCGGCTGATATCGCATCGGTGCGCAGCGAGCCGACATGGACGAAGGTGCCGGTGGTCAGCTTGAAGTCCTCGACCACGCGGCCGGCGAAGATGATGCCCTGCAGCGGATCCGCGGGATCCACGAACACGCCGGCATCGCCAATGCAGTAGAAGCCTTCCTCGTCGAACATCTTCGCCGTGAGATCGGGCTGGCCGAAATAGCCCGGCGTGACGTTGACGCCGCGCAGCCGCAATTCATACTTCGAGCCGCACGGCACCATCTTCAGCTCGACGCCAGGGAATGGCAGCCCGATCAGGCCGACGCGCTCAGTATCCCAATAGGTGCCGGTCGAGGTCGGCGCGGTCTCGGTCGAACCCCAGCCGGTGTAGAACACGATGCGCTCGCCTGTGGTTTTCACCGCCAGCGCCTGCATGCGGTCATAGAGATCATCGGGCAGGCGGGCGCCGCCATAAGCCATGATCGAGAGATTCTTGAAGAAGCTCCGGCACAGCGCCTCGTCCTTCTCCATCGCGGCCGCGAGCGCGGCATAGCCGGCCGGCACGTTGGCGTAATAGGTCGGCGACACCTCGCGCAGATTGCGGATGGTCTCCTCGAGTTGGCCCGGCATCGGCCGGCCGTCGTCGATATAGAGCGTGCCGCCGTCAACCAGCACCGGATTGAACGCGGCGTTGCCGCCCATGGTGTGATTCCACGGCATCCAGTCGAGCACGGTCGGGATCGGCCCGGCCGTTTCGCGCGGCCGCACCTGCATCATCATCGCCGCGTTGGCGCACATCATCTGCTGGGTGTTGATGACGGCCTTGGGCATGCCGGTCGAGCCGGAGGTGAACAGCAGCTTGCCGACGGTGTCGGGCGTGATCTTCGCGATCGACGCGTCGACATCAGCCGTGACGGGCGTTGCCGCGAGCTCGGCAAAGGCCACGCTCCTGATGCCCTCGCAGGAACGCTGTACGTGGACGACCGTGATACCGGTGAGGTCGATCGCCTTGAGCGCCTTCTCGAAGGTCGGGCCATCCTGCACCATCACGACGGCGGGCTTGATCAGGTTGAAGAGATATTTGAGCTTGAGATGGTCCTGGCTCATCAGCGAATAGGCTGGCGACACCGGCGCGGCCGGCCGCCGCGCCTGCATCGCGGCCTGCGTCATCAGCGCGTGCTCGATCGAATTGCCCGAGAGGATCGCGACGGGCCGGCCGTCGGCAACGCCGAGGTTGAGCAGGCCTTGCGTCAGCGCATCGACGGTGCGCTTGGCTTCACCATAGGAGACCTTGCGCCACTGCCGATCGGGGCCGCCGCGTTGCGCCAGCCAGATGCGCTCCGGCGCCTGCGCCGCCCATTTGGCGAGATAGGCCGGGATATGCGTCTCATAGGCCTGGAGCGGGATCCGCGACTTCAGGACGACGGTGCCGTCGGCGCGCCGATCAATCACGATGTCACGCGCGAGCCAATCCACCTTGCGGAAGGCGGGCTTCGTCAGCATCGCCGCGTCTCCATCCATTTTGCGTCTCCCGGAATTCTTGTCCTTTTGAGGATCTGTTCTCAGCGCCTGATATAGACAGGCTTTCGTTTCTCAAGGAAGGCCCTGATGCCCTCCTGGAAATCTTCCGAGCGACTGCACAGCACCTGATTGCGATCCTCCATCGCAATCACGGCCTCGATCGAGCCGGCATCGACGCTCATGTTGATGCATTCCTTCGAGAGGCGCAGACCGACCGGCGAGGCCGTCATCATCGCATCGACATAAGGATTGGCGGCGGTATCGAGATCGGCGGCCTCGACGACTTCAGACACGAGACCGACAGCGAGCGCGCGATCGGCGTTGATGAAGCGTCCGGTGAGGATCAATTCGGAGGCGACCGACACGCCGACGAGGCGCGGCAGGAAATAGCTGGTGCCGATGTCGCAGCCCCCTAAGCCGAGCTTGATGAAGGCACAGTTCATCCGCGCGTTCTTCGCGGCGATGCGGATGTCGGCGGCGAGCGCCAACGCGAAACCGCCGCCGGCGGCCGCGCCCTGCACCAGCGCAATGATCGGCTGCGGAGCGCGCCGCATCAGCATCACGATGTCGGCAATGCGGCGCTGCGAGTCCAGGGAGTCAGCGACGCTCGGCGGTTCGGTCTGTCCGCCGCGGCGGGCCATCGCGTGCTTGAGATCAAGCCCGGCGCAAAAATTCGCGCCGGCGCCCTTCAGCACCACGACGCGGGTGTCGCGATTGCGCTGCAAGCCCTGGAAATAGACGTTGAGCGCATCGATCAGCGAGGGATCCAGCGCGTTCAGGCTCTCGGGACGATTGAGCGTGACCCAATCGACTCCATCGTGATGTTCGATCAGCAGCGGTTGAGACACGCGTCACACTCCTGCATCTGCAGATGCGGTGCCGGTTAATGCGCCCTCTCCCCTTGCGGGAGAGGACATGTGCGTCGGTGCCGCGTATCCGCTTCCGAGAGGGGTGGCCGCGGGGAGAACCCCTCTCCCGGCAGCCTTCGCTGCCGCCCTCCCCCGCAAGGGGGGAGGACAAGAGGCGAAATCCGCGTTAGCGCGGCGCCATGCGGATGGCACCGTCGAGACGGATGGTCTCGCCGTTGAGCATCGGATTCTCGACGATGTGGACGGCGAGGTTGCCGTATTCCGAAGCGTCGCCGAGGCGGGCCGGATGCGGCACCTGGGCGCCGAGGCTCTTGCGCGCTTCCTCGTTGAGACCCATCAGCAGCGGCGTCAGAAACAGGCCGGGCGCGATGGTGTTGACGCGGATCTTCAGGCTGGCGAGGTCGCGCGCGGCCGGCAGCGTGAGGCCGACGACGCCGCCCTTCGAGGCCGAATAGGCGATCTGACCGATCTGGCCCTCATAGGCCGCGACGGACGCGGTGTTGATCACGACGCCGCGCTCCTCACCGATCGTTTCGGCGGTGGCGAGGCGCTCGGCGAACAGGCGCAGCACGTTGAAGGTGCCGATCAGATTGACGTTGATGATGCGGACGAATTTCGCCAGCGGGTACGTTCCGTCCTTGCCGATAATGCGCTGCGAGCCGCCGATGCCGGCGCAGTTCATCAAGACCCGCGCGATGCCGTGCGCGGCCTCGGCCTTGGCGATCGCCGCCTTGATCGCTTCCTCGTCGGTGACGTCGGCGTGCAGGGCAACGCCCTTCACGTCAGCGGCAACCTTCTCGGCGTTTTCCTTGTTCTGGTCGATCACGCCGATCTTGGCGCCCTTGGCGGCCATGGCGCGCGCGGTTGCGGCGCCGAGCCCGGAGCCACCGCCGGTGATGAGAACGGCAACGTCTTTCAACTGCATGAGAACAACCTTTCCTTGGGCGTTTCTTCTCTAGACTCGAACTTTTTTATCCGGCGGCGATCGCTGCCGTTTCCTTATCGGGATTGAGCACGCCGCCGAAGATCAAGGCTTCCATATGCCTGATGTATTCGCGGCAGACCTCGTCGGTGACCGGACCGACACCGACCGCGCGCGACATCGCGTGGCGGCCGAAGAACAGGTGATCGCAGGCGCCGATCAGGCTGGTGTAGAACAGCACCGGATCGATCTTGCGAAATTGGCCAGCCTTGATGCCCTCTGCGAGCAGCCGGCGGTGAAAATCCAGCAGTGGCGCGACGAAGAATTTCGACACTTCGTCCGCAGCGCCAGCCGAGCTCTCGTGCAGGAGATAATGGATCAGCCGGTTCATATAGGGGAACTGGTGATAGGCGCGGATGATGCCGCCGATATGCAGGCGCAATTTCTCCGCCGGCGTGATCGGCTGCGCCAGCAGATATTCGAGCTGCGATATCTCGGTGGCGGCATCGCGCGCCAGCAGCGCCAGCAACAGCCCGTCCTTGTTGCCGAAATGATATTTCACCAGCGCAGCGTTGACCCCGGACTTCTGCGCGATGTCGGACAGCGAGACCTCGATCGAGGCGCGCTCGATCATCAGCTCGCTGGCTGCGACCAATAGCTTGTCGGCAGTGGCGTTTCTGCCCGCGGCGAGTTTCGTCGGTACGCTGGTATTCAACTGCGCTCTGGTCCCGCTTGGTGTCTGGACTCGACGGTAAATCGAGGCCGCACATAAGCCCATGGCGGGGCAGCACTCAAGAGTTAATTGATTGATTGACTAAATGCTGAGCCGCCCCTTAAATCCGGCCCAACTTTTAGGGCCCCCAATCCAGAAAACATCAGGGAGATCAGACATGGCCGAGGCATATATCGTCGCCGCCGCTCGCACCGCGGGCGGCCGCAAGGGAGGGCGTCTCGCCGGCTGGCATCCGGCCGATCTGGCCGCCACCGTGCTCGATGCGCTGGTCGAACGCTCCGGAGCCGACCCGGCGCAGGTCGAGGACGTGATCATGGGCTGCGTGATGCAGACCGGCGAGCAATCCACCAACATCGCGCGCAACGCGGTGATGGCCTCCAAGCTGCCGGAGAGCGTGCCCGCCACCTCGATCGACCGCCAGTGCGGCTCCTCGCAGCAGGCGCTGCACTTCGCGGCGCAGGCCGTGATGAGCGGCACCATGGACTGCGTGATCGCCGCCGGCGTGGAATCGATGACCCGCGTGCCGATGGGGCTCGCCTCCTCGCTGCCGGCCAAGAACGGCTTCGGCCACTACAAGAGCCCGGGGATCGAGGCGAAATATCCCAACATCGTCTTCAGCCAGTTCACCGGTGCGGAGATGATGGCCGAGAAGTACGGCCTGTCGAAGGATGAGCTCGACGAATACTCGTACAACAGCCACCAGCGCGCGATCGCGGCGACCCAAGCCGGCCATTTCAAGGACGAGATCGTGCCGGTGAAGATCACCCGTGCCGACGGCTCGACCGACACCCACCACATCGACGAAGGCATCCGCTTCGATGCCAGCCTCGACGGCATCAAGGGCGTCAAGCTGATCGCCGAAAACGGCAAGCTGACAGCGGCGAGCGCCAGCCAGATCTGCGACGGCGCCTCCGGCGTGATGGTCGTCAACGAGAAGGGCCTGAAAGCGCTCGGCGTGAAGCCAATGGCGCGCATCCATCACCTCACCATGATGGGCGGCGATCCCGTGATCATGCTGGAAGCGCCGCTGCCGGCGACCCAGCGCGCGCTGCAGAAGGCCGGCATGAAGATCGGCGACATCGACCTGTTCGAGGTCAACGAGGCCTTCGCCTCGGTGCCGACCGCGTGGCTGAAGACCACCGGCGCCGATCCGGCCCGGCTCAACGTCAATGGCGGCGCGATCGCGCTCGGCCATCCGCTCGGCGGCAGCGGCACCAAGCTGATGACGACGCTGCTGCATGCGCTGAAGCAGCGCAACAAGCGTTACGGCCTGCAGACCATGTGCGAAGGCGGCGGCATGGCGAACGTGACGATTGTCGAGCGGCTGTAAAGTCGCGTTAGGCGAACCCGAGGCTCTCCACATAAAAGATGTCGTCCCGGCGCAGGCCGGGACCCATAACCACAGCCGTTTGTGGTTAGGCCCGGCTGGGGCCACAACCCAGTCCAACAACAATAATTAGTGGTTATGGGTCCCGGCCTTCGCCGGGAGACCAGCTTGTTTGAGGAAACATCTTTGACCCATCCATCCATCCACGCGCGCAACCATCCGGACAAGATCGCCTACCAGATGGCGGCATCCGGCAAGGCCATCACCTATCGCGAGCTCGACGAGCTCTCGAACCAGGGCGCGCATCTGTTCCGCTCGCTCGGCCTGAAAGCCGGCGACCACATCGCGCTGCTGATGGAAAACCGCCTCGCCTTCATGGAGATCTGCTGGGCCGCGCAGCGCTCGGGGCTGTATTACACGGCGATCAGCCGTTACCTCACCGAAGAGGAGATCGCCTACATCATCAAGGACTGCGGCGCCAAGGTGTTCATCACCACCCCGCAGTGTGCCGACAAGGTGAAGGGCCTGATCAAGGGTGAGCCGGGCGAACCGCTGTTTTACATGATGGACGAGCCTGCACCGGGCTTCCGCTCCTATGACAAGGAGGCCGCCGCGCAGCCGACCACGCCGGTTGCCGACGAGGTCGCCGGCTACGACATGCTGTATTCCTCCGGCACCACCGGCCGCCCCAAGGGCATCAAGAAGGAGTTCGAGGGCAACCGGATCGACGTGCCGAACCCGTTCCTGCGGATTCTCACCGCCGACATGTGCGGCATGAACGCTGACAGCGTCTACCTGTCGCCGGCGCCGCTCTATCACGCGGCTCCCCTGCGCTTCAACATGATGGCAACCGTGCTGGGCGGCACCTCCGTCATCATGGAGCATTTCGACGCCGAGGAATTCCTGAAGCAGGTCGAGAAGCACAAGGTGACGCAGTCGCAGCTGGTGCCGACCATGTTCGTGCGCATGCTGAAGCTGCCCGACGAGGTACGCGCCCGCTACAAAGTCTCCTCGCTGAAGGGCGCGATCCACGCCGCGGCGCCCTGCCCGGTCGACGTCAAGGCCAGGATGATCGACTGGTGGGGACCGATCCTGATCGAGTACTACGCCGGCTCCGAAGGCAACGGCGTCACGGTCTCGACCTCGCAGCAATGGCTGACCCACCGCGGCACGGTCGGCCGCGCGGTGGTCGGCAAGGTCAAGATACTAGACGAGAACGAGGAGGAGGCACCGACGGGGCAGATCGGGCAGGTCTACTTCGCCGACGCGCCGGCTTTCAGCTATCACAACGATCCCGAGAAGACGAAGAAGGCCTACAACGCCAGGGGCTGGTCGACGCTCGGCGATGTCGGCTACCTCGATGATGAAGGCTTCCTCTATCTCACCGACCGCAAGAGCTACATGATCATCTCCGGCGGCGTGAACATCTATCCGCAGAAACCGAGGACGTGCTGATCACGCACCCCGCAGTCTCCGACGTCGCGGTGTTCGGCGTGCCGAACGAGGAGATGGGCGAAGAGGTCAAGGCCGTGGTGCAGCCGCACGACATCGGCAAGGCCGGCAAGGAGCTCGAAGCGAGCTGATCGCGTTCTGCCGCCAGCATCTGTCGCCGATCAAATGCCCGAAGAGCATCGACTTCGAGCAGGAGCTGCCGCGCACGCCGACCGGCAAACTGGTGAAGCGCCACCTGCGCGACAAGTACTGGCCGAAAGCTCTCGCCAAGGCGTGACGCGCCCCACCCTCCCCTGGAGGGGACGCCTCTTATCCTCCCCTGGAGGGGGAGGATCGGTTCGCATGAAATGCGAACCGAGGTGGGGTGAAGGTCTCTCATATTAGGCGCCGCCCGTGTTGAGAGATCACCCCACCTCGCCTCACATCTCGCTGCGCTCGCTGTGAGCCGACCCTCCCCCTCCAGGGGAGGGTGAAGCGGAATGCTGCGTCCAGCAAATCCGTTACCTACAACTCCGCCGCCGGCTCGCAGGCGGCGGAGGTCGCGGCGCGCAGGTGGAGCTGGCCGTGCTTGCCTGATGCCGTGGTGGTCCACTGGGCATCGATCTGCTGCAAATCCTCCGACAGCTTGCCGCGATGGCTGCCCTCGGACTCGAACGCACCGTCGCCATCGGGCGGCCGTTCGAAGATCTCGACCTCGAGATCGGACAGCCGGATGAACATCTCGACGCCGATCTTGGTCACGTGGCGGCCGACTTCATATGACCCGCATCCGCGCGCTTCGGCATTCTGCTCGTTCAGGGCCTGCACCTTGTCGAAGGTGACGACGACGTTCTGCACCGTGGTATCGCCGTCCCACAGGAATTCGCCGATATAGGCGCGCGGCAGTTTTTCGGTCAGCTGCTTGATGTCGGCGGCGCGCACGGCCGAATTCAGCATAAGGCTTGCCGCCGCGATCGTCAGACCGAGACGCGACATCCAGCCGGGCAGCTCTGCAATCCTCGCGTGGCGCATGCGGTATGCTTCCCCTGGGCAATGTTGCTATCGTCAGAACAATGGCCGCCAGCATACAGCAAATTGCGCTGGTTGTGCGGCGATGCCCAACAGGTGATCTCAGATGGAAGCCCTCTCCGACGTCCCGCTGCCCTCTACCATCCGCTCGCGTTATGTCGACGGGATCAACGGCCTGCGCATGCATGTGCTCGAAGCAGGCTTCGAGACAGCCGGCCGGCCCTGCCTGTTGCTGCTGCACGGCTTTCCGGAGCTGGCATTTTCCTGGCGCAAGGTGATGCCGAAGCTTGCCGCCGCCGGCTATCACGTGATCGCGCCGGACCAGCGCGGCTATGGCCGCACGACGGGCTGGAGCGCAAATTATGACGGCGACCTCACCGCCTTCCGCCTGCCCAACCTGGTGCGCGATGCGCTCGGGCTGGTCGCGGCGTTCGGCTACAGCCACGTCGATGCGGTGATCGGGCACGATTTCGGCTCGTCGGTCGCAGCGTGGTGCGCGCTGATCCGCCCCGACGTGTTCCGCGCGGTCGTGATGATGAGCGCGCCCTTCTCGGGCCCGCCGTCGCTGCCGTTCAACACCGCCAACGAACCGGCAAGGCCCGCGACTGACGACCCCGTGCATCGCGAGCTCGCCGCGCTGCCGCGTCCGCGCAAGCACTACCAATGGTACTATTCGACGTATCAGGCGAATGACGACATGCATCGCGCCCCGCAGGGCGTGCACGACTTTCTGCGCGCCTACTACCATCACAAGAGCGCGGACTGGAAGGACAACAAACCCTACCGGCTGGAGTCATGGTCTGCGGGCGAACTGGCAAAGCTGCCGACCTACTATGTGATGGATCTCGCCAAGGACATGGCCGCGACGGTCGCCGAACAGATGCCGTCTCGCGCAGCGATCGCCGCCAACAGTTGGCTGCCGGACCGCGAGCTTACCTATTACAGCGCCGAGTATCAGCGCACGGGATTCCAGGGCGGGCTGCAATGGTACCGCTGCGGCACCTCGGGCGCGTTCACGGCGGAGCTGCAGACCTGGAGCGGCCGCACCATCGACCAGCCGTCCGCCTTCATCTCGGGCAAGCAGGATTGGGGCACCTATCAGCGGCCCGGCGTGTTCGAGGCGATGCAGACGAAGGCCTGTACCAAAATGATCGGTTGCCATCTGGTCGACGGCGCCGGCCACTGGGTGCAGCAGGAACAGCCCGATGAAGTGAGCCGGCTGCTGCTTCAGTTCCTCGCGCGCGCGGCGCAGTGACGGGCTGACGCAAGGAAAAATCTCCGGGAATCGTCGGGGCATTTCCGGGAACATTCCATGGAGCCTGGCGTTGCAGCCAGCCGGTCTTGTCCGGCGGACCGACGTGGAGGAGGACTATGGAAAAGAAGATTGCCGGATTGTTGGGAGCGGTCGCATCGCTGGGCGCGCTCGGGGCCGCGCAAGCTGCGCCGGCACCCGCGCCGACCGACGTACTACAGGCGAACTCCTACGCAGAACTGCTGGAGCCGATCACCAACGCCTCGGCAAAGCTGCAAGCCCTGGACGAGGCGACGCCGCCTCCGGCGCGCGAGACCGTCCAGCTCGCGCAGTTCTATCATCACCACCATCATCACCATCACCACCACCATGGCTACTATCGCGGCTATGATCGTGGCTATGGACCTCCGGTCATCGTGGTGCCGCGCTATCGGCGATACCATCACCATCATCACCACCACCATCATCACCACAGCTTCTATCGGCGCGATTACTGAGCCGCGGCGGTTGGGCGACGCGACAAATGGGCCTGCAGGCCCGGTTTGTTTTGCCGCAATGATGCGACGGCGCCTCAGGCCCCTCGCGTCTTCTCCTTGGCGGCGCGGTGGAGATGGCGGTAGGTGCCGTCGAACACCGTGTCGGTCGACGAGGTCCATTCGGTGCCGGCAGCCAGTTTGGGCCGATTGCTGTAGATGCGGCGCGCCTGCAATTCGCGCTCGGCGGCTTCCTCCTCGCCCATCGGCTCAAGCTGGAAATCCGCCTCTTCCGGAATCACGATGATCTGCGCGAACGGCTCATTCGGCCGGAAGACGTGCGTGCGTCCTTCCACTGGTGCCTTGAACACACAGAAGAACATCATCGGCCACCAATTGCGGATCAGCGCCGGAACGGCGATCGGCACGGTGTCGGTGCGGTCGGTGTAGAAGCGCGGATGCGGCTCGGTGCGAACCGCCATGCCCTGTTCGACCTTGAGGTCGAGCAGGATCTGGTAGGTGTAGAACGTGTCGCCAAAATTCCGGAACGGCGGCCACTGCACGCCGCTGTCCGGCGGCTCGCCCCAATCCGCATCGAGGTGCAACCGGCCGTCGCGCGTGGTGACGTGCAGCTCGAAGCCGTATGGGTAGAACAACTCGATCCCATACTGCGCGCCTTCCGAGAACGGCACGCAGTGCCAGACCTGCTCGCGTGAGCCGTCGGTGCGCGGCTCGCGTCGTCCCGCCCAGCCCGGAATCTCGAGCTTGGTCCGCCGCGGTGCCAGGCGTGGATCGTTCAGGCGATATTTGACCGTGCTCATGGAGTCTCCGCTGCTCAGGACCGGAACTCGAACGGGCCCGCGATCGCCTGGTTCCCCTGTTCGTGATCAAAAACGCAACGAAGGCAGGGCCCTTTGGATTGACCACGGCATCGCGAACCAATATTAGAATTATTCTAATTCTAAGTTAGGTGAAGAAGGCGTTGCCGTGAAGAATTTCGCCGATCTGACCGAGCGCGAGGTGCTGGCGGTCGCGATTGCCTCCGAGGAAGAGGACAGCCGCATCTATATGTCCTTCGCCGAGGACCTCGCCGGCCGCTATCCCGATACCGCAAAGATCTTCGAGGAGATGGCGGAGGAGGAGCGCGGCCATCGCCACCGGCTGCTCGAAACCTACGAGCAGCGCTTTGGCCCGCATCTGCCGCCGATCCGGCGCGAGGACGTCAAAGGCTTCCTGCGCCGGCGTCCGATCTGGCTGACCAAGAACCTGCCGCTCGACACCATCCGCAAGGAAGTCGAGACCATGGAGCTGGAAGCCGAGCGCTTCTATGCCAAGGCGGCGGAGAAGGCCGAGGATACCGGCGTACGCCGCCTGCTCGGCGATCTCGCCGAAGAGGAGAAGGGCCACGAAAAACTCGCGGTCAAGCTGACCGGCGACATCCTCAAGCCCGACGTGCGCGCCGAGGAAGACCGCACGCGGCGGCGGATGTTCGTGCTGCAATATGTGCAGCCGGGCCTCGCCGGACTGATGGACGGCTCGGTCTCGACACTCGCGCCGCTGTTCGCCGCCGCCTTCGCCACCCATCACAACTGGCAGACGTTTCTGGTCGGCCTTGCCGCCTCGATCGGCGCCGGCATCAGCATGGGCTTTGCCGAAGCACTGTCCGACGACGGCTCGCTGACCGGCCGCGGCTCGCCATGGCTGCGCGGCCTGACCTGCGGATTGATGACGACGCTCGGCGGTCTCGGCCACACCATTCCCTATCTCGTGCCCGATGCCTGGCCGAATGCATTCTGGATCGCGACTGCGATCGCCGGAATCGTGGTGTTCTTCGAATTGTGGGCGATCGCCTTCATCCGCTCGCGCTACATGGACACGCCGTTCCTGCAGGCGGTGTTCCAGATCGTGCTCGGCGGCGCGATCGTGCTCGCGGTCGGCATCTTGATCGGCGCGGCGTAGGACGGCGAGGTCACCGGTGCGATCCCGACGCCAATATCGAGATACGGCCGGCGCGGCGCTGATTGCGCTCGCGGCGGTCGGATACAGCAGCCACGCACAAGCTACCGACGAGATCCAGGTCTACAACGCCGGGATCGCGGCAGTCGGCCAGCTCACCGTCCAGCAGCATCTCAACTACGTCGGCATCGGCCAGAAGGATCCGCCCTTCCCCGGCGGTTTTCCATCCAACCACAGCCTCAACGGCACGCCGGAATTTGCCTATGGCATGACGGACTGGTGGGAGCTCGGGCTCTATCTGCCATTTGCCGTGCAGGACCGGCAGTTCCTGTCCGATGCCTTCAAGCTGCGCACGCTGTTCGTCTCGCCCAACGCCGACAAGCGCAATTTGTTCTACGGCATCAATTTCGAGCTCAGCTACGAGATGCCGAAATTCGCGCAGACCCGCTGGGGCCTCGAAATCCGGCCGATCATGGGCGTGCGCAACGCGGACTATGAATTCATCGTCAACCCGATCGTCGATGTCGGCTTCGGCCGATATGGCGAGGCGGATTTCGCGCCTGCCGCACGCGTGGCGCGCAAGCTGAAGGACGATCTATATGTCGGGCTCGAATACTACGCCGATTTCGGCAAGATCGGCAATTTCAGCCCGCTCGCCGAGCAGCAGCATACCTTGTTCGCGGTGACCGACTTCAAGGTGGGTGACGTCGACATCGATTTCGGTGTCGGCTATGGCCTGACACGGGCCTCCGACCGGTTCGTCGTCAAGACCATCATCGGTTATGCCTTTCCAGTGCCCGGAACGAAGCAGGACAGCGAGCGCGCCAGCGCGAGCGGAGCCATCAATCCGATGGCGCATCTGTCGGCACGCAGCACGCCGTATTAGGCGCGCGTCGGATTCGTCGCTCAAGCAGAACCCGACGATCACGATCACGTTAGGCGATGTGTGACGTCGCCCCGGCGCGCCAGCGCAATTGCGATCAAGCCGGTCTTGCCGGCCCGCTCCATTCTGCGCATGATCGCCGCCAAAATCAGGGAGCACGCCGTGGCCAAATCACAATACAGTTTCAAGACCGCCGTCGAATTGTCAGAGGCGCTGCGCAACAAGCAGGTCTCGGCCGTCGAGCTCGCGGAAGACGCGATCGGCCGCATCGAGCGTCATGACGGCAAGGTCAACGCGGTCTGCGTGCGCGATTTCGAGCGGGGCCTCGCTGCCGCCCGCGCCGCCGACGCCGCGATCGCACGCGGCGAGCACGGAGCGCTGCTCGGCATCCCGATGACGGTGAAGGAATCCTTCAACGTCGCCGGATTGCCGACGACCTGGGGCTTTCCGCCGCACAAGGATTTCGTACCGACTGAGGACGCCCTCTCGATCCAGCGGGTGAAGGACGCCGGCGGCGTGATCCTCGGCAAGACCAACGTGCCGGTCGCGCTCGCCGACTGGCAGAGCTACAACGAGATCTACGGCACCACCAATAACCCCTACGACCTCGGCCGGACGCCGGGCGGCTCCTCCGGCGGATCGTCGGCGGCGCTTGCCGCGGGCTACGGCGCCTTGTCGCTCGGCTCCGATATCGGCGGCTCGCTGCGCGTACCGGGCTTCCACTGCGGCATCTATGCGCACAAACCGACCTTCGCGCTGCTGCCGTCGCGCGGCCACACCCCGCCGCCGCTGCCGCCACTGCCATTCGATCGCGATCTGTCCGTGATCGGTCCGATGGCGCGCGGCGCGGCCGACCTCGCACTCGTGCTCGACGTGATGGCCGGCCCCGATCCGCTCGAAGCCGGCAAGGCCTACCGGCTGGAGCTGCCGGCGGCGCGCCACACCGCCTTGAAGGATTTCCGTATCCTCGTGATCGACAGCGATCCGGTGCTGCCGACCGACAAGGTGATCCGCGGAAGCATCGACAAGCTCGCGAGCAATCTCGACAAGGCCGGCGCGAAAGTGTCGCGCTCGAGCCCGCTGCTGCCGGACTTCGCCGCGTCCTCGCGGCTTTATATGCGCATCCTGCTGTCGTTCCTCGCGGCGACCTTCCCGCCGGAGGTCTATGCCGGCGCCTGCGCGGCGGCAGCCGCGTTGCCGGCCGGCGACACCAGCCTGCAGGCCGAGCGGCTGCGCGGCATCGCGCTCAGCCATCGCGACTGGGTGATCGCCGACGGCGGCCGCGCGCGGCTGCGCGCGCAATGGCGCGAGCTGTTCAAATCGTTCGACGCAGTGATCTGCCCGATCATGCCGACACCGGCCTATCCGCATGATCATTCGCCCGACCAGGAGCGGCGCAAGATCCTGATCGACGGCGAGCCGCACGTCTACACCGACCAGCTCGCCTGGCCCGGCATCGCGACCCTGCCCGGCCTGCCCTCGACCGCGATCCCGACCGGCTTTGCGCCCGACGGACTGCCGATCGGCGTGCAGATCGTCGGCCCCTGGCTCGAAGACCGCACGCCGCTCAAGCTCGCCGAGCTGATCGAGCGCGAATTCGGCGGCTTCGTGCCGCCGAAGATGTTTGATGATTAAGTGAGTTGCTGCCGTCATTGCGAGCGAAGCGAGGCAATCCATATATCCGCGTATGCGAAAGCATGGATTTGCTTCGTCGCTTCGCTCCTCGCAATGACGAAGGGATAGGGAGAAAACCAATGAGCAAGGACCTCGAAGAGCTGACAAAGCTCAACAAGGACTACGTCGATTCCGTCCAGAACTGCGACGTCAAGCGGTTCGATGAAATCCTGGCGCAGGACTTCTACGCCACCAATCCCGACAAGAGCCTGGTCGATCGCGCCGCCTTCCTGAAGCAGACGGAGATCCCGGTGAAGATCAAGGGGCTGAAGGCCGAGGACGTCAAAATCCGCATCCTCGGCGATTTCGCCATCATCCACGCCCGCACCAGCTATCTCAACGCCGACGGCGAGCAGGCCTATGGCCGCTACACCGATTGCTGGGCGAGGCAGAACGGAAAATGGCTTGCCGTCTCGGCGCACGTCGCGCGGTGAGGGCGACGCTCGCGGCGTCACTCTCCGCTGTCATGCCCCGCTTCATGCGGGGCATCCAGTACTCCGCGGCAGCTGTTGGTTCACACAACTTCCGCCGCGGCGTACTGGGTCGCCCGGTCGAGCCGGGCGACGACAAGTTCGTCAGCTATCGAACATGATCACGCTGCGCAGCGTCTTGCCGGCTTTCATGTTGGCAAAACCCTCGTTGATCTCGGAGAGCTTCAGCTTGGCCGAGATCCAGTCTTCCAGATGCAGCTTGCCGCGCATGTAGAAGTCGACGAGGCGCGGCATGTCGACGCGGAAGTGGTTGGAGCCCATCGACGAGCCCTGGATACGGCGCTCGCGCAGGAAGTCGAAGCCGTGCAGCTCGATCTTCTGGCCGAACGGGATCATGCCGACGATGGTCGCGGTGCCGCCTGCTGCCAGCATGGCGAAGGCCTGCTCGGCGGTGTCCTTGCGGCCGAGCACCTCGAAGGAATGCTGGACGCCGCCGCCGGTGAGCTCGCGCACCTGCTGGACCACGTCGCCGCGGGCCGGATCGACGATGTCGGTCGCGCCGAGCTTGGTCGCGAGTTGCAGCTTCGCCGGATTGGTGTCGATCGCGATGATGCGGCCGGCGCCGGCGATCTGCGCGCCGTTGATCGCGGCCATGCCGACGCCGCCGCAGCCGATCACGGCTACGGTCTCGCCTGCGGTGACCTTCGCGGTGTTCACCACGGCACCGTAGCCGGTGATGACGCCGCAACCGATCAGCGCAGCGAGATCGAGCGGCATCTCCTTCTTGATCTTCACGATGGCGTTCTCGTGCACCAGCATCTGCTCGGCAAAGGACGACAGATTGAGGAACTGGTTGAGCTTCTCCTTCCGGCCCCAGGACAGGCGGTTTGAGGCGCCGGGCAGCATCTTCACCGTGGTGTCGGTGCACAGCACGGTGCGGCCGGTTGTGCAATTGTCGCAGGTGCCGCAGAACACGGAGAGGCAGGTGACGACGTGATCGCCGGGCTTCACGTAATTGACGTCGGAGCCAACCTTCTCGACCACGCCGGCCGATTCATGGCCGAGCACCGCCGGCAGCGGATGCGGGTAAAGCCCTTCCATGAAGTGCAGGTCGGAATGGCAGAGGCCCGCGACCGCGGTGCGGATCAGGACCTCGCGCGGCCCCGGATTGGGCACGCTGACATCCTCGATCACCAGCGGCTGATTGACTTCATGCAGGACGGCGGCCTTCATCGGAATTTCCTCTCATGTTTTTGTTACGCACGCTCTCCACCTCTCCCAGAGGGAGAGGTCGGAGCGCATCGAAGATGCGGTCCGGGTGGGGGGTTCGGATCTATCGATAGAGCGTAACCCCTCACCCGGATCGCTGGCGCGATCCGACCTCTCCCGATGGGAGAGGTGAGACTGCGCGAGCGGCCACGGCGAGCCTACGCTGCGGTGAGCAATTCGCCAACCTCGGCCATGCCGACGGCGCGATCGCCGAGCAGGTGCTCGGTCATCCTGCGCTGAACGGTATTTTCCGTTAGCCGGAACGGATCGCCCGGCGTCACGCGGTGATCAATCACCATCCGCGACAGCAACAGCCGGCGCGCGTCGCCGCGCATCTCGTGGATGCGTCCGCCTTCCCACGCCAGCGCCACGGCGCTTGCGACATGATAGAGCAGGCTGGTGGCGTGCCGCGCATCGCCCTCATTGTCGATACGGCTCGCGACCTCGCGCGCAAACGCGATCGCGCGATCGCTGAGATCGCGCAGCCGGTTGCGCCAGGCCTGCGGCACGTTGGGACTGTCGTCGAGCCGCGCATGCAGATCGGCGGCGAGCGCGCTGTCGGCGCCATGACGCCCGACCGCGCGCTTCAGCGCATCGATCGCAACGATGTTGCCAGTGCCCTCCCAGATCGAGCCGAGATGCGCATCGCGCAGCAGCCGCGGCGTGACGAATTCTTCGATGTAGCCGATGCCGCCGCGCATCTCCATCGCATCGCCGCAGACTTTGCGGGCATCGCGGGTGGCGCGGAATTTCAAGGTCGGGGTCAGGATGCGGAGCAGCGCCGCGGCATCCTGGCTGCCGGCCTCGGCGCGGTCGAGCGCATCCGCGGTCAAGAAGCTCATCGACAGCGCCTGCTCGGTCGGCAGCATGATCTTCATCAATTGCCGCCGTGCCAGCGGCAGGTCGATAATGCGCTGGCCGAACACCACGCGGCTCCGCGCCACGGTGATGGCATCGTGCCAGGCCCGGCGCATCAGCGCGGTGGATTTCACGCCGTTGGAGAGCCGCGACGAGTTGACCATCTCGGCCATCTGCACGAAACCGCGATCGAGCTTGCCGACCGCGTACGCGATCGCGCCATCGAACTTGATTTCGCCCGAAGCCATCGAGCGCGTGCCGAGCTTGTCCTTCAGCCGCACGATCCGGTAGTGATTCTGCGAGCCGTCATCGAGGAAACGCGGCATCAGGAACAGGCCGACGCCTTTCGTACCCGGCCCCGCGCCCTCAGGGCGCGCCAGCAGCATCACCACCTTGGCGTCGGCGTTCGAGCAGAACCATTTCTCGCCATAGAGCCGCCAGTGGTCGCCCTCCTGCACTGCGCGCGTGGTCAGTGTGCCGACGTCGGAGCCGCCCTCCTTCTCGGTCATGAACTGGCCGCCCTGCGTCAGCTTGCTCATGTCGGTCTGTGTCAGGCCGTCGAGGTATTTCGCCTTCAACGCCTCGCTGCCGAAATTATTGAGCAGCTTGGCGCACCCATCGGTGACGTTGATCGGGCAGCCCATGCCGAATTCGGTCTGGTTGAACAGGAAGGTGAAGGCGTGCTTGGCGACGACCGGATATTTGTCGGGCCAGCCCATGATGCCCTTGCGGATTGACAGCGCGTGGATGCCGAATTCGCCGAACGCGGCCTTCTCGATCTCGCGATAGGCCGGATGATATTCGATTGTTTGCACGTCGCGGCCGAACTTGTCGCGCTGGTGCAGCACCGGCGTGTGCCGATCGGCAAGCCGCGCACATTCGTCGAGAGTGCCGCCGGCCAAGCCGCCGAGCCGGTCGAGATGCGGCTCGATGTGGCGGAACAACGCCTCGGGTAAATGCAGCTTCAAAAGATCAGTCAGCGCCGGATCGGCCCGGTAGAAATTCATTCCCGTCGTGTCGGGCGCCAGCAGGCCCGGCTGACTGGCGGATGGCGTTTTCAGGTCCTGCTTGTGCGGCTGCATTGAATTCCCGGCTGCGGTGCTCATTTGTTTGGGCACGACTATCCTCCTCCGGCCGAGCAAAGGAAAGCCCAATGGATATTCCCAAGTACAAGATCGCCCTGATCGTCGGCGCCGGCGCGGGCCTCAGCGCCTCGCTGACGCGGCTATTTTCGCGAGAGGGAATTCGCGTGGCGCTGGGCGCCCGCAGCATCGAGAAGCTCGGCGCGCTCTGCACCGAAACCGGCGCGCGGGCCTATGCCTGCGATACCACCAAGGCCGAGGATGTCGAACGTCTGTTCGGTCTGGTCGAGCGCGAAATCGGAACACCCGATCTCGTGGTCTACAATGCCTCCGGCCGCTCGCGCGGGCCGTTCGTCGAACTCGTCCCGTCCGAGGTCGAGCAGGCGATCGCGGTCTCGGCGTTCGGCGGCTTCCTGGTGGCGCAGGAGGCGGCGAAGCGCATGCTGCCCAACAAGAAAGGCGCGATCCTGTTCACCGGCGCCTCCGCCAGCGTCAAGGGCTATGCGCAATCGGCGCCGTTTGCGATGGGCAAGTTCGCGCTGCGCGGCCTGGCGCAGAGCATGGCGCGGGAACTGTCGCCGCAGGGCATCCATGTCGCGCATTTCGTGATCGACGGTGGCATCCGCAGCGCCGCCCGCACCGAGCCCGCCGACAAGCCGGACTCGATGCTCGATCCCGACGCGATCGCGTTGAGCTACTGGAACGTGCTGCAACAGCCGCGCAGCGCCTGGACCTGGGAGCTGGAATTGCGGCCCTGGGTTGAGAAGTTTTGAGATGACGGAGATCATGTAAGCGGCGTAGGCTGAGGGCCGAACCACCCGCTGCATCCGTCATTGCGAGCGAAGCGAAGCAATCCATATCGCGGCAAGCCGAAGCATGGATTGCTTCGTCGCTTCGCTCCTCGCAATGACGGCCAAAACTTGGCCTCGGAGGAAACATGACCAGCGAAATCAAGATCGAGACCGGCACCGACGAACTGCTCTGCGTGATCCGCGACCGCGTCGCCGTCATCACGCTGAACCGCCCGGACGCCCGCAACTCGCTGTCGGACACGCTGACGCCGGCGCTGCGCACGATGATCCGGACCTGCGGCGAGAACCCCGAGGTCGGCGTGCTGCTGATCACCGGCGCCGGCAAGGCGTTCTGCGCTGGCGGCAACGTCAAGGGCATGGGCGCCAATCGCGACCCGAAGAAGCTCGAAATGTCCTATGAGGACAAGGTCGCGGATTTGCAGGAGCGCCAGCGCCTGCTCACCGGCGCGCTCGCCTCGGTGCGCAAGCCGACCATCGCCGCCCTGCCCGGCCCCGCGGTCGGCGCCGGGCTCGCCATTGCGATGGCCTGCGACATCCGGATCGCGGCGCAATCCGCCTTCATCTCGACCGGCTATCTGCGCGTGGCGATGAGCGGCGACTACGGCATGGCCTGGCTTTTGACGCGCCTGGTCGGTACCTCGCGCGCCCGCGAACTCATGTTCACCTCGGAGAAGGTCGACGCCGCAAGGTGCGAGCAGATCGGCCTCGTCAACCGCGTGGTGCCGGACGAGACGCTGCAGGACGAGGCGTTTGCGCTGGCGAAATCGATGGCCGAAGGCCCGACCTTGGCGCTGCGCTACATGAAGGACAATCTCGACGAGGCGCTGCAGTTCGACTTCGCCACCGCGCGCGACCACGAGGCCGAGCGGCTGATCCGGCTCACCACGACCGCGGATCACAAGGAAGCGGTGCAGGCCTTCGTCGAGAAGCGCAAGCCGGTGTTCCGGGGAAGCTGAGCGCGTAGCGCCCTTGAAGTCATCTCTTCCCTTGTGGGAGAGGTCGGAATTCAAGCTCAGCTTGAATTCCGGGTGAGGGGTTCAGGTCTGTCCGTGAGAGCGAATCTGCCGAGGGACTGCACCCCTCACCCGCAACGCATTCCGCTGCGCTGCATGCGCTGCGGCCTCTCCCACAAGGGAAGAGGCGGCACCTGAGCAAGTGGCAAATGAAGAGCAAGCGAGAAGAAAAGGGCCCGGTTCTGGGGAGGCCAGAACCGGGCCTAGTCAGTCAAACCGCAAGCGAGGACATCGCGGCCGAGCGGGAAGTGGCGGCAAGCCGCCAGCTGGCACAAGGAATGTCTTGCGGTTCGACGTGGATCCCTTTCGCGAAGCGCACCAGCTTCCAGTCGCCGGGGCTTGCAGCGAAGGCGTAACCGGATTTGCGGGCGAGGCCGATCATCGTCGCGTTGGACCGCAACGTGTCGCCGAAAATGCGCTCGGCTCCAAAGGACGCCGCGCGGCACTCGAGATTCTTCAACAGCGCCTTGCCGATGCCGTGGCCCTGCCACCGGTCATCGATCGACAGGCCGAACTCGACGCTCGACGTATCGGCATGGAAGGCGTAGCGGGCTTCGCCGACGATGGTCTCAAAACCATCGACCAGCATCGTCGCGACCACCGTGAACCGGTCAGCCTCGCCGACATGAACGAAACGCTCGAGCTCCGTCTTCGGCAGCTCGCTCAGTGCACCCAGGAAGCGGTTGTAACGGGACGCCGCAGAGAGCGAGCGGATGTAGCTCTGCAGCTCTTCGCGGTCGCGCGGCTCGACGAAGCGCACCTTGATCTCGCTGCCGTTCTTGGCGCGCAGCACGTCAGAGTATTGCTTGAGATCGTCGAGATGCAGCGCAGTCATGACACGCTCCTCGGGTGAAGAAATTGGCCGGCGCCCCTCATCGAGGTGGCGCCAGCGAAGGCGTCCTTGTCAGGCCCGCCAGAACGGCTTCTCGGTCTCGAAAACGATGTCGCTGCGGGACATGCCGATGTCGTGCAGGTCACGCTCGGTCCACTGCGACAGCTCGCGGCGGCGCTCATAGCGCTCCCACCAGACATGGAGGGTTTCGCCGACCTGGTTCAAAAGGCCCGACGCGTGATAATCCGGCGTATGATGATTTGTCATCGATTCATGGATGAAAATGGACATTTACGGCTCCTATCGGTAACCTGTTGGCGGTAATATCGGCGCTATTCGGCCTGTTCACAAACGACACTTTGTACCGCTTCGCATGAATTAAAGTCATGCATTTGGAGAGCAACCGGGGATGACCAGCCGCCTGCCTTCGCTGAACGGCCTCCGGGCATTCGAGGCCGCCGCGCGGCACATGAGCTTCACGCTGGCCGCGTCCGAATTGAACGTGACGCAGACCGCGATCAGCCATCAGATCCGCCGCCTCGAGCAAGAGCTCGGCGTCCGCCTGTTCATCCGCCAGAACCGCTCGCTAAGCCTGACGCCGGAGGCTACCGAATACCTTCCCGGCGTCCGCGCCGCCTTCAACGATCTCAGGCTCGCGACTGACCGGCTGCTGCGCCGGGATGACGGTCACGTGCTGACGGTCTCGACGCTGGCATCGCTCGCGGCGAAATGGCTGCTGCCGCGGCTGTCGGCCTTCCAGGAGGCGCATTCCGGCATCGATGTCCGCATCACCACCTCGACCAGCCTGGTCGACTTCCAGCGCGACAAGGTCGACGCCGCGATCCGTTACGGCCGCGGCCAATGGGCCGGCCTGCGCGCGGACTGGCTGATGGCGGACGAGCTGTTTCCAGTGTGCAGCCCGTCGCTGCTGCAGGGAACCAGGCCGCTCAAATGCCCCGAAGACCTCAGGGACCACGTGCTGCTGCACACCAGCAACGCCAACAGCGACGACTGGCGGCTGTGGCTGACTGCGGCCGGTCTGCCGACCGACATCTCGAAGCAGCCCGGCGTGACCTTCGACCTGCTGTTCGTGACGATCCAGGCCGCGATCGACGGCATCGGCATCGCGATGGGCCGCACCTCCTATGTGCAGGACGACATCGCCAAAGGCCGCCTCGTGGTTCCCTTCAAGATCGCGCTGCCGGCCGACGCCGGCTTCTATCTGGTCACGCCGCAGGGACGCGCCGATTCACCGAAGCTGTCGGCATTCCGCTCCTGGCTCGGCGCCACGGCGCATACCACCGCTTGATGCGGCGCACGCAGTTTTTCTCTACGGCTTTTTTCCGATAGCGGCGGCGCGATTTCGGGTTGGTCACGCCGGATGGGCGTGCCAAATTGCCGCATATGGCAGTCAACTGCCTTGGCCGGCGAGACAATTTGCGCCGGCCATTTCGTCACGGGGAGGAAAGGGCGTTATGTCGCAGTCGAGTCCATCGCAAGTACCGCAAATCAAGTCACGTCTCGGCGCCATCCTGCGCGCGACCAGCGGCAATTTCCTCGAGCAATTCGACTTCTTCCTGTTCGGCTTCTATGCGCAGGACATCGCGAAAGCGTTCTTCCCGGCCCAGAACGAGACCGCGGCGCTGCTCAATGCCTATGGCGTGTTCTGGCTCGGCGCGCTGATGCGCCCCGTCGGCGCGGTCGTGCTCGGCTCCTACATCGACCGCATCGGCCGCCGCCAGGGCCTGATCGTGACGCTCGCGCTGATGGCGCTCGGCACCGTGGTGATCGCGTTCTGCCCGGGCTATGCCGCGATCGGAATTGCCGCACCGGTCATCGTTCTGATCGGCCGCCTGATCCAGGGCTTCTCGGCCGGCGTCGAACTGGGCGGCGTGTCGGTCTATCTCTCCGAGATCGCGACGCCTGGCAACCGCGGCTTCTACACCTCGTTCCAATCGTCGAGCCAGCAGGTCGCGATCTTCGTTGCCGCGATCATCGGCTATGTTCTGCGCGAGGTCATGCCGGGCGATACCTTCCTCGATGCGATCGGCGGCATCGCCAAGTGGCGCATCCCGTTCTTCGTCGGCTGCCTCATCATTCCCGTGATCTTCATGCTGCGGCGTTCGCTCGAGGAAACGCCGGCCTTCCTCGCCATGAAGAAGCATCCGACGCCGAGCGAAGTGTTCGCCTCGGCGATCGAGAACTGGCGCATCGTCTTCCTCGGCATGATGATCGCGGTGCTGACCACCACGACGTTCTATTTCATCACGGTGTATGCGCCGGGCTTCGGCAAGGAGCTGCATCTGTCGGCGTCGGGCACATTGCTGGTGACGCTGCTCGTTGCGGTGACGAATTTCATCTGGAATCCGGTCGGCGGCGCGCTGTCCGACCGGATCGGCCGCAAGCCGGTGCTGCTCACGATCGCGGGTCTGTCGTTCGTGACCGCCTACCCGGCCCTGTCGTGGCTCTCGCATGAGCCGACGCTCGGGAAGCTGCTGGCTGTGCAGATGATGTTCTCGTTCTACTTCGGCGTCTACAGCGGCACCATGCTGGGATGCTTGGTCGAGATTGTGCCGGCGCATGTGCGCACCACCTGCTTCTCGATCGCGTTCGCATTGGCGGCGGGCATCTTCGGCACGTCGACCCCGTTTGTCGCAACCAAGCTGATCGCCATGACCGGCCAGGACAAGGCCTCGCCGGCCTACTGGCTGATGTTCGGCGCGGCGCTCGGCATCATCGCCGCGCTGATCGTCTATCGCGGCGGCCAGACCATCGAGCAGCGCAAGACGGTTGCGGCCTGATTGGCATATGCATTCGGGGCAGGCCGATCGCCTGCCCCGACATGTTGCTTTCCATGCTAACAACGATCACAAGAACGCATGGTTGATCTGACACGCAGGTTCGACGTGCTGGTGATCGGCGGCGGCAACGCCGCCCTTTGCGCTGCGATCAGCGCACAGCGCGCCGGCGCCTCCGTGCTGGTGCTGGAAGGCGCCCCGAAATTCTACCGCGGCGGCAACACCCGCCATACCCGCAACATGCGCTGCGCCCATGACGCGGCGACCGAGATCCTCACCGGTCCCTATACCGAGGAGGAATTCTGGAAGGATTTGCTGCTCGTGACCGGCGGCCAGACCGACGAGGAGCTGGCTCGCTTCATGATCCACGAGTCCAAGGACATATTGAACTGGATCGTCGAACAGGGCGTGCGCTGGCAGCCTTCGCTCGGCGGTACGCTCAGCCTCGGCCGCACCAACTCGTTCTTCCTCGGCGGCGGCCGCGCGATGCTGAACGCGCTCTATCGCACCGCCGAGGAGCTCGGCGTCGACATTCTGTACGATGCGAGGTGATCGATCTGAATATCGAGCACGGCATGTTCCTGTCGGCGCAGCTGAAGCAGCCGGTCGGCGGCAGGACCGAGGTGCGCGCCTCGACGCTGGTCGCGGCCGCCGGCGGCTTCGAGGCCAATATCGAATGGCTGAAGCAATATTGGGGCGAGGCCGCCGACAATTTCCTGATCCGCGGCACGCCCTATAATCGCGGCGCAATCCTGAAGATGCTGCTCGCCAAGGGCGTGCAGGAGATCGGCGATCCGACGCAGTGCCATGCGGTGGCGATCGACGCCCGCGCGCCGAAATTCGACGGCGGCATCATCACCCGCCACGACTCGGTCGTGTTCGGCATCGTCGTCAACAAGCATGCCGAGCGCTTCTACGACGAGGGCGAGGACATCTGGCCGAAGCGCTATGCGATCTGGGGCCGACTGGTCGCCGCGCAACCGGACCAGATCGCCTACATCATCTTCGACTCGACGGTGGTGACGAGCTTCATGCCGACGCTGTTTCCGCCGATCGCGGGCGCCACGATTGCCGAGCTCGCCGGCAAGCTCGAGCTCGACGCTGGCGCGCTGGAAAAGACCATCACCGACTTCAACGCCGCGGTGCAACCGGGGACGTTCGATCACACCATCCTCGACGACTGCCGTACCGAAGGCATCACCCCGGCCAAGACGCATTGGGCGCGCAAGATTGAGACGCCGCCCTACCTCGCCTATCCGGTGCGGCCCGGCATCACCTTCACCTATCTCGGCACCCGCGTGAACAAGCAGTCACGGATGCTGATGAAGGACGGCAAGCCGTCCGCCAACATGTTCGCCGCCGGCGAGATCATGGCCGGCAACGTGCTCGGCAAGGGCTACGCCGCTGGCATCGGCATGACCATCGGCAGCGTGTTCGGCCGCGTCGCCGGGCGAGAGGCGGCAAAGAATGCGCGGAACTGAGTCTCGCACCTTGCTTACCTCGCCCCGCTTGCGGGGAGAGGCCGGATTGCATCGAAGATGCGATCCGGGTGAGGGGGAGTCTCCAAGAGCACGGTGCTGGGAGAGCCCCCCTCATCCCGACCTTCTCCCCGCACGCGGGGAGAAAGGGAAGATCGGAGGACGCATGTCACGCCTTGCCATCGCTGCCACTACGGCGATCCTGGTAGCTTCGGAGCCCGCTCACGCCGCCGAGCCGATCGCGCTGCGCGACATGGGCTCGTTCCATGTCGGCGGCCGCCTGGTCGAGATTACAGGCAAGCCGGTCAAGGAAGTCACCTTCACGCCCGGCGGCGTGCCGGCCAAGGTCGACCCGAACGGCACCTACCAGGTCGAGCAGATGTACGTGCAGTACTTCCTTCCGCAGAACGAGAAGGGCGCCTATCCGCTGCTGCTGTGGCATGGCGGCGGGCTGACCGGCGTCACCTATGAGACGACGCCGGACGGACGCGAAGGCTGGCTGAACTATTTCCTCCGCAAGGGCTGGAGCGTCTACAATTCGGATGCCGTCGAGCGCGGCCGCGCCGGCTGGGCGCAATACCCTGATATCTTCAAGGGCGAGCCGGTGTTTCTCACGACGGCCAATCCGTTCGAGCGCTTCCGGATTGGCGACGGCCCGGGCTCCTACGATCCCGATCCGGCCAAGCGTCGGCTGATGCCCGGCAGCCAGTTCCCGAACGAAGGCTACGAGAACTTCGTCAAGCAGAACGTGCCGCGCTGGACCACCACCGACGATGCAACGATCGCCGCCTACATCGCCGAGATCGATCGCGTCGGCCCGTGCATCATCCTATTCCACAGCCAGGCCGGCACGTTCGGCTTCAAGGTCGCGCAGGCACGGCCCGACAAGGTGAAGGCGCTGATCGCGATCGAGCCGGCCGGCGTCGGCGATCCCGCCAAGGTCGAAAGCTTGAAGAACATTCCGACGCTGATGGTCTATGGCGACTATATCGAGCGCGATTCACGCTGGCCGAAGATCCGCGCCACCGGTGGCGCCTTTGCCGACGCCATCCGTGCCGCCGGCGGCAGCGTCGATGTGGTCGATCTGCCCAAGGCCGGCATCAAGGGCAATTCGCACATGATGATGATGGACAAGAACAACGCCGAGGTCGCCGGCCTGATCCAGACATGGCTGGAAGGCAAGGGCCTGACGAAGAAGTAACATAGCGTTTTCAAGCGAAGTGGGAACCGGTTCGCGTCAAGAAAACGCGTCAAACAAAGAGTCTGCGATGCACGGGACGAGGACATTGCAGGAAGCCGACCGTCTGATGACGGTGTGCAATTCCTGCCGCTATTGCGAGGGCCTGTGCGCGGTGTTTCCCGCGATGGAGATGCGCCGCGCGTTCTCCGACGGCGACCTCAACTATCTCGCCAATCTCTGCCACTCCTGCGGCGCCTGCTACACCGACTGCCAGTTCTCGCCGCCGCACGAATTCAACGTCAACGTCCCGAAGACGCTCGCGGTGGCGCGCGCCGAATCCTACGCCGCCTATGCCTGGCCGCGTGCGTTCTCCGGCGCGTTCGCCCGCAATGGCCTGATCATCAGCGTGATCGCGGCGCTTAGCGTCGCGGCCTTCATCTTCGGCTTCGCCGCGATCAATGACCGCGGCGTGCTCACCGGCATCCATACCGGTCCCGGCGCGTTCTACAAGCTGATGCCGCACAATGCGATGGCGCTGCTGTTCGGCGCCGCCCTGCTCTACGCCATCCTGGCGCTCGCGATGGGCGTGCGCGCGTTCTGGCGCGATATCGGCGAACCGGTCGGGATGACGACCGACGCGAAGGCGCTGTTGCAGGCGGTCCGCGACGCCGGCGAGCTGCGCTATCTCGACGGCGGCGGCGTCGGCTGCTTCAACGAGGACGACCATCCGACCGACCGCCGCAAGCTGTATCACCACTTCACGTTCTACGGCTTCGCGCTGTGCTTCGCGGCAACCTGCGTCGGCACACTCTATCACTACCTGCTGGCACGCGAGGCGCCCTATGCGTGGTGGGACCTGCCGGTCGTGCTCGGCACGCTCGGCGGCATCGGCCTCGTGGTCGGCCCGATTGGGCTCTTGTCGGAGAAATGGAAGCGCGACCGCGTGCTGGTCGACGAGCAGGCCATGGGCATGGACACCGCGTTCATCCTGATGCTGTTCCTGACCAGCATCACCGGCCTTGCCTTGCTGTTGTGGCGTGAGAGCGCCGCGATGGGCCCGCTGCTGGCGCTGCATCTCGGCGTGGTGTTCGCGCTGTTCATCACGATGCCCTACGGAAAATTCGTGCACGGCATCTACCGCTTCGTCGCGCTGGTGCGCTACGCACGCGAACGGCAGATGATGGCGGAATGAATGTGGAATGTAGGGTGGGTTAGCCGAAGGCGTAACCCACCTTCTTGGCACAGCGAACAAAAGTGGTGGGTTGCGCTTCGCTAACCCACCCTACGAGGTTTTCGTCGCCAAAGCACAGAACCGCTCCTCCGCGTCCACCAAGCGAGCCGCCGTGAAGCCCGCGGCCTCAAGCTTCTCGACCACTCCTTCCCTTGGCTGTCCGGAATGGGACGTGAACCCAAGCGCGACCTTCCCGCCCGGCTTCACCACGCGCCGGATCTCCCGCAGTCCGGCGACGGCGTCCGGCCAAACCTGCATCGAGTTGATCGCCAGCGCCTTGTCGAAGCTGCCGTCGTCGAACGGCAAGTGCTCCACCGAGCCGAGCCTCAGGTCGATACGGCCATCCCGGACCGCGGTCGCATTCCGTGCGCGAGCTTGCCCGACCATCTCCGGTGACGCATCGATGCCCGCGATGGAGCCGGCAAGCACCAAACTCGACAGGCGTTGAATGACGACGCCGGGGCCGAACCCCACTTCCAGTACGCGGTCGTCCGGTTCGACCTCAAGAAGATCCGTCACCCACGCGCCGCAATCGGCATTTGTACGCGCCATGATGACGCCGCCCAACCTGCCCAGCAGGCCTTGCGGACGGCCAAACGCGCGCAACAGAATGCTTCGCATCACGCTCACCGATTGCCATCTCCGGTGAACTGGATTCCGGGACGATCGCGGCTACAGATCCACCACCACGTAGTCGCTTTCCACCGCGACCTTGATGGTCTCGGCGACATACGGTCCCTTCACCACATTGGTGCCCGGCTCGACGCTGACCGGATAGGCGCGCACGCGGAAGCGGCGCGGATCGCAATAGGACTGGCCGGTGCGGATATCGAACTCCCAGCCGTGCCAGGGACAGCGCAGGATTTCGCCGAGCTTGGTGTATTCGATCTCACCGGGGTCCGACGACGACGCAAGCCCGATCAACGGCCCCTCGCACAGCGCCGCGCCCTGGTGCGGGCAGCGGTTCAACAGGCCGAAGAACTCGCCCTTGACGTTGAAGACAGCGATCGGCCGCCCGTCGATCTCGAGGAATTTTCGCGACCCCGGCGGCAACTCGTCCACCGGAGCGATCACATGCCTTGCCATCAGTTGATCTCACGCATGATCTGATTCGAAAAACCGGTTCCCACTTTTTCGGATCATGCGATACCGTAAAGCTGCTTCGCATTGTCGAGATAGAACGCCTGACGGTTGGCGTCGCTGACGCCAGCGGGCAGCACGCGCGACGGCTCGTCGTAGTCCCAATGCGGGTAATCGGTCGCGAACAGCAGCTTGTCCCAACCGATCCACTCGATGGTCTGGAACAGATGGTCGCGGCTCTCCGGGTCCTCCATCGGCTGCGTCGTCCACCAGATGTGATCGCGGATATATTCCGACGGCTTGCGCTTCAAATGCGGCACCTCGCTGTGCAGCCGCGCAAACACCTTGTCGAGCCGCCACGCCAGCGACGGCGCCCAGCCGAAGCCGGCCTCGACCATCACCATCTTCAGTTTCGCGAAGCGCTCGAACACGCCTTCGAGCACGAGGCTCGCCAGCGCGGTCTGCTGGCACTGCGAATGCCCGACCATCTCCTCGATGTAGTGGCTCGGCCAGCCCGAGGCGGTGATCGGGTTGCCGCCGAAGCCGAAGGCGTGCACGCCGATCGGGAGACCCACTTCCTGGGCCGCCTCATAGATCGGCCAGTAACGGCGCTGGCCGAGCGGTTCGACATTGCGGCTCAGCAGCAGCACCTGGACAAAATTCTTGTCGCCCGCGCGCCTGCGGATCTCGGCCGCGGCCGAGGCGCCATCCTCATTGGCGACGACGACCGAGCCCTTCAGCCGGGAGTCCTTGCTGGTCCATTTCTCGATCTGCCAGTCGTTGATTGCCGAGCAGACCGCGCCGGCGAGATCCTGGTTGCGGAGCCCTTGTCCGGTGGCGAGCGGATTGAGCACGCCGAGCGCGACATTGTTGGGATCGAGATGCTGCTTCTGCATGAAGGACAGCGACGAGCCCTGCGGGCCGCCTTCCGGCGGATAGGCATCGCGGCGCGACGCGTTCGGCTGCGCCTTCGGATAGGGCGGGCCTTCCATCATGCCCTGATAGGCCTGGATGCCGAAGGTTTCGAGATGCGCGTGCCAGCGCTTGGCCAGATAGGGGTACAGCTCGTCCTTGGTCGCGCGTGCCGGATGGATGTCGCAATCCGCGATCGCGGTCTTGATGCCGGTTGACGATGCCGCGTCCGGGCGCTCCCGAATCTGGATGTTCATCGCGTCGTCTCCTCTTCAGTTCTGGGCATGATCTTGTCCGAAAACCGGAGGCCACCTTTCGGGATCATGCCCCACCTTGAGCCGCGGATAGGTCGCATGCGGATTGTCGATCATGATCTTGCGGACCAACTCCTGCGACAACCCCTGCGGCAGCACCTCGTCACCGTCGAACTGCCAGTGCGGATAATCTGATGAGAATAGGAGCAATTCGTCCGACTGCATATGGTCGAACAGCCGGTTAAGCGTCTCTGGTTCCGGCGGTGCGTCGACCGGCTGCAGCGAGAAGCGGATGTTGCTGCGCACAATTTCCAGCGGCGCGCGGTCGACCCACGGCGTTTCCATGCGCACGCCGCGCCAGAACTTGTGCAGTCGCCACAGGAACGGCGGCAGCCAGGTGAAGCCGGATTCCAACATCACCATCTTCAGCTTCGGATGACGCGCGAACACGCCCTCGACGATCAGGCTGGTGAGCTGGGTCTGGAACGCCTGCGCCTGCGCGACATAATCCTCGATGTGGTAGGAGCCCCAGCCGACCGAGGTCGGCGGGTTGTGATAGGCGCTGCCGGCATGGATGCCGATCGGCAGGCCCAGCCGTTCGGCGGCGGCATAGATCGGCCAGTAGTGACGCTTGCCGAGCGGCATGTCGCCCATCACAAGCATCAGCACCTGCACGAAGCGCTGGTCCTGCGCACAGCGCTCGATCTCGGCGACCGCCTTCTCGATGCTCTGCACGGGGATCACGATCGACCCGCGCAGGCGATCGTCCTTGTCGAGCCATTCCTTGACCAGCCAGTCGTTCAGCGCGCGGCAGAACGCATCGGCCATGTCCTCGGAGAAAACCATCTGCACGCCGTAAAGCGGATTGCAGATGCCGTACGCCGTACCGAACCTGTCGAGCGCCTGATGTTGCATGTCGGCAAGGTTTGAGCCCGGCTTGCCTTGCGCGGGGCGCCAGTCCGGCCGCGACGAGATCGGCGAATTGGTCGGATAGGATTGCGAGATCAGATCGGTCATGCCGCGCGTCGTCACCTGATCGCGCCAGTAATCGTTCAAGTATGGCAGCAGGCTGGTGAGGTGAGGCACGGCGGGATGCAGATCGCAATCCACGCCGCCTGCGATCGGCGACGTCATCAGGTTTCCTCGGCGAGTTTCCTCTGCGCACGCTCTCACGGCAATCTGCCGGGCGGCGCCTGGTTCTTGTCTGGCATTCAAGCAGCCCGGGCTGTGCTCCGCAACTCGGCAGAGGCCGATGTGGTGTGCTAGGAAGGCAGAACGCCCCACGGGATTTTCATGGCAAGCAACGAGAAAGAGCGCCGATGAACGCACTCACATCCATCGCTGAACAGGTCGCCGCGAAACTGATCACGAACAAGCAGACGATTGCGGTCGCGGAATCGTCCACCGGCGGGCTGATCTCGGCATCGCTGCTCGCAGTACCGGGCGCGTCTGCCTACTTCCTCGGCGGCGGCGTGATCTACACCCGCGATGCGCGGCGCGCGCTGATGGATATTCCGGACGACGCAATGCGCGGGCTTCGCTCGTCGTCGGAACCCTATGCGCAGTTGCTGGCGCGGCAGATCCGCGAACGCCTCTCGACCGATTGGGGATTGTCGGAGACCGGCGCCGCCGGTCCGACCGGCAACCGCTACGGCGATGCCGCCGGCCATAGCTGCATGGCGGTCGCAGGTCCCAGGCAGCAGGTGATCACGCTGGAGACCGGAAGCGTTGACCGGCAGGCCAACATGCAGGCGTTCGCGAAGGCGGCGCTGGAGTTGTTGTTGAAGAATTTGGAGCGGTGATCCCTCTCTGTCGTCCCGGGCAAGCGGAGCGCGACCCGGGACCATAACCACAGGATTTCGTTGTGAAGGATGCTGCGGCCACAGCCGTGCATCCCAATAGCCAGCGGTGGTTATGGGTCCCTGCTTTCGCAGGGAGACGCGAGGAAAGAGCCTGGCTAGACCCTACTTCTCGCGGAACGAGCGCATGAACTGGTCGCTCAGCGGCTTCATCAGATACGACAGCATCGTGCGGTCGCCGGTCTGGACGAAGGCTTCCACCGGCATGCCGGGGATGATCTTCACCTCGCTGCCGAGGCGTGCGACCTCCTCAGGCGGCATCGAGACGCGGATGGTGTAGTAGCTCTGCCCGGTGCGCTGGTCCGTGGTGGTATCGGCGGAGACGCGGGTGACGACGCCGTTCAGCTCCGGCGTGGTGCGCTGGTTGAAGGCGGAGAGCCGTAGCACGGTCTTCTGTCCGACCTGAAGCTTGTCGATGTCCTGCGGATTGACCTTGGCCTCGACCGACAGATCGTCGGCCTTCGGCACGATCATCATGATGGCATCGCCCGCGGTGATGACGCCGCCAACGGTGTGGACGGTGGATTGCAGCACGACGCCGTCCTGCGGCGCGCGGATGTCGATGCGGCGGAGCTGATCTTCGGCGGTCACCTTGCGCTCGACGAATTCGCCGATCTTGTCGTTGGCCTCGCGCAGGTCCTTCGAGACCTCCGAGAGCATGTCCTTGTCGACCTGGATGATCTGCAGCTCGGTCTCGGTGATCTTGCCCTTAGCCTGGGCGCGCGACGCAATGTACTGCGCGCGCTCGCCGGAGAGCCGCGCCGCGTCGCGCTCCAGCGTAGTCAGGCGGGTGAGTTGCACCAGATGCTGCTCATAGAGCTGGCGGACGCCGACCAGCTCCTGCTGCACCAGCGCGATCTCCTTGTCCTTGGCGGTTTCCTGCGCCTGCAGGCCGGCGATTTCCTCGTTGAGCTGGGTGACGCGTTCGCGCAGCTGCGCCTTCTGGCCGGCGCGGCCGTTGACCCGCACCTCGAACAGCTTGGTTTCGCTCGTCATGATATCGCGAACGTCGGGATCCCTCGCCTGTTCGGTGAGCTGCGGCGGAAACGCGATCTTGTCGAGGCCTTGCTGCTCGGCCTGGAGCCGGGCCGCCCGCGCATAGAGGCCGTTCAGCGTCTTGACCACGATCGCAAGGCTCGCCTTCACGACGGTCTCGTCGAGACGCACCACGACATCGCCCGCCTTGACCGTGTCGCCGTCGCGCGCCAGGATTTCGCCGACGACGCCGCCGGTCGGATGCTGCACCTTCTTGACGTTGGTATCGACCACCACCGAGCCCGGCGCGATCAGCGCACCCGAGATCGGCACCGTCGCCGCCCAGCCGCCGACGCCGCCGCCCAGCACCAGAACCACGGCGAGGCCGACCACGAGGTGCTTCCGGATCGAAGCATGTGCGTTGCGCGGTTGATCGGTCACGCGGTCGCTCATGACTTGGCCGCCCCGGCATCGGCGACGATCTTGATCGGCGTCGGCACCGGCGGGGCGGCGCGCTGCAGCACCTGCGCCAGCACGGTTTCCTTCGGCCCGAAGGTCTGCATGCGGCCGTCCTTCAGCACCAGCAACTGGTCGACCCCTTCGATGCCGATCGGCCGGTGCGCGACCACGATGACGACGGCGCCGCGCTCGCGGGCGCCGCGCACCGCGCGGGTCAGCGCCTCGTCGCCTTCGCTGTCGAGGTTGGAATTCGGCTCGTCCAGCACGATCAGGAACGGACTGCCGTAGAGCGCGCGCGCCAGCGCCACGCGCTGGGCCTGACCGGCGGAGAGCGCAGTGCCCTGCTCGCCGACCTGTGTGTCGTAGCCCTCGCGCATCTTGATGATCATCTCATGCACGCCGGCCTCCTTGGCCGCCGCGATGATGCCGTCGGACTTGGCCTCGGGATCGAACCGGCAGATGTTCTGCGCGACGCTGCCGGCGAACAGTTCGACATCCTGCGGCAGATAGCCGACATGGCGGCCGAGTTCATCCGACGACCACTGATCGAGCGCGGCGCCGTCGAGCCGCACCTTGCCGCGCACCGGCATCCAGACGCCGACCAGCGCCCGGATCAACGACGACTTGCCGGAGCCGCTCGGGCCAATCACGCCGACGCCGCTGCCGGCTTCGACGGCGAAGCTGACGTCCTGCACGATGGGACGCTGGTCGCCCGGCGCGACCATGGTCACCGCTTCGACCGTGAGCTTCTTCTCCGGCGGCTGCAGCAGCGTCTGCTCCGGCCGCGCCGGAATCTGTTGCAGCAGGCGGTTGAGGCGCTGCCAGCTCTGCCGCGCGGCGACAAAGCTCTTCCAATGCGCGATCGCAAGATCGACCGGCGCCAGCGCCCGCGCGCTCAGGATCGAGCCGGCGATGATGATGCCGCCGGTGGCCTCCTGGTGGATCACGAGATAGGCGCCGACCGCGAGCACGGCTGACTGCAGCATCATGCGCAGCACCTTGGCGACCGCACCGAGGCCGCCGGTGACGTCGCTGGCACGCTGATTGCCGGACAGATACTCCTCGTTGGCCTCGTTCCAGCGCTTGTTCATCCGCCCGGCCATGCCCATCGCCACCAGCACTTCGGCATTGCGGCGGCTGGAGGCGGCGAGATCGTTGCGCCGCGCCGCGAGCGACATCGCTTCCCTGGCCGGCGTGCGCGACATGTATTCGGTGATCAGCGTCAACGTCACCAAGATGATGGCGCCGACCAGCGCCGTGACGCCGAGCAGCCAGTGGAACGCGAAGCAGATCAGCATGTAGAACGGCAGCCAGGGCAGGTCGAAGAACGCGCCGGGGCCCATGCTGCCGAGGAAGGAGCGCACATTGTCGAGATCGCGCAGCGGCTGCAGGCCCTCGCTGCGATTGCCCGCCATCAGCGGCAGCCGCACGATGGTGTCGAACACCCGCGCATTGAGCGCCTCGTCGAGCGAGGTGCCGACGCGGCCGAGGATCCGTCCGCGCAGCAGATCGAGCACGCCCTGGGCGATGTAGAGCACGGCGGCGATGGCGACGAGGCCGACCAGCGTCGGAACGCTGCGGCTCGGCAGCACGCGGTCATAGACCTGCAGCATGAACATCGAACCTGTCAGATACAGCAGGTTGATCATGCAACTGATGAGGCCGACGCCGATGAAGGCACTGCGGCATGCGCGCAGCGCCTCAGCCAGTTCGGAACGCCGGACAGCGGGCGCGGCTGCCATAAAAACCGATCTCTGCAAAACAAAAGAGTTACGTGATCACCACGTTGTACAGACGTTTGCGACCACCGTCCATTTCAAGTCGCGCCTAGCAGAGCACGGTTCGCCAGCTATTTTTGTGATCCCACAGACAGTTGACGGAATAATTAGGGTTAACCGGCCGCGGAACCTTGGCCTGAGCCGGGGGCGCTTCTCGGAAAGGGCACGAGAACGACCGACATCGAGACCCGGCCGATCTCGCCATCGACATCGAGCAACACCCCGCTGCCGACACCAAGCCCGGCCTCCGGGCGCCAGCGCGCCTCGGCGCGAACGCCGATCCACGCGCCCCGCGGCGGCCTGAACAGCTGCACCGCGAGGTTCGGATTGGGATCGGCCACCACGTTCTGCACCGGGCGCGCGATGCCATGGGTCCAGTCGGCCGGACCGAGCACCCGCGCGAGCGGGCCGGCATCCGCAATCACGTCATGATGCATGCGAAACCAGGCGACATCGCCGCCGGCCCGGGCCTCCATCGCGTCCATGAACCAGCTGCGGCCATGGACGGCGTGCAGGCTGCGCAACGGAAAGCGCATGGGATCGACCGGGTCGGCTGCGTTGCGGTGAAAGCCGGGGATCTCGACCGCACGTTCGCGTGACAGCGTCACGCGCACGGTCGCACAGGGCTGCGCCTCGCCGGCCGGCCAGAGCGTGTTGTCGACGACGCTGACCCGGCCGCCTTCGGTCACGACCGTCACTTGCGTACGCAACTCCGCCATTGGCGTCGGCCGCAGGAACCAGGCCGAGGCCGAGATCGCGGTGCCCCAATTGCGCGCATTGGCCATGGCCTCGACCTCGGCGGTCAGGAGGCTCGCGACCGCGCCGCCCTGGAGGCCAGCGAACGGCCCGGCCGCCAGCGCAGCGGGCCTCCAGTGATGCGGCGTGGCTGTAGGTTCGAAGATGGCCAAGGCGAGCAGTCCCTGAGGTGAGCGGGATTGAGCGTTTGGCCAATCTGATCCAAGAATAGTGCCATGACAAAAGGCCATTCATCACTTGAGGTGAGCAGGATTCACCCATTGGATGCCCCCGATCCGCGGGTCATCCCGCCGCTGGCGGCGCTGCTCGCCTTCGAGCGCGCCGCCACGCAGCTCAGCTTCCGCCGCGCCGCCCGCGACCTGTCGCTGAGCCCGTCGGCGATCAGCCACCAGATCCGCGGGTTGGAGCAGCAGTTCGGCACCAGGCTATTCGTCCGTGGCGCGCGCTCGGTGCGGCTGACCACGGACGGCGAGCGCTACCTTGCAAAGGTGTCGGCGGCGCTGGCGACGCTCGACGAGGCGAGCCGCGACATGCTGCGGCAACGCGGCGAGACCGGCGGGGAACTGTGGATCAGCTCACTGCCGTTCTTCACCAGCGCGGTGCTGCTGCCGGCGCTGCCGGAATTCAAGCGTCGCCATCCGCAACTGACTCTGCGGATCGAGGCCACCCATCAATATGCCGACTTCACCAGCTCCCGCGTCGACGTCGCGATCCGCTACGGACGGGAACATGCCGCCGGGCTGAGGGTCGAGCCGCTGGTCCAGGTCAGGGGATTGCCGGTCTGCACGCCGGCGCTGGTCAAGGCAGGGCTTCGGGCTCCTGCAGACCTGTCGCGCGAGGTGCTGATCCACGTCACGACGCAACCGCGCGCATGGCCGGCCTGGCTGAAGGAGGCCGGGCTGCCGCAGCTCGCCCCGCGCGGGCATCTGTGGCTCGACAGCGTACCGGCGATGCTGGAAGCCGCCGAGCACGGGCTCGGCGTGGCACTCGCGATGGCGCCTCTCATCAAGGCACGGCCTGGCTTCGGCAAGCGGCTGGTGGCGCCGTTTGCGTTCGAGCCGGCGCATCACGAGACGATCTATTTGGTCTCCCGCACCGAGCAGGCGCGGGACCGGCGGATATCAGCGGTGCGGCGCTGGATCGCCGACGCGGTTGCGCGGGCGAGCTAGACCGTCACTGCCGTTGGCTCGGCCAGGACGCAGCGTGCCAGACGGCCGGGCGCAACCTGCACGCAGGGCGGCAGGCTCTCGCTGCAGCGCGGCTCGGCGAACTTGCAGCGTGGTGCAAAGGAGCAACTGGCCGGCGCATTGTCGAGCGACGGCGGCGTGCCCGGGATGGTCTCGAGCCGCTGGCCGCGCATCGCGCCGTGAATGGTCGAAGCCAGCAAGCCCTTCGCATAAGGATGCACCGGCGTACGGACGATATCGCGCAAGGCGCCCTGCTCCACGATCTGCCCGGCATACATCACCGCGACGCGGTCGCAGATTTCAATGGCAACGCCGATGTCATGGGTGACGAAGATGACGGACATGCCGAACTCGCGCTGCAATTCACGCAGCAGCAGCAGGATCTGGATCTGCACGGTGGCATCGAGCGCCGTGGTCGGCTCGTCCGCGAGCAGTATCTTCGGCTTGCAGGCCAGCGCCAGCGCGATCATCGCACGCTGGCGCATGCCGCCCGACATCTCGTGCGGATAGGACTCCAGCCGCCGCTTCGCCGAGGGGATCCGCACCACTTCGAGCATCTCGAGCGCGCGGGCCGTGGCCTCGCGCTCACTCTTGCCCTCGTGACGCATCACCGTCTCGGCGATCTGGCGGCCGATGGTGTAGACCGGATCGAGCGCCAGCGCCGGCTCCTGGAAGATCATCGAGACGGTCTGGCCGCGGAATGCGGACAGCGCCTCGTCGTCCATCGCCAGCACCTCCCGGCCCAGCACCTTCACGCTGCCGGAGATCTGCGTGCGTTTTCGCGGCAGCAGCCGCATCAGCGCGCGCAAGGTCACGCTCTTGCCCGAGCCGGACTCGCCGAGCAGCCCCAACACCTCGCCTTCGCCGAGCTGCAGGCTGAGATCGTTCACGGCATGGACCGTGCGATCGCCGGTGAAGCGGATGTTGAGGTTGTCGATCTCGACGAGGCTAGTCATGCGAGCTTGGGCACCCTGGCGTGGAAGTCGGTCGCACGCTGGAAGGCGACGCCGATCCGAAGCAAGGTGGCTTCTTCGAAGGAGCGGCCGATCAGCTGCATCCCGACCGGCAGACCCTCCTTGGTGAAGCCCGAGGGGATCGAAAGCGACGGCAGGCCGAGATAATTGACCGGACGGGTGAACCGCGTCAGCCGCTGGATCACCGCTTCCGCGCCCGGACCGTTGCCGACATCGCTCTCGGCGATGGTCGGCGCCGACACCGGGGCCGACGGCGCGATCACGGCATCGACACCGCTGACCGCCGCGTTGTGCGCGGCGAGCGCAGGTCCGCGCCAGCGCATCGCCTCGAGATAGGTGACCGCGGGAATGGTCAGGCCATTCTGCAACCGCATCAGGACCTGCGCGCCATAATCCTGCGGCCGCTCGATCATCCAGCGCTTGTGGAGCGCCGCGGCCTCGACCGCGAGCACCAGTTGCGACGCGGCGCTGAGCTGGCGCTGATCGGGCAGCTCGACCTTGACGATCTCGACGCCTTCCTTCGTCAGCGTCGCCACCGTCTCGTCGAGGATGCGCGCAACCTCGGGATCGAGGTCGTCGACATAGAACGCCGTCGGGACGCCGATCTTGAGACCCTTCAGCGACTGCCTGGTCGCAGCCATGTAGTCCGGCACCGGCTGTGTCGATGCCGTCATATCCTCAGGATCGGCGCCGGCCATCAGGCCGAGCAGCAGCGCACAATCCTCCGCGGTCTGCGCCAGCGGGCCGACGGTATCGAGCGACTGCGACAGCGGCATCGCGCCGGCGCGGCTGACGCGGCCGACCGTCGTCTTCAGGCCAGTGACGCCGCAGAAATGCGCGGGCATCCGCACCGAGCCGCCGGTGTCGGAGCCGAGTGCGGCAAAGGTCAAGCGCGCGGCAACCGCCGAGCCCGAGCCCGACGACGAGCCGCCGGTGATATGCTCGGTGTTCCAGGGATTGCGCACTGCGCCGTAATGCACGTTGTGGCCGGTCGGCCCGTAGGCGAACTCGACCATCTGCAGCGAGCCGAGCCGGACCTGTCCGGCATCCTTCATCCGCTGCAACGCTGTCGCGGTTGCCTTCGGCACGAAATCGCGGCGGATCAGCGAGCCGCAGGTCACGACCTTGCCGGCCTCGTAATACATGTCCTTGTGCGCCAGCGGCACGCCGTGCAGCGGACCGCGACTGTTGCCCTTGGCGAGCGCGGCATCGGCCTCGGTTGCGGCGGCAAGCGCCTGTTCGGATTCGATCGCCATATAGGCATTCAGCCGCGGCTGCCACTCGGCGATCCGATGCAGCACGGCGCGCGTCACCTCATGCGAGGAGACCTTCTTCTCTGCAATCGCCTTGGCGACTGCGGTCAGTGTCATTAGGGCCGGATCAGAGCTCATTTCGACACCTTCGCGATCTGCGCCAGCAGGAAGCTCGCGGGTTCGAGGTCGAAGGGCAGCGTGCCGGAGATCGGGGCGAAGCCGTCGAATGCGGGTCCGATCGAATTGGCGATGCGGGCGGCGGTTTCGTCGTCGGCGGGCACGTCGGCGACGTGCGCGATCACCTTGACGTCCTTGGGGGTGGGTCTGGTCATGCCGCGTTTTCTCCTTTTGCTTTTGCCGGCGCGCGGCTGTGCCCCGAGCCAGGAATGGCCATGAAGCACGCCGCTTGATGGCCCATTGTATCGAGATCGCTGAGTTTAGGCGTGTCGTTTGCGCAGAGCGGCTCCGCAAACGGACAACGGGTGTGAAACCGGCAGCCCGACGGCGGATCGATCGGGTTGGGCGGATCACCCGAGATCGGCGGCACCTCGGTGCGCCTGTCGGGATCCGATGACGGCATCGCCGCCAGCAGCGCGCGGGTATAGGGATGCGCCGGCGCATCCCAGACCGCATCGACCGGACCGAGCTCGACGACTTCGCCGAGATACATCACCAGAACGCGGTCGGAGATGTAGCGTACAACGTTGAGATCGTGGCTGATGAAGAGATAGGTCAGGCCGAATTCGCGCTTCAGGTCCGCGAGCAGGTTGAGCACCTGCGCCTCGACCGATTTGTCGAGCGCGGACACCGCCTCATCGAGGATCACGAGCCGCGGTGACAGCGCGAGCGCGCGGGCGATATTGACGCGCTGGCGCTGGCCGCCCGACACTTCATGCGGATAGCGGTTGGCGAAGATCTCCGGCCGCAGGCCGACCTTGCCGAGCAGCTCGCGCGCCAGCGTCCGTGCCGTGTCATCGGCCATGCCGTGGACTTTCGGTCCGAAGGCGATGGACTCCTCGATGGTGAGGCGCGGATTGAGCGAGGCGTAGCTGTCCTGGAACACCATCTGCACGCCGCGGCGCAGGTCGCGCAGCGAGAGCGACGGACCGACCTGCCTTCCATCATAGATGATGTCGCCGGCATCGCGCGTCATCAGATGCATCAACAGCCGCGCGGTGGTCGACTTGCCGCAGCCGGATTCGCCGACAATGCCGACGGTCTCGCCCTTCATGACCGCGAAGCTGACGTCGTCGACCGCGCGCACGGTCTTGCGCGGGCTGAACAGCCCGCCGCGCACCGGGAAGTGCTTGGTCAGCCCGTTGACCTGCAGCAGCGGCTGCGCGGCGCCGCCAATATCGGCGACCGGCTCCAGCATGTCGGCTGAAAGATTGGTGTCGCTCATCGCTAGTTCCTGATGTCCATGGCGCTGCGCATGCCGTCGCTGAGCAGGTTGAAGCAGATCGAGACCGCGAAGATCATCGCGCCCGGCAGCGCCGCAACCCACGGATTGACATAGATCGCGGTGCGCAGCGTGTTCAGCATCAGGCCCCATTCCGGCTCCGGCGGCTTGGTGCCGAGCCCGAGGAAGGACAGACCGGCGGCGAGGATCATCGACACCGAGATCAGGCCGGTGGCGTAGACGAAGATCGGGCCGAGCACGTTGCCGAGCATGTGCACCCGCATGATGGTGAAGGGACCGGCGCCCGAGGCGCGCGCTGCCTCGACGAAATCCATGTTGCGGACGCCGGTGGTGACGCTCTCGGCGACGCGGGTAATCTGCGGCACGAACACGATGGTCAGCGACACGATCGAATTGGTGATGCCGGCCCCGAGCGCCCCCGAGATCGCGATCGCCAGCAGCACCGACGGAAAGGCATAGAACACGTCGACCGTGCGCATGATCGCGGTGTTGAGCTTGCCGCCGACATAGCCGGCGACGAGGCCGAGCGAGGTGCCGATCACGAAGGCGAGGATCACCGGCAGGATGCCGATCACCAGCGAAAGACGTCCGCCATAGATCAGGCGCGCCAGCATGTCGCGCCCGAGTTCGTCGGTGCCGAGCGGATAGCCCGGCGTGCCGATGTGGCGCAGGCGGCGGATCATCGAGCCCTGATAGGGATCGGCGAGATGCAGCCACGGTGCCAGCAGCGCCGAGGCAAGGATCAGCAGCAGGATGACGGCGCAGGCCATGCTGACCTTGTCGCGCCGGATGCGGCGCCCAACCGTCGCCCAATAGCCGCGCGCCTTGCTCGCTGGTGCGGCCTGCAATGCAGTATCCGACATCGCACTCATAGGAAGGCTCTTAGTTGGAGCATGATCTTCACGGAAAACCGGTCTCCACTTTTCCGGATCATGCTCTAGCTCCGCTTGATGCGCGGATCGATCGCGGCCTGCGCGATGTCGACCAGGAGATTGAGCAGCACGAAGAACAGCGCCAGCACCAGGATCGTGCCCTGCAGCAGCGGAAGATCGCGCTGGAAGATCGCCGAGTTGAGCAACAGGCCCGAACCCGGCCATGAGAACACCGTCTCGATCAGGATCGAGCCGCCGAGCATGTAACCAAGCTGCAGGCCCATCACCGCGAGCGCGGTCGGCGCCGCGTTCTTGACGACATGACGGAACACCTCGGTCTCGCGCAGGCCCTTGGCGCGCAGCGCTTCGACGAAATCCTGGCTCAGGATGTCACCGGTCAGCGCACGCACGGTGCGGGTGACGATGCCCATCGGGATCACCGAGGTGGTGATCGCCGGCAGCACCAGGTAGCGCAGGTGCTCCCAGTCCCACGCCCAGGCGCCGGAGCCGCCGGGCCCGGCGCGACCGCGGGCAGCCAGTTGAGCTGCACCGAGAAGATGATGACCAGCACCATGCCGAGCCAGTAATGCGGCAACGAGACGCCGGCGATCGCAATTGACGTCGCGACCTTGTCGACCCAGGTGTCGCGGAAATAGCCGGCGATCAGCCCGAACAGCAGGCCGAGCGTGAAGCCGATCATCGCAGCCGCAATCGCCAGCATCACGGTGTTGCCGACCGCGCGCATCACCTCCGACAGGACCGGCCGCCCGGTCGCGATCGAATTGCCGAGATCGCCATGGATCGCGCGCCATAGCCAGAGACCGAATTGCACCGGCAATGGACGATCGAAGCCATAGGCGGCGCGCAATTGCGCGGCGAGCTCCTGCGAGGCATCGGCCGGCAGCACCGCGACCAGGGGATCGCCGGGCGTGATGTGCACCAGGAGGAAGCACACCAGCGCGACGCTGAGCACGATCGGAATGACGTAGACGATCCGTCTGGACGTATAGGCGAGCACGTTTGCGTTCTTTCTTCCTTCTCCCCTTGTGGGAGAAGGTGGCGCGCAAAGCGCGCCGGATGAGGGGTTCTTTCCGCGGATGCAGTCAGTTCAATTCGGGAAGAGGCGTCCGCGGAGGCAACCCCTCACCCGGCTTCGCATTCGCGAGCCACCTTCTCCCACAAGGGGAGAGGGTGTAACGAGCATGTCGCTAATCGCTCACGGCGCGACCGTGACCGGCGAGAAGTCGACGAACCAGCTCTTCGGCTGCACAAAGCCCTTGATCTTCGAGCTCATCGCGCGCGGTGCGACGTCGTGGGCGACATAGAGGAATGCCGCGTCGTCGACCGAGGCCGCATGCAGCTCGGCGAGCGCCGCGTCGCGGGCCGCAGGTTCGAAGGTCTGGCGGGCCTTCTTCACCAGCTCGTCGAATTTCGGGTTATTGTTGAAGCCCCAATTGTTCGAGACCGGCGGCGCCATGCCCGATTGCAGGAAGCGCACCAGCGCGAAGAACGGATCCATCGCCGCATAGGTGACGTTGATCGCATTCGAGCCGTTGGCCGACGGATCCTTGGTGCCGCGCCGCCAGTTGGTGAACAGCGTGTTCCACTCGATGACGTCGAGCTGCACATCGAAATAGCACTCGGCCAACGCCTGCTGCAGATACTCGTTCATCGGCAGCGGCAGCATCTGGCCCGACCCCGACGCCGAGGTCTGGATCTTGACCGTCAGCTTCTTGTTCGGACCGAAACCTGCCTCCTGCATCAGCTTCTGGGCGGCCGGCTTGTCATACTTGATCTGGAAGGTCGGGTTGCCGCGCCAGGGATGGCCGGGCTCGAACGTGCCGGTGGCCGGCACCATCAGGCCCGCGAGCAGGCCGTCGCGCAATCCTTCGCGATCGATGCAGAGATTGGCGGCCTTGCGGACGCGGATGTCATTCCACGGCGAGCCCTCGACGCGGGAGAACTGCCAGGGCCAGACATGCGGCTCCTCGTTGGAATAGAGATTGAAGCCGCGCTGCTTGATCTCCGGCAGCGCATCCGGCGCCGGCGCCTCGATCCAGTTGACCTGGCCGGACAGTAGCGCCGCGGTGCGCGCATTGGCTTCCGGCATCGGCAACAGCACCATCTTGTCGGTCTTCGGCACCCGCGCCTTGTCCCAGTACTTATCGTTCTTCACCAGCTCAAGGCGCTCGCGCGGGGTGAAGCTCGACATTTTCCAGGGGCCGGTGCCCGACGCGTCCTTGGCGAACGCGGCCCATGCGGCCTGCGACTTCGCCTTGGCATCGGCGCCTTCGGCCTTGTCGTAGAATTGCTGCCACTTGGCCGGGCTTGCGATGAACAGATTGGTGAGGTTGATCGGCAGGAAGCTGTCGGGCTCCTTGGTGGTCAATTCCACCGTCATGTCGTCGATCTTGCGCGCCGACACCAAGGTCGGCATCCGCGAGGCGGTGACGCCGACCTGGCTCGCGTCATATTGCGGCGCGTCCTGCTTCAGCACCTTGTCGACGTTCCAGACCACCGCGTCGGCGTTGAACGGCGAGCCGTCGTGAAAGCTGACGCCGGGACGCAGCTTGAAAATCCACTTGGTCTTGTCGGAATCGTCGACCTTCCACTCGGTGGCGAGGCCCGGGATCATCGCGCTCGCCTTGTCCGACGAGGACAGGTCCCACATCGTCAGCGCGTCGTACATCGTGAGCCCGGTGAAGCGATTGCCCTCGAATCCCTGGTCGGGCTGCCCGAGCGTGCGCGGAATATCGGCAGCCGTCATGCCAATGCGCAGCACGGTCTCGGCGCTGGCGATCGCCGGCACACAATTGGCGATCGCAAGCGCCAGCATGATCGCCGTCGCATTGGTCTTCCTGTTACGCATCTGAGCAACCCCTTCGAAGTCTGGTGACGTTTTTGGTGATTATTTCTTGGGCAAGCGTATGCAATGCCTGTGCCAAGGGGAATAGTTCTTCAGCAAAATACCGTTCGCCGCGTCATTTCTTCCCACATCGCACCGCAGTGAAGCGAAGATGCCTAATCTGGCATCATGCTTGCTTGATTTGGCTCCGACTTCTCATCAACGGAGCCTTTCTATGCGTGCGCGCAATTCGATCCTGATGGCGGCGATGACGCTCGCCCTGACCGCGGGCTGGCCGGCGATATCAGCGCGGGCAGAGTCCATTGTGCGCTACGGCATTTCGATGGCCGACATTCCGTTGACGACCGGCCAGCCGGATCGCGGCGCCGGCGCCTATCAGTTCACGGCCTACACGATCTACGATCCGCTGGTCGCCTGGGAGATGGACGTTGCCGACCGGCCGGGCAAACTGGTGCCCGGGCTTGCGACCGAATGGAAGGTCGACGACAACGACAAGACAAAGTGGCGCTTCACGCTGCGCAAGAACGTCAAATTCCATGACGGCAGCGACTTCAACGCCGATGCCGTAATCTGGAACCTCGACAAGGTGCTGAACGACAAGGCGCCGCAATTCGATAAGCGGCAGAGCGCGCAGGTGAAGACCCGCCTGCCCTCGGTTGCGAGCTACGCCAAGATCGACGACTTCACCGTCGAGATCACCACCAAGACGGTCGATTCCTTCTTCCCCTACCAGATGCTCTGGTTTCTGGTCTCGAGCCCCGCGCAATATGACAAGCTCGGCAAGGATTGGGACAAGTTCGCGAGCCAGCCCTCCGGCACCGGTCCGTTCAAGCTGACCAAGCTGGTGCCGCGCGAACTCGCCGAGCTGACCAAGAACCCGGACTATTGGGACAAGAAGCGGCTCGCAAAGGCCGACAAGCTGATCCTGATCCCGATGCCGGAAGCGCTGACCCGCACCAACGCGCTGCTCGCCGGGCAGGTCGATTTGATCGAAACGCCGGCGCCCGACGCCGTGCCGCAGCTCAAGGCCGCCGGCATGAGGATCATCGACAACGTGACGCCGCATGTCTGGAATTATCACCTGAGCGTGCTGCCGGGCTCGCCATGGACCGATATCCGGTTGCGCAAGGCACTCAACCTTGCGATCGACCGCGACGCGGTGGTCGGCCTGATGAATGGTTTGGCGAAGCCGGCCAAGGGCCAGGTCGACCCGTCGAGCCCGTGGTTCGGCAAGCCTAACTTCGAGCTGAAATACGACCTCGCGGCCGCCAGGAAGCTGGTGGAGGAAGCCGGCTATTCCAAGGACAAGCCGCTGAAGACGACCTTCATCATCGCCCAGGGCGGCACCGGCCAGATGCTGTCGCTGCCGATGAACGAATTCCTGCAGCAGAGCTTCAAGGAGATCGGCATCGATATCGATTTCAAGGTGGTCGAGCTCGAAACGCTGTATTCGCACTGGCGCAAGGGCGCGGCCGACGAGATGAACGCCGGCATCACCGCCAACAACATCGCCTATGTCACATCGGACCCGCTGTATGCCATCGTGCGGTTCTTCCATTCCGGCCAGGTGGCGCCGACGGGCGTCAATTGGGGCGGCTACAAGAATCCGAAGGTCGACGCGCTGATCGACGAGGCCAAGCAGACCTTCGACAGCGGCAAACAGGATGCGCTGCTGGCGCAAGCCCACGCGCTGATCGTCGACGATGCCGCGCTGGTATGGGTGGTGCACGACACCAATCCGCATGCGCTGTCGCCGAAGATCAAGACCTTCGTGCAGGCGCAGCACTGGTTCCAGGATCTGACGCAGATCGGGGTGGAGTGATTTTCTCCGCTGTCGTCCCGGCCTAATTAGTGCGCGATTGCGCACGGGAGCCGGGACCCATACTCCGCGGCCGGCGCAATGGGCACGCGGCCAGACGATCTTTCGTCAACAGCCTTTTGTGGTTATGGGTCCCGGCCTTCGCCGGGACGACGACGAATGTGCGGCGCCTATTTTGTCGTCAACGCAAAGGCGCCGTCCCAATCGTCCGGCGGCGGCTCCTTCTGGAAGGCGCGGATGCGCGCCTCATAGAGGCGGTAGAGATATTGCAGCGTCTGCGCCTCGTCGGTCTTGCGGCCGCGCTCGATCGCAGCGAGTGCGCCATCCCAGTCACGGCTGCGGTAACAGGCTAGCATCTCGATGGTCAGGTTGCGCAATCGCTGGAAGCGGCCGGACCCGGCGACGTCCTCGCGGCCGGCAATCGCATAGATCACCTCGGGCTCCTTCTTGCCCTTGACCATGATGAAGTCGAGCTCGAGGATCGCGAACTTCTCCTTCACGGCAAGCGCGGTCTTCGATCCCACGATGATCGGGAAGCCGTACTCCTTGGACTGCCCCTCCAGCCGCGAGGCCAGATTGACGCTGTCGCCGAACACCGAATAGTCGAAGCGCACGTCGGAGCCCATATTGCCGACCACGCAGGTGCCGGTGTTGAGACCGACACCGATGTTGAGCGGCACATAGACATGGCCGCCGGCCTTGGCCTCCTGCTCGCGCGCACGGTTGAGGTCGTCGACGCGCTCCAGCATGTCGAGCGCAGCGTCGCAGGCGTTGAGCTGATGCTGCTTGTCGTCGAGCGGCGCATTCCAGAACGCCATGATGGCGTCGCCCATATATTTGTCGATGGTGCCCTTGCGAGCGAGGATCGCGTTGGAAAGCGGCGTGAGGAAGCGGTTCATCAGCGCCGTGAGGCCCTGCGGATCGCGCTTGTAGGTTTCCGAGATCGTGGTGAAGCCGCGCATGTCCGAGAACATGATGGTCATCTCGCGCTCCTCGCCGCCGAGCACGAGCCGCTCCGGCGACTGCGCCAGCTGCTCGACCAGCGCCGGCGACATGTACTGCACGAATTGCGACCTGATCTGCCGGCGCTGCTGCTGTTCGCGCACGAAGGCCGAGAAGATCAGCGTCAGATAGATCGCCGTGGTCGACATCAGCGGATAGGTGAAATCGATCAGGAGCCGATGCTGGGAATAGAAATACCAGGACGTGCCGGTCAGCACCGAGGCGAACATGCCGCCGACGATGACCAGCGTGATCGGCCCGAATTTCGGCGCGAAGGCGATGACCAGGAGCCCCATGATCATCGCGGCGAGGAATTCGATGGCGATGCCGTAACTCGGCTGCGAAACGACGTCGCCGGTGAGCGCGCTCTCCAGCACCTGGGCATGAACCTCGACCCCGGGCATGGCCGGCGTCACCGGCGTGGTCTTGATGTCGTTCAACCCGACCGAGGAGGTGCCGATCAGGACCAGCTTGCCGGCGATCCGGTCCGGCGGGACCCGGCCATCCAGCACATCGACGGCCGAAACATAGATCGAGGGGTCGCGGCGGGCGTAGTGGATCCAGAGCTGGGCGTATTGATCGGTCGGGATCGCAAAGCCCTTGATGCCGAGGCTCTGGATGCCGCCCTTGTCGGCCTTGATCAGGATGGTGCCGGAGCCGCTCGCCACCCGCAGCATTTCGAACGTCAGCGACGGCATGGTGACGCCCTGCGCGACCATCATCATCGGCACCCGCCTGACGATGCCGTCGCGCTCCGGCCTGATCGTGAACAGGCCTCGCCCGGCGGCGGCCTCCTCAAGCACCGGCACGTTGCGCAACAAACCCGGAAACTGGAACATGAACTGCTGCGGCTCCTCGCCGAGCATCGCAAGCCCGGTGACCGGCAGCTTTTCGTTGAGATCGGCGCGGACATTGGGACCGCCGGATTCGCCGAGCACCACGCGCGAGTTCTTGATGGCGTCGGCGAAAATGCTGTCATTGCTCGGCAGCTGCCGCAGCCTGGCGCGCATCTCCTCGTCGAGGCTGCTGAACGTATCCGCCGCGATATCGGGATTGAGACGGTCCGGCTCGGAGAACACCGCGTCGAACGCGATCACCACGGCGCCGAGCCGGGTGAGATTGATGACGATGTCGGCGAGCCGTGTCCGCGGCCACGGCCACTGCCCGAGCCGGGGATCGGCAAGACTCCTCTCGTCGATATCGACGATGGTGACGGGCCGCGCGGTCTTCTGACGGGGTTCGAGCACCTGGAAGGTGTCGAACGTCCTGACGCGGAGCTCCTGCACCGGAGCCGGATCCACGGCCCGCAGCGCGGCAAAGCCGACCAACAGCGCCACGCAGGCCAGCCGCGCATAACCGAAGCGCCGCCCGAACCACCTTCGTATCGCCTTCAGCCGTCTCATGGCGTCTGGATATCACGCGCGGAGGGTTGTTCCAATCGAGCAGGCATGCGCGATGCACAATGAGCCGACCGGGCGCGCCGCCAATGGCGGCTCGGCCGGGTAGCCGTCACGTGACGTGAAGCAGGAAGTCGTTGTGGCCGAGCGCCGCGGGGCTGACGTTGCGCAGCGTAATGGTGTCCGCGCTGTCGACCGTGATCAGCGTATCGGCCGCATTGGTCGGCGACTGCGCAACGTGCTGGCTGATCCAGGTATCGACACTGCTGGTCGACACCACCGCGGTGAGGTCGATGTGGTCGACGCCGGGCTTGAAGTTCAGGATCGTGTCGTGGTTGAAGTTCGGCGCGAACACGAACTGGTCCTGATAACCCGCCGTCCCGAACAACACGTCCTTGCCGACGGTGCTGGTCAGGGTTACCGGCGCGGTCGGATTTTGCTGGACGTTGAATATCAGGTTGACCGTGTCGCTCGCGCCGTTGCCGTCGGTCACGGAGAGCGTGACGGTGTCGGTCGGCGCGGTGCCGGGGTGATAGGTGAGAGCCGACGATGCCAGCGCAGCGTTGATATCGGCCAGATGGCCCGCCTGCGCCGGCGGCGTCACGCTGCTGCCCGAACCGACCGTCGTCGCCGCCATCAAGAAATTCTCGGTGGCCGTCGCGTCGACATCCGTGACGGTCAGGCCGGAGATCGTGTCGGTCCCGTTGGGATTTTCGGTGATGCTGATGTTGTCGGTATGGATCACGGGCGCATCGTTGGCGCCGATGACGTCGACCGTCAGCGTCGCCGTTCCAACAGCGCCATGCGTGTCGATCGTCTCGACGGTGAACGTGTCCGCGTAAGTCCCCTTGGCCAGCGCGTTGATCGCGGCGGCGTCGGGAACATAGCTGTAGGTGCCGTCCGGGTTGACGGTGAGCAGGCCGTAGAGACCCGCGATCTGCGTGACCGCGGCGTGGTCGGAATTGAGGGCGGCATAGGTCAGTGTCGCCGTCTCACCGTCGTCGACGTCATGGCCGTGCAGCGTGCCGGTGAGCGGGCTGAACGTGTCATAGGCGGCGGTGTCGGTGAGCGTGCCGGCATTGACGTCGGCGAGCGTCGGCGCGTCGTTGGCGCCGTTGATCGTGATCGTCACGGGCGTGTTGACGACGCCGCCATGATGATCGTCGAGCTGGATCGTGTAGGTCAGCGTCAGCGTCTCGCCGGCGGCGAGGTAGTCGAAATTCTGGTCCGCGGCCGAGAAGGTCCAGGCCTGCGATCCGGTCAGCCCGCCGGTCGAATCCGTCAGCGTCCCCAGCGACAGCCAGTTCAGGATGGTGGACTGGTCCTCGGGCAGGCCCGCGGTCGCTCCGGCTTCGGCGACGCCCGTGATGGTCATCGTGTGGGTGTCGCTGAGGTCCACATCGGTGAAGGTCACGGTGCCCGACGCGCTGTCCGGCTTGGACGAACCCGTGGTGTCGGGCTGCTCGGCGATGGTGGCGGTCTGCGCCTCCGACGTGACCGTCGGCACGTCATTGCTGCCGGTGATCGTGATCGTCACCGGCTGGCTGTCGACACCGCCATGATGATCGTCGACCTGGATCGTGTAGGTCAGCGTCAGCGTCTCGCCGGCGGCGAGGTAGTCGAAATTCTGGTCCGCGGCCGAGAAGGTCCAGGCCTGCGATCCGGTCACATGGCCGGTCGAATCCGTCGGCGTCCCCAGCGACAGCCAGTTCAGGATCGTGGACTCATTCTCGGGCAGGCCCGTGGTCGTCCCCTGCTCGGTCACTCCGGTGATGGAGACGGTGTGGGTGTCGCTGAGATCGACGTCGGCAAAGCCCACCACGCCCTGGGCCACGTCCGGCTTGGATGAACCCGTCGTGTCGGGTTGCTCGGCGATGGTGGTGGTCTGGGGCGCGGCGGTGAATGTCGGGACGTCGTTGGTGCCCGTGATGGTGATCGTGACGGGCTGGGTGACGACGCCGCCATGCTGGTCGTTGATTTGGATCGTGTAGGTCAGCGTCAGCGTCTCGCCCGCGGCGAGATAATCGAAACTCTTGTCCGCAGCCGAGAACGTCCAGACATTGGATCCGGTCACGCCGCCGGTCGAATCCGACAGCGCGCCGAGCGACAGCCAGCTCAGGATCGTCGCCTGATCGGGGAGCCCTGACGTGACGCCTGTTTCAGTGACGCCGGCCACGGTGACGCTATGGGTATCGCTGAGATCGACGTCGGTGAAGGTCACCGTGCCGGACGCGGTATCGTGGTTCACCGAGCCGGTCGTCCCCTCGGCTTCGGTGATGGCGGCGGCCTGGGTCGGCGAGGTGATCACCGGCATGTCATCGGTGCCGACGATCGTGATCGTGACCGGGACCGTGACGACGCCGCCATGCTGGTCGTTGATTTGGATCGTGTAGGTCAGCGTCAGCGTCTCGCCGGCGGCGAGATAATCGAAACTCTTGTCGGCCGCCGAGAACGTCCAGGAACGCGATCCCGTCATGCCGTCGGTCGAATCGGTGAGCGTGCCGAGCGACAGCCAGCTCAGCACGGTGGCGTGGTTGGTCAGTCCGCCGGTGTAGCCCTCCGCGGTGACGCCGGTGATGGTGACCGTGTGCGTGTCGGTCAGATCCGCATCGGTGAACGTGACCGTGCCGTGCGCGGTATCCGGCGCGGCGGAATTCGTCGTCCATGGCAGCTCGGTGATCAATCCGACCTGCGCCGCGGACGTCACCACCGGCGTGTCGTTGGTGCCGGTGATCGTGATCGTGAAGGTCTTGAACGCAGTCTCGTTGCTCGGCGCATAGTTGTTATCGACGCGCACCAGATAGGTCAGCGTCAGGGTCTCGCCGGCGGCGAGGAAGTCGAAGGCGCCGTCGGCTAGGCTGTAGGTCCAGGTTGCCGAGCCGACATTGGTGTTGTTCGGATCGGGCTCGAGCAGCAACGGGATCTCGACCGCCTTGATGGCCGCCTGTTCCGCCGCCGTCAGCTGCGAGGTCACGTCCTTGCCACTGGCGTCGTGGTAGCTGAACGTGCTGAAGCTGACCACCGCACTGGGCTTGTCGCCGAGATTGACGTCGGTCCATGTGATCTGTGCGGTCACCGTGTCGGGCAGCGCGCTATGGGTCAGCCCGGCGAGTTCGGTGAACGAAGCATTCTGGGTCACGACATGCGGCGCACCGGGAGCGTGGTCGGGCTTCGCGGAAGGGGCATCTGGCCCGGCATTGCCGGTCAGGGCCAGCAGGAAGCTTGTCGGCAGGATGACGTCGCCGGTCGCGAGCTTGAGGATGGTCGTGACCGGGACGACGCTGTCGGTGAAGTTCGTCGTGAGCTTGGTGTTGGGATTGTTGTTATCGGTAAACTTCAGCGCGAAGACGTCCGAGATCAGCTTCTGCGCATCGGTCGACAGTTGCGCCGACGAGACGAAGCTGACGCTGCCCTGGCCGTTGACGATGGTCTGGGTGCCGGCCTGATCGACGGTTGCGATCGGATTGAGCGTCGTCTTGTCGAACAGGATGTAGGAGCCGGTGGTGCCGTCGGGCTCGACCAGCACCTGGAATTTGGCCGGCGGCACGCCGCCCGAGCCCTGCACGTCGAAATCGATCTCGACCAGCACCGCGGTGCCGCGGATGCCCATGGTCGCGACCGGCGTATCGACCTTCATGTCGCCATGCTTGGCGGTCGCGCCGGCGACGAACGAGATGGTGCCCGAGACGAGGCTCATCAGCGACGAATTGCTCGACCCGTTCGGGTCGTAGATCATCTCGTTCAGCACCATCTTGGCGTTCGGTCCGAGGCCGAACACGGTGCCGTCGATGAAGGTGATGCCGAGCGTCGAGTCGCCGCCGGACTGCACCACGTCGCCCTTGTTGACGTTGTCACCCTGGTTCAGGACGATCGCGACGCCGTTGCGGACGGCGGTGGCGCTGCCCGTCAGCTTGGTGACATGGCCGATGACCTTGGCTGGCTCCGCCGCGCCGCCCGCCTGGGCATATTGGGTGTAGCCGGTGAGCGCGTTGACGAGATCGCCGGTGAGATGCGCGCCTTCAGGCGATGCCAGCGCCGCGCGCTTCTCGCCCTTGAAATAGTCGTGCAGGACGAGTTCCCGATCGTCCTTCGAGATGACGAGATCGAGCCCGGTCCGCTTGAAGTCGCCGGTGAACAGCAATTGCCCGTCGTCGACCGTGATCGCGCCAGGCGGAGCATTCGAGGTAACGCTTTCGACGTATACCGGTCCGCGGGCATAAGCGTCCGCGCTCGGCAAATGGCCGTCGAATTTCTCGATAAAGTTCACTGCGGATCACCGCACGAGGGTTAATATTGGTAAAATATCCGAATGATTACGCCTGCATATCATCGGATAAAGCTTGGCGAAACCATCCTTTGCTTTCGCAAGGTGCTCTGGTCGCGCGGTTTGAGCGGATGTGACTTGGCTCACTCTCACATGAGTCGTGTATTCCGAATTTGCCTGACGGTACCATGTGATGGGATTTGAGCCAAGATGGGTAGTGAGCCACGTATTCGTGGTATTGACTGGCATTTCTGTACTTGCCTTTATTTCCCCGCAGCCCCGAGAGGGCATTTGACCCGATTTTTCCGGCTAAAGCTGTGACTTGGCTTACAAATCGCAGCTATCCCGTGCGCGGACTGGCCGGGTTAACCAGTAGGCAAGGATGAGGTGTTTCGCGGTGGAAAAAGGTTCGCCGGTTCGTTTCACAAACCGGTAAAGTTTTCGGGACCCGGACCACGCGCCCTTTAGCGTCCGGCCCGGTTTCCCCACATCTTAAGTCGATTCGAAGGGATCGCTGGTCATGCTCACGGCATGAAACGATCCGGTCGCGTGTGCGGTGTAGTGTCCACCCGCCGATGAGCGGACAGGGGGTGTCACATGGGATTCTCGCTTCGCTCGTTTGCGCTGCGCTCTGTCATGTTGGGCTTCGGCCTGGTTCTGGCCGCGCCGGTCGCCGAACTCAATGCCGCCTCGCTGCTGTCGCCCGGCCCGGCCACCCTGCTCAGACAGTCAACCGAACCGTTCGGCCTCGCGACCGGCCTGCTCGCCGGCGGCGGCCTGCACGACAAATGGCTCGGCGTGCAGCACCAGCTCGCCGATGAATTGGTGCAGCTCGCAGCCTGCGAGAGCGACCGCGCGGGGTGTGCGTCGCCCGAGGCGCTGCGATTCCTGGCGATCGTCGATCTTGGTCGCGCGCGCAACGGCCGCGCCCGGCTCGGTGAGATCAACCGCGCCATCAATCTCGCGATCCATCCGGGCAGCGATCTTGCGACTTATGGCGAGCCCGACGTCTGGGCCACGCCGCTCGCCACCTTCGCCCGCGGCAGCGGCGATTGCGAAGATTATGCGATCGCCAAGTTCGTGGCGCTCGCTAAGGCCGGCGTCGCGCCGGAGGATTTGCGTATCGTGGTCATGCACGACCTGCTGGGCGGCGAGGACCATGCGGTGGTCGCGGCACGGCTCGACGGCCACTGGCTGACGCTCGACAACCGTCGCATGGCGATGATCGAGGATACCGACATCAGGAGGTTCCGGCCGACCTTCGTGATCGACCAGAACGGCGTCAACCGTTATGTCGATGCGCCGCCCGTCACCGAGGCCGCGTGGCGGCCGGCGGCGCGGTGAATTGAAGAAGTCGCTGGCCCGCGAATCTGAGCGCAAGCCACCTCCGTCATTGCGAGGGAGCGAAGCGACGAAGCAATCCATGCTTCCGCTTGTGGGACTATGGATTGCTTCGCTGCGCTCGCAATGACGGTGGCTAAGTCTCCATCGACGGCTCAGAACATCAGATTGTCCTTCACCAGAACCCAGCGGCCGCCCTTGACCTGCTGCACCTGGGTGATGGTGTTGGCGAGATGATCCGTCTTGGAGAACTTGGTCGGGGGCGAACTGAAGATATCGAGGAACTTGTCGCCTGACTCCAGCGCATCGAGCATCTTCTGGCCGGTGAGATCCTTGCCCGCCTTCTGGGCGTAGAAGGCAAACGTCATCACCGCATTGTAGCCGATGATCGCCTGGGTGTTAGCGTCAGAGTTGAACATCTTCTTGTAGTTGACCAGCCAGTCCTTCACCTTGCCCTTGGCCGTGTCCTCGTAGGGAATCTCGAAGCCTGACGCTGCGTAGAGGCCCTCGACGGCTTCCTTGCCGAGCGCTGGCACTTCAAGCACGTTGGTCGGTGTGGCGCCGAGGAAGGTCACATCCCAGCCGAGCTTTCGGGCTTCGTTCATGGCGCCGATGGTCTCGCGGATCACGGTGCCGAGCACGACGAGATCGCAGCCGTCGGCCTTCATCTTGGCGACCTGCGCCGAGAAATCGGAGGCGCCGCGCTTGTAGCTCGTGATCGAGGCGGGCTGCACCTTCATCGCGGCGAGCTGCTGATTGAAGCCATCGAGCACGTTCTTACCGTACTCGTCGTCCTGGTGCATGATGCAGGGCTTCTTGAAGTTCTTCCAGTCCATCATGTATTTGAGCGCGGCGCGCGTGCTCTCGACATAGGGCAACAGGTTGTTGAACTTCAACCGCTCCTGCGGCTTGGCGGGATCGAACTTGAAGGTGAATTCGGCGGCGGTCAGCGGGAACAGCTGCAGCACGCCGGCGTCGAACAGGATGTCCTGCGCAGCGAGCACGGTCGGCGAGCCCATCGGGCCGATCATCGCGAAGACCTTGTCGCGCTCGACCATCTTCTGCGAGGCCAGCACGGCCTTCTTCGGGTCGTAGCCATTGTCCTCCAGGATCATCTTGATCTTGCGGCCGTTGATGCCGCCGCTGGCGTTGATCTCCTCAACCGCCATCTTCATGCCGTTCGACACCGGAACGCCCCAGACCTTGATCGGGCCGGACAAATCCTGATGCGTTCCGATCACGATCTCGGTCGGCGAGATGCCTTCATTGGTGACCTTGGTCTGGGCTGCGGCCGGCAGACAGGTCAGCGCCAGCGCGCTCACCGCAAGGCCCAGCGCCTTCAGCGATTTCGACATTGCAGTCTCCTCCTTAACAATGGCCCATGTTGAGCGAAGGGTCGGGCCTGCTCGCTCCTTCGCCAATTTTCTCTTTTCTTGAGCATGATCTATCCGGAAAACCGCTTCACACTTTTCCGGATCATGCTCTATGCGACAGCCCGCTCGCCATACATGGCGTCGATCTCGGCCGCGTAGCGCTTGTTCACGAAACTGCGCTTCAGCTTCATGGTCGGCGTCAGCTCCTCGTCCTCGGGCGTGAGCTGGCGCTCGATCAGGTAGAATTTCTTGATGGTTTCGACGCGCGCGAACTTGGCGTTGACCGCCTCGACCTCGCGGTGGATCAGGTCCTGGATCTCGCGGGCGCGGCACAGGCTCGCATAGTTCGTGAAGGGGATGTCCTGGTCCTGGGCGTATTTCTCGACGTTCTCCTGATCGATCATGATCAGGCAGGTGAGGTAGGGCCGCTTGTCGCCGATCACGACCGCGTCGGAAACGTAGGGCGAGAATTTGAGCTGGTTCTCGATCTCGGACGGCGTGATGTTCTTGCCGCCTGAGGTGATGATGATGTCCTTCATCCGGTCGGTGATCTTGACATAGCCTTCATTGTCGATCGCACCGACATCGCCGGTGTGCAGCCAGCCCTTCGCGTCGATCGTCTCGGCGGTCTTCTCCGGCTGGTTGAGATAGCCCATGAAGAGGAAGTCGCCCTTGATCAGGATCTCGCCCTTCGGACAGATCATCACCTCGCCCCAGGGCGCTGCCTTGCCCACCGAGCCGAGCTTGATGCGGTCCGCCGGCATCATGGTCGCGACGCCGCAATTCTCGGTCTGGCCGTAGACCTCGCGCATGTCGATGCCGAGCGCGAGATACCAGCGGATCAGATCCGGCGAGATCGGCGCCGCGCCGGTCAGTGCGATCCGGCAACGGTCGAGCCCGAGCATGCGGCGGATGTTGCGGAACACCAGCCAGTAGGCCGCGTGGTTGGCGAGCCGCAGCGACAGCGGCGGCGTCTCGCCCTCCAGCCGGCACTCGGTCATCCGGTTGCCGATCGCGAGCGCGCGGGCATACATCCAGTTCTGAAACGGGGTCGCGTCCTTCAGCGCGATGGTGATGCCGGAATAGAACTTCTCCCAGATCCTGGGCACCGCGAGGAACGCGGTCGGCTGCACCTCGCGCAGATTGTCCGGCACCGTCTCCGGGCTCTCGGCGAAATTCATCACCGAGCCGAGCGCGAGCGAGATGTAATAGCCGCCGACCCGCTCGGCGACATGGCAGAGCGGCAGGAACACCAGCCGCTCCTCGCTGTCGGTCGAGGGGTAGAGATCGTTGGCGTGGCGCATCTGGTGCGTCACGCTGCGGTTGGAGTGCATTGCGCCCTTGGGCGGGCCCGTGGTGCCCGACGTATAGACCAGGATCGCGAGATCGGAGGCGGTGCGGCTGCCGGTCATTTCATCCCACAGGGCGTCGTTGCCCTGCACATGATTGCGGCCGAGCGCCGTGAACTCGGCGAGCGACAGCACCATCGGATCGGAGAAGCCGGAAAGGCCCTCCATGTCGAACACGACGACCTTTTCCAAGGTCGGACAGCGCGACCGGCAGGTCAGCACCTTGTCGAGCTGCTCCTCGTCCTCGACGAAGATCACCCGGGTGCGGGAATCATTGACGAGGTATTCGACCTGCGCCGCCGAATCGGTCGGATAGATGCCGGAGGACACGCCACCGGCGCACAGGATGCCCATGTCGGCGTAGACCCATTCCGGCACCGCGTTGGCGATGATCGAGCGACGTCGCCGGGGCGGAAGCCGGTCGCATGCAGGGCGAAGGCGATGTCCTTGGAGATCTGCAGCCATTCGCGCCAGCTGGTCGGTTGCCAGATGCCGAACTTCTTCTCGCGGATCGCGGGCCTGTCGCCACGCGTTTGCACCGCGAGCAGAAAGCTCCTCGCGATCGTGTCGGCGACCGTCAGCACCGCTGGTCCTGCCATGCGCGCTCCCTCCTCTGCCGCCTGCTTCGCGCCGGCTTGGGTGCCGGTCTTGCTGGCGAAACAGGCCCGAAATCTAGCTCCAACCCGGCCTCAGTGCCAAACCAACTTTAGTCAGCGCCAAATCCTCTCAGCGCCAGATCTTCCCAGCGCCAAGTCGTCCCTAACGCCACGTCTTCTTCTTCTTCCAGCGCCGCTCACCCCGCGCGCCGGCTTCCTTGGCGCCGAGATAGAACTCCTGGATATCGGGTGAATTGAGCAGCCGCTCACAGGTGTCGTTCATGACGACGCGGCCGATCTCCAGCACATAGCCGTAATGCGCCGTCTCCAGCGCGATCTTGGCATTCTGCTCGACCAGCAGGATCGACATGCCCTGCTCCTCATTGACGCGGCGGATGATGGTGAAGATCTCCTTCACCAGGATCGGCGACAGCCCAAGCGACGGCTCGTCCAGCAGCAGCAGCGTCGGCCGGTTCATCAGCGCGCGCCCGATCGCCAGCATCTGCTGCTCGCCGCCCGAAAGCTGTCCGGCCGGCTGGCCGAGCCGCTCCTTCAGCCGGGGAAAATAGCCGTAGACGCGTTCGAGGTCCTGCGCCACACCGTCGCGGTCCTTGCGCAGATAGGCGCCCATCATCAGGTTCTCGCGCACCGACAGGAACGGAAACACCTCGCGTCCCTCCGGCACATGGCTGAGGCCGAGCCGCACGATCCGGTCGGCCTCCATGCGCTGGATCGGCTTGCCCAAAAATTCGATCGAGCCCTTCTGCGGATCGAGGATGCCGGAGATCGTCTTCAGCACCGTGGTCTTGCCGGCACCGTTGGCGCCGAGCAGCGTCACGATCTGGCCGCGCGGCACCTCGAGGCTGATGCCGCGGATCGCCATGATCGGCCCGTAATAGCTCTCGATGTTGGAGAGCTTGAGGATGATGTCCGATGTGCTCATGGCATCATCCTCATGCGCCGAGATACGCTGCGACGACGTCGGGATGGTGCTGCACCTCGGACGGCGAGCCCATCGCCAGCACGCGGCCGTAGTTCAGCGCAATCACGCGGTCGGAGACGCGGTTGACCAGCGTCATGTCGTGCTCGACCATCAGGACCGTAATGCCGAGCTCGCTCTTCATGTCGCGGATCCAGAACGACATGTCGTCGGTCTCCTCGACATTGAGGCCGGACGACGGCTCGTCGAGCAGGATCAGCTTCGGCTCCGAGCACAGCGCGCGCGCCAGCTCGATCACCTTGCGCACGCCGTAAGGCAGGCCCGAGATCAGCTTGTCGCGGTAGGGCTCGAGATCGAGGAATTCGATCACCTGCTCGACCCGGCGGCGATGCGCCTTCTCGCCGGCGCGCACGCTCGGCAGGAACAGCAGCTCCTGCCAGAGCCGGGTGGTGGAATGACGATGCCGCCCGACCAAGAGATTGCTCAGCACGGTCGCATTCTCGAACAGCTCGATGTTCTGGAAGGTGCGCGCAATGCCGAGCTTGGCGATATCGTAGGCCGGCTGCTGGGTGATGTCCTGATCCTCGAAGAAGATCTTGCCCGAGGTCGGCGGATAGATCCGCGAGATCAGGTTGAAGATCGAGCTCTTGCCGGCGCCGTTCGGCCCGATGATCGAGAGGATCTCGCCCTTCTCGACCGCGAAGCTGACGGCATCGACCGCCTTGAGGCCACCGAAATGCAGCGACAGGTTCTCGGCGCGGAAATAGCTCATCTGTTCCGCTCCGATTTCACATAGATCTTCTGCCGCTTGAAGGTCGCGCGCTTGTACAGCGGGAACAGCTGGAAGAAGAGCTTGATCTTGAGCCAGCGGCCATAGAGTCCCAGAGGTTCGAAGAGCACGAACACCACGATGATGACACCGTAGATCGCGCCCTTCAGGCCGTTGGCGGAGGCAAACGCCGCGACCGCATCCTGGATATGGCCGGCGCGTTCGCTGCCGGCGCCAAGCGTGGCCGCGGCGCCTGCGATCACGCCGGGCATGTCGTCCTTCAGATAGGTCAGGAACGGATCTATCATGACCAGGAAGATCGCGCCCAGCACCGCGCCGTGCAGGCTGAACGTGCCGCCGATCAGGATCACGATGATGAACTCGATCGAGAGCTGCAGCGTGAACATCTCGGGCGAGATGAAGGAAAGCTTGTGGGCGAACAGCACGCCGGCAAAGCCGGTGATACCAGCCGAGATCGCGAACGACTTCACCTTGTAGAGCGCGACATTGATGCCCATGCTGCGCGCCGCGGTCTCGCTGTCGCGGATCGCGACAAAGGCGCGCCCGGTCGGCGAGCGCAGCAGGTTGAGCGTGCCGACGATGGTCAGCACCAGCACCGCAAGACAGAGATAATAGAACGTCGGGCCGTCGCGGGACACCGTGGTGCCGAGCAGTTGCATGGCCTTGACCCGCATGCCCTCATTGCCATTGGTCACGCTCTCCCAGCGCGCCATGATCTCCTCGACGATGAAGGCAAACGAGATCGTCGCGATCACGAGATAGATGCCCTGCAGCCGCAGCGCCGGAAATCCGACCAGCGCGCCGACCACGCCGGTCAGCAGTCCCGCGGCGAGGAAGTAGACCGGAAACGGCACGTTGAACTGCTGCAGATAGGCCGCGGTATAGGCGCCGATCGCCAGAAACGCGGCATGGCCGAGCGAGGCCTGTCCGGTGAAGCCGGTCAGGATCATCAGCCCGACGCCGACGGTCGCATAGATGCAGACGAAGACGAGCTGGCTCATCAGGTAGCTTGACAGCACGTAGGGCGCGATCAGCAGCACCGCGAGCAGCAAGCCGTAGGAATAGACGTAGCCGGAATGCGGGAACAGCCTGATGTCGTCTTCATAGTCGGTCTTGAAGAGAAACCGCATATGTCGCTCCTCAGACCTTTTTACGTACGTGAAGGCCGAACAGGCCCTCGGGCTTGAGCAGCAGCACCGCGAGCAGCACGATGTAGGGCGCGACGTCCTTCCATCCCTGCGGCAGATAGAAGCCGGCCATGCTCTCGATCACGCCGATCAAGACGCCGCCGACCACCGCGCCGGGGATCGAGCCGAAGCCGCCGAGCACGGCGGCCGGAAACGCCTTCAGCCCCAGCACCAGGCCGACGTTGGAGTGGATGAAGGTGATCGGCGCCAGCAGCACGCCGGCGCAGGTCGCCACCGCCGCCGAGATCGCCCAGACGATCGAGACCACGCGCTTGACCGGAATGCCCATGTAATAGGCAGCCAGCATGTTCTCGGAGCTGGCGCGCATCGCGGTGCCGAGCGTGGTGCGGTTGAAGAACAGATAGAGCAGCGCGCACAGGATGATGGTCGCCGCGATCACCGACAATTTGTCATAGGCCAGCACCAGGCTGCCGATCCGCAGCACGCCCTGGCTGAACGGCGTCTCGATCTTGAAGTCGTCGGTGCCCCAGATCATGCCGGCCACCGAGCGCAGGAAATAGCCGAGCCCGATCGTCGCCATGATGATGGAGAACTGCGGATAGCCGAGGATCGGCCGCACCACGACCCGCTCGGCCAGCATGCCGAACAGCGCCATGCAGATCACCGCGCCGGCGAAGCCGACCCAGTAATTCAGCCCGAGCATGCCAATGAATGTGAAGGCGAAAAAGCCGCCCAGCATCATCAAATCGCCTTGCGCGAAATTGACGACCTCGGTTGCCTTGTAGACCAGCACGAAGCCGAGCGCGATCAGGCCGTAAACGCAGCCGAGCGCGATGCCGCTGACGAGCTGCTGAACGAAGTCCAGCATCGTTCCCTCCCCGATGCCCGGCGATTCTTGTCGATCGCTCGTCGCATCCCGCCTTCACGCCCTTGTGTCGGATGCGCTGAAAGCCGCCTATGTCCGTCCGGATTGAGCCAAAACGCCCGATCCCTGTCAACAAACCGCTGATCCGGCTGTATCATCACATTTACGGAGATATGCCGCAGCACGGACTAATACGGATATCGCGTTCGATTTGCCCCGTGCGATTCACTGCACCGAAACGGTTTTTGTCCAAGGTCCCGCAACCGACGAGCGAACTCCCGGATCGCCACCACGTCATGACATCGCAACTGTACGCACTCGCCCTGCGAGGATTAACCAAGCGTTTTGACCGCCCGGCGGTCGACGCGCTCGATCTCACCATCCGGGTCGGCGAGTTCTATGCGCTGCTCGGTCCGAACGGCGCCGGCAAGACCACGACGCTGCGCATGGTGGCCGGGCTATTGCGGCCCGATGCCGGCTCGGTGTCGATCCTCGGCATCGATGCGCTGGCCGACCCGGTCGCCGCCAAGCAGATCATGGCCTGGGTGTCCGACGAGCCGATGATCTACGACAAGCTGACGCCGCTGGAATATCTCGAATTCGTCGCCGGCCTGTGGGGCATCGATCCCCGCACATCGGAGAAGTCGGCACGCAATCTCCTGATCTCGCTCGGGCTCGAGCCGCATCTCAACGAACGTTGCGAGGGCTTCTCCAAGGGCATGCGCCAGAAGGTGGCGCTCGCCGGCGCGCTGGTGCACGATCCGCGCCTGATCATTCTCGACGAACCGCTGACCGGCCTCGACGCGCTGTCGGCGCGTCACGTCAAGGGGCTGTTGCAGGAGCGCGTCCGCACCGGCTGCACCGTGATCATGACCACCCATATTCTCGAAGTCGCCGAGCGCATGGCCGACCGGATCGGCGTGATCGCGTCCGGCAGGCTGATCGCCGAGGGCACGCTGGCCGAGCTGCGCGAGCAGAACGGCCGCAACGACACCACCCTCGAGGACATGTTCATCGCGCTGGTCGACACCGAAGCGGCGGCCGCGTGAGCTCGACCGCCCATCTCACCTGGTTCGCGCGCCACGAATTCCGCCTGGCCTGGCGGGAATGGCTGGCGATGATGACCGGCGGCCGGCGCCGTCGCAATCGTGCCGTCATCGGCCTGCTGGTCTTCGCGGCGATCCTGCATCTGCCGGCCTATGCCGTGGTCGCCCGCTATGTCGACCTCAGATTTCCGCTCGATCCATCCTCGCTGATCGTGCTGACCGCGACGATCTTCCTGTCCTGGGCGTTGATGCTCTCGCAGGCGATCGAGTCGGTGACGCGGGTGTTCTATGCCCGCGCCGATCTCGATTTGATCATGTCCTCGCCGGCCAAGCTCACCAACATCTTCTCGATCCGGATCGCCGCGATCGCGCTGACGGTGAGCAGCATGGCGCTCTTGCTTTCGACGCCGTTCATCGACGTGCTGGTGTATCTCGGCGGCCCGCGCTGGCTCGCCGGTTTCGGCGTCGTGCTGGCGATCGGGCTGTCGGCGGCAGCCGCGGCGATCGCCGTCACCGCGTTCCTGTTTCGCGTGATCGGGCCGAGCCGGACGCGGCTGGTGGCGCAGATCGTCTCCGCCGTTATCGGCGCCGGCTTCGTGATCGCCCTGCAGGTCGTCGCCGTGCTGTCCTACGGCACGCTGTCGCGCTTTGCGTTTCTGACCTCCGATACCGCGGCCCGAATTGCTCCCGCGCCCGACAGCCTGGTCTGGTGGCCGGCGCGCGCATCGCTCGGCGATCTCGAGATCATGCTGCTGCTGCTCGCAGCAAGCCTCGTGCTGCTCGGCGTCGTGATGGCGGTGCTCGCGCCGCGATTTGCCGACACGGTTGCAAGCGTTGCCGCCAATCCGGCCGCGGTCACGCAGGGACGGGCCCGCGCATTCCGGTCCGGCTCGCGGCAGCAGGCCTTGCGCCGCAAGGAATTCCTGCTGCTGCGCCGCGATCCGTGGCTGCTGTCGCAGAGCCTGATGCAGATGCTCTATCTGCTGCCGCCGGCGCTGATGCTGTGGCGAAGCTTCTCCGGCACGTCGACCGCGATCGTGCTGATTACGCCTGTCATCGTCATGGCCGCGGGTCAGCTCGCCGGCGGGCTCGCGTGGCTTACCATCTCGGGCGAGGACGCGCCCGATCTGGTCGCGACCGCACCGCTGCCGCCGTCGCGCGTGACCCGTGCCAAGATCGAAGTCGTGCTGATTGCCATCGCCACCGTCTTCGCGCCGCTGGTGGTGGCACTCACATTCGCCTCGCCGCAGCAGGCCGCGGTCACGGCGATCGCGATCATCATCGCGACCGCATCCGCCGCCGCGGTCCAGCTCTGGTTCCGTGCGCAGGCCAAGCGCAGCCAGTTCCGCCGGCGCCAGACCTCCTCCCGCATCGCGACCTTCGCGGAAGCCTTCTCCTCGATCGGCTGGGCCGCAACCGCGGCATTGGCGCTGACGATCCCGGTGGCCGCGCTGGTCAGCGGGATTCTGACGCTGCTCACGCTCGCCATCGCCTGGAAGATCAGCCCGCGCCAAGCCTGAAACGCCAAGTCTGAAACGCCAAGTCTGACACGCCAGGCCTGACAGCGCGTTACGCCTTCATCACCTCCATCACCGCCGCGGCAAAGGCCTCCGGCTGCTCCTGCGGCAGGTTGTGGCCGGCGCGCGGGATCACGCGATAGGCGCGGCGGGCCGTGTATCTGGCTGCGCTGGCACTGCCGTCGGTGGCCGCCGTCACCCCGTCATCGGCGCCATCGAGCGTGATGGTGGGGACCGCAATCACCGGCAATGCGTCGAGCCGCCGCTGTATGTCCGCGTATTGCGGGTCCCCTTCGACGACGCCGTAGCGATGGCGATAACTGTGGATCACCACGTCGACATAATCGGGATTGTCGAATGCGACGGCGGTGCGGTCGAAGCAGGCATCGTCGAATGCCCAGCTTGGTGACCATTGCGACCACAGGATCCGCGCGATGCCGCGCCGGTCGGCGGCAAGCCCCGCGCGGCCGCGCTCGAGCTGGAAATAGTACTGATACCAGAGCGGCACCTCGTGCTCCGGCCGTGCCGGCACCATGGCATGCGCGATGTCCTGGATCATGTAGCCGTTGGTGCAGACCAGTCCGATGCACCGTTCCGGCCACAGCGCCGCGCCGATCGACGCGGCTCGGCCGCCCCAATCATAGCCGGCGAAGGCCGCGCGCTTGATGCCGAGCGCATCCATCAGCGCCATCATGTCGGCTGCGATCGCCGCCTGCTCGCCCGAACGCGGCGTCGCCTTGTCGCGGAAGACCGTTGGCCCGTAGCCGCGCAGATAGGGCACGATGACCCGGCAGCCCTGCGCCGCCAGCTTGGGCGCGACGTCCACATAGGCGTGGATGTCGTAGGGGAAGCCGTGCATCAGCAGCACGGCCGGACCGTCGGCCGGGCCTGCCTCGTAATAGGCGATGTCGAGCACGCCTGCGTCGACATGGCGCAACGGCTCGAGCCGTTTGGTCGATGATGCGCGCGGCACAGAGGTATTGTCGGTCACGCAGAACTCCCTGATCGCTGTGATCTGCGCGGCATGATAGCGCTTGCCACGTGAATAATCGCCCGGATCGTATTGCAGCCAGCGCCGTGGAGCGATGCGCCGGCTTCATCATGACGGCAAGCCGATTGCGCGCTAGTCTGACGCCGGCGGATATCGCCGCTGACGGAACAGCTCATGCTGAGATTGCTCGCCGCGCTCGTCTTGCTGGGAACGCTGACCAGTCACGCGGTCGGGCAGGACGCCCAGCGCAGCGAATGCCTGGCGATGGCCAATGCGCCGCCGCGCGCCACCCCAGTGAGTTACCGGCGCGTCGCGGCCAAAGCGGACGAGGTCGCGATCACCTATGCCGGCCACTCGACTTATTATATCGACACGCCCGGCGGCATCCGGATCGCGACCGACTACAACGGCGTCTATCAGACCGGGCGATTGCCCGACGTCGCAACGATGAACCGGGCCCACGCGACGCATTACACGCTGTTTCCCGACCCGAAAATTGCCCACGTGCTGCATGGCTGGGGCGAGAACGGCCAGGCCGCGCATTACGCGGAGCGGATCGGCGACGTCTATATCCGCAACGTCACCACGGATATCCGCCGCTACTGGGGCGAGGACTCCGGCGGCGAGATGATCAAGGACGGCAATTCGATCTTCATCTTCGAGGTCGCCGGCCTCTGCATCGGCCATCTCGGCCACCTCCACGTCAAGCTCGACGACAGTCAGTTCGCCGCGATCGGCCGGCTCGACATCGTGATGGTGCCGATCGACGGTACCTATACGATGTCGCTCGACGGCATCTCCGAGATCACCAAACGCTTGCGCGCCTCGGTGGTGCTGCCGATGCACCGTTTCGCGACCCCGCTCGACGAGTTCATGCGCCTGATCGGCCAGCAGTTCGAGATCGACCGCCGCGGCGGCGAGCGCACCTTAAGGATTTCGCGCGACACGCTGCCGGCGACGCCGACGGTGATCATCCTCGACGGCGTGTAATATCTCTGTTCAACAAGAAGCAAAACCAAACGGGAGTGAAAATCCATGGCCAGCACTCTGCCCGCCTCAGCCAGCGGGCTCTATGCCAATCCGCGCGAAGACTGGCTCGCCCAATACACCGAGGCGATTATCGATCCTGACAGGCCGATCGTCGATCCGCATCATCACCTCTGGGACCGCGGCGGCCTGCGCTATCTGATCGAGGAGATGCGCGACGACATCGCCTCCGGCCACAACATCGTGGCGACCGTCTATGTCGATTGCCGGTCGATGTATCGCGCCGACGGCCCGGAGGCGTTCCGCCCGGTCGGCGAGGTCGAGTTCGCCAACGGCGTCGCCGCGATGGCGGCGAGCGGCGGCTATGGCAAGACGGCGATCTGCGCCGGCATCGTCAGCCACGTTAACCTTCTGATCGGCGACCAGGCCAAGGCGGTGCTGGAGGCGGAGATTGTGGCCGGCAACGGCCGGTTCCGCGGCATCCGCCACTCCTCGGCCTGGGACGAGGACCCCAACGTCGCCCACATGTATGCCAATCGGCCGAAGGGCATCCTGCTCGACCCCACCTTTCGTAGGGGGTTCGCCTGCCTGGCGCCGCTCGGCCTCAGCTTCGATGCCTGGCTGTTCCACCCGCAGATCGGCGAGCTCACCGATCTCGCCCGCGCCTTTCCCGACACCAAAATCGTGCTCGACCATTGTGGCGGCCCGGTCGGCACCGGCCGCTTCGCCGGCAGGCGCGAGGAGACCTTTCCGGTCTGGAAGGCGTCGATCCAGGAGATCGCCCAATGCCCGAACGTCGTGGTCAAGCTCGGCGGGCTGGCGATGTGCCTGCTCGGCTATGACTTCCACCTGCGCCCGAGGCCGCCCTCGTCGGAGGAACTCGCCGCCGCCTGGCGGCCTTATGTGGAGACCTGCATAGAGGCGTTCGGGCCGAACCGTTGCATGTTCGAAAGCAACTTCCCACCTGACAAGGGACAGTGCAGCTATCAGGTGATCTTCAACACCTTTAAACGGCTTGCATCACAATATAGCGAAGCCGAGAAGACGGCGTTGTTCTTGAAGACGGCAAAGGATGTCTATCGGCTCGATATCGGGTAAGCTTCCGACTCATGGATGACGGCATCACCATCCGGCCGCTTCGAGAAGCTGATGCAGAAGCGGTGGTCGAACTTTACGCAAAGGCTGCTGCGGTGGAGCCGCGGCTAGGCCCTGTCACGCTGCCGCAATGGGACCAGTTCCTGAAGCTGCCGCAGAACCGTGGAGGCCGCGACTTCCGTATTGCCGAGCGGGACGGCCGGCTGGTCGGCCTCGCGGAGTCCTCGTCGCGTGACCAGGGCGCGCATCATTCCCGGTTCCTCAAGATCGTCGTGACGCCCGAGATGCGGCGCCGCCGGATTGGTCTCGCGCTGTTCGACGACGTGCTTGCGATCGACACGGACGCAAATCTCACCGTGCAGACGCTGGTGAGCAGCGACTGGCCGGCGGGAATGGCGTTCGTGGCGCCTTCGGCTTTGTTCATGTCGAATCCGAGATCGGGATGAAGTGCGTCGAGCCGTTGCAGCCGGCGCGCACCCTCGCGGCCGCCCGCGCCACCATCGAGCAGGTCTCAGACGTGACCGCCTGCGCGGCCGAGGTCGCTCGCATCCACAATGCCGCCTATGCCTCGGACGCCGCCTTCCGCCTGTACTCGCGGGAGGAGATGGCGCAGGTGCTGACCGAGACCGAAGTCTGGATCGCGTCGGAAGACGGACAGATGTCAGGCTTCTGCCTGACCGAGCCGGAGCGGAACTCGATGTGGATCGAGTCGGTCGCGGTCGATCCGGCGCGGCAGGGACGCGGGCTCGGCCAGCTCCTGGTCTACCGCGTGCTCAGCGCGCACGACGTGTCGGTCGAGCATCCCTGCTGGCTCAACGTCTCGAGCCGCAACGCCCCCGCGCTGAAGATCTACCGTCGGCTCGGCTTCCGGCCGCAGCACGAGACCTGCCGCTTCAGCGCCACGCGAGGCGAGCTGATCGCCGCGCGGGAGCGGCGGTTTCGTTAGCTCACCTGCAGCATTCGCCCGGTAACCAGAACCTAGCCCCGTCACCCCCGCGCAAAGGCTTCGCCTTTGTCGCTGGAGGTGCGAGCAGAGCGAGCCTCGAAGGGCGAACGGCCGGGCTCCCTCCTAGCCCACAGCAACATCCGGGCCGTGCATCCTTCGAGGCGCGCAAGAGCGCGCACCTCAGGATGACGGAACCAGGCCTCGGAGGACGGGCTAGTGAGGCCGTTAAGCCCACTCGCCCTTGCGGAACACCGGCACGCTGCGGCCGTCGGCGTGGATGCCGTCGATGTCGGTGTGGGCGGAGCCGATCATCCAGTCGATGTGGATCAGGCTCTTGTTGCCGCCCTGCTCGGCGATCTGCTGCGCCGTCAGCTTGTCGCCATTGACGAAGCATTTCGAGTAGCACTGGCCGAGCGCGATATGCGAGGCGGCGTTCTCGTCGAACAGCGTGTTGAAGAACAGCAAGCCGCTCTTCGAGATCGGCGAGGAATGCGGCACCAGCGCGACCTCGCCGAGGCGGCGCGCGCCCTCGTCGGTATCGAGCACCTTCTTCAAGACTTCCTCACCGCGCGAGCCTTGGCCTCGACGATGCGGCCTTCCTCGAACCTCACCGCGATATTGTCGATCAACGTGCCCTGATAGGACAGCGGCTTGGAGCTGATGACGTGACCGCTGACGCGGCGGCAGTGCGGCGTGGTGAAGACTTCCTCGGTCGGAATGTTGGCATTGCAGACAATGCCGTTCTTCGCGGTCGAGGCGCCGCCTTCCCATTCATGGCCGTCGGCAAGCCCGATGGTGAGATCCATTCCGGGGCCGGAATATTTCAGCGCGTGGAAGCGCTGGCCGTTCAACCATTCGGTGCGCTCGCGGAGTCTCGCATTGTGCTGCTCCCAATTGGCGACGGCGCCGTCCTGATCGACACGGGAGGCAGAGAAGATCGCATCCGCGAGCTTGGCCACCGCGACGTCCTCGGCATCGTCAGGGAATACCTGCTTGGCCCAGGACGTGCTCGGATAGGCGATGATGTTCCAGTTGGTGTCGAAATTGACGATCTTCTCCAGCGCCGGCTGGTAGGCGATCGAATTGGCCTTGCTGGCGCGCGCCACCTTGGTCGGGTCTTCGCCCGACAGCAGCATCGGATTGTCGCCGACGATCGCAAGCCGCGCAGTGTTGGCGCCGAACGCCTTCGCCATGCCCTCGTAGAGCCAGCCCGCGGCACGATCGAAGCTCGCATCGTTGCCGTAGCGGTAGCGCGCCAGCGTGAGCTCCTCGTCCGAGAAGAACGGGGTCACGAGACCCGCGCCGGCCTTGTAGGCATGCTCGACGACGCGCCGCACCAGCGGCATCGCGGCCGCGGGCGCCGTCAGCAAGAGATCCTGCCCCGGCTGCAGCTGCAGGCCGACCTTGATTGCGACTTCGGCGAGCCGATCGAGCTTCACGGGATCGATCGAGGCGGAAAGGTTGCGTTGATGTGCGGTCATGAAGCGTCCGGCCGTGTCGTTTGAGGGATTTTCAAGGATTCGTAGTCCAATTCGATCCGCATTCGCAAGGTTCCTGCCCGCCGCAGCCGATCACGCGACGGCGAGCGATTGCCGCGAATTTTACCGCTTCGCCGAGGCCAGGACCCGGTCGACCATCTCGGGCGCGAGGCCGAGGTAGTTTTTCGGTGCGGTGAGGCGGTCGATTGTCGCCCGGTCGATCCGGCTCGCGACGCGCTGATCCGCCGCCAGCACCTCCGCCAGCGTCAGGCCCTTGTCGTTGGCGGCGCGGCAGGCGTCGTAGACCACGTCATGCGCCTCCTGCCGGCCGATCGCGGGTGCGAGACCCATCATCACGGCTTCGGCGACGATCAGGCCGCGGCTGATGTCGAGATTGTCGGCCATCCGCTTCTCGTCGACGATCAGGCCGCCGAGCGCGAATCTGGCCTGGTGCAGCGCGCCTGCGCTGAGCACGAAACTTTCCGGGATCGCCATCCACTCGGCGTGCCACGGGCCGGTGGCGCGTTCGAAATCCTGCACCATCGCATCGAGCATCAGGCCGGCATGCTGGCGCACCGCCTTGGCGGCAGCGAGCATCAGCTCCGACGAGATCGGATTGCGCTTCTGCGGCATGGTCGAGGACGCGCCGCGTCCCTTCACGAACGGCTCATAGACCTCGGCGAACTCGGTCGACGCCATGATCATGATGTCGAGCGCGATCTTGCCGAGCGTGCCCGTGACCAGCGCGAGGAAGTTCACCGCCTCCGCCAGAGCGTCGCGCGCGACGTGCCAGGTGGAGACGGGAACGCCGAGGCCGAGTTCCTCGCACAGCGCCTGCTGGACGTCGAAACCCCTGTCGCCCAGCGAGGCCAGCGTGCCGGCGGCACCGGCGAACTGGCCGACCAGCACCCGCGGCTTCAGCTCCGCCAGCCGCGCGGCATGGCGATCGAAGGCGGCGAGCCAGATCGCGGTCTTGTAGCCGAAGGTCACCGGCAGAGCCTGCTGCAGATGGGTGCGGCCAGCCATCGGCGTGTCGCGGTATTTTTTCGAGAGATCGGTCAGGATGCCGCGCAATGCGGCGATGTCGCCCTCGATGATCTTGAGACCGTCGCGCAGCTGCAGCACCACGGCGGTATCCATGATGTCCTGCGTCGTGGCGCCCCAATGGACGTAGCGGCCGGCCTCGCCGCACTGCTTCGCCATCTGATGCACCAGCGGCAGGATCGGGTAGCCGACCACGTCGGTCTCCTGCCGCAGCAGGTCGAAATCGAACGCGGCGACATCGGTTCGCCCAGCGATCTCTTCCGCGGCTTGTACCGGGATGACGCCGCAGCGCGCTTCGGCCTTCGCCAGCGCGACTTCGACCTCGGCATAGCGCGCGATCAGCCGCAGGTCGGAAAACACCTCGCGCATCTCGCTTGTGCCGAAGGCATCGCGAAACAGCATGGAATCGAGCACGGTGGTCGAAGTCGGGAAGGCGGACATCGGGAAGGCAGGCATGGGCGGATCCTGTTGCCGGTCGCAGTCGGCAATTTGCCTATCACGCCGCAGGCCCGTGCCCTATCCCTCAAGCGGCGCCTCGCCGAACACCTCGGCTGCGATCTTGCTGGTCTCGATCGCGGCCGGAATGCCGCAATACATCGCGACCAGCAGCAGCACGTCCTGCACCTGGGCGGCGGTGCAGCCATTGGCCAGCGCGCCCTTGGCATGAACGCGGAACTCGGCGGGCTTGCTGCTCGCGGCGGTGATGCCCAGCATCACGAGGCTGCGGATCTGGTCGGACAGCCCGCTGCGTTCCCAGACGTCGCCATAGACGTAGGCGTTGATGATGTTTTGCAGCGGCGTGCCAAAATCGCCCGCGGCCGCCATCCGCTTGGCGACATCGCCCTCGCCGAACATCTTCTGGCGCCGGCGCAGCCCGCGCGCATGGAGATCGCTGATGTCCACCATCGTCGTCTGGCTCCCCGATATGGGCTATTTATACGGATAAATATGGCACGCCTCAATATTTGGATAGGCCTCGAGCTTGCATTCCCGACGTATTTGTCCGTATAAATTTATCAAAACGAACAGGGAGGGGATCGGGATGACGTCACGGCTGGGGCTGCTTGCCGTCCTGCTCCTTTGCGCGCTTTCGGCCTTCCCGACGCACGCCGCGGACGATTTCCCGCAACGGCCGCTCAAGATCATCGTGCCCTTCCCGGCCGCGCCGGCCCCGACAATGTCGCCCGCCTGGTCGGCCAGCATCTGCAGGACGCGTTCGGCCAGACCGTGCTGATCGAGAATCGCGCCGGCGCGCTCGGCAGCATCGGCGCCCAGGAAGTCGCCCGCAGCGCGCCCGACGGCTACACGCTGCTGATGGGCACCAACACCACCCATGCCAGCAATGTCGCGACGCTGAAGAGCCTGCCCTACGACCCGGTGAAGGATTTTGCGCCGGTCATCCGCACCACCACCACGGCAATGGTGCTGCTGGTCAACCCGAAGCTCGCGGCCAAGGACCTGCCGCAGTTCCTAAGCTACGCCAAGGCCAATCCCAATCTGACCGCAGGCTACGGCTCCGGCGCGTCGCAGATCTCGATCGCGCAGCTGCAATCGCGTGGCGGCCTGTCGCTGATCGCGGCCTCCTACCGCGGCGTGCCGCAGGCGATGACCGACGTGATGGCGGGGGTGATCGACCTGACCTTCGGCGATTTCTCGGTCGCGATCCCGCAGATGCAGGGCGGCACCTTGCGCGGGATCGCCGTGACATCAGCCGCCCGCAACGAGCTTACGCCCGGCCTGCCCGCGCTTTCCGAAGCGATGCCGGGCTTCGAGGCCACGATCTGGTACGGGCTGTTCGCGCCCGCCGGCACGCCGGAACCGGTGGTCAACAAGATCTACGCCGAGTGCGCGAAGTACCTCGCGATGCCGGAGACCAGGAAGAAGCTCGCCGATGTCGGCGTGATGGTGGCGCCGCTGACGCCCGCCGAGTTCGGCGCCTTCGTCAAGAGCGAGGTGGTGCGCTGGTCGGCGGAGGTGAAGGCGGCCGGCATCCAGCCGCAATAGCGCGAAGCGGCGGCGCATCATGGCTCGCGAGACACCTGTCGGCATGATCGGCCTGGGGCTGATGGGATCGGCGCTTTCGGCGCGGCTGATCGACGCCGGCGTCGGCGTGATCGGTTTCGACGTCGATGCCGCGAAGACCGATGGCTTGAGGGCCAGCGGCGCCGAGTTCGCGGCCTTCGCCGCCGACGTCGCGGCGCGGTGCCGGACCATCGTGATCGCCGTGTACGACGCCGCAGAGGTCAAGGGCCTGCTGCCGGACCTTGCGAACGCTGCGCTGCCGCCGCTCGTGATCTGCACCACCACCTGCGCGCCGGGCGAGATCACCGCGATCGCCGAATTCGCGGCGCGTTCGCGTCTTGCTTTCATCGAAGCGCCGATCTCGGGCACCAGCGCCGACGTCCGCTCGGGCACAGCCACCGCGCTGGTCGCGGGCGATCCCAACGCTATCGCAGCCGCCGCGGCGACGCTCGACATCCTCTGCCCGCAGCGGATCAATGTCGGCGCAATCGGCAATGCCAGCCGCACCAAGCTCGCCATCAACCTGATCCTGCAGAATAACCGCGCCGCCTTGGCCGAGGGCATCGCACTTGCCGAGGCGTTCGGCCTCGACGGCGCGGCCTTCCTTGCGACCGCGCGGCAATCGGCGGCATATTCCAAGGTGATGGACAGCAAGGGACCGAAGATGCTGGCGCGGGATTTCTCGCCGCAATCGCATATCGCGCAGACCTTGAAGGACGCCGAGCTGATCCTGCGCGAGGCCGGCCGGCACGGCCTGCCCTTGCCGCTGACGTCAGCGCAGGCCGAGTTGCTGCGCGCGGCGATCGCGCTTCTGGGCCCGGACAGCGACAGCGCCGCCGTGATCGAGGCGATTCGGGCCGGACACAGCCGAGATAAGGACCATTCATGATCAATTGTGCGATCGCGGGCCTCGGCCGCTGGGGCCGCGCGCTGGTCGAGGCTGCGCAGGGCGAGCCGCGGCTGAGGATCACAAGCGCGGTGGAACCCGATGTCAGCAGCGCCGCGGGCTTTTGCGCAGCGCATGACCTGTCCCTCGCCGCGAACCTGGACGATGTCCTCACCGATCCCGGCATCGACGCCGTGCTGCTGGCAACACCGCATTCGCTGCACAAGCGCCAGGTGATCGCGGCAGCCGGCGCCGGTAAGCAGGTGTTTTGCGAGAAGCCGCTGGCGCTTCGGCACGGCGATGCGGCCGAGATGTTCGCGGCCTGTCGCAATGCCGGCGTGACGCTCGCGGTCGGGCATAACCGAAGGTTCTGGCCATCGATGCAGGCAGTGCGTGCGATTGTCGCCAGCGGCGAGCTCGGAACGATCCTGCATGTCGAGGGCCACAACAGCAACGAGAACTCGCAGGCCATCACGCAGGGCTGGCGGCTGTCGCCCGAGGAGTCGCCCGGCGGCGGGCTGACCGGCGCGGGCCTGCATGTGCTCGACGGCTTCGTCAGCCTCCTTGGTCCTGCCCGACAGGTTTATGCCCGGTTGAGTGAACGCGCGGCGGGACCGCCGCCGCTCGACACTGCAACTTTAGCGATTGAATTTGTGAATGGCGTGAGTGCAACCCTTGCGACGATCCGCGCAACACCGTTCTATTGGCGCGTGCATGTGTTTGGGACAAAGGGATCCGCAGAGGTGCTCGACGAAGGGACGATGGTGCTACGGACATCCGGCGATGCGCCCGCGACGACGCGCTTTCCCGCGGTCAACACGCTCACCGCGGAACTCGCGGCCTTTGCCGACGCGGTCGAACGCAAGCAGCCGTTCCCGGTACCGGAAGCCGACGTGCTGGCGACGCTCGCCGCGTTCGAAGCCGCGCTGCAGTCGATGCAGTCTGGACATCCGGTCACCTGCCATATGGCACCAGTGATCTGCCATGTCTGAACAACCGGACAGGGCGAGATCGTCCCGCTATCGCGACATCGCCACCGGGCTGCAGAAGGACATCCGTCTCGGCACCTACGCGGTCGGCAATCTGCTGCCGACCGAGACCGAGCTGATGGCAAGCTATCAGGCGAGCCGCCAGACCGTGCGCGAGGCGCTGCGCATCCTGATCGACCAGGGCCTGATCGTGCGCCGCGCCGGCCTCGGTTCGGTGGTGATCGCCTCCGAGCCGCCGGTGCTGTTCACCCACAGCGTCAAGTCGCTCGGCGAATGGCTGCGCTATTCCAACGAGACCTATCGCGACGTGGTCGCCAGCAGCGACATCGTCGCCGACCGCAAGCTGGCTGCGCTGCTGAAATGCGAGCCCGGCAAGAGCTGGTTCCTGATCGAGGCGGTACGCCGCTCCGACCAGTTCGCCGCCCCGCTCGGCTGGACCGAGATCTACGTGCTGCGCCGATTCGCCGATGTCGTGACCCGCAGCGACCACGGCCGCACCCCGGTGCACGAGCAGATCGCCAAGATGTATGGCCAGGTCACCGAGCGTGCGCAGATGGAAATCTTCGTGCGGGGGATGCCGGCGCCGATTGCCAAGGCGCTCGGCGTCAAGACCGGATCGCCGGCGCTCACCGTGGTCCGCCGCTACTACGGCCTGCGCGAGGAACTGTTCGAGGTCACCATCACCACGCACCCGGAAGGGCGCTACACCTACACGATGGATATGCAGCGCTCGCTGCGGCCGAAGCTCTAGGCGGGCCTTTCGCTCTACCGCACCCGCGCCAGATGCGTGGGGGCAGAGGTATGTGCCATCTGCGGGGTGCCGCTCACGCCCCAGATCACGACCGCGATCAGCGCGGCCGCCCAAACATATGGCACAGCATTCGGCTTCTTCATTTCCGGGATCACCCCAACGTCTCGGCAGGACCGACCGGCCTCGCGACCTCCGTCGTGAATCTCACGACCGCAGTCGTCAGCGTCTCACCAGGCAGCCGCTCTTCACAACGCTACTAAGGTTAGACCTTGTCGGTTTCAGGACGTCTTCATGCGATTCCGGAAATGATTTCGTGGGAACCGGGCTCTCTCATCCGAATTGATGAGACCGCAAGCCTGGACCGTATTCGACTCCATCAGAGCCAAGGCTTGAGTCGAGGCTTGAGTGCTGGGGATGCCGCGGAGAATTTCCTGCTCAAATTAGAGTCAGATGCACAACAAACATTCCAAACGACGCCCGCTGAATTCTTTTTGATTGTCGCCGCGACTCCAGCCGTGGCATGCCTGCGCCTGTGACACTGTGATGACAAGGTTCTCCCGTGACTGCCCAACCGGCTAAACCGCAAGGCGGCTCCCGCCGCCATTCCCAGCAAACCCAGGACGAGGTTGCGCGGTCGCTGGAACGGGAGCTGAGGTTCTTGACCGAAGAGCGCGAGGAGCGCGCGCTGCGGCTCGGGCTCGACATTTCGGCCAAGACGCCGAAGACCGACCACTAGGGTCTGCTACCGCGCCTCGATGCGTCGCTTCTGACTCGACCTGTCAAACAGCCTGCTCAGTGTCATCGCCCGGCTCGACCGGGCGATCCAGTATCCCAGAGACGGCATTGCTTGAGCCGAGCGGCCGCGGCGTACTGGATCGCCCGGTCGAGCCGGGCGATGACAGCGCAGCGCGCACACAACTCCTCCCGCGGGTCGTCCATCGCCTCAGAGTTCTCCAGGCGATCAGGCGGCGCTGTAGCCGCCGTCCACCACATGCGACGCGCCCGTCATGAAGGACGCCTTGTCCGAGCACATCCAGACCACCGCTTCGGCGATTTCCTCCGGCACGCCCAGGCGACGTACCGGCACCTTGGCGATGATCTCGTCGTAACGTTCGTCCATCGTTTCCTTGGTCATCGGCGTCTTGATGTATCCGGGATTGACGCAATTCACACGGATGCCGTCCTGGGCATATTCGATCGCAGCAGACTTGGTCAGCCCGACGACACCGTGCTTGGTCGCGACATAGTGCGCCGACGTCGCGAGGCCGACCAGCCCGGCGATCGAGGCGGTGTTGACGATCGCGCCGCCACTACCCTGCTTGAGCATCTGCGCGACCTCGTATTTCAGGCACAGGAACACGCCCATCAGATTGACCGAGAACATCTTCGCCACTGACGGCTGCGTGAGCTCATGAATGCGTTGGCCGGGCGGGCCGACGGAGCGCCCGGCCACGCCGGCATTGTTGAACGCGCAATCGATGCGCCCAAACGCCGAAACCGTGCGTGCCACCATGTTCTCGACATCGGCCTCGTCGGTGACGTCGCCCTGGATCGCGATCGACTGGCCGCCCGCGGCGTTGATCAGGGCGACCGTCTCGTCGATGCCATCCTTCGAGAGGTCGGACACCGCCACGCGCGCCCCTTCGCGCGCCATGGCAATCGCGGTTGCCCGGCCAATGCCGGAGCCGCCGCCGGTCACCAACGCAGCCTTGCCGTCCAGAATGCCTGCCATGGGGAACTCCTTCAGCGCGGTTAGCGCTTGCCTTCAATTGCAATCTCGACGAGGTAGGGCCGCTGCGCTGCCACGGCCTTTGCAACGGCACCGGCGATGTCGTCGGCCTTCTCGACTCTCACCGCCTCGACACCCATGCCGGCTGCGAGATGCACGAAGTCGAGCACGGGGCCGGTGATATCCATGTTCTGATAGGGATGCTGGGTGCCGGCTTCGAAGTTCTGGCGCCAGACATCCACATTGTGCTTGAGGATGCGGTACTCGCGGTTGGCAAGCACCACGAACACGATCGCAAGCTTGTGGTGCGCGGCGGTCCACAGCGCCTGGATCGCGTACATCGCCGAGCCGTCGCCCGAGACGGCGACCACCGAACGGTCCGGCATTGCGACCTTGACGCCGATCGCACCGGCAAGGCCCTGCCCGATGCCGCCGCCACGGCCGCCGAAATAATCGCCGAAGCCGCGATAATCGAAGGCGCGCGCGAGATCGAGGCTCGCCGTGATGCTTTCATCGACGATCACGACATCATCGGGCAAACCGCGACGAAGCTCCGCGGTGACGCGCGGCATCGAGCTCGGCTCCCGGTTCCAGCTTTTCTCGACACGGGCGCGATAGGCCTCTTTCTCCTTCGCCTGTAATGCGGCCAGCGCGGCATTGCGGCGTTGCGCAGCCTGCCTGAAGTCCGCACCCGCCTTCGCACGCAACGCTTCCGTCAGAGCAGCGAGGCTGACGGCGATGTCGCCGACGATGCCGGCATCGAGCCGGTTGTTGAGCGCGAGACGCTCGGCCGAGGCCTCGATCTGCAGCAAGGACGCGCCGTCGGGAATGTGGCCGCCGGGCGCAAACCAGATGTCCTCAAAGAACGGACCGCCGATCAGCAGCACGAGATCGGCTTCGCCGAGCGCCTTCCGCACCTGCCGGGCGTCGCCCGGCAGTGACTGACGATAACTCGGATGGCTGGTCGGGAACGACGCGTGATGGCGCAATCCCTCGAACCACACCGTGGCGCCGAGCGCTTCCGCCAGCGTCACCAGCGCCTGCTCGCCGCCTGACCGTGCCACGTCGTCGCCGGCGATGATGGCCGGATTTTTCGACTTCAGGAGTAGCGCGGCCAGCGCCTCGATGCCTGCCGGATCGGGACGCGTCGATCGCCACAAATGATCCGGCGTCGACGCATCGACCGCGGTTTCCTGCTCCAGGACGTCGATCGGCAGCGAGACGAACACCGGTCCCTGCGGCGCATCGGTCGCCACCTTGAACGCGCGTCGCATGATCGGGGCGATCTCGTCGGCGCGCTCGATCTGCACGCTCCACTTCGTCACGGGTGCGGCCATCGCGACGAGATCATGGCCGAGCAACGGATTGTTGAGCCGCATCCGCGTATCCTGCTGGCCGGCCGTCACCACCACAGGCGAGTTTGCATTCAGCGCGCCGTAGAGCGAACCGATGCCGTTGCCAAGGCCCGGAGCGACGTGCAAATTGGCAACGGTGACGCGCCCCGACGCCTGCGCGTAGAAACTGGCGGCGCTGACGGCGACACCTTCATGCAGCGCCATGATGTATTCGAGTTGCGGAAATGCCGGCAAACTGTCGAGCAGCGGTGTTTCCGTCGTGCCGGGATTGCCGAAGATATGGCGCACGCCGTGCGACACGAATGACTCCATCAGCACACGACGCCCACGCATTCGCTTCCTCTCGATCGGTTTTGATCCGTTTTGCGCATCATCAGCCGCGGATCGGCCCATGGCAACCGTGCGGGACGGTTGGCGTGCGCGCGGCCGGCTGCGTCTTCCGCATGGCTTCAGCGCGCGAAGGCGCATCGCGCGGTCGACATCATTCCGCGACGCGGCAATGACACGGAACGAAGTTGGCAACCGGCAATACCGGCGTCAGGTCCGGCGCTCGTCGCGCTATCGCGAGCTCTCCACGAACGCAACCGGCGTGCCCTTGGCGACACCGGCCGCAACGCGGAGCGCATCCCAGTTCGTGAGCCGGACGCAGCCATGGGATTCGGCCTTGGAGATCTTGCCGGGATTGGGGGTGCCGTGGATGCCGTAGCCTTCCGCCGAGAGGTTGATCCAGACCACGCCGACCGGGTTGTTCGGGCCGGGCTTGATGGTGAACGGCCTCTTCGATTTGACGCCCTTGAACTTGTATTTTGGATTGTAGCGATAGGTCGGATTCTTGTTGATCGCCGTCACCTTCAGCGTGCCGCTCGGCGTCGGCTTCTCCGTGCTGCCGACCGTTGCGGGATAGAAGGCGATGAGCTTCCCCGTGGCATCGAAGGTCCGCAGCGTCTGCCGCGTCTTGTCGACCTCGGCACGCGCGACCGGCGCCGGCTTTTCGGTGTCGAGCACGTTCGCAACCGCAACGCTGTCACCGGGCTTGTCGAACTTTTGGCCTGGATTGAGTGCCTGCAGCAACGCCTCGCTCATGTGGAATTTCTCGGCGAGCGATTCGCGAGGGCTTGTGTAGTTCAGCGCCGGCAGGTCCTTCATGCTCTCCATCTTCGCGGGGACCCTGCTCAGGAACGGACCTTTCACGTCGGCATCGGCAATCGTGTAGGTGATGATCGCGGCGCCTTCGCTGGCAGCGACGAGCCTGGTCCAGAGATCCGCCGTCACCGCCTTGTCGAAGGACAATCCATTGGCCTCGGCGAACGCCGCGAGCGCCTTCTGCGCGTTCTCGCCGAGCTTGCCGTCGATTTCCCCGGGGGAGAAATGCGCACGATCGAGCAGGATCTCGAGCCTGGCAATGGAGGGGCTGGGCTGTTGGCGGTCCGGCAATCTTGCCGGCGGCGCCGCGGCGTCATTGATCGAAGCGGCATCGAGACCCGCTGCAACCACGGGCGTGGTCGACAAAAACAAGAGTGCAGCGGCAAAGCGTGCAAAGGCAAAACGTCGGAACATCGCGCATCCCAACATGGCCACCTTCCGTCAAGCCACGGAAGGCCGCGAAGTTCCAACATGTCTTTCGCTGCACTGCGTGGGCAGCAGAAGGCGCCCGAGGCGGTCGAGAGCTTCGTTGCCACCGCGCCGCGATGCGTCACGTTCCGCGTGACTGCCGCTCAGACTCATTTCCGCTCAAGAAGGCGGTGACTGACGTGGATTTGCTGTGGATCAGCGACGGCGCACTGCGGAAGCTGTGCGAACGCAATCCAGGACTGTCGCTGTATTTCCTGCGACTGACGGCGACCCGGATGACGGAAAATGCAGCCCGCACAATCGGAGTTGCCGGAGCCTTGCGACGATGACGCCAACCTTGCGTCAAGACGGCGCGAAGAAAAAACGCGCCGCTCGTCAATCCTACGGCGCGGACGACGCCGCAAGGTTCGGCAGCGGCGCGAACTGCATCTCTGCGACGGCCGAGCCTGCATAGGCACTGGCGATCAGGATCATGACTCGAATGGCGACGAACATGGTGGCCTCCTCAGTCTTTTTCTTGACCCCTTGATGCCAGAGACTCCTTGCAGGCTGGTGAGGAAAGCTGGTTGCCGCAACCTTGAAGGCGTTGGTAAGCGAACGGTTTATGCATCGCGTTCACCAAGCGGGAACCGTACTGGCCGATCGATCCGACAGCTAAACGCGCGGTTCACCGTCGCCGGGCATTGTTCGCCTCAATCAAGAAGGCGCAAGCACAATGCCGATTTCCAGGACGATCCTTGTTGTCGTATCGATTTTTCTTGCCGGTTTGTACGTCTACGATACCTGCCGCAGCGACAGCATCCCTTTGGCGATTCCGGTAAACGACATCATCGCACGGCGGTGGCCGGAACCGGATGCGTTTCGTTCGACCTCGGCCGCGGTTTCCACGGCCGCTACCGAGGCGACTCCGGCGGCGCGCGTTAGGGAAACGTTTGCGATGTTTCTCGCCAGGGACGCGCGGCGCCACACCATGCAGCGCAGTCTCTGAAGCCCGGTCTCTGAAGCTCGGTCAGCCCAGGGATACGCCGGCCTTGGCGCGGCTGATTCCGAGCGTCACGATCCGGTTCAACAGACCCGGGTAATCGAGCCCGTCATGCCCGGCGGCCGTCGCGAACTCCTGGCTCTTGGCGATCTCGGGATTGGGATTGGCTTCGATGAAATACGGCACGCCATTGGTGGAGAGGCGGAAGTCGATGCGCGCGTAGCCGTCGAGCCCCAACGTCCGGTAGATGCGTTTCGCCAGCCGCTGAATATGGGCGGATAGTTCCGGCGTGAGGTCGTCGGCCGGGCCATCCGCAATCCCGATGCGCTCCTGATAGCTGGTATCATGCTTGGCCTTTTCGGTCGCGATATGCCGCGCGCCGGGGCCGCCCATGCTGCCGAATTTCAATTCCCACACCGGCAGCACCCGCAGCCGGTTGTTGCCGAGCACGCCGACATAGAGCTCGCGGCCCTCGATGAACTGCTCGGCGATGGCGGCCGTTCCGATCCGCTCATGGATGAAGGCGACGCGCTCCGCGAGCTTCTCGTCGGTATCGACGATCGACGCTTGCGAGATGCCCAGCGATCCGTCGCTGCTCAGGCTCTTGACGATCAGCGGCAGCTCAAGACGCGGCGGGCGCTTGACCTTGCGGCGCATCGGGAACACGGCGAAGGCCGGCACCGGGACCCGGCGATGATGCACCAGCGTCTTGGACAGATCCTTGCCGCGCGCCAGGATCAGGCCGCGCGGGTTGCACCCGGTGTACGGGATCTTCATCAGCTCGAGATAGCTCGCGATGTGCTGGTCATACACGACGTCGTAGTGAAACTCCTCCAGCAGCGTGAACACGATGTGCGGCTTGAAGCCTTCGATCTCGTCGCGCACCGGCTTGATTTCCTCCTGCACGCCGAGCGGGCGAACCTCATGGCCCGCCGCGCGCAGCGTGCTCACGACATCGTATTCGGTCTTCCACTCATTGATCTCCCGCGCGGAGTATCCATCGCTGCTATCGGGCGGCACACAGTCGGGGTGCATGAGCACCAGGATGCGAAAGTGTTTCATAGCGCGATCCATTTACGGCGCGACGGGCCGAACAGCGCGTGCATGGTCTTGGCGGTCAGCAGGATGATGAAATTGGTCACGAGCTTATGCTCGGGGCCGACGGCACGCAAATTGAGCTCGCGGCAGCGCGAGATCATGTCGTCGAGCACGGCATCGAGCGTCAGCTGATTCTCGCCGGTCCAGCGCGCGACCAGCTGCCTGATATGAGCACGATGCCGCCTGATGAACACCGCAGCCGGCTGATACCGCTGATGCCGCGGGTCGGCGGAGAACAGCTTGGACAGATCGCGGTCATAGGTCTTCGGCGGCGTGAACGCGTAGAACGCCTGCTTCTTCTTGTAGTGCTCGCCGAGCGTCTGCTTGAGCTGACGCAGCGGATCGACGCGCTCGCGCGTCGCAAGCAGCGGGCGCTTGCCGGCGATCTCGCCCATCAGCTCGTCGACATATTCGAGCTTCTTCAGCGCCGGCCAGCCGGCATACCGCGTCCGCCAGTTCGAGCGCGGCCGCAGCCACACCGCGAAGGTCTCGGCGAAATCCTCGTCCGGATGGCTCTGTGCGTACCAGAGCCGCAGATGCTGGACATAATTGCGGCTGGCCGGATTGGGCCGATAGTAGCGCGGGTAGTGTTGCGACGACGGACCGAACAGCTGCTGCCAGCGCCGGCGGCGTTGCAACTGGTAGCCGTGCTGCACGGCGTGGCCCGCCTCGTGGCGGAGAATGGCCATGCACTCGGACCACGAGGCGCCTTCGACGTCGAGCATCATCTTCTTCTCGAGCTTCATCAGGCGGGGATGGGCAAGATAGAACGGAATCGCGATGCCGGGCACATCCGCCGGGCTGAACCATTCGCTCGATATCCAGGTGTGCGGCCGCAGCCGGATGCCGCGCTCTTCGAGCTCCTCGTAGAGCGTGCTGACACAATCCGCGAGCCAGGTGCCTTCGACCGCAACCCTCAGACTGCTGAGGCGCTGCTGGAGCAGCTGCTCGTCCGTGAGGTTCTCCCAGGCATATTTGCGGCGCGGCATAGGCTTCCAAAGTCAAAAACAAACCGGAATCGGGATGGTGTCATAGGTTGCAGCCGGCAACAACCGCCGGGCCTTTGCGGGAGGGCCTAGCGCGGTCAGCGCGGCCGCGAGCGACCGGCAGCCGGCGCGGCAAGACCGAGCGGCCGACCCTCCATTGGTCGGGTCGCAGCTCCCGATCGCCGGCAAGCGACTGCGCAGTTTCTGCTATGGTCGGCCGTTATTCCGAGGGGCTATTTCTGGGGGCGAGAATGGATTATCGGCGGCGGCTGCTGTTTCACGGCATGGCCTTGTTCCTGATCGGGCTGTTGACCGGCCTTGCCGAGCAACACTTCACCAATGTGCGGATGGCGCTCGCGGCGCATCTCGAAGGCGTGATGAACGGCACCTTCCTGCTCGCGGTCGGGGCAATCTGGAGCGAGGTCAGGCTGGCGTCCGGCCCGCGCGCTTTCGCCTACTGGGCGCTGCTCTGCGGGACCTATGGCAACTGGGCCGTGACGACGCTCGCCGCCATGCTCGGGACCGGCGCGCTCTCGCCGGTCACTGCAGCCGGACGCGGTGCCGCGCCGTGGCAGGAGACGCTGGTGACGGCGGGATTCATCTCGATCGGCCTTGCGATCATCGCGGCATCGGTGCTGTTGCTGTGGGGGCTGCGCGGCAAGGCGGCGCTGGTCGGACCTAACGCTTAACCCAGCGCTGCACGGCCGCAGTGGTGTCGGTCGGATTGGTGGTGAAGCGCCGGCTACGCGATCGATGGACCTGAGCTCAAGGCCTTCGTCCGTGATCCCGAAGCCGTCAGCGCCGCTCGTGGCCCTGCGCCGCGCGTGCAGCGGCGGCGGCGCGGCGCTTGAGGAACTCACGCTCGCGCGCGTTGCCGGCCAATGCGGCGGCGGCCTCGAACGCCGTGTGCGCCTCCGCGAAGCGGCTCAGGCGATGCAGCAGATCGCCGCGCACACTCGGCAGCAGATGATAGGATTTCAGCGCCGGTTCCTCGGCGAGACCGTCGACGATCGCAAGCGCGGCCTGCGGCCCTTCCGCCATGCCGATCGCAACCGCGCGGTTGAGCTCGATGATGGGCGAGTCGAGCAGCGCGGCGAGATCGCCGTAGAGCGCGGCGATGCGGCGCCAGTCGGTCGCGCCGGGCGCATCGGCTTCGGCGTGACACGCGGCGATCGCAGCCTGCAGCGCGTAGAAGCCGCCGGCGCCGCCGAGCTCGCGGGCGCGCGCCAGCGCGAGCTGCCCGCGGCGGATCTGCAGGCGATCCCACAGCGCGCGGTTCTGGTCCATCAGCAGGATCGGCTCGCCGGCCGCATCGACGCGCGCCGCCATCCGCGAGGCGTTGAACTCCATCAGCGCCAGCAGGCCGTGCGCCTCCGGCTCCGACGGTGCGATCGAGGTCAGCACGCGGCCGATCCGCAGTGCCTCGTCGCAGAGCTGCGGCCGCAGCCATTCGTCGCCGCGCGCAGCGGTGTAGCCCTCGTTGAAGATCAGATAAGCGACCTCGAGCACCGAGGCGAGCCGCTCGGACAGCGCCGCGCCGCGCGGCGTCTCATAGGCAAGGCCGGATTCCGACAGCGTGCGCTTGGCGCGCACGATGCGCTGAGCGATGGTCGCTTCCGCCTGCAGGAAGGCGCGCGCGATCTCCTCGGTGGTGAGGCCGCAGATCATCCGCAGCGCCAGCGCGGCGCGCGCCTCGCGCGACAGCAGCGGATGGCAGGCGGTAAAGATCAGCCGCAGCAATTCATCACCGATATCGTCGTCGAGCGCGGAATCGAAATCGGGCATGGTCTCCTGCTCCCGCGCCAGATCATGCGCCAGCATGCCGTGCTTGCCGGTCAGCATGCTGTTGCGCCTGATGTGATCGAGCGCACGCCGCTTGGCGGTCGCCATCAGCCAGGCGCCCGGCTTCTCCGGCACGCCGTCGGCGGGCCAGTGCTCGAGCGCGGCGACCAGCGCTTCCTGGGTCAGATCCTCGGCGAGCGGCACGTCGCGCAGCATCCGCGACAGGCTGGTGATCAGCCGCGGCTGCTCGATGCGCCACACCGCAAGGATCGTGGCCTGGATGTCGGCGACCGTCATCGCCGCCGACCTGTATTGTGGCCTGGACGCGCTGTCTTCACGCGAACCAGAGGCCGCTTCGCCTGAAAGCGCCCTGTCCGCTACGCATCAAGCGCTGCGGACACATCGACCTGGCAGGCGCCGTCGACGCCCATGGCGGCGAAGGGGCGAACCTCGCAGGTCCCCTCCCAGCCCGGCATATGCTCCTTGTGCAGCTGCATGAACTCCACGGCGGCAGCCACCGCCTCTTCCTTGTTGCGCAGCTCGAAGATCGCGTAGCCGCCGATCATCTCCTTGGTCTCGACGAACGGACCGTCGATGACGTTGAGCTTGCCGTCGGTGATGCGCACCCGGGCGCCCATCGCGACCGGCAGCAGCCCGCCGGTGTCGATCATGCGGCCGGCCTTGATCTCGCGCTCGGCGAGCTTGCCCATCGCCTCCATCAGGGCCGGCGTCGGCGGCCCGGGGGGCTGCGGGGAGGTGACGATATACATGAATCGCATCGGAAAACTCCTGTGGGCGAGAAGCGGCGATGATCGCCGCAAAGACCGGCTCGCTATTGGTGACGACGATCCGGCGCGAACCGGATCGACATGGGGTGGGGAATTATTTTCGGGCTAGACGACGGAACCGGGCAAACTGCGGACGCATCGGCGGCGCGCCCCCTTCCCCTTTACAGCCGCCGCGGATGCGCGGGGCCAAAAATATCGAAAACAACCCCATGCAAAGCAGCCGGCGGGCTGCCGGCGTCCGACACCAGCACCTTGACACGTCGGGCAAATCAGGGACATATTTCCAATATTCCGAAATTGTGTAAGCGCCCGTCGCTTGCAGGTTGGGGTGGGGCTCTCTCCACGAGTCACCTGGTGGAGAGAACTCCGACCCGGGATCGCGTCCATGATGCGATCCGGATGCCCCTTCCCCGTCATCCCCGCGCAAAGGCTTCGCCTTTGTCGCTGGAGGTGCGAACCTTGCGGCGCAATCGCGCCGCTGGACGAGCCTCGAAGGGTGCACGGCCCGGCTGGTGGCCGTCGATCCTTCGAGACGCGCTGACGCGCTCCTCAGGATGACGGGAAACTAGATTCGCAAGCGGGAGAGGCGAAATAGGAGCCCCCTCACTGCTCCCGCAGCATGATCAGCGGGTCGGCGCTGTCGGGGACGCGGCGCCACTGGGCGTTGTCGTCGGCCTCGAATTGCCAGGTCTCGCCCTTGGCCGACATCAGGATCATCTGGCCGTGATCGAGCCGCCACGTCGTCGGGTTGAAGGCCGCGACCGCGGGATCGCATTTGCCTTTCATGAACACCTGGAAATTGTCGTTGCCGGCGTCGGTGTTGGTCAGCACCAGGGCGCAGATCGCCTGGCCGTTGCCGCGAACCATCGACCAGTCGCCGATCATCTGGTCCATCGATTTGGCGAGCGAGCGCGCCGCGGCGAGATTTTGCAGGATGTAGACGCCCTCGTTGGTGCGCATGCCCTCGAAGATGCCGGTCTCGACCTCGGTGAAATCGATCACGGCCTCGCCGGCCGCGTTGTGCAGCCGCACGATGTCGCCGAGGCCCTTGATGCTCCAGCCGGCGATGTCCTTGGTGAAGGGCAGCGCGGCGGCGCAGGCCGGCTCGAGCTCGAGCTTGAAACCTTGCGGGGTCGCATCGCTCTTCAGCGTCACGACGCAGGTCTTGCTGCGCTCGGTGGTGGCGAGCTCCCACTGCCCGATCATGTCCTTCTTCAACGTCGTGACATCCTGCGCGGCGGCCGGACCGGATGCGGCCAGCAGCGCGAGCAGAGCGACGTTGAAGCGGGACAATGCCATCAGCGATCCCTAACCGGCGTCTCGGCAACCGGCGTCAGCGGCGGTTTGCCGGCGAACCAGTTCGTGATGTTGTCGACCACGAGCTGGTCCATCGCATTGCGCGTCACCACCGAGGCCGAACCGATATGCGGCAGCAGCACGACGTTCTGCATCGCCTTCAGCTCGTCCGGCACGTTCGGCTCGGCCGCGAACACGTCGAGACCGGCGGCGAGGATGGTGCCGGATTTCAGCGCCGCGACCAGCGCCGGCTCGTCGACGACAGAGCCGCGCGCGACATTGATCAGCACGCCGCGCGGGCCGAGCGCCTTGAGGACGTCGGCATTGATCATCTTCGCCGTCGAGGCGCCGCCCGGCACGATGACGATCAGGGTATCGACCGCCTTCGCCATCTCGATCAGGTCGGGATAGTGCTTGTAGGAGACGTCCTTGGACGGATTGCGCGAGTGATAGGACACCGGCACCCGCGAGGCTTCGAGACGCCGACCGATCGCCTGGCCGATGCGGCCCATGCCGACGATGCCGATCTTGCGGTCGCGCAGCGAACCGACGCTGAGCGGATAATTCTGGGTCTGCCACAGGCCGGAGCGCACGTAGCGATCGGCCTTGACGAATTCGCGCAGCGTCGCGATCAGCAGCCCCATCGCGACGTCGGCGACCTCCTCGGTCAGCACGTCCGGCGTGTTGGTGACCACGATATTGTGATCGCGCGCATAGGCGGAATCGACGTGGTCGTAGCCGACGCCGAAGCTGCCGACGATCTCGAGCTTCGGAAACAGCGCCATCGCGGTCTTGTCGGTCGCCATCGTGTGATAGGTGACGGCGATGCCGCGGATCTTGGCCATCGTGTCGGGCGTCAGGCGCTCGAGGTCGCCGCGGCTCTCGGCCTTGTGCAGCACGTATTGGTCGGAAAAGCCGTTTTCGAGGATTGGCCGGATCGGTCCATAAATCAGCAGATCGATCTTTTCGGAAGAAATCGGGGCCATCAACTTTCCTTTCCTAACGCGCTCTCATGCCAACGCCGCAACAACCGGTGCGAAACTAGCGCCAGCACCCCATAGATGACAATCCCGGCCAGCGATAGCAGCAGAAGTGCTGCGAACATGCGGGGAATATTCAGCCGGTAGCCAGATTCAGCGATCCGAAACGCAAGGCCCGAGCCGGCGCCGGCGCTACCTGCCGCGATCTCCGCGACCACGGCGCCGATCAGCGACAGCCCGCCGGCGATGCGGAGGCCGCCGAGGATGTAGGGCAGCGCCGCGGGCAGCTTCAGGAACAGCAGCGTCTGCAGCCTTGACGCGCCATAAAGTTGAAACAATCCGGCGAGGTTGCGATCGACCGAGTTGAGCCCGAGCGTGGTGTTCGACAGCACCGGAAAGAACGCCACGATCCAGGCGCAGACGATCACGGCGGTCTGCTGCTGCAGATAGATCAAGAGCAGCGGCGCGATCGCGATCACGGGCGTGACCTGCAAGACCACCGCATAGGGAAACAGCGAATATTCCAGCCATTTCGACTGGTTGAACAGCAGCGCCAGCACGACGCCGCCGACCGCGGCGGCAACGAAACCTTCAAGCGTGGTCAGCAGCGTGACGCCGAGCGATTGCGACAGGATCGGCCAGTCCGCAAACATCGTCTTCAGCACCAATAGCGGGCTCGGCAGCACGTAGGGCTGGATACCATAGGCGCGGACGATCGCTTCCCAGAGCACGAGCCCCGCGGCAAACACCGCGACAGGAAGCAGAAAGCGGATGAGGTCCTGCGGAGACTTCATGCGCCCGCCTGCCCTTTATAGGATGGCGCCAGCGCATGCGAGACCTCGCGGCAGAACGCGGCATATTCGGCCGAGGTGCGGAACTCCTCGCCGCGCGGCTCGGCCGATGCAATGCGAAACTCGGCGCCGATCCGGCCCGGACGCGCCGTCATCACGATCACGCGCTCCGAGAGATAGACCGACTCGAACACCGAGTGCGTCACGAAGATGACGGTCTTGTGCAAGTCACGCCACAGCGATAAGAGATCGTTGTTGAGGCGAAAGCGCGTGATCTCGTCGAGCGCCGCGAACGGCTCGTCCATCAAGAGGATATCCGGATCGGTCACCAGCGCGCGCGCCAGCGACACCCGCATCTTCATGCCGCCGGACAATTCGCGCGGATAGGCGCCGGCGAACTCCGCCAGCCCGACCTGATCGAGCGCAGCATCGATGCGCATTTCGGCGTCAGCCACCGGCGCACGGGCAAGCTTCAGCGGCAGGCGGACATTGTCGCGCACGGTAGCCCACGGCATCAGGGTCGGCTCCTGGAACACGAAGCCGATCCTGTGGCTGCCGCGCCGCTCGGTGTCGTGATGCGCGAGCTCGACCGTGCCTGTGCTCGGTGCGGCGAGGCCTGCGATAATTCGCAGCGCAGTGGATTTGCCGCAACCGGACGGCCCGAGCAGCGAGACGAACTCGCCGCGTTTGACATCGAGGTCGAGCGGCCCGAGCGCCATCACACCGCTATCATAGGTCTTGGTGACGCCGCGCAGGCGCACGGCTGGGCCACGGGCATCGGTTTCCGGCACGATGCTCTCTACCATCGACGGCTGGATTTTGCTGAGCGCGATCGTGCCGCGGGGAACACCTCTCCCCACCGGGGAGAGGTCGGCGCGAAGCGCCGGGTGAGGGGGCGCAGGTCCCACGAGAGAGCGTCACCCCTCACCCGGATCGCATCTGACGAT
>NZ_LFLZ01000032.1 GCF_001189845.1 Bradyrhizobium tropiciagri
GCGCAAGCAGGGACCCATACGCCGCGGCGGATGTGGTGAATGGGACTCGTCGTTCCAACATCGCGCACCAACAACCGTTCGTGGTTATGAGTCCCTGCTTGCGCAGGGACGACACTGAGTATGTTGCGCGGCCGGTGAGTCGAACGCTCGCATTCTCGCGACATGATTTGTCCGAGTCTTGCATCTCGTTTCGCCGCTCCGAAAGCAGAGGGCGCAGGGAAAGCCGGGTGCCGATCGCACCCATGGGTCCCGCGTAATGAAAAGCGCGGGAGGTAGGACCACAGGTGTAACCGGGAACAACCCGGCTTTCCCTGCGCGATGGTTTTACCGGCTTACTTCGTGCTCTCCCCGGCGAGACTGGGCTTGCTTGTCACCGCCTTCGCAAAATGCTTTCGCACCTTGCGACGGACACCTGCCGCTAGGGCGTCAGGACCACATGACTTCACCGTCCGCCTCAATCACGCGTCGTCTGTCGTGACCTCGGCGTCCACCGCATCTCACCGCAACACTCCTGACGATGCGCATGACGATGCGCAGCGCCCCTCGATCGGGTGAGACGGGCGAACCATACATTGAGTTTCCCTTCCGGTAAACCGAAATATTTTCCTGCCGGGGCTTGCCATGTCGGGCAACTCAGTGCGCCGCTTACCGTCATCACGATACGGGAAGGCTCCCTTGGAGCGCCTGCCGGTCTCGGAGCCGTGAAAAACCGAGAGTGCTGGCCGCAGACTGCAGCGGGCCATCTATCGAAGGCCCTGCTGCGCGGGCGTCACTCCACTTCCTGGACGACCGTACGGGTCTCGGGATCGACCAGCATCACGCGTTCGCCGGAATATACGTAACGATACTTGGTCAGCGACGGCCCCCAATCGGCTGGCACAGCTTCGAGTTCGACATCGCGCGGCACGGGCGATCCAACGACAATCTTCTCCCGCGTCTCGACGGGTCGGATCTTGTGCTCGGTGACGTAGCTGTGGATCCGCGTGCGATATTCCGGCTCGATCTGAATGACCGCGGTGTGCCCGGCTCCCGTTGTGGTAACCCTGTCTTGAGCGAATGCGCTCGTCGACGCCGCCAGAGCGACGGCGGAAATCAGCAGCAGCTTCTTCATGGTGTCCTCCTCGCCGCTCCATGCGGCGTTTCGAGAACCCTTCAAGGATAGCAAATGTTCCTATTGGGACTGCCGGTGCTGTCGCTCGACTCCGATCCCACGCGGCGTTCTCGCTAGTTTCGAAACACGAGGCAGCGCCCACCGATTGCCTCCAGTCGCGCGCAGAGCTGGTTGGCTCGCTCGCGGGAGGTCTCGGCGACCCGAAGCAGATACCAGGTGGCCGAGCCAGGCCCGGCCATATGCGATCTCAGAACAAGCGGCGCGCGATCGCCGAGCACGGATGCAAACCGCTTCTGCAATTGCTGGTAGTCGGCGAGCACCCTTGATTGCGACGGGCCGCCGGCCAATTGAAGGCCCCAAGGTCCCCACGCAGCTTGCTGCGCAATTGTCGCGGGCTCTTTTGGGCTCGCGGGCAATGCCCTGACGACATGCCGCGCACGATGTCGCCGCAGGCCATGGCGGCATCCGTGTGGACGCGATCCTCGACCGAACCCTGCGCCCATTCCTCGGCCGACTTGCCGGTAATGATCCTGACATAGGCGCGCGTTTCGCCCGGCAGGTTGCCGCGTCCCGCCAGCCAATCCTGAACACGCCGTGGGTCGCCATTGTAGGCGGCCGCCGCGAGGCCAAGATTACCGAACTGCGCGCGCAGCTCGCGGAGCCAGCGCGCCGATTCCTGCAACGCGGGTAACGGCTCGAACGGATCAGCCAGACCGCGCCAGCGCGCAGTTCCGGGCATGAACTGGGCAATGCCCTGGGCGCCAGCCCGGCTGACCGAGCCGGCATCGAAATTGCTCTCCTGCCAGATCAGCCGGGCGAAGAAATCCGGCGGCAGGCCGTTCCTTAATGCAGTCTCCTCCAATGCCTTGCAATATTGTTGCGGCCCATCGAGCTTTGGGTCCGGTTGCAGTGGCGGCGGAGACGGAGAGGATGCGGATTGACGCTCCAATGCCGATCGATCGGCCTCCGCGTTGTTCTCTCCGATATCCGGCTTCGGACGAGATGTTTCCGCCTGCGCCGGCTCGGCGCGTTGCGCGGCCGGCGTCACCGCCGGGTTGCCGACCGGTTCGGCGCCTGCGACGCGGACGAGCAGCAGAAGACAGGCCGAGGCGATGGCCGTTCGTGGAAATCGATGAATCCGCCACGGCCCGAAACTCGACTGCATGAAGCGATCATCAAAACGGAGACGTGTCCGCCCGGATCATAGCATCGGCACCGCTCGGCGGGCAGAGAATTTGGATGGGATCCGCAGCTCCGTCGCGCGGATGCGGCCACCTAGTGGTCGGACAGGCTGCCGACGATCGAGGCGCGGCGGGACAGCTCGATCCAGTTGCCGTCGGGATCGAGGATCATGGAAATCCGCGCGACCTCGCCGAGCGTCACCGGCGCGAGGCCTTCGCGCACGCCCTTGGCGCGCAGTTCCTCATGCACGGCGTCGATGTCGGCGACCTGCAAGGTGATGTAGCGCCAGCCGCGCGCCTGCCGAGTTTGATCGACGCTTGCGGCGCGATCTTCCCTGAGCAGGATCAGGCTGTCGCCGAGGCGAAACGCTGGGCCGCCCGACCATGATTGCTCGGCGAAGCCGAGGACATCGCCGTAGAACCTGCGGTGCGCGGCGAGGTCGCGCACCGCCATTGCGACGGCGATCCCGGTGATGCCGTCATGTCCGGGTGCGACCAGACAAACGCTGTTGCCGTCGGGATCGGCCATGCGCTGCGGCGCCGTAACGCCCTCGCGCGCAACGATCAGCTCGCGATAGCCGCTCGGTGCCGCATCAGGCAGCGGCTCGACATGATGGTTGAGCTTGATGACTGAGCCGTGCGCGTCGTGCCGATACTGCTTCTGCCCGCGCCGAATCGGCAGCACATGATCGAAGCGGAGCCCGGCATCCTGCTGCCAGAAATGCAGCATCGGCTTGAGATTGTTCGTCGAGAGGCCGATGTCGATCACATTCTTCGCGAGTTGCATTTGCCTGCCGCCCTCACACATAGTCTCCGCAACGGACCCGACTAGCTATGCGAGGATCAGGTCACTACGCAAGCACCAACGATCCGCGATCCTGAAGCTGTTGCTTTTCGCGGGTCGGCCGGCTGGCCGAGGCGCCCGTTTGGAGATTGTTGTATTGGCGCATTTGACGCGTTCTCTTCACGCGAACGGGTGTCCACTTCCTTCGAAAGCGCTCTAAGATCACTCGATGCAGTGAGGACCGAAATGCCTGCGAGCCTCGTTCAGACCTTTCGCGCTTTTGCCTACAATAATGCCTGGGCCAATCATCGCCTGCTCACGGCATGCGCCGGTCTCAGCCAGGCGGAGTTCGCGGCGGCGCGGACCGGGTTCTTCCCGAGCCTGCAGGCAACACTGAACCACATCCATGTCATCGATCTCTTCTATGTCGATGCGCTCGAGGGTGGCTGGCTCGGGCCGGCGGCATGGGCCAATGAGGTGCCCCACCCGTCGGTCGCGGCGCTGCAAGCCGCGCAGGCTGCGGTCGACCGGCGCCTGATCGCGCACTGCGAGGCGCTGACGGCCGGGCGGCTCGATGACGTCGTCAAGGTCAATCGCGATACATCGGTACAGACCGAGCGGCGCGACCGCCTGCTGATGCATCTGTTCCAGCATCAGATCCATCATCGCGGCCAGGCTCACGCGATGCTGTCCGAAACCACGGTCAAGCCGCCGCAGCTCGACGAATTCTTCGCCGCCGGCGAGGCCCCGCTCCGGGAAGCCGAGTTCACGGAGCTCGGCTGGAGCGAGGCCGCCGTGTGGGGCGGCTGAGGACGAGGTTCCGCTCACAATGGCCGTGCGGAGGGGTTCCCAATTCGGAACGAGGTCTTGAAACGGCCCGTCGCCACGCTCACCTGACGGTGTAACGTGGGGAACTCAGTACATGCCTTTTGCCAATCACCGGGGCCAGCGCATCCATTACACCGTCGAAGGATCCGGGCCGCTGATCGTGCTGCAGCACGGCCTGCTGCTCGACGCCGCGAGCTGGAAGCAATGCGGTGTGGTTGACGCGCTTGCCGATCGCTTCCGCGTGGTCTGTGTCGATTCGCTCGGACACGGCTTGAGCGACAAGCCCGCCGATCCCGAATTCTACGATCAGGCGCAGCGCGCCGGCGACATCGTTGCCGTGATCGACGATCTCGGCGACGAGCGCGCCCATGTGGTCGGGCATTCGATGGGCGGCTGGGTCGCGGTCGGCGTCGCCCGGTTTTCCCGGCGCGGCTGGCATCGCTTGCGATCGGCGGCTGGGACTTTCTCACCGGACTGCCGCGCGGCAATGCCGGCCCGCTGACCTATGGCGCCTTCATCACCTTTGCCCGTCGCACGGTGCCCGAGCTTGCCGAATGGGTGACGCCCGATCTCGAAGGCGGCGTGCGGGCCTGCTTTGACGCGCTCGGCCAGGTCGACGGCGCCAGGGACGCCGTGCTGTCCTCGCGCGTGCCGGTGCTGCTGTGGAACGGACAGGACGACGGACCGCATGCGCCGATGCAGCGTTTTGCCGCAGAGAACGGCCTGTATGCGATGTCGGTCCCGGGCGATCATCTCGGCGCGCTCTTGCAGCACGGCGCAGCGATCGGCCGCGGCATCGGCTCGTTCGTCGGGCGCGGCTAAACGGGCTCCGGCATCCCTGCGAGCAGCTTGTCGAGCGTGATCGGGTATTCGCGTACACGGACGCCGGTCGCATGATGAACCGCGTTGGCGACCGCGGCCGCGACGCCGCATATGCCGAGCTCGGCGACGCCCTTGGCCTTCATCGGCGAGGACATCGGATCGGTCTCATCGAGGAAAATCATGTCCTGGTGTGGAATGTCGGCATGGACCGGCACCTCATAGGCGGCGAGGTCGTGCGTGGCGAACAGGCCGTGACGCTTGTCGACCACCAGGTCTTCCATCAAGGCCGCGCCGACGCCCATGGTCATCGCGCCGATCACTTGGCTGCGGGCCGCCTTCGGATTGAGGATGCGGCCCGCCGCGCAGACCGCGAGCATCCGCCGCACGCGGATCTCCGCGGTGTCCGCATCCACGCCGACCTCGACGAAGTGAGCACCAAAGGTCGATTGCTGGTAGGTCTTGGCGAGATCGCCGTACTCGATGGCGTCCTCCGCCACGAGATCGCCTCCGGCTGCCGCCTGCGCCAGTGACACGCTGCGATTGCCGGACCGAACCAGGCCGTCGGCAAATACCGCCTCCGCGGAATTGAAGCCGAGCTTCTGCGCAATGGCCTCGCGCAGCTTGACGCAGGCCGCATAGACGCCGGCAGTGGAGTTGTTGCCGCCCCATTGCCCGCCCGAGCCGCACGACACCGGAAAGTCGGAATCGCCGAGCCGAACCGAGATCTCCTCGAGCGGCACACCCATCATCTCAGCGGCGGTCTGCGCGATGATGGTGTAGGAGCCGGTGCCGATATCAGTCATGTCGGTTTCGACCGTCACCCTCCCCCGCCGGTCGAGACGAACGCGCGCGGCCGATTTGGTCACGAGATTGTTGCGGAAGGCCGCGGCAACGCCCATACCGATCAGCCAGCGGCCGTCGCGGACCTGGCCCGGTTTCGGATTGCGCTTGCTCCAGCCGAACCGCGCGGCGCCCTCGTTCAGGCACTGCACGAGCTGACGCTGGGAAAAGTGCCGCTGCGGATGCTCCGGATCGACCTGGGTGTCGTTCGTGATGCGCAGCGCGACTGGATCGATGCCGAGCTTGTCGGCAAGCTCGTCGACCGCGATCTCGAGCGCCATCATGCCGGAGCTTCGCCGGGCGCGCGCATCGCGTTGCCCTCGGGCAGATCGAGCGCGGCGAGCCGCGTCGCCGTCATCCGGTTGGCGCCGGCATAGAGCAGCCGCGTCTGGCTCACCGCCATCTCGGGCTCGCCGCCGCTGACATTGCCGGACCAGCTTTCGTGGCCGATCGCGGTGATCCTGCCGTCACGCTCGGCGCCGATGCGAATGCGCTGGATCGTGGCTGGACGATGCGTCGTGTTGTTGAACATCAGCGGGCGTTGCAGCGCCACCTTGACCGGACGGCCTGCCGCGCGCGCCCCGAGCGCGGCGAGCAGCACGTCGGCGCGCAGGAACAGCTTTCCGCCAAAGCCGCCGCCGATATAGGGCGACACCAGACGGACGTTCTCCCAGGGAATACTAAGGGTCTTCGCCATATCCTCCGCGCCCCAGGCGATCATCTGGTTGGAGGTCCAGACCGTGAGCTTGTCGCCATCCCAGGCCGCGATCGACGCGTGCGGCTCCATCATCGCGTGGCTCTGATCGGGCGTGGCGTAGGTGGCATCGAGTTGCACCGGCGCCGCCGCGAAGGCGGCGGCAAAATCGCCGACCGCGGTGTCGGCCGGGCCGCCGAACGACGGATGCGGTGTAATGGCCTTGTCGCGCCCGGCGGCAAGATCGAACCGGCCGTCACCCTTCACGTAATCGATGCGGACCAGTTGCGCCGCGGCACGGGCCTGCTCGAACGTTCCGGCGACGACGATGGCGACGGCCTGATGGTAATGCGCGATCTCGGGTCCGCCGAGCAGCGGCGCCGCGTTGCGTTCGCCCTTGCCGAGCTTGCCGGCGTTCTCGGCCGTGACGATGGCGAGCACGCCGGGCGCCCCCTTTGCCGCCTCAAGATCGATCGCCGCGATCCGGCCTTTGCCGATGGCGGATCCGATCACGTAGCCATAGGCCTGGTTGGCCACGACGTCGTGTCGTTCATAGGCGTAAGGCGCGGTGCCGGTGGTCTTTAGCGGTCCTTCGATCCGGCTGGTCGGATGGCCGATCACCTTGAGCTGGTCGATCGGATTGAAGGTGGCGGGATGTTCAAAACGCATGATCTAAGCCCTTGATCTTAGCCCCTGGCCTCGCGCAGCACCGCCGCCAGCGCTCGCTCGGCGAGTGGCAGCTTGTACGCATTGTCCTTGGTCGGCTTTGCATCGGCGAGCAGCCGCGCCGTGACGGCCTTGGCGCCACGCGGCAATTCGGCTTCCGCCGCCTCGACCCGCCACGGCTTGTGCGCGACGCCGCCGAGCGCGACGCGGCCGGTGCCGTCGCCCTGCACGATCGCGGCAACAGAGACCAGCGCGAACGCATAAGAGGCACGATCGCGCACCTTGCGATAGGCTTGCGTGCCGCCGACAGGTTTCGGCAGCGCCACCGCAGTGATCAATTCACCGGGTTGCAGGGTGGTTTCGATTTCCGGACTGTCGCCGGGCAGCCGATGCAGCTCCGCGATCGGGATGCTGCGCGCGGCGCCGTCCGGCCGTACGGTCTCGACCACGGCGTCGAGCGCGCGCATTGCCACCGCCATATCGCTCGGATGGGTCGCGATGCAGGCCTCGCTGGCGCCGACCACCGCATGCTGCCGGCTGAAGCCGCCGATCGCGGCACAGCCGCTGCCGGGCTTGCGCTTGTTGCAGGGCAGATTGGTGTCGTAGAAATATGGACAGCGCGTTCGCTGCAACAGGTTGCCCGCGGTCGTCGCCTTGTTGCGCAGCTGGCCGGAGGCGCCGGCGAGCAGCGCGCGCGACAGCACGCCATAGTCGCGCCGTACGCGGGCGTCCGCCGCCAGATCGGTGTTGCGGACCAGCGCGCCGACCCGCAAGCCGCCATCGGCGGTGTCCTCGATCCGGTCGAGCGCAAGGCCGTTGACGTCGATCAGATGCGCCGGCGTCTCGATCTCGAGCTTCATCAGGTCGAGCAGATTGGTGCCGCCGGCAATGAACTTGGCGTTCGCGGTGCCGGCGGCAGCAGCGGCGGCTGCGCCCGGCGAGGTGGCGCGCTCATAGCTGAACGATCTCATGCGCTCCTCCCGGCGACCTCGCTGATCGCCTCGGCGATGTTGGAATAGGCGCCGCAGCGGCAGATGTTGCCGCTCATGCGCTCGCGGAGTTCGGCATTGGTCAATCGCACCGGCGCGTTGAGGTCGGCGGTGACATGGCTCGGGATGCCGGCCTTGACCTCGGCCAGCACGGCGACCGCAGAGCAGATCTGGCCGGGCGTGCAATAGCCGCATTGATAGCCGTCCTGCTCGATGAACGCCGCCTGCAGCGGATGCAGCCCGTCCGGCGTGCCGAGACCCTCGATCGTCGTGATCTCGTCGCCCTGATGCATCACGGCGAGCGTCAGGCAGGAATTGATCCGCCGCCCATCGACGATCACCGTGCAGGCGCCGCATTGGCCGTGGTCGCAGCCCTTCTTGGTGCCGGTCAAGTGCAGGTGCTCGCGCAGGGCATCAAGCAGCGTGGTCCTGGTGTCGAGCTCGAGCTGATGGGTTTCGCCGTTCACGTCAAAGGATACTCGCGTCATCACGGGCGCTCCGGTCGCAGCAGGTTGGGCGGCCGCAGGCCGCGGCGTCGCGATCGACGACGCCGCAAGCGAGGCGGCTCCCACAATCAACAGATGGCGCCGGGATAGTTCCAAACGTCCGGAGATCTGCATGCTGCTCTCCCTTCACGTGTCACGCCGAGCCGCGCCTGGCGAGGGGAACCGGCGATTCTCGCGCGCACCTGCCGGTCCATCGAGTGAATGCCCCGGCCCGCGGAATGTTTCTCGCGGTCGCCTGAACTCCTTGCGAGCGCTGCCGATCGTGGCGCGGGTCAGACTTGCACGGTGCCGGCCGGGCATGGCAAAATCCGGTTAACTGCCCTGCGCTGTTCTCATGCGCGCGCAAGGGGAAAAGCGATCCAGAACGCGCCTGAACCCTTGGGGCCTGCACGGGATGATGTAGGATAGCGGTCACGACCTCCACCGGCGACGATGCCGGCCGACCCTGGGACCGCTTGATGACCGCGCATGTCATAGTCACCGACGAAGCCGCCACACGCGTGATCCGGCTGCGCAGGCCCGAGAAGAAGAACGCGATCACCCAGGAGATGTTTCGCGCGATCAGCGACGCGATCGACAAGGCACAGAACAATCCGAAGATCCGCTGCCTGATCATCACCGGCGGCTCCGGCGTGTTCACCGCCGGCAACGACATCGAGGACCTGCTCGCGCAGGGCACCTCGACCGGCGAGACACCGCCCGCCTCCGATCTCGTCAAATTCCTGTATTCATTGGCCCACAATGTGAAGCCGATCATCGCCGCCGTCGACGCGTCGCGATGGGCATCGGCACCACCATGCTGTTTCACTGCGACTATGTGCTGGCCAGCAAGACCGCCCTGTTCTCGACGCCGTTCTCAAATTTCGGCCTGGTGCCGGAAGGCGCCTCCAGCCTGTTGATGCCGCGCATGATGGGCCACCAGCGCGCCTTCGCGATGCTGGTGATGGGCCGCACCATGTCGGCCGACGACGCCCGCGTCGCCGGTTTCGTCAACACCGTGGTGGCACCGGGCCATGCCGAGGTCGAGGCGCACAAGGTGGCGCGCGAGATTTGTGCGCTGCCGGCGGACGCAGTTGCGACCTCGCGGCGGCTGATCCGGCTGCCGCCCGAGGACGTCACCCGCCGCATCGAGCAGGAGAACCATTTGTTCAGCGAACGGATGCGCTCCAAGGAGGCGATCGCCGCCTTCAAGGCGTTCATGGCGCGCCCCAAATATTGAGCGAAGCGTCGGGATTGAAACGAAGCGTCGCAAATTTGTAGTGGCGTCGCGCCATGATCGTGTGTTCCATGATTGTGTAAGCCTTGGACAGGTCATGAGACAACCTCGCCCCACTCCCCTCGCCGCGCTCTGCGCGCTTGGCCTCGCCGCAACCGGCCCTTGCCTGGCGCAGGGCGTCGCGCCGGACGAGTTGCGCATTCTCGCGATCAACGATTTCCACGGCTATCTGCGGCCGCCACCCGGCGGCATCCGCATCACCGATCCCGCTGATGCGACCAAGAGGATCATGGTGCCTGCCGGCGGATCAGAGCGGGTCGCCACCGTGGTCAAGCAACTGCGCGAAGGCCACAAGAACAATATCTTCGTCGCGGCCGGCGACCTGATCGGCGCGAGCCCGTTTCTGTCGGCGATGTTTCATGACGAGCCGACCATCGAGTCGCTCTCGATGATGGGGCTTGCGATCTCCTCGGTCGGCAATCACGAATTCGACGAGGGCAAGGACGAGTTGCTGCGGATGCAGAATGGCGGCTGTCACCCGGTTGACAAGTGCCAGGGGCCGCACCCCTTCACGGGCGCCAAATTCCGCTATCTCGCCGCCTCCACGATCGACAAGGCCACCGGCAAGACCGTGTTTCCGCCCTACGAGATCAAGGAATTCGACGGCATTCCGGTCGCCTTCATCGGCCTGACGCTGAAGAACACGCCCAACCTGGTGTCGCCGGCCGGCGTCGCCAGCCTCGAATTCCGCGACGAGGCCGAGACCGTCAATGCGTTGGTTCCCGAGTTGAAGGCGAAGGGCGTCGAGGCGATCGTGGTCCTGATCCACGAAGGCGGCTTTCCGACCGGCGACTACAATGAATGCCCCGGGATCTCCGGGCCGATCATCGACATCGTCAAGAAGTTCGATCGCGCGGTCGACGTCGTGATCTCCGGCCACACCCACCAGGCCTATGTCTGCGAGATCGACGGGCGGCTCGTCACGTCAGGCGACAAATACGGCACGCTGGTCACGGCGATCGATCTGCAGCTCGACCCGAAGAGCCATGACGTGATCAGCGCCAAGGCCAACAACACCATCGTGAAGATCGGCGGCACCGCCAAGGATCCCGAGCAGAGCGCGCTGCTGGAATCCTATGACCGGCTGGCCGCGCCGATCGCCAACCGCGCGGCCGGCTCGGTCACGGAGACGCTGTCGCGCACGCCCGGCGAGACCGGCGAGAGCGTGCTCGGCGATATCGTCGCCGACGCGCAGCTCGCAGCGACCGCTTCGGAGCCGAATGGCGGCGCGGTGATCGCCTTCACCAACCCGGGCGGCGTGCGCACCGACATCGTTAAGCGCGAGGACGGCGCGGTCACCTATGCCGACATCTTCGCAAGCCAGCCGTTCCGCAACCAGCTGGTGACGATGACGCTTAGCGGCAAGCAGCTAAAGGACGTGCTGGAACAGCAATGGGCCGACCCGAAGCGGCCGCGCGCCCTGCAGGTCTCGAAAGGCTTTGCCTATGCGTGGGATGCGAGCAAGGGTGACGGCGCGCGCATCATCGCCGCACGGATGTCGCTCGACGGCAAACCGATCGACCCGGCCGCGAGCTATCGCGTAACCGTCAACAACTATCTCGCCGAAGGCGGCGACGGTTTCACCGTGTTCAAGGAAGGGACAGCGCAGCAGTTCGGCATCTACGACGTCGATGCGCTCTATGCCTACTTCAAGGCCAACAGCCCGGTCGGCCCGGCGGCCGGCAAGCGGATCGAGCGAATCAATTGAGCTAAGTGCGGGCGTTGGAACACCCGCCTATCTCCGTCATTGCGAGCGAAGCGAAGCAATCCATCTGTCCGCGTACGCGGTTACATGGATTGCTTCGTCGCTTCGCTCCTCGCAATGACGGCCAAAGGGTCGCGCTTTTTTGCCTTCCCTGCTGTCCCGAAAAGGTGAGGACCGGGTCATAGCGGGCCCTTTCCGCTGGGCCGGTAACCGCCTACATTAGAGCGTCCTCGCACGCGCCTCCATTGCGCCGGGAATTTGCATGACACTGCTTCTGACGCACTCCGCCTGCCTCGATCACCTGACCCCACCCGGACATCCCGAACGCCCCGACCGGCTGCGTGCGGTTGCCGAGGTGCTCGGCGAGGACCGCTTCAAGGCGCTGGTGCGCGACCTCGCGCCGGAAGGCGACCTCGACACCGTGCTGCTCTGCCATGGCGAGCACTATGTCGGCGAACTGCGCCACATCGCGCCGACCTCGGGCATGATCTATATCGACGGCGACACCTCGATGTCGCCGGGCACCTGGGAAGCCGTGATGCGCGGCGTCGGCGGCGCGGTGGCCGCCACCGATGCTGTCATGGAGGGCAAGCACCACAACGCCTTCGTCGCGGTGCGCCCGCCCGGGCATCACGCCGAGAAATCGACGCCGATGGGCTTCTGCTTCTTCGACAATGTCGCGATCGCCGCACGCCACGCGCAGCGCAAATACGGCATCAAGCGCGCCGCGATCATCGATTTCGACGTCCATCACGGCAACGGCACGCAGGACATCTTCTGGGCCGATCCGACCGTGATGTACTGCTCGACGCACCAGATGCCGTTATTCCCCGGCACCGGCGCTTCAGGCGAGCGCGGCGAGCACGACACCGTCGTCAACGCACCGCTCGCGCCCGGCGACGGCGGCGCCAAATTCCGCTCCGCCTTCGAGAACCTGATCCTGCCGCAGCTCGAGAAGTTTTCTCCCGAACTCGTCGTCATCTCGGCGGGCTTCGACGCCCATCACCGCGATCCCCTGGCCTCGATCAATCTGACGGGGGAGGATTTCGGCTGGGTCACCCGCAAGCTGATGGACCTCGCCGAGAAGAGCGCCGGCGGCCGCGTCGTCTCCGTGCTGGAAGGCGGCTACGACCTCGAGGGCCTGAAAGAGTCGGTGGCATCTCACGTCACCGCATTGATGGGCGCCTAAATCCCCGCCACAATACGCCCGCAAAAATTCGATTGATTCTGCGCCGGGGCAAGCATGGCCTGCGACAGGTCATGTTTGGACGACAAGATCCGATCACGGTCTGATCGGCGCACTGGGAACACATAATGGCCGAAAATACTCAAGCCGACGTCAAGAAGCTCTCCTTTGAACGCGCGATCGAGGAACTCGAATCGATCGTCAAGCGGCTCGAGGACGGCAAGGTCCCGCTTGAGGAATCGGTCGCGATCTACGAGCGCGGCGAGGCATTGAAGCGACGCTGCGAGGAATTGCTGCGCCAGGCCGAAGCCCGCGTCGACAAGATCACCACCGACGCCTCGGGCCAGCCGAACGGGACCGAGCCGCTCGACGTGCAGTAGCGCCACCGACCGCCGCGACCATGCGACAGGATGTCCGCCACGGCGGGCAATTGTTGCTGCGTATTTCCGTTGATCGATCACGCCGCGAGGGTGACCGCGGCGACCGGTGCGGCCGCGAATCCGGCCGTTCCGGACCGGCCGGTTGCCGCTAAAATGGCCAAATTGGAACCCGCCCCAAGCCCCAACCATTGAAAAGTCTAGGTTTTTCAAGACGGCGCATAGGAACCCTGCGCCGCCTATCGGGTTGGCTTTGGTTACGGCTTTGGTGTAATGCTTCCAGTTCTATGGGCATTTGAGGATGGCGGGCGGCCCGATTTTTCGGGCGGCATCCATCTCAAATGGTTCGACAAAACTGAACCGGGACGGGTGAAGAGCGACCAAGGTGATGCGTATCACGTGGTCCAATCCGGAGTGAATCTAGGCTTACAACCAGGCACGGTCTGCCGGGGCGGCACCCAGTGTCTGGCTTTCGCTGCGCGATGTGCGCGCCAACCCATCTCGCGTCGGGCGGTTCGTTCCGACAGGCAAAAATTGGAAATTCGCTGTGACCACATTTAGTAAAACGCCGCTTCTTGACACTATTCACACGCCCGATGACCTGCGCAAGCTGAAGGTCGAGCAGGTACGGCAAGTTGCCGACGAGCTCCGCCAGGAAACCATCGACGCCGTGTCGGTGACCGGCGGCCATTTCGGCGCCGGCCTCGGCGTGGTCGAACTGACCACCGCCATCCACTACATCTTCGACACCCCGCGCGACCGCCTGATCTGGGACGTCGGCCACCAGGCCTATCCGCACAAGATCCTGACCGGTCGCCGCGACCGTATCCGCACCCTGCGCACCGGCGGCGGCCTCTCCGGCTTCACCAAGCGCACCGAGAGCGACTACGATCCGTTCGGCGCCGCGCACTCCTCGACCTCGATTTCGGCCGGCTCGGCATGGCCGTGGCGCGCGACCTCTCCGGCGGCAAGAACAACGTTATCTCCGTGATTGGTGACGGCGCGATGTCGGCGGGCATGGCCTATGAGGCCATGAACAACGCCGGCGCGATGAATTCGCGCCTGATCGTGATCCTCAACGACAACGACATGTCGATCGCGCCGCCGGTCGGCGCGATGAGCGCCTATCTGTCGCGCCTCTACTCCGGCAAGACCTACCGCTCGCTGCGCGAGGCCGCCAAGCAGATCAACAAGCGTCTGCCGAAGATCCTCGCCAACCGCGCCAACCGCGTCGAGGAATATTCCCGCGGCTTCATGATGGACGGCGGCACGCTGTTCGAGGAGCTCGGCTTCTATTATGTCGGCCCGATCGACGGTCACAATCTCGACCATCTGCTGCCGGTGCTGAAGAACGTCCGCGACATGGAGACCGGTCCGATCCTGGTCCACGTCGTGACCCAGAAGGGCAAGGGCTACGGCCCGGCGGAGGCTTCCGCCGACAAGTACCACGCCGTCGTCAAGTTCGACGTCGCCACCGGCACCCAGGCCAAGGCCAAGCCGAATGCGCCGGCCTACCAGAACGTGTTCGGCCAGAGCCTCGTCAAGGAAGCCCAGAAGGACGACAAGATCGTCGCCATCACCGCGGCGATGCCGTCGGGCACCGGCGTCGACATCTTCAACAAGGCGTTCCCGGACCGCACCTTCGACGTCGGCATCGCCGAGCAGCACGCGGTGACCTTCGCCGCGGGCCTCGCCACCGAAGGCTACAAGCCGTTCTGCGCGATCTATTCGACCTTCCTGCAGCGCGGCTATGACCAGGTGGTCCACGACGTCGCGATCCAGAGCCTCCCGGTCCGCTTCGCGATCGACCGCGCCGGCCTTGTCGGCGCCGACGGCGCGACCCATGCCGGTTCGTTCGACAACGCCTATCTCGGCTGTCTGCCGAACATGGTGATCATGGCCGCCGCCGACGAGGCAGAAATGGTCCACATGGTGGCGACCCAGGTCGCGATCAACGATCGTCCGAGCGCGCTCCGCTATCCGCGCGGCGAAGGTCGCGGCATCGAGATGCCGGAAGTCGGCGTTGCCCTGCCGATCGGCAAGGGCCGCATCATCCGCGAGGGCAAGAAGGTCGCGCTGCTGTCGTTCGGCACCCGCCTCGCCGAGTGCGAGAAGGCGGCCGACGAGCTCGCCGCCCACGGCCTCTCCGCCACGATCGCCGACGCGCGCTTCATGAAGCCGCTCGACGAAGAGATGATCATGAAGCTCGCGCGCGACCACGAGATCCTGATCACCATCGAGGAAGGCTCGATCGGCGGCTTCGGCTCGCATGTCATGCAGTTCCTGTCCGACAATGCGATGCTGGACAGCGGCATGCTCAAGTTCCGCTCGATGATCCTGCCCGACGTGTTCCTCGACCACGACACGCCGGCGGCGATGTATGCCCGCGCCGGCCTCGACGCCAAGAGCATCGTTGCCAAGGTGTTCGAAACCCTCGGCAAGGACTACAAGACCGAGACCGTCAAGCTCGCGTAATCGCCTTCCACCTCTCCCCGCCGGGGAGGGGTCGGATCGCGAGCGATCCAGGTGAGGGGGTGAGGTCCCATGAAAGTGCATAACCCCTCACCCGCGCCTCCAGCGCGACCTCTCCCAATGGGAGAGGTTTCAGTCGATCTTGTCCTGGGCAAGTCCATGAGAATCTATCTGGCAGGTCCTGACGTATTCCTGCCGGATGCCGTGGAGATCGGCCGCCGCAAGGCGGAGGTTTGCGCCTATCACGGGCTGACCGGGCTGTACCCGCTCGACAACAGCATCAATCCCACCGTCGCCGGCGCCTCGCTCACCATCTTCAAGAGCAACGAGGCGATGATGGAGTCCGCCGACGCCATCATCGCCAATTTGACGCCGTTTCGCGGCCCCAGTGCCGACGCAGGCACCGTGTACGAACTCGGCTACATGGCGGGACGCAGCAAACTGTGCCTCGCCTATTCGAACGATCCCACGTCCTACGCCAATCGCGTGGCGCGGCTGAGCCAGGTCGTGCCGGCATCCGACGGACGCCTGATCGACGCGGAGGGGCTGACGGTGGAAGAGTTTGGATTGCCTGACAATCTGATGATGATGCACGCGCTCGATTTGCACGGCAGCCCGCTGGTGACGCCGCGGGAGCCCGCGGCCGACCTCTGGCACGACCTTACCTCCTTCGAGGCCTGCGTGCGGCTCGCCGCCGCGCAGCGCCGGCAGAGCGCCAAGTGAGCAAGTAGGTGAGCAAGTAAGTGAGCAAGCAGTGACCAAGGCGGGCGACAACGACAATAGCGCATCCGCCGGCAAGCGCATCGACGTGCTGCTGGTCGAACGCGGCCTGTTCGAGAGCCGGGCGCGGGCGCGCGCCGCGATCGACGCCGGCCTCGTCACCGCCGACGGCAAACCGATTGCGAAGGCGTCCGAGATCGTCGCCCCCGGCGCCACGCTCACGGCCGAGCCGGCGCATCCCTATGTCTCGCGCGGCGGCGTCAAGCTCGCCGGCGCACTCGAGCATTATCCGATCGACGTCGAGGGCCATGTCTGCCTCGATGTCGGCGCCTCGACCGGCGGGTTCACCGAAGTGCTGCTCGCCAATGGCGCGAGCCTCGTGTTCGCCATCGATGTCGGCCACGGCCAGTTGCATCCCTCGCTGCAGGGCCATCCGAAGATCGTCTCCATGGAGGAAACCGACATCAGGAACTACGAGGGCAAGCGACTGCCGGCGCGGCCCGATATCGTCGTGATCGATGTCAGCTTCATCTCGCTGAAGCTGGTGCTGCCGGTGGCGCTGTCGCTGGCGGCGGCTCCGATGCATCTGCTGGCGTTGATCAAGCCGCAGTTCGAGGCGGCCCGCAAGCACTCCAAGCGCGGCGTCATCCGCAACGCGATGGTACACCAGGATATCTGCGACGATATCGCAGCCTTTGCCGCTTCGCTCGGCTGCACCGACATCGAGGTGTTTCCGTCATCGATATCGGGCGGCGACGGCAATATCGAATTCTTCCTCGCGCGCGCGCGTGGCTGAGCTCGTCACCATCGATCATGTCGGCCACCGCGGCGACGGCGTCGCGATCGACGGATCGCAGTCGATCTTCGTGCCCTATACACTGGCCGGTGAAACCGTCGAGGTCGAGGACGTCCCCGGCAATCATCCCGACCGGCGGCGGCTGGTCCGGGTGACGCAGGAAAGCCCGGAGCGGATCGCGCCGTTCTGCCCGCATTTCGGCATCTGTGGCGGCTGCGCGATCCAGCACTGGAACGAGGCGCCCTACCACGCCTGGAAGCGCAACATCGTGATGGAGACACTGGCGCAGGCGAAGATCGCGACCGAGGTCGCGCCGCTGCGCGACGCCCACGGCGCCGGCCGCCGCCGCATCACGCTGCACGGACGCATGGGCACCCATGAAGTCCTCAAGGTCGGCTTCGCCGCTGCCGGCTCGCACGACATCATCCCGGTCGATCGCTGTCCGATTCTCGATCCCGTGCTCAACGGCGCGCTCGAGGCAGCCTGGGCCACGGCCGAGCCACTGATCTCGATCGGCAAGCCGCTCGACATCCAGGTGACGGCGACCGCGAACGGCCTCGACATCGACGTGCGCGGCTCCGGCGCACTGCCGACCAGCCTGATCACCACCTTGTCGCGGGTCGCCGAGAAACACCACCTGGCGCGGCTGACGCGGCACGGCGAGCTGGTGCTGCAGCGCGGCTCTCCCGAGATTGCGATCGGCAAGGCCAAGGTGGTGCTGCCGCCGGGCTCGTTCCTGCAGGCGACCGTCAAGGGCGAGGAGACGCTGGCGGCGCTGGTTCGCGAGCATTGCGGACGCGCCAAGCACATCGCCGATCTGTTCTGCGGCGTTGGCCCGTTCGCGCTGCGCCTCGCGGAGAAGGCGCGCGTCGCGGCCTTCGACAGCGACGCCGGTGCGATCACGGCGCTGCAGAAGGCCGCGCAATCAACGCCGGGGTTGAAGCCGCTCAAGGCCGAGGCGCGCGACTTGTTCCGCCGCCCGCTGATGCCGCAGGAGCTGCGCGACTATGACGCCGTCGTGTTCGATCCGCCGCGGCAGGGCGCGCAGGCGCAGGTCACCCAGCTCGCGGCGAGCAAGGTGCCGGTGATCGTCGCGGTGTCCTGCAATGCAGCGACATTTGCGCGCGACGCAAGGATCCTGATCGATGGCGGCTACAAGATTGCTGATGTCACACCGGTCGATCAGTTCCGCCATACGCCGCATGTCGAGCTGGTGGCGCGTTTCGCACGCTGAGGCATCGTTGCGCCTATCGCAGCGTGCGGTGGTCTCGCTATAATCCGCCTCGCATGTCCCACGATCCGCTGCTTGCGCGCATCATTCCCGTTCTCGCTGCTGTGCCCGGCGTTGCGGCGGCTCGCGGGCGCGCGGCACGGCGCATGACGCCTCTGATTACGATCTCGGCCTCTACTACCGGGATAGCGCGGCTCTCGATATCGATCGGTTGCGCGCGGCAGTCACGGGCCTGGTCGACGATTCCGCTGCCGTGAATGTGACACCAGTCGGCGAATGGGGACCGTGGATCGTCGGCGGCGCCTGGCTCGCGGTCGGCGGCCGCAAGGTCGACCTGCTCTACCGCAGCATCGAGCAGGTCACGGCCGTTATCGATGCCTGCCGCAACGGCGAGATCAGCATGCACTACCAGCCGGGCCATCCGCACGGCTTCTGCTCGGCGATCTGGATGGGCGAGATCGCGCTATGCCGTGTCCTGCATGATCCCGGCGGCCTCGTCGCGGCGATGAAGGCGAGGACCGCACCCTACGCGCCGGCGCTGCGCGATGCCCTGGTGCGGCGCTTTCAATGGGAAATCCTGTTCGCGATCGAGAATGCCGAGCTTGCTGTGCCGCGCGGCGACACTACGCACGTCGCCGGTTGCGCCTATCGCGCGCTGGCCTGCGTCGCGCAGGTGCTGTTTGCGCTGAACGGACAGTATCTGATCAACGAGAAGGGCGCGCTGGCGCAGGCTGCGAATTTTCCGGTGACGGTCCGGGACCTCGCCGCGCGCGTCGCCGAGGTCTGGCTGCGGATTGGCGCTGCGGACTACGCCGCCGCGTTGCAGGCGCTGCGGATGCTGGAGAGTGAGCTGCGGGACAAATCGGCAGAACCGTAGGATGGGTAGAGCGAAGCGAAACCCATCAAGCTGCGACCGCGCGGAGAAGGGATGGGTTTCGCTGCGCTCTACCCATCCTACGCAACGCTACCGTCCCCAGCGGTCCTGCCAGATCTTCTCGCCGATCGTGCAGCTGACCCGCGGCTCCTTCTCGGCGGTGCGCACGACCGGGCGCTCGGGGGTGCGGCCGGCGACTTCGAGCAGCAGCTTGGTGCGGATTGCTTCCTTGAATTTCTCGCGGTCCTTGATCGTCACCACGAAGGAGCCGGGCCCGCCGATCACGCAGTCCTCGTAGTAGTAGTCGAGGTTCTCGATATCCATCGTCGAGTAGGACGGCTCCTTCACCATGATCGGCAGGCCGTTGATGACGATGCCCTTGTCGAGCGCGGCATCGCGCGCCGGCGTGATCGGCGTGCCGTTGTTGTTGGGCCCATCGCCGGAAATATCGATCACGCGGCGAATACCGCGATGCGGATTCTCGTCGAACATCGGGATCGCGAAATAGATCGCGCCCGAGATCGAGGTGCGCGAGGCGCGGCGCACCGGCGTCTTCATGATCTCGGCGGAGACCGCGTCCGCCGATTCAGGGCCGTCGATCACCCGCCAGGGAATGATCACCTTCTGGTCGTTGGAGGCGGCCCATTCGAAATAGGTGATCGAGATCTTGCCGTTCGGGCCGGCCTTCAGCGCCTGCAGGAAATCCTTTGAAACGATGGCCTGCGCATAGCCCTCGCGCTGGATCGCGAGCTCGTCCATGTCCATCGAATAGGAGACGTCGACCGCGATGATCAACTCGATGTCGACGCTCGGTGTGGATTCCTTTTCAGCGACGCGATGGCCCACCTGGGTTCCCGGGCTGGGCGCGGCAACACCGGCCACATCGCCGCTGGCCAACATGCCCGCGACAAGCACCGCTCCGATCGAGACATACCAGCGCATTGCGGCCCTCCCGTCGTGTCCCGTTATGGTGACATGCAAATCAGGCGGCGAAAAGCGCAGATATCATCTGTCCTTCACATTCAGGTTAGAGCCCTGCAAGTTAGGCGCCTACAGGTTGGACATCACGCATGAGGCGACATGCGCCGTGCCGCTGCCGCAATGACGCCGTGCAAATCGAACGGTTCCAAGACATGCCGGAAGACGGTAGTCTTACGGAGCAATCGCGAGGGAGTGCGATGCCCGATACTGTCGTCAAGCCGAAAACCAGGACGAAGACCAAGGTCGAGCGGCCGCGCCTGCACAAGGTGATCCTGGTCAACGACGACTACACGCCGCGCGAATTCGTCGTCACTGTGCTGAAGGGCGAATTCCGCATGACCGACGACCAGGCCTACAAGGTGATGCTGACCGCGCATCAGCGCGGCGTCTGCGTGGTCGCGGTTTTCACCCGCGACGTCGCGGAGACCAAGGCGACGCGCGCCACCGACGCCGGCCGCGCCAAGGGCTATCCGCTGCTGTTCACCACCGAGCCCGAGGAATAGCGCGCCAGCGCCAGTTTGCCGCAGGCCTTGCCGCGCATTTTATCGATCGCAGCCACCCCTGCTTTAGGGATCGCATGGCACGTACGCGGCATGTCCGTCGCGCTGCGCCAACAATTGTCCCTGCGGAAGACCCGACCGGAAACCTCGTTCGGTCCGTTCCGCCCCCTGCCCGCTTTGCCCTGGCTCGTCATGGCGACGGCGATACGGATCGTCGCCTACGGCAAGCCCGGCCTGATGTTGCCCGCGATGGTGCTGACCGATGCTTGCGTGTTGCTCGCCTTCTTCGCGACGGCGCGGGACTCGATCCAGGCTTCCGGAGGCCGGTCGTCGCTTGGCGAACTGACGCTCGGAGAACAGATCAGGTTGTCGCTGTCGATCTGGTGGCGGATCACGCTCGTGATGGCGGTGGCGGCGATCGGAACCTCCGCGATCGGCTTCACGTCGTTCGCACCGAACCTGATGGCCGGCTCGATGGCATGGCTTTCGATCAATTCACCCATCTCGGCCGGTTCTGGAGTGCGGCGATCGCAGCCCTGGTGCTGATGATCATCGTCAACGCCGAAGGCAATGGCGGCCGCGTCGCGCTGTTTGCCGCCGTCAGGGACCTTGGCCGGCACGCGCTCTGGCTTGGCGCAGCGGTGCTCGTGCTTGGCGCGATCAACGTTGCGCTCGGCTACGGGCAGGAACTGGTGCGCACCGCGATCTGGCAATTCTGGCAGACATCGATGGTGGGCCAGCCGATCAAGAACCTGATCTACGTCGTCTTCATCTTTGGCTTCGCGATGCTGCGGCTGTGGATCACGCTATCGATTCTGACCTTCGGCCTGAAGCAGTCTTACGCGCGCGGCGGCTAGTCTCCTCACCGCTCCGCCGGCTGCGCGAGCTGCGCCCGCTGGCTCAGCGCGATGTCGGCGACGACCGCGCCCATCACCAGCGCGCCGCCGATCAGGGCGCGCAGCGACGGCACCTCGGCAAACGCCAGCCACACCCAGAACGGCATCAGCGGCGTTTCGAGGGTTGCGATCAGCGACGCCTGCGCGGACGGCAGGAATCTCGAGCCGACCGTAAACAAAGAGAGGCCGAGCCCGACCTGGCATGCACCGAACATCGCGAGCACGCCGAGATCGGCACCGCTGACCGCGCCGATGCCGAGCCCCAGCGGCAGGCTAACGGCGCTGCCGAGGAAGTTCGAGAGCGCCGCGGCTGCTATCATCGGCGTGCCCCTGTGCCGCCGGATCACCACCGTCATCAGCGAGATCGAGAGCACCATCACGCAGGCAAGCCCGATGCCCCTGTAATCCGTGATGCCCCGGGCGCCGCTGACGGTGATGGCGACGCCCGCGAGCGCGACGAGGCTCGCCAGCAATGTGCCCGGGCGCACCCGCTCGCGCAGCCAAAGCCAGGCGATCGCAGCGGCTGCAAACGGCTGCATCGCGATCAGGATCGCGACATTGGCGACGCTGGTCAGTTGCAGCGCCGGAATGAACGTCACCATGCCCAGGGTCGAGAGACCGGCCACCAGCCATCCGCTCAACGGCATCGCGACGAGATCGCGCGCGCCGCGCCGGCCTTGCGTCGCGACCAGGAACAACACGATCGCGCCGCCACCGAACAGCCCGCGCCAGAACAGGATGGTCCAGGAATCGAAGTGCAGCAGCCGGGTAAAGAACGGCGCGGTGCTCCAGGCGGCCGCGGCCGCCACGACCAGCGCAATCCCGGTGCGATGCTGCGCGTCCGTGTCAGTCACGACACACCGATGCTAGCTGGCCGCCGCAATCGGCGCTTCGTCGAACAGGCCATAGACCCGTTCCGCCTTCGAGAACCCCGCGATCGGAAACTCGCCGAGATCGCTCCAGCCGCCGTCGTGGATGCCGGCGAAGCGCTCGGACGCGACGACGGTGCGGCCGAGCCGGCCGGCGATCTTCTCCAGCCGCGCGGCGAGATTGACCGCCGGGCCGATGCAGGTGAAGTCGAGCCGGTTGCCGCCGCCGATATTGCCGTAGAGCACGCGCCCGAGATGCAGCGCGACCCCGAAGCGGAAGCGCTCGACGGCGTCACCATTGGCAAATTGCAGCGCCTCGACGCCGGCGCGGGATGCGCGCGCAGCCTCCAGCACCCGGGAGCAGACCTGCACCTCGTCGCCGAGATATTCGTCGACCGGAAACACCGCGAGCAGGCCGTCGCCCATGAATTTGAGCACCTCGCCGCCATGCTCGCGGATCGCGGTGACCTGGCAATCGAAATAGAGGTTGAGGATCTCCACGACGGTCTCGGGCGGCAAACGGTCCGACAGCGCGGTGAAGCCGCGCAGATCCGAGAGCCAGATCGCGGCATCCATCGTGTCGGCATGGCCGCGCCGGATCTGGCCGCCCATGATGCGCTCGCCGGCCCGGTTGCCGACATAGGTGTCGAGCAGCAGCGTGGCGGTGCGGCGCAGCGTCACGATCTCGATGTAGCGCGCCAGCGGGACAGTGATCGAGCGGATCGCATCGAGCTGCTCGTCGGTGAAGCCACCCGGCTGCCGCGTGGTCCAGCTCGAGGCGTTGGCGAAGCCGTCGGTGTAAACCAGCGGCACGGCGATATAGTCGGTGACACCTTCCGCCTGGAGATCCACGACGATTGGAAAGCGCTTGCTGGCGGGATCGTCCAACCGCGCGCGCACCTCAACACCTTGTCTGAAGACGATCGACAGGGGGCTGACGGCAAATTCCGGGGAGTCCAGGATGTTGTGATCGACGGTGCCGGTTTCGACCTCGGCACCCTGCTTCCAGAAGAAATGGCGGCCGTAGATCTCGGGATGCAGCGTGCGCACGAAGACGCCGACGCGCCACAGCGGCAGGCCGGCCCGCACCAGCCGTTCGCAGCACTCCGCCATCATCTGCGGCGGGGTCGGCGCCGACCGCGCGCCGCCGATCATCCATTCGATGATGTCCCGAAGCTCCGACGCGTTCATGGCAGTCCCCAAGGCGGTCTGGTACCGCCATTATATAGGGGATCAGCGCCCGGTCTGCCCGCGGTCGCGCAGAAAATGATCGGCCAGCACGCAGGCCATCATGGCCTCACCGACCGGCACGGCCCGGATGCCGACGCAGGGGTCGTGGCGGCCCTTGGTCAGGATGTCGGTATCGGCGCCCTTGCGGTCCACGGTCCGGCGCGTGGTCAGGATCGATGAGGTCGGCTTGACCGCAAAGCGCACCACCACCGGCTGGCCGGTCGAGATGCCGCCCAGCACGCCGCCGGCGTGGTTGGACAGGAAACGCGTTCCGTTGTTGCCGGTCCGCATCTCGTCGGCATTCTCTTCGCCTGACAGTTCGGCGGCGCCGAGCCCGCGCCGATCTCGACGCCCTTGACCGCGTTGATGCTCATCATCGCCGAGGCCAGATCGCTGTCGAGCTTGGCGTAGATCGGCGCACCGAGACCGGCCGGCACGCCTTCGGCAACGACCTCGATGACCGCGCCGATCGAGGAGCCGCTCTTCCTGATGCCGTCGAGATAGCTCTCGAAGAACGCCGCCTTATCCTTGTCGGGACAGAAGAACGGGTTGTTGGCGATCTCGTCCCAGTCCCACTTCTCGCGGTCGATCTTGTGCGGCCCCATCTGCACCAGCGCGCCGCGCACCTTGACCCCGGGCAGCACCTTGCGCGCGACCGCGCCGGCCGCGACGCGGGTCGCGGTCTCGCGTGCGGAGGAGCGTCCGCCGCCGCGATAGTCGCGCAGGCCGTATTTCGCTTCATAGGTGAAGTCGGCATGGCCGGGACGGAACTTGTCCTTGATCTCGGAATAATCCTTCGAGCGCTGGTCGGTGTTCTCGATCAGCAGCGCGATCGGCGTGCCGGTCGTGACCTGCACGCCGCTTTCCGGATGCGCCATCACGCCGGACAGGATCTTCGCCGCATCCGGCTCCTGGCGCTGGGTGGTGAAGCGCGACTGGCCCGGCCTGCGGCGATCGAGGTCGTGCTGGATCTCCTCGACCGTCAGAGGGATCATCGGCGGGCAACCGTCCACCACGCAACCGATCGCAACCCCATGGCTCTCGCCGAAGGTCGTGACGCGGAACATATGGCCGAAAGTATTGAAGGACATGGCGTGTCGTAACGCGCGGGGTCGGCAGCGTCAAACGGGTTTCATGACCCCAAAGACGTGGCCGACCAGGTGCCTTTAACTATATTTCTGCAGGCCCGCCGTGCCGAACACGTAGACCGCGCCCTGCTCGATCGTGAGGTCGGCCGCCGAGGCCGCCGTCTCGAAGCCGAGCGCAACCATCAGCGCCCGCGCCGTGCCGCCATGGGCGACGGCGACCGTGTCTGACGTCACCGAACCGTACCATTCGGTCATCCGCGCCTGCACGTCGACATAGCTCTCGCCGCCCTCCGGCGCGACCTGCCACTTCTCGGCCAGGCGGCGCGCATAGACGACGGGGTCCGCGGCCTGCGCCTGCGCCAAGGTCGAGCCCTCCCAGGTCCCGTAGGCGATCTCGCGCAGCCGCGCGTCGAGCGCGTAATCGCCCGGCGGCAGGCCAAGCTCGGTGCGCACCAGCTCCATGGTCGCGCGCGCCCGGATCAGCGGGCTTGCGACGAATGGCAGCGTCGTCTTGTCACGGCCATCGCGCGCCAGGAGATCGGCGAGGATGCGGCCGGCATGCACCGCCTGGGCACAGCCGCGCTCGTTGAGGGCGATGTCCTGCACGCCCTGAAGCCGGCCTTCGGCGTTCCACGAGGTTTCGCCGTGGCGGATGTAATAGATCGTCGGCACCGGCATTCCCGTAACGGCTGGTCCCTGTTGAGCGAGCTGTCGGGCGCCTGACCCAAGACTTCCGCGCTTCGGCTTCCACGCTTCGAATTTTTTCGGCTCGGAGGTACACCAGCACTTCGGCTGGCGACAAGCCCAAATCGGCCGCAGCAGAGGCGCACTGCGCGCAGGTCGGCGCGACCGGAATAGGCACGTCGTTTGGGTGTTATGTTTGACAAGGCGGCCATCGCCGCGACCATCGAAGACCGGATGCATGACCGCGTTTCGTCAAAGTGTCGAAGCCATGATTCCAGCGCTCCGCCGCTATGCGCGCGCGTTGGTGCGTGACACGGATATCGCCGACGACCTGGTACAGGACACGCTGGTGCGCGCGCTGCGCTCGGAGCGGCTGTTTCTCGGCGGCGACGTCAGGAGCTGGCTCTACACGATCCTGACCAATCTGAACAAGAACCGGCGGCGTTCGCTGGCGCGGCGGCCGGCCTTCATGCCGCTGCTCGACAACAATGCCGACGCCAGCGGCACCGAGGCCGAGGGCCGCGACATCGAGCGTGCGCTGTCGACGCTGGTCGAGGAGCAACGCTCGGTGCTGCTGCTCGTGATGCTGGAGGGCATGAGCTACCGGGAGGTGGCCGACATCCAGGGCGTGCCGATCGGCACGGTGATGTCCCGCCTCGCCCGCGCGCGCGCCCATGTGCGGGCCTCGATCGAGGGCCAGCGCCCGGCGCTGAGGCGGGTGAAATGATAATGTGCGCGATGGCAGACGTTACGATGAGCGATTTTCGAACAAGATTTGGCAGAGACGACTGATATGACCGACCCGAACATTCCCGTCACCGAAGACGAGCTGCACGCCTACGTCGACAACGAGCTGCCGGCCGAACGCCGCGGCGATGTCGAGGCGTGGCTCGCCACCCATCCCGACGACGCGGCACGGGTGCAATCATGGCGCGCGATGGCCGAGACGCTGCATGCGCGCTACGACGGCGTACTGGACGAGGCGGTGCCGAAGCGGCTCGAGCTCGAGCGGCTGGTGCGTCAGCCGCGCCGCTGGGTCTATGGCGCGGTAGCGGCGACGCTTGCCGCCTTCATCGCCGGCGGCGGCGTCGGCTGGATCGCGCGCGGCGCTACGGCTGCGCCCTCGACCTTCCAGAGCTTCACGCTCGATGCGCTCGATGCGCACCGGCTCTACGTGGTCGAGGTCCGCCATCCGGTCGAGGTGCCCGGCAGCGAGCGCGACCATCTGCAGCAATGGCTGACCAAGCGCTGCGGCTGGGACGTCCGCGCCCCCGACCTCAGCGGGCTGAAGCTGGTCGGCGGCCGCCTGCTGCCGGGGCCGAGCGGGCCGGCGTCGTTCCTGATGTATGAGAGCACGTCCGGTGAGCGCTTCACGGTCTACACCGCCAAGGCGAAGACCGAGGCGACCCAGATGCGCTACGCCGCGCAGGGCAGCGACGGCGCGCTGTTCTGGGCCGATCGCGGCGTCGCCTATGTCGTCAGCGGCGGCACCGACCGCACGCGCCTGACCCAAGTCGCGCAGGCGGTCTACGACCAGATGGAGAAGAACGGCGGCTGATCTCCCGTAATTTTACGGGAGATCACGTCGTGAAAATGTGCCGTTTCGAGTAAGTGAATCCAGCCTCACTCGGCGTCCCAATTCCGACATTGAAAATTTCGATTCGCGTCATTGCCGCGTCTCATTATCGCACCGGATGCTCACGCGAAGATGATCTGCGCCCGATCCGCCGATCGGCGCACGCGGCCTCGATTGGGGTTTTGTGTACCGCGCTGGTCCCCCTCTCGAGGCCGCACTCCTTTTTCCGCCATCCGGTCTGCACGCCGCAGACCTGGAGTTCGGACGGCCGGTCATCCTTTGACGCGCTCACGGCCCCGCGTCTACCCCGATAGAGTCCGGGGTAATTGCAGTTTCGCGTCTCTGGGGCGCGCTCCCGGCGGTCAGCGAGGTCGCTGCGCGGATTGTAGGGATTTCGCTCCCGCCACGTCTGCATCAATGCCTCAAGCTCGGCATCGTTCCCGTCGGGAAGGATGATGCGGGTCGTGACATACAGATCGCCGACAGCGCCCGCCTTCGACAGCCCCTTGCCCTTGAGGCGGAAGGTGCGGCCGCTGGAGGTGTTCTTCGGGATCGACAGCTCGACCGCGCTGCCGAGCGTCGGCACGCGGACCTTGCCGCCCAGCACCGCCTCGTAGAGGGTCACCGGCAGGTCGATCCGCAGATCGTTGCCGTCGACCTTGAAGAACGGATGCGGAGCGATCGAGATCGTGATCAGGAGATCGCCGGGCGGGTGGCCTTGCGCGGTGTCGCCCTGCCCCTTCAGCCGGATCTGCTGGCCTGCGGTGACGCCGGGCGGAATCTTGACGTTGAGCTCACGGCCGGTCGGCAGGCGGACGCGCTTGTCGCCGCCCCTGACCGATTCCTCCAGCGACACCGTCATGGCGACCGAAAGATCGAGGTCGACGCCGACCCCGCCGCCGTCAAATTCAAACGGGCTGGCTCGCCCCGTGCGGCCGCCAGCGCTGCCACGCGCGGCGTTGCCGAACATGCTGTTGAGGATGTCCTCGAAGCTGCCGCCGCCCATGCCGCCGCCACCGGGGCCGCCACGGAAGCTGTACTCGAAGCCGCCGCCCGGACCGGCACGGCCGCCGGCACCGCCGCCAGGGAAACCCTGGAAGCGCGGCTTGCCCTCGGCATCGATCTCGCCGCGGTCGAACTGCTTGCGCTTGTCCTCGTCGCCGACGATCTCGTTGGCCGTGTTGATCTCCGCAAAGCGGGCCGCCGCCTTCGGGTCATTATTGTTGTTGTCTGGGTGATGCTTCTTGGCGAGCTTGCGATAGGCGCTCTTGATCGTCGCAGCGCTGGCGCTCCGCTGCACCCCCAAGACCTCATAGGGGTCGCGCATCCGTCACGTCTCCTTCACGGGAAAATCAGTCCTGGCCGGGAACCCGTCCGGGCCCACTTTACCTTCATGTGGGGGCTCAGTGGCATTTTTGCAACTAGGCCGGTACCGGCTTCTGCCGGAACTCTCAGGACTTTCTCCAAGGCTTCAAACTATGGATTTCCCACCGCCCCTGTCCAGCCTTGCAGGCGGCTCCCTGCAGCCAGCTCTCGGTGGCTCCATTGACATAGCTGGCGAGGAAATCCCGGCACGTCTTACCGTCCTCGCCCGAATAGGCCTGGGCCAGCGGCGTCACCGAGCCGCGCGCGCCGGTCTCGGGATTTTCCCAGGGCTGGCTGGAATCCTTGTCGCCCTTGGTCAGCACGTCGGAGGCCGCGTTGCGGGCAAAGGCGAGATCGCTGTCGGTCGGCATGACGGCACTGACCTGGGTCGGACCGATCGAGCCCGTCACATCCTTGTCGTCCATCTTGGCGAAGGCATCGCTGCGCGACAAGCTGCAGCCGCTGGCGCCGACGCCGATCAGGATCAATGTCACCACCGCGCCCGCGGGGTGGATCGCCGATAGGCCAACGCGCCCCCATGCCCTATATAGGGCTAGAAACGCGCTCTCGGACGCGGGCGAACGCAAATCGGGACTCCTGACATGACCGACACGACCTCCATCAAACACCCGACACCGTTAACATCGGGTGATTTCACCGCGGCGGAGGAGCCGTTCGCCCTGTTCGCGGAATGGTTTGCGGAGGCGGTCAAGTCCGAGCCGAACGATCCGAACGCGATGGCGCTTGCGACCGTCGATGCCGACGGGCTGCCCGACGTGCGGATGGTGCTGATGAAGGGCTTCGATGCCGACGGCTTCGTGTTCTACAGCCACATTGCGAGCGCCAAGGGCCGCGAATTGGCCGCAAATCCTAAGGCCGCTTTACTGTTTCACTGGAAATCGCTGCGCCGCCAGGTGCGCATCCGCGGGCTGGTGACGCCGGTCGCCGATGCCGAGGCCGACGCCTATTTCGCCACGCGGCCGAAGCAGGCGCAGATCGGCGCCTGGGCCAGCAAGCAATCGCAGCCGCTCGAGAGCCGCTTCGCTTTCGAGCAGGCGATCGCCAAGGTCGGCGCGAAGTATGTCATCGGCGAGGTGCCGCGGCCGCCGGGCTGGAGCGGCTGGCGGATCACGCCGCAGCGCTTCGAGTTCTGGCACGACCGGCCGTTCCGCCTGCACGACCGCATCGAATTCCGCCGCGATGACGCCGGTCACGCATGGTCGAAGGTGCGGCTCTATCCCTGAAAACCCGCGACTGTCATGGAAGGGCGAAAGCGCGAAGCGCGTCTTCGTGTAAGATGACCCGGCCATCGACGTCCCGATCCCCTCTTCGTTCGAAGACGTCGATGCCCGGCACGGTGCCGCGCATGGCGAAAACGAAAGAAACCGTCGATGACCCGCCCATCCAATGCACCGCGGCGCACGCTGCTCCTGACCGGCGCGAGCCGCGGCATCGGCCATGCTACCGCGATCCGGTTCTCATCCGCAGGCTGGCGCGTCATCACCCTCTCGCGGCATGCGTTTCCAGAGGTCTGCCCCTGGGGCGCCGGACCCGAAGATCACATCGAGGTCGACCTCGGCAGCCATGACGACACCGTGCGCGCGATCTCAGAGATCCGGCAGCGGCTCGATAACGATGAACTGCATGCGCTGGTCAACAATGCCGCGATCTCGCCGAAGGCCGTGGGCGGCGGCCGGCTCGGCACCATGGACACCGACATCGAGACCTGGACCCATGTTTTCCACGTCAACTTCTTCGCGCCGATCATGATCGCGCGCGGGCTGATCGAGGAATTGAAGCATGCCAAGGGCGCGGTGGTGAACGTCACCTCGATCGCCGGATCGCGCGTGCATCCGTTTGCCGGCGCGGCCTATGCGACGTCGAAGGCGGCGCTTGCGGCGCTGACGCGCGAGATGGCATCGGACTTCGGCCGCGTCGGCGTTCGCGTCAACGCGATCGCCCCGGGTGAGATCGATACCTCGATCCTGTCGCCGGGCACCGAGAAGATCGTCGACCAGCAGATCCCGATGCATCGCCTCGGCACCCCGGACGAGGTCGCCAAGATCATCTACGTGCTATGCACGGAAACCAGCTCGTACGTGAACGGCGCCGAGATCCACATCAATGGTGGCCAGCACGTCTGAGCTTTGGCTTGGATGTTCGGGGGAGAGAGCTTCGAGGCGATCCCGGCCGCCGCCGCGGCCGTAGTGCAGGGATTGCTTCGATCGCAGGCGTAACGACGCAGACGAGGCTTCTGCCTCCAGAAGGCCTCAGCCTTTAGTCCGCATAGAACCGACGCGACTTCTTCTCAGTCCGCCGCAGCGCGACGTCATTCAGCGCGCTGGAGCAGTCGTCTTCGTCCTCGCCATCAAGCAGCGCAGCGTCACAGTAACGGCAAAGTCTCGGCGAGATCGCCTGCACCTTGCCTGCTGCGCGGTCCTGTTGATAGCGCGCAAAGTCGATGACGTTACGCCGTGGCGTTATGATCTTCTCAACCATTGCTGTCCTCCGGCTTCGAGGCAGGCGTTATCGCAGACAAGTTTCGCCCAAACGTTCAGCGCAACGCTCAAATTTTAGGAGAGGAAATAAGGCAGAAAACACGTCCCAAAACGCGACGTATGGAACTGCCTTACAGCCACTTTTTCCACTTGAAGATCCAGTAGGGAACGATCGCCGCGACCAGCATCAGTACCAGTGCGTATGGATAGCCGTGGGCCCACTCGAGTTCCGGCATGATCTTGAAATTCATGCCGTAGATCGAGGCAATCAGCGTCGGCGGCATCAAGACCACCGCCATCACCGAGAACAGCTTGATGATGTTGTTCTGTTCCAGATTGACCACGCCGAGCATGGCGTCGAGCACGAAGGTGATCTTGTTGGAGAGATAGGAGGCGTGGTCGGTCAGGGACGCGACGTCACGCTGCATGGTCTTGAGCTGCTCCCGCATGTCCTTGGACCATTTCACACCTTCCACGATCGCCGAGAGGAAGGTGACGAGGCGGCCGATCGAGACCAGGCTTTCGCGCACCTTCGAGGTCAGGTCGCCCTTGCGGCCGATCGCGATCAGGATCTGCGAATATTGCTTGGCGTGGCCGTGACGCTCGCTCTCCGGCTCGAAGATGTCGTGGGAGACCTGGTCGATGTCGGCCCCGCAGCGCTCCAGGAGGTCGGCGCAACGGTCGATCACGGCATCCAGCAGTTCCATCAGCACCTGCTCGCCGGTGATGCTGGGAGAGCAGGCGCGGGCCAGCTTGTTCTCGACCAGCGCAAACGGCTTCGGCAGGTCGTAGCGCACCGTCACCAGCCGATGGCTGGTCAGGATGAAGGTGACCGCCGTGGTGCGCGGCATGTCGGTGTCAGACTGGCACATCAGCGTCGCGGTCATGTAGCGGGCGCTGTTCTCGATGTAGAGGCGGCTCGAGATTTCGATCTCCTGCATGTCCTCCCGGGTCGGAACCGCGATCCCGGCGAGCTTCTCGACGGCCCGATCCTCCTCGACGGTCGGGTTCACCAGGTCGACCCAGACCGCGCCCTCCGGCAGCGCGCCGAGGTCGGTGGCGGCCGCCTTCTTGAGCGAAAAATCGGAGGGAACGAACACCGACAGCATCACGAACTCCACAAAACAGGGCTGGCAGGACCCGCCGACTTAGCGCGATTCTGGCTGGCGCTTCATGACCGGGGCATTAACCGGGCGTCCATATTTGTGGCAGCCGGGTGGCAGTGATGGAGGTCCGACTCCGACGACCGTTGCCTGTTTGCACAAAAAATCGACCCACGCCAGAACAGTTGCGGCAAAAAAGCCACAGATCACGTCCCGCGATGCGGGAAAGCCATCTAAAGTCTGGGAAGAATGGCGGCTTTCAGGCAATAATGCCCCTCATGGAATCGTGGCGTTTGGGGCGTAATGTTGGCGCTTTCGGGCGCGGGTTTTCGATTGGAATGTAATCATGTCGTCGCTCAAAGTTACCCTCGGGATCCTGACCGCGGGCCTGATGTTGTCGGGCTGCATGCAGGCCACGACCTACGAGGCAACCAATACCGCTGCCTTCAAGCCGCGTGACAAGGAACTCCTGGCCAAGACCACCTACGTCAAGACGCCGGTCGCTGAACCGTTCCGCCGCGCCATCGTCGAGTATCACCGCAAGGAAGCCCCCGGCTCCATCGTGGTCGATTCCGACAACCATTACCTCTATTACGTGCTGAACGACGGCAAGGCGATCCGCTACGGCATCACCGTCGGCGAAGAAGCGATGGCCTGGTCCGGCATTGCCAAGGTCGGCAGCATGACCGAATGGCCGGCATGGCACCCGACCCCCGGCGAGATCTCGCGCCTCGGCGTTCCGACCTTCGTGGCGCCCGGTCCGGACAATCCGATGGGCTCGCGCGCGATGTATCTCTACTCGGGCGGCAAGGACACGCTGTTCCGCATCCACGGCACCAACCAGCCGGAATACATCGGCTCGTCGATCTCCTCGGGCTGCATCCGCATGACCAACGAGGACGTCATCGACCTCTACAACCGGGTCAAGCTCGGCACCATCGTCGTGGTGCTCGAGCCGAAGCACGGCGATTCGCCCTACAAGCCGCAGATGGCGCTGCAGGGTGCCGGCGGCACCACCTACTGATCCCAATCACATCGCAATCGCGATCAAAGGCGCCGGCTTTGCCGGCGCTTTTTTGTTGGCTGCGGCTTGGTCTCGGGCGCGCGGCTGGGTGCGGCCGCCGCATCATCTGATTGCGCCGCATCCGGCTCATCGGCCTTGCCGTGGTCGGCCTTGGTGGCGTCCGGCCTGGATGCATCCGATTTCGCGGCGACCTCGCGCGGCGGCGCCTCGTCCGGGCGCTCGGCCGGCAACAGCGGCGCGACCTGTGGCAGCGGATCGTACACGTTCCACTGGCAGATCCGGTAGTTGCTGCGGCGCTCCGCGAGGTCGAGATGGATGTGGTCCTCATGGTACCAGTCCGAGCCCGGACCGAGCACGGTGGAGAAACGGGCGCAGACCGAATGCAGCACGGTCTCGCGAAGATCGCGCGGCACGCTGCGGTCAGTCAGCGAGATCGACTTGCCGTTGGCGAGGCCGAAGGCGCGCACGTCGAGCGCATTGGCGCGGCCATGCTCGGAGAGCTGCGCGCCGACAACGCGGTTGCGGCCGCGGCACTCGAACGAGTCGAAATTGTCGAGATTGCTGATCCCGCCCCCGAGGCGCTGCGCCAGCGGCGCGATATCGGTGCGGACCCAGTCGGCAACCGCGCTTGCCATCTTGCAGCGGAGGATCGCCGCGGGCTTGACCGCGACCTTGCGCTGGTCCGGCAGCACGATGGCCTCGAGCCGGACCAGATCCTCGCCGCCGCAGCCCCCGGCGCCGTGAATGTCGGGAATGCTCGGCGCGATCGCGATCTCCTCGGTGAGTGCCAGCCGGCAGGCCGACAGCTGCGGCTTGGCTGGCTCGGCCGGCTTGGCCGCTTCGGCAGGCTTGGCCGCCTCGCTGGGCCTGGCAGCCTCGGCAGGCGCGGCTGGAGGCTGCGTCTCGGCCGCCGGCGGCTCGGCTGCGGCAGGCGCATTAGCTGCCGCGGGCGCGTCAGCGGGGCGCGGCTTCGGCAGCGGCACCGCTGAACGGCGGACCACCTTGTGCGCCCTGTGCGGCCGGGTGCCGAACAGATCGTCCCACGGAAAGGTGGGCGCGCCGCGGGCGGCCTGCGCGGGCTGCGCTTGCGTGCCAAGGGAAAGCGAAAGGCAAAGCAGCGCAGCCGCGGCGGTAACCATTGCCGCGCCCCCGCGGCGAAACGCGCCATCAGGCCATTTTCGGCTTGCTTTCTCCGCGCTACAGTTCATGTCAGTTCCATGATTTTACTGTCGGCCGTCCAAGATGCCGGCAGATCATGCGTGAGGATCGAGGAGGGATTTGCGTATGCTTGGTTTGATGCAAGATTGGCCCTTGCTGTGCCACAAGATTATTGAGCACGCCGCCAAATATCACGGCACGCAGGAAGTCGTGACACGGTCGGTCGAAGGCCCGATTCATCGCACCAACTACGCCGAAATCCATGCCCGCGCGCTGAAGGTCTCGCAGAGCCTTGAACGCGACGGCATCAAGCTCGGCGACCGCGTCGCCACCATCGCCTGGAACACCTGGCGCCACCTCGAGGTCTGGTACGGCATCATGGGGATCGGCGCGATCTGCCATACGGTCAATCCGCGCCTGTTTCCGGAGCAGATCGCCTGGATCGTCAACCACGCCCAGGACCGCATCGTCATCACCGACCTCACCTTCGTTCCGGTGCTGGAGAAGATCGCAAGCCAGCTGCCGAGCGTCGAGCGCTACGTCGTGCTGACCGACAAGGCGCACATGCCGCAGACCACGCTGAAGAACGCGGTCGCCTATGAGGACTGGATCGCGGCATCCGACGGCAAGTTCGAGTGGAAGACCTTCGACGAAAACACCGCAGCTGCGATGTGCTACACCTCCGGCACGACGGGCGATCCCAAGGGTGTACTTTATTCGCACCGGTCCAACGTGTTGCACGCGCTGATGGCCAACTCGAAGGACGCGCTCGGCACCTCCGCCTCGGACACAATGCTTCCGGTGGTCCCCTTGTTCCATGCCAACAGCTGGGGCATCGCCTTCTCCGCCCCGTCGATGGGCACCAAGCTCGTGATGCCGGGCCCGAAGCTCGACGGCGCCTCGGTGTACGAGCTGCTGTCGACCGAGAGGGTCACCCATACCGCCGGCGTCCCCACGGTGTGGCTGATGCTGCTGCAATACATGGCCGCCAACAATTTCAAGCTGCCGGATCTGCAGATGGTCATTTGCGGCGGCTCGGCGATGCCGCGCTCGATGATCAAGGCCTTCCTCGACATGGGCAGCCAGGTGCGCCACGCTTGGGGCATGACCGAGATGAGCCCGCTCGGCACGCTGGCCACGCTGAAGCCGCCGTTCACCGATCGCAGCGGCGAGGAGCGGCTCGACATCCTGCAGACCCAGGGCTATCCGCCGTTCGGCGTCGAGATGAAGATCACCGACGATGCCGGCAAGGAGCTGCCGTGGGACGGCAAGACCTTCGGCCGCCTCAAGGTCTCGGGTCCCGCGATCGCCAAGGCCTATTTCCGGGTCGATGCCAACATCCTCGATGATGCCGGCTTCTTCGACACCGGCGACGTCTCGACAATGGACGAGCACGGCTACATGCGGATCACCGACCGCTCCAAGGACGTGATCAAGTCCGGCGGCGAATGGATCTCCTCGATCGATCTCGAGAACCTCGCGGTCGGCCACCCCGCAGTCGCGGAGGCCGCCGTGATCGGCGTCCATCATCCCAAATGGGACGAGCGGCCGCTCTTGATCGTGCAGCTCAAGCAGGGCCAGAGCGCCACGCGCGAGGACATCCTGAAGTTCATGGACGGCAAGATCGCCAAATGGTGGATGCCCGACGACGTCGCCTTCGTCGAGGGCATTCCGCACACCGCGACCGGCAAGATCCTGAAGACGGCGCTGCGCGACCAGTTCAAGGACTACACCTTCCCGACCGCCGCGGCGTAGGCGAGCTATCATCCTCCCCTGGAGGGGGAGGATCGGTTCGCATGAAGCGCAGCGGAATGCGAACCGAGGTGGGGTGAAAGTCCGTCCATTGAGGCAGTGTCCGTGCTGAGGGATCACCCCACCCCGCCGCTCATTTCATTCGCGTCGACCCTCCCCCTCCAGGGTAGGGTGAATAGCACCGCCCAAATCCCTTGAATTCGCCGCAGGACCGTGGTCTCACACGGTCATTGGCGGCGGCTGAGGTCGCCGGGGATATCAACCGGCAGATTTTTCGACGATGGCGCGCAGGTTTTCCGCTCCCTACCAGCAGGAGCCCGTGTCCGGTCTCGCCACCTGGTCGCGCAACCTCGCCATCTTTTCCGTCGTCGCGGTGGTGGTCTCGATCCTCATCGTCCGGTTCGGGTTCCTGGAGGTCAAACCGGCGCTCGCGACCTTCTTCGGCGCGCTGGGCCTTGCCGGCCTGTCGATCCTGCTCGGCCTCGCCGCCTTCGCCGCGATCTGGCAGAACGGCACCCGCGGCATGGGCCGGATCCTGCTCGCGTTCCTGATCGACGCCGCGATCCTCGCTTACCCGGCCTACCTGACCTACCAGTACCGCAAGCTGCCGCGGATCTACGACGTCACCACCGACGCGATCGACCCGCCGAAGTTCGAGGCGCTGGCACGGCTGCGCACCGGCGAAGGCACCAACCCGGCCGCCTATGCCGGCCTCTATTCCGCCGAGAAGCAGCGCGCCGCCTATCCCGATATCGAAACCGTCGAACTGGAAGCCCCGGTCGACCGTGCCTATGAGATGACGCTGCGGCTGGTGAACCGGCGCAAATGGCTGGTCATCGACGCCCGCGCGCCGCAGCCGCCGCGCCGGATCGGCCGCATCGAGGCGGTGGCACGCACGCCGATCATGGGCTTCCGCGAGGACGTCTCGATCCGGGTCACGCCCGACGACGAGGATTCGCGCGTCGATATCCGCTCCGCCTCGCGCTATTTCGACACCGATCTCGGCAGCAACGCCGCACGGGTCAAGAAGCTGATCGAGGACCTCAACACTGCGGCCGACAACGAAAACGCCAAGCCGGCGAAGAAGGCGGCCCCCGCGGCGCCGAAGGCGCCGCCGGCGAAGACGGTGAAGAAGTGACGCACTAGCGTCATTCCGGGGCTCGCGAAGCGAGAACCCGGAATCCATCGAGCCTCAGAGTTCGCGGTTCGATGGATTCCGGGCTCGTGCTTCGCACGCCCCGGAATGACGGCCGATCACACCATCCGGTACGTGCCGCCGATCACCGGATCGCCATCCGTCGCGACAACGCCGCGCGCGACCAGATCCTCCAGATGCGCCAGCACGGAATAACCGGCGGCGTTGGCGAGGCGCGGATCGAGCCCGATATAGATCGCCCGCACCATGGTCGGGATGTCGGCCTCGCCCTTGCCGAGACGGTGCAGGATCGACGCCTCGCGCGCCCGGCGATGCCGCGCCAGGAAGCGGACAAAGCGTGGGCCTTCGGGAATCTCCGGGCCATGGCCGGAGAAGTAGATCTGCTCGGGGCGCTGCTCCAACCGCTCCAGCGAGGCCATGTAGTCGATCATCGAACCGTCGGGCGGCGCCACGATCGAGGTCGACCAGCCCATCACATGGTCACCGACGAAATTGATGCTGCGCTCGGCCCAGGCGAACGCCAGATGGTTGGCGGTGTGGCCGGGGGTGGCGACCGCCTCCAGCGCGAAGCCCGCGCCCTCGATGACGTCGCCGTGCTTGACCTCGATGTCGGGCCGGAAATCGCGGTCGGCGCCGGATTCCGGATTGTGCTTCTCGCTCTCGAAGCGCGGCCGCGAGGCGCGGTGCGGCCCCTCGGCATAAACCGGCGCGCCGGTCGCGGCCTTGATCCGCGGCGTGTTCGGCGAATGGTCGCGATGGGTATGGGTGACCAGGATGTGGGTCACGGTCTCGCCCTTGACCGCATCGAGCAGCGCTTTCGCATGCGCCTCGTCGTCGGGTCCGGGATCGATGATCGCGACCTTGCCCTCGCCCACGATGTAGCTGACCGTGCCGGTGAAGGTGAACGGGCTCGGATTGTTGCAGAGGACGCGGCGCACGCCGGGGCGGACCTGCTCGACCACGCCGGGCTTCAGCGGAAAGTCGCGGTTGAACGGGATGTCGTCGTTGTCGGCCATGGGATCCGATTCCTTGTGAGCCGTCATCCTGAGGTGCGAGCTCTTGCGAGCCTCGAAGGATGTCGGGCACGAGCCGGGCCGTTCATCCTTCGAGGCGCGCCAAAGAAGGCGCGCACCTCAGGATGACGGAGGCAAGAGCTTACGAGAACGCCTGGATGCCGGTGATGGCGCGGCCGAGGATCAGCGCGTGGACGTCGTGCGTGCCCTCATAGGTGTTCACCGTCTCGAGGTTCGCGGCGTGGCGCATCACGTGATACTCGATCTGGATGCCGTTGCCGCCGTGCATGTCGCGCGCCATGCGGGCGATGTCGAGCGACTTGCCGCAATTGTTGCGCTTGACGATCGAGATCATCTCCGGCGCCATCTTGCCCTCGTCCATCAGGCGGCCGACGCGCAGGCTCGCCTGCAGCCCGAGCGCGATCTCGGTCTCCATGTCGGCGAGTTTCTTCTGCACCAGCTGGGTGGCGGCGAGCGGCCGGTTGAACTGCTTGCGGTCGAGCGTGTACTGGCGCGCACGGTGCATGCAGTCCTCGGCGGCGCCGAGCGCGCCCCAGGAGATGCCGTAGCGGGCGCGGTTGAGGCAGCCGAACGGGCCCTTGAGGCCGGAGACGTTGGGCAGCAGCGCGCTTTCCGGCACCACCACGTTGTCGAGCACGATCTCGCCGGTGATCGAGGCACGCAAGCTGAGCTTGCCGCCGACCTTCGGCGCCGACAGGCCCTTCATGCCCTTCTCGAGGATGAAGCCGCGGATCTGGTTGTCGTGCGCGGCGGACTTCGCCCACACCACGAACACGTCGGCGATCGGCGCGTTCGAGATCCACATCTTGGCGCCGTTGAGCCTGTAGCCATCGGCGACCTTCTCGGCGCGGGTCTTCATGCCGCCGGGATCGGAACCGGCATCCGGCTCGGTCAGGCCGAAGCAGCCGACCCATTCTCCGGTCGCGAGCTTGGGCAGATACTTCTTGCGCTGGTCTTCGTCGCCATAGGCGTAGATCGGATACATCACCAGCGACGACTGCACCGAGTTCATCGAGCGATAGCCGGAATCGACGCGCTCGATCTCGCGTGCGACGAGACCATAGGCCACGTAGCTCGCATTGGCGCAGCCATATTCCTCGGGCAGCGTCACGCCGATCAGGCCGAGCTCGCCCATCTCGTTGAAGATCTCGCGATCGGTCTTCTCTTCCAGATAGGCCTTGGTGACCCGCGGCAGCAGTTTGTCCTGCGCATAGGCCCGCGCAGTGTCGCGGATCAGGCGCTCGTCTTCGGTGAGCTGGTCGTCGAGCAGGAACGGATCATCCCACTGGAAGCTGGCGGCAGCCGGCTTGTCCTTGGCCTGGGGGCGCACGCTCATGAAACATCCTTTCGCATCGTCACTCGGAAATTGGCGGATAAATTAAAGCGCTATGCTGCGAAGCGCAATTGGTGATCCTCTCACTGTCATTCCGGGATGGTGCGCAAGCACCAGACCCGAAATCTCGAGATTCTCGGTGCGCAAGTGCGCACCTGAGGGTTCGATGCTGCGCATCGCCCCGGAATGACAGTACTAACCGTCGAACTTTTCGTTCGACACGATCTCGATGCCGAAACCGGATAACCCCTTGTAGTCGTGCACCGACGACGTCAGATGCCGGATCGAGGTGATGCCGAGATCGCGCAGGATCTGGGCGCCGACGCCGACCTCGCGCCATTGCTTGTTGCGGTCGGCCTCTGCCGTCTTCTGCTCGCTGACGGGCTGGACCGGAACACCGGCGGCACCGTCGCGCAGATATACCAGCACGCCGCGGCCGGCATCCTTGAAGTGCCGCAGCACGGCTTCCATCCGCGCCGGCCCGGTGAACAGGTCTTTCACGATGTTGGGCTTGTGCAGCCGGGTCAGCACGTCCCGGCCATCGCCGATGCCGTTGTAGACGAAGGCGGCATGCATGATCTCGTCGAACGGCGAGCGATAGGCATAGCCCTGCAAGGGGCCGATCGGGCTTTCGGTGGTGAAGGTCGCGACCCGCTCGATCAGCTTCTCGCGCGCCTGGCGATAGGCGATCATATCAGCGATCGTGACATGCTTGAGCTTGTGGGCGGCGGCGAACTTCGCGACTTGCTCGCCCTTCATCACGGTTCCATCGTCGTTCATCAGCTCGCTGATGACGCCGACCGGCGGCAGGCCGGAGAGGCGGCACAGATCGACCGCGGCCTCGGTATGGCCGGAGCGCAAGAGCACGCCACCGTCGCGCGCGATCAGCGGAAAGATGTGGCCCGGGCGCGCAAAATCATTGGAGCCGGCGTTCGGATTGGCGAGCGCGCGGCAGCAGGAGGCGCGTTCCTCGGCGGAAATGCCGGTGCCGCCATCGGGCTTGTAGTCGATCGAAACGGTGAAGGCCGTGGTGTGGTTGGATTCGTTATGCGCCACCATCGGGTCGAGCCGCAGCCGGCGGGCGTCCTCGGTGGTGATCGGCGCACAGACGATGCCGGAGGTATGGCGGATGATGAAGGCCATCTTCTCCGCCGTGCAGAACGACGCCGCGACGATCAAATCGCCCTCGCCTTCCCGATCGTCATCATCGGTGACGACGACGAGTTCACCCTTCGCAAAGGCTTGCAGCACTTCCTGGATCGTATCGGCCATTGTCCTGACATCTCGCTTTATGCAGGCAGTGGATTAGCCGGGTTCCGATGTCAGCGCCAGTATCATTATGCAACCCGCCATGCGTCCGGCAGGCATACCAGGACCGGGGACGGCCTTCGTTTCCTGTTTGATTTCTTGTTTGAACTTGAACCCGCCGGAAGACCGATGCCCACTTTTCCGGATCATGCTGAGTAGCCCCGGATGGAGCGAAGCGCAATCCGGGGGTGTTTCCGCGTGCGTGGTCCCGGATTTCGCTTCTCTCCATGGCTGCGCAATCGCGCAAGCGAAGGCGCGCCTGACGGTGCAATCGCGCAAGTGGATGTACCCCTTAAGGCAGCACCTCGCGCCGGTCGCTGAGTTGGGCGTCCAGCTCGGCCCGCTTGTCGTCGAGCAGGCCGGCGTCGGCGGCCTCGATCACCGAATAGAGCTCGGCGGCGTCGCTGAGCCGGGTCACCGTCACATAGTCGGCGCCGGCCGCGTAGAGATCGTCGACGCCGGTCAACAGGTCCGCGGTGGCGACGATCCGCGCGGTCGGATTGAGGGCGCGGACGTGGCGCACCAGCTTCTCATTGTCGGCGCCGACCAGGAGGAAATCCGGCACGCTCAGGATGATGATCTCGGCCTTGCCGATGCCGGCGTGCACCAGCGTATCGACATTGCTGATGTCGCCGTAAATCACATGCATGCCGCGGTCGGACAGCGTGCGGAACACCAGCGGGTTGAAGTCGATGACGCTGATCTGCTCGAGCAGCGACTGGTTCTGCCGCTCGATCTGGCTGATCAGCGCGCTCGCCGCGCGGAAAAAGCCGAGGATCACGATACGCCTGATCTCACCATGGCCGCCCTCCTGCCCGGCCTCTCCGCGGCCCTCGCCCACATGGTCGAGATCGCGCAGCCCGATCCGCTTGAGCGGCCCGATCAGGCCGCGCACGATCTGGTCGCTGCGGCCCATCGCGAAGGTCGAGAGCACCGCCAGCACCACGAAGGCGAACGAGGCCGCGCTGGCGGTTTCGGTGCCGATATGGTTGGCGGCAACGCCGGTCTGGATCACCACCAGCGAGAACTCGGAAATCTGCGCCAGATTGATCGCCGGCAGCAGGCTGGCGCGCAGGCCCTGCTTCATCAGATAGAGCGGCGTGAACGTCGTGACCAGGCGGCTCACCACCGTGAAGGCCGCGATGACCAGCGCCAGCCAGATCACCTGCAAGCCCGGGATCGGGATCGTCATGCCGAGCGCGACGAAGAACAGCGTGATGAAGAAATCCCTGAGCGTCGTGACCTTGGCGGTGACGTCGAGCGCGTAGGGAAAGGTCGAGATCGACACGCCGGCGACCAGCGAGCCCATCTCGCGCGACAGATGCAGCCGTTCGGCGATCTCGCCGATCAGGAAGCACCAGGCGAGCGCGCCGAGCAGCACGAGCTCGGGCCGCCGCGCGATCTGGTGGAACAGCCGCGGCAGCACGTAGCGGCTCAGCACCAGCGCGGTCGCGACCAGCACCGCGACGCGAGCGATCGACAGCAGCACGACGCCGATCTGCAGATTGTCCAGGCTCGGCTGCACCGCCAGGAACAGGATCGCGAAGATGTCCTGCAGCACCAGCACGCCGAGCGTGATGCGGCCCGGCAGCGTATCCAGCTCGCGCTTCTCGTACAGCACCTTGACGATGATGACGGTCGAGGACAGCGCGCAGGCGACGCAGAGATAGATCGCATCGAACTTGCCGCCGCCGACCGCAAGCCCGATCCCGGCAAAGAACGCCACGCCGATCAGGCAGCCGCCGATCAGCTCGCCGGCGCCGGCGAACAGGATGACCTTGCCGGCGCGGATGATCTTCTTGAGGTCGATTTCCAGCCCGATCATGAACAGCATGAAGATCAGGCCGAGCTCGGAGATGACGCTGATCGATTCCTGGGACTTGACCCAGCCCATGCCGAATGGACCAATGAAAAAGCCGGCGATAAGGTAGGCCAGTATCAGCGGTTGCCGGGAGAAATGGGCGAGCAGCCCAATCCCCCAGGCAAGCAGGATACAGAGCGTGATATCGGGAATCAGTTCATGCATGCGTCAAAGACTTCCTGTTGCCGCAACCTAGAGGGCCGGGCGTGAGGATCAACCGAGCAATGTGTCACATCCGCGCAGGTGGCATTTTTCTGGCAGTTTTGCTCTGCCTGCTCACCGGGAGAGTGACCGAGGCGCTAGCACAATCCTCGGCAAGTATTGAACAAAATTTCGCGAACTCGCTGACCGCGGTGCCATCGGAAGGTCTCACCGCCTCCGGTGCATTCTACGTGCCGGTGTATTCCAGCGTGTCGATGAGCCAGGGCAAGCTCAGGGCCGATTTCTCGGTGACGCTCAGCGTGCACAACGCCTCCGAAACCAGGCCCCTGGTGCTGAAGCGGATCGCCTATTTCGACACATCAGGCAAGATGGTGGAGAGCTACCTCAAATCGCCGATCGCGCTAAAACCGTTCGCGACCGTCGAGGTCGCGATCGCCACGACCGATACCCGCGGCGGCACCGGCGCGAATTTCGTGGTCGATTGGGCGGCCGCAGGCGAAATCGCGGAACCAGCGGTCGAGGCCTTGATGGTCGGCAGCGTCGGCGCCGGGCACTATGCCTTCATCAGCCAGGGTCGCCCGATCCGGCTGACCGGCAAGAATTGAATTGAACTGACTTCACGGAAGGCCGCTTCCCGCGGGCCTTCTCAACGACAACAACACGGAGCGAAACGTCCATGTCCACCTCAGCCCAGTTCGACTTTGCACCTTTGCTTCCGGCCGGCCTGCCCGCGCCGGCCGCGCGCTGGACCGGGCTTGCCAAATACAGCTTCGTCGGCGGCAACAACGATCCCGACCAGGTCCCGGTCGACGGGCTGCTGGAAGCGGTCAACGCCGTGCTGAAGCGCGAGGGCAGGAATCTGGCGACCTACAATCTCGCGCACGGGCCGCAGGGCTATCTGCCGCTGCGCCAGTTCCTGACCGGGAAGCTGAAGCGCGATGCCGGGATCGCCTGCACGCCCGACGAGATCATGATCGTCTCCGGCTCGCTGCAAGCGCTCGACCTGGTCAATCAGACGCTGCTCGCCAGGGGCGACACCGTACTGATCGAGCAGGAGACCTATCAGGGCTCGCTGAATCGGCTGACACGGCTCGGCGTCAAGGCGGTCGGCATTCCTCTCGATGGCGACGGCATCAGGATCGATGCGCTGGCCGCAGCGCTCGCCGATCACAAGCGGCGCGGCATCACGCCGAAATACATCTACACCATCCCGACCGTGCAGAACCCGACCGGCTCGATCCTTCCCGAGGGCCGCCGCGCCGAGATGCTCAAGCTGTCCAAGGAATACGGCGTGCCGATCTTCGAGGATGATTGCTACGCCGACCTGATCTGGAACGGTGAGCGGCCGCCTGCGATCTATGCCATGAGCCAGCATGGCGGCGTGATCCACATCGGCTCGTTCTCGAAGTCGATCGCGCCGGCGCTGCGGGTCGGCTTCATCGTCGCACCGTGGGCGATCATGTCGCGGATGCTGCCGCTGAAGACCGACGCCGGCTCCGGCGCGCTGGAGCAGATGGTGCTCGCGGAATACTGCGCGCCGCATTTTTCGACCCATGTGCCACGGCTGACAAAAGGCCTGCGCGCCAAGCTCGACACGCTGATGGAAGCGCTGAACGAGCAGTTCGGCACCGCGGCCGAGTTCGAGGCGCCGAAAGGCGGGATCTTCCTCTGGGTCAAGCTGCCCGACAATGTCGACACGCTGAAGCTCTACCAGGCGGCGCTGGCCGCCGGCGTCTCGATCAATCCGGGACCGGAATGGTCGACCAGCAAGGCCCATTCCGGCAGCCGGCTCCGTCTCTGCTTCGCCAGTCCCTCGCACGACCAGATCCGCGAGGGCGTCGCCGTGCTGGCCGAGGTCTGCCGCAAGGAGTTCGGCGTGCCCGCGCGCAGCAGCAATGTGGAGAAGCGCGGCTAGCGCTCCCCGCTCGGCAAGATGGATTGCTTTGTCGCTACGCTCCTCGCAATGACGGCCAGCTATCTCGTCATTGCGAGCGAAGCGAAGCAATCCATCTCTCCACTTGCCCCTCACCGCACCGAAAATGGCGCCTGATAGGGCCGGCCGAACGGCACGCCGTTGACCACGGTCTGCACCGGCTTCAGCTGCAGATTGCCGTCGCGCTTGTTGTTGCGGGTGTCGACGAAGGTGACCGGGCCCTCGACCAGGTCCATGATCGCGACGTCGGCGGGCACGCCGCGCTGCAATGTGCCGATCTTCGGGGTGCGGTTGATGATCCGCGCCGGCACCGAGGTCGCCATCGCGACGACCTGATCCAGCGAGGAGCCCATCGCCAGGAACTTGCTCATCACGTTCGGCAGGAACGGGATGCCGGGCGAATTGCCCGAGAAGACGTGGATGTCGGAGGAGATCGTGTCGGGCGTGCAGCCCGCAGGGATCGCGATCTCCGCCACGGTGAAATCGAAACTGCCGCCGCCATGGCCGACGTCGAACAGCACGCCGCGCTGCTTGGCCGCGAGCGCGGCCGGCAACAGCTTGCCGTCCTGCACGATGTTGGTAAAGGCGCCCGACATGTTCGGCGCGCCGGAGTAGGCGTGGGTGAGGATATCGCCCGGGCGCAGCAGATTGAGGATGTCGGACATCAACTCCTTGGTCTCGACGCCGCCGATATGCACCATCATCCGCGCCGGCCAGCCGCACATCTCGCAGGCCTGGATGCCGCGCTTCAGCGGCTCGATGCCATGCTTGAAGATGACGTTCTCCGACATTCGCACCTTGACCCCGATCAGGAAGTCCGGGTTCTCGGCGAGCGCCATCGCGCAGGCTTCGACCTGGGCGTTGTCGATGTTGTAGAGCTCGGCCACCGGGAAAGCCGACAGGCCGTTATTGGCGATGTGGACGAAGGCGTAGATCCGCGCCCGCGACTGCGCCACGATGAAGCGCCGCAGCGCCGCGAGATTGTTGACGCCGGCATCGCCCGCCGAAACCACCGTCGTGGTGCCCTGGAATTGCACCAGCTCGTCGGCGGGAATGCCGATCGCCGAACCATAGGGGTAGACATGGCAGTGCAGATCCACGAGGCCCGGCATCACCAGCTTGCCCGACGCGTCGATGGTCTTGCTGGCACGCGCAGCCGGGATCTCGTCCTCGATCGCTTCGATGAAGCCCCAGCGGATGCCGATGTCGCGCTTGCCGCGCAGCGACTGGCTGGGATCGATCACGTCGCCGCTCTTGATCACGAGGTCGAACTTGTCGTCCGGCCCCATCGCCGCAGCGGCCGGCCCTGCGATGACGCTCGCGGCGGCGGATCCCGTAGCTTTCAAAAAATCCCGGCGTGAAAATCCACTCACGGCAACGTCCCCCCGAACATTGATTTTTATGGCGCGATGATGCGTCGGACGCGGTGGTTACGCAAGACCACCTGAACAACCGTTCAGAAAACTCCGCCGGTTCCTGAGGAACGTTTCGATGACTGCACGGTTTTCCCCTCGCATCATTTGAGGAGGATGAAATGAAAAAGATTGGTTTTGTTCTTGCGGCGATTGGTACGCTTGCAGTGGCCGTTCCGTCGATCGCGAGCGCCGAGACCGTCGTGATCAAGCGCGGCCATCACCATCACTGGGATCGTGGTTGGGGCGCGCGCGCCGAGATGCGCCATGACCGTGGTTGGCATCGCGGCTGGCATCATGACCATGACCGCACGGTCGTGATCCGGCGCGATCGCTACTAAGGAATCGAGACCGAAGACCTGCAAACACGAAAAGACCGACACAACGGAAAATGGCTCCTCGCGGAGCCATTTTCTTTTTCAACATTCGTATCGGATGGTCGACGGCTCAATCCCACGCCGGAGCAAAGCCCGGATTGACGCAGCGCATATCCTTGCGCAGCGCGGCGATCGCCTTGCGGTCGTCGTCGTCGAGCCTGACCTTCAGCGCGTCGAGATTGGCCTGTTGGCTTTCGGCGCGTGAGGCTTTCGGGATCGCCGCAACGCCGTCCTGATCGAGCAGCCATTTCAGCGCCACCTGCGCCGCGGTCGCATCATGCTTGCGGCCGATCTTCGCCAGCGTTTCGTCGGTCGCGAAACGTCCCTGCGCCAGCGGACAATAGGCCACCAGCGGGATCGATTTCGCGGCGAGATATTTCCGCACCGGCGTCTGGTCCAGCATCGCGTGATATTCGATCTGGTTACAGGCAATCGGCGCCTTGATGTCCTCGACCACGGTCCTGAGCAGCGCGGTGGTGAAATTGGCGACCCCGATCGCGCGGGTGCGGCCCTCTTCCTTCAGCTGCATCACTGTCTCGAACACGGCCGGCAGCTTCATGCTCCGCGACGGCCAGTGCACCAGATAGAGATCGACGTGATCGAGCCGCTGCTTGTTCAGGCTCGCGTCGAACGCCTTGCGGATCGCATCCGGCGCCAGGTTCTCGTGCCAGACCTTGGTGGTCACATGCAGGTCCTTGCGCGCGACCTTCGCCGCCGCGATCGCCTCTCCGATCGCCTCTTCGTTGCCGTACATCTCGGCGGTGTCGATGTGCCGGTAACCGAGCCCAAGCGCGCTCTCGACCGCCGCACGGCAGGTATCGCCCTGCATGCGGAAGGTGCCGAGGCCGAGCTGCGGCAGGCTGATGCCCTGTGTTTGCAGATTTTCCATGGATAGCTCCTGACGCGTGGGACGCCGATGAAATCGACGACGTCACGCCAGCAAATCGCTTTGTGGGAATGAAATTGGCAGAACTGCCGGTGCGTAGTCTGCCCGCAAACCGGCCCTGCGGGCAAGGCGCCCGGCAATCAAGATGTCGCGACGGAATTACAGGGATCCAGGGCGCGGGTTCATTGGCACGCAGCCAAATACGGATGGATGCGAGCTTGACGAATGCGATCAGCAAGATTTGGACGATCGGCATTTCCGAGATGCCGTTACCGGACATGCTGCGGCATGCCAAAAATCAACGCAAATGGGCCCATAGCTGACACCGACCACTTGGCGTAGGATTGCGCGATCCACGTCAAGCATTCCCTCAAGGTCGGTTTCACACTCCTGTCATTTTTCCTGAGCAGCAGAAGCGCAACATCGATCGCCTTCCATCACCACAAAAAGAATCGGAGCACCAGGCAATGCGTTCGATCCGTTCTTTAATCAATTGGGCTCTCACGATCGTCGTTTTGTATTTCATGTGTTTCAACCTGCAAGCCAACGCCGCGCCACGCTGGCCGTTGCCGGAGGGTATAAAGTCGGCAGAGGTCAATGGTTACGACATGGCGTATCAGGAGGCGGGCTCTGGCCCAATCATCGTCTTGGTGCACGGGTCGCTGGCCGACTACAGAATCTGGAACGCCCTCGTTCCGGCTTTTGCCAAACGCTTTCACGTTATCGCCGTCTCCTTGCGTCACTATTATCCCGAGAAGTGGGACGGTAGCGGCAACGATTTTCCTTTGAACAACACGCAGACGACGTCGTGGCGCTGATCAAGAAATTGAATCTTGGACAGGTGCATCTGCTCGGCCATTCGAGAGGAGGTGGGGTCGCCTTGACCGTGGCCAAAACCCATCCGGAGGTCATCAAGACATTGATCCTTGCTGACTCGGTCGGTTTGGAGGCGCTGCTCCCCGACACGCCCGAGGCTCAAAAGACTGCGCAGGTGACCCAAGAGCGCATCGATACGCTTCGTAAGAATCTTGCCGCAGGCAATGTTGAGCTTGCTGCGCAGGTCTTTGTCGACTCGCTCAGCGGGCCGGGGGCTTGGGCTACGCGAACCCCCGCACAATGAGAGCGGTTGTTTGACAATTTAGGTACCGCGGCGCAGCTGGGCGTGGCCCCTGCAACGAGCTGCGAGCAAGTAGCAAAATTCAATTTCCCAATTCTGATCCTGCACGGGGAGAAGAGTCCGAAGAACTTTTATGCCATGTCGGCGGCCATGCGAGACTGCAAACCAATAGCCGAGCCGATTGTTGTACCCAACGCCGCGCATATCATGTTTATCGATAATGCTCCCGTCTTCAATGCGGCAGTGTTCGGCTTCCTGTCTCATGACTGACTGAGGGGTTGAAAACCACTCGACGCATCCGAAGATGCATGGAGCGCAAATATGCGCTCCTGGCCGATCGCGTCGTTTCGCTGTTTTGCAACAATATACCGGCTACCGGGGCACAGCGGACTCTGACAAGCCGTCGGCCCGGCGCGCCTACGTGTTCACGGCCTAGATGTGCTGCGTCATGATCTGGCCGGGCCGCGCGTCCGGCCGCGGCTCGATGTCGACCGACCAGAGATCGTGGTCGTCGACGTCCTTCAGCGTCACCGTCATCACGCCGGTCCTGCCGTCGATGTCGACGCGGCCGAAGAATTGCAGGCCGAAGCAGGGCGCGAGATTGTCGCCCTGCTCGGCCGAGCAGCCCTTCTGGTACATCGCCTTCGGGCCGAAGGTGTTATCGAGCTCGCCGGGCGACCAGGTGCCGGCATGCAGCGGGCCGGAGACGAACTCCCAGAACGGCTCGAACTCCTGGAACACCGCGCGGTTCGGATCATAGTGATGCGCGGCGGTGTAGTGCATGTCGGCGGTGAGCCACACCGTGTTGCGGACGCCGGCGCGCTTCATGAACGACAGCAGATCGGCGATCTCGTGCTCGCGCCGCTCGGGCGGCCCGTCGCCGAGCGCGACCGCATCGAGGCTGATGAGCCCGATTGGCAGATCGGCTGCGATCACCTTCCAGGTCGCATCCGACGCCACCAGCTCGCGCTTCAGCCAGGCAAGCTGGCTCGCGCCGAGGATGAACGCCTGGTCCGGATCGCCCTGCTTGTTCCAGTCGGAATCGCGGTAGGAGCGCATGTCGATGATGAAGACATCGAGCAGCGGCCCGTAGGCGATCTTGCGATAGACCCGGCCGTCGCGCTCCGGCATCAGCCGCATCGGCATGAACTCGTGGAACGCGCGGCGCGCCCGCGCCACCAGGCGCGAGCTGCCGTCCGCGTCGTAGCCGGTCGAATCAGCGGTGCCGATCGGCGACCAGTCGTCGGCCACCTCATGGTCGTCCCATTGCGCAAAGACAGGCACTTCGGCATGGAAGGCGCGGAAATTCTCGTCGAGCCAGTTGTATTTGTAGTTGCCGCGAAACTGCTCAAGAGTCTGCGCAACAACCGATTTCTCCTCGGTGACGATGTTGCGCCAGACTTCCCCGTTGGGGAGCTTCTGCTGCGATGGCACCGTGCAATCCGCATAAATGTGATCGCCGGAATGGATGAAGAAATCCGGGCGCTCATTCAGCATGGTGCGGTAGCTGCGCAAGCCGCCGCGCGCGGGATCGATGCCCCAGCCTTGCCCGACGACGTCACCGGACCAGACGAAGGAGACCGAACGGCGGTCGAGCGGCGCGGTGCGGAAATGCCCGACCCGGCTCTCGCCTGATAGGCCCTCGCGGTCCTCGAAGCGCACGCGGTAGAACAGGTCCTGGCCCGGCGGCAGGCCATCGAGCAGCAGTTTGGCGGTGAAGTCGCGCTCCGGCAGGGCGTCGGCGGTTGCGGTGCGCAGGATGGTGGCGAAGCTCTCGACCGCATCACATTCGATGCGCATGCGCGCGGCGCGATCGGCGCGGGCCCAGATCACAGCGGAATCACTTGCGACGTCACCGGACTGGATGCCGGCGATCGAAGGCCGATCCGCCGCACGGCTCAGATAGGGTCTTGCCAGCGCGCCCAATCCCGCCAGCGCGGCGGTGGACGCCGAGCGCACCAGAAGCTGACGCCGGGTGAGGCCTCGCCGCCTCGCGGAGATCGCAGTCGGCATACGGTAACCTTCGTCGAATCCTGACGAGGGTTTTGCCTGCGCCGTTTGACTCCGGACTTACAGTTTCTTGACTCTCCGCCGACGGTTTTGCGACGGCGGGATGACTCTCGGGGGAGAGATGGCAACGGCGTCTCACCCGTCATCCTGAGGTGCGAGCGGAGCGAGCCTCGAAGGATGAATCGGCCGCAGACGGGCCGTGCATCCTTCGAGACGCGCGCAAGAGCGCGCTCCTCAGGATGACGGGGTTGGTATGCGAACGCGTGCGTAGGCCGGCGTGAGACACCGCCGCGGCCGCGCCTCACCGCTGCCAGTTGCAGATGCCGCCGGTGCGGCACGGCCAGGTCTGGATCCGGGTGTCGCGGGCTTCCGCATTGAGCGGGTTGGAATGCCGGCGCGCGAGCTTGGCGCGGGCGGGAACGTGCGCGAGCGCGCGCTTCCGCTCATGCGGCGCCGCCTCACGAGGCTCCGTCACCCTGGTCGTCCGCACGGGCTTCTGCCGCTCGACCTTCGGCTCCTCGACCTTCGGCTCGACGGCTGCATGCTGATCCGGACCATGATCGTTCTTGGCCTCGACTGGAACCGGCTCGAACTGCGCCGGCGGGCCAAGCGGCTTCGGCGACAGCACGGCTCGGGAGAGATCGAGGCTGAAGAACTCGCTCGGGCGGTAGTCGTCAGCAAACGCCACGCCACCCAGAGCCAGGCACGCGGTACAAACAGTTGCAACGAAAACGCTTTTCAGGACCGTCAAAAGGGCCTCCTGAAATCACTCGAACAGAACAGCCATCATGTAGGGACCCGGCCACGCGAATCCAGCCGCAGGTTGCGGGCAAGGTTACCGGTCAACGATGGCAGCAGGGGAAAAGTTCCCGCTGCCCACCGCCTGGCCTATTCCGCCGCCTGCGCCAGCGGCTGGCCGATCGCGCGCTCCAGCCGCGCGCATTCGGTGCGATAGCGGGCGACGTTGCCTTCCTTGATGTGGCCATAGCCGCGCACGAGGTCCGCAGCCTTCGCCAGCGCCACGAGGCGCGGCAGATCGAGCGGCTTCTTGCCGTCGAGATGACGCAGGATCATCGCGGAATAATCCACCGGCAATGCGCGCTCCATCTTGCGTTCGGCGGTGTAGCCGAAGATGTCGAACGCGGTGCCGCGCAGGCCCTTCAGCCCCGCCAGCAGGCCGAACGCCTTGAAGATCCACGGCCCGAACTCACGCTTCTGCAAACGCCCGGTGACGGGATCGCGCTGCGCCAGCAGCGGCGGCGCCAACAGGACCTTCAAGCCGGAATTGCCCTCGAACTGCTCCCTCAAGGCCTTGCTGAATTCGCCGTCGGAATAGAGCCGCGCGACCTCGTATTCGTCCTTGTAGGCCATCAGCTTGAACAGGCCTTTTGCAAAAGCCTCGGTCAGGTCCTGCGATCCCGGCGCTGCCGCGGCTTCGGCCGAGCGGACCCGCGCGACGTCGTCGAGATAGCGCCTGGCGTAGGCCGCATCCTGATAGTCTGTGAGGAATTTGGCACGGAACGCGATCGCCTCATCGAGCGTCTTCTTGGCCGGCGCGGCACCGGCGCTCTTGAACCGCGCAGCACTGACCACGCGCTGCAGATCGTGCGCGGCGAGCCGGCCCCACGAGAACGCGGTCTTGTTCAACTCGATGGCGGCGCCATTGAGCTCGATCGCCCTCAGGATCGCCTCGAGCGACAGCGGGATCGCGCCGCGCTGGAACGCGAAGCCCAGCATGAAGGCGTTGGTCGCGATGCTGTCGCCCATCAGCGCGGTGGCAAGCCCGGTGGCATCGAGGATGTCGAGATCACCCGGCGTTACCGCGCCGTTCAGCGCGTCGCGCATCGAGCTGGCTTCAAAGTCGATATCGGGATCGATCACGAAGCTCGCGGTCGGCAGCAAATCGGCGTTGACAACGGCACGGGTGACGCCGCGCTCGGCGCGGCTCAGCGCCGGCACGCTGGTGGCGACGACGAGGTCGCAGCCCAGGATCAGATTGGCATTGCCGGGCGCGATGCGGACCGTGGTCAGCATGTCGGACGCAGGCGCGAGCCGGACATGGCTCATGACCGCGCCGTTCTTCTGCGACAGGCCGGTGAAGTCGAGCGTCGAGCAGGCGAGCCCCTCGACATGCGCGGCCATGCCGAGCAGCGCGCCGATGGTGATCACGCCGGTGCCGCCGATGCCGGTGATCAGGATGTTGTAGGGAGCGCTCAGCGCGGCCGCGGGCGGCGTCGGCAGGTCGGCGAACAACGCCTTCGGATCGGCCGCGGTGCGATCGGCCTTGCGCAGCTTGGGATCCTGCACCATCACGAAGCTCGGGCAGAAGCCCTCGATGCAGGAGAAATCCTTGTTGCAGTTCGACTGGTCGATGCGGCGCTTGCGGCCGAGCTCGGTCTCCAGCGGCTGCACCGAGACGCAGTTCGACGCCACCGAGCAGTCGCCGCAGCCTTCGCAGACGCGCTCATTGATGAAGACGCGCTTGGCCGGATCGGGAAACAGCCCGCGCTTGCGGCGGCGGCGCTTCTCGGCGGCACAGGTCTGGTCGTAGATCAGGACGGTGAGGCCCTCGATCTCGCGCAAGGTGCGCTGCACGGCATCGAGCTCGCGGCGATGATGGATGGTGGCGCCGGACGGGAAATAATTGGCGGGATATTTGTCGGGATCGTCGGAGACGATCGCAAGCTTCTTGGTGCCCTCCGCCCAGACCTGATGCGCGATCTGCGCCACCGTGAAGCCGCCCTCGGCGGGCTGGCCGCCGGTCATCGCGACCGCGTCGTTGTAGAGGATCTTGTAGGTGATGTTGACGCCGGCCGCGGCGGCCGCGCGCAGCGCCAGCAGACCCGAATGCGTATAGGTGCCGTCGCCGAGGTTCTGGAACACGTGCTGTTCGCTGGTGAACGGCGCCTGCCCGATCCAGCTCACGCCCTCCGCGCCCATATGCGAGATGGTCTGGGTGTTGCGGTTCGGCACCGACAGCGCCATGCCGTGACAGCCGATGCCGGCCATGGCGCGGCTGCCTTCGGGAATCTTGGTCGACGAATTGTGCGGGCAGCCCGAGCAGAAATACGGCGTGCGCGACAGCTTCGCGGCGCCCGTGCCCTCGGCCGGGCGATCGAACGCCTCGAGTTTTGCGAGGCGCTGCTCCAGCAGCGGACTGCGATGGCCGAGCTTGCGCAGCCGCGCCACCACGGCGGCCGCAACCATGGTCGGCGTCAATTCGCCCTCGCTCGGCAGCAGCGGCGCGCCGCTCTCGTCGCGCTTGCCGACCACCGACGGACGCCTCGACGCGTCCATGTTGTAGAGGATGCGGACCAGCTGGTCCTCGATGAAGCCACGCTTCTCTTCGACAACCAGCACGTCCTGCAGGCCCTCGGCGAAGGCGCGCGCGCCATTGGCTTCAAGCGGCCAGGTCAGCGCCACCTTGTAGATGCGCAAGCCCAGCGCTTGCGCCTCGGCATCGGTGATGCCGAGATCGGCGAGCGCCTGGCGCAGGTCGAGATAGGCCTTGCCGGTCGCCATGATGCCGAGCCGCGCCGGCCTGGAATCCAGCACGATGCGATCGAACCGGTTGGCGCGGGCGAAGGCGGCGACCGCCTCCATCTTGGGCCCGTGCAGCCTGCGCTCGGCCTCCAGTGGCGGGTCCGGCCAGCGGATCGAGAGCCCGTCCGGCGGCATCTCGAAATCGTCGGGCATGATGATCTTGATGCGATCGGGATCGCTGACGATCGAGGCCGAGCTTTCCACCGTCTCGGAAATCGCCTTGAAGCCGACCCAGCAGCCGGAATAGCGCGACAGCGCGAAACCGAGGATGCCGAGGTCGAGATAGTCCTGCAGCGTCGCCGGATTGACCACCGGCATCAGCGCCGAGGCGAACACCTGCTCGCTCTGATGCGCCAGGGTCGAGGACTGGCAGCCATGGTCGTCGCCGGCCAGCGCGATCACGCCGCCATTCGGCGAGGTGCCGGCGGAATTGGCGTGCTTGAGCGCATCGAGCGAGCGGTCGACGCCGGGGCCCTTGCCGTACCAGATGCCGAATACGCCATCGACCTTGGCGCCGGGGAACATGCCGACCTGCTGGCTGCCCCATACCGCCGTCGCCGCCAGGTCCTCGTTGAGGCCGGGAACGAAGGCGATGTCATGCTCTTTGAGGAAGGATTTCGCCCGCCACAACGCGTGGTCGTACATGCCGAGCGGGGAGCCGCGGTATCCAGAGATGAAACCCGCGGTGTTCAGCCCGTGCGCGCGGTCGCGTTCGCGCTGCAACATGGGCAATCGGACCAGAGCCTGGGTACCGGAGAGGAAGATTCGCTTTGTGTCCAACCGGTACTTGTCGTCCAGTCCAACGTCCATCAACGCCATCAGTCTCACGCTCCCCGTAGATCCGTCGCGCCGGTCCGAACCGGTCTCATTGTCGTGCGCATGATCATGCATCAGCATGCACTGATTTTGTTATGCATCAACAGCCCCGTTTCCATGGCCGCAGCACATATCTCGATGTTGCGCTTGCGAGGCCTTGCTGCTCTGCGAGGCCTTGTTGCTCTGCGAGGCCTTGCCGAACCCCGGCATCTTTGAAACGGTGGCGCGCAAAGGGAGACCAAGGATGATTAAAGTCGAATCCGCATTCACGACGGAAATCGTGGAGAATGGCGATCTGCTGGTGGGTCCCTGGCGCAGCCCGAAGCAGATGCTGCAGGCCCAGACCTACGACTCCCACGCTTCGATCCACGACGATGCAACCGCGCAGAAGCTCGGCTTCCGCGGCGGCACCATCGAGGGGCCGACCCATTTCAGCCAATTCGCGCCGCTCGGCGAACGGATCTGGGGCCGCGCCTGGTTCGAGACCGGCTGCCTGTCCGCGCATTACCGCAACCCGGTATTCGAAGGCGAGGAAGTACGGGCCCGGATCGAGAAGCCGAAGCCGGGCCAGACCGTGTGCACCATCGGGATGATCAAGCGCGACGGCACCGAGATCCTGCGTGGCACCGCCTCGATCGACGGTGACGGCACCGAGACGGCGCTCAGCCGCAGGCTCGGCGAATTGAAGCCGCTGACCGATCCCGTGATCCTCGCCGACATCAAGGTCGGCATGAAGACGCCCCGGCAGGCGATCAAGATGGATTTCGACCAGAACATGGGCGACCTCTATCCGTTCTCGCTCGCCGACAAGCTCAAGGTGATCACCGAGCCCTCGGATGGCTACTACGCGCAGGAGCACAATCCGTGGGGCCGCGCCGTCATCCCGATGGAGATGCTGAGCGTGCTGTTCCAGTACCGCGCCCGCGAGGACCGGCTGCCGGTCCGCGGCCCCGCCGTGGGACTGTTCGCCGATCAGGAAATCCGGCTGCTGCGCGGGCCGCTCTTCCCCGGCGAGACCTATTGGGTCGAGCGCGAGGTCGTCGCCCTCTCCGGCAGCAAGCGCACCGAGAGCATGTGGGTGCGCTCGACCGTGTTCGATGCCGACAACGCCGTGGTCGCGACCATGCTGCTCAACGGCGCCAGCATGAAGGACTCCTACGCCAACTACGCCAGCGAGCACAAAGCGCTCTACGGCTGAAGCGCTAGAGCATGATCCGGAAAAGTGCGAAGCGGCTTTCCCTCGCGACAAACGCGCAGCGTGTGCGCGGAGATCATGCTCAAACGATGAACTAAAGCGCGATGACGATTTCTCATCCCGCTTTAGCCGCTCCGTTCCGCAAGCCGCCGAACCAAGGACAACAACAATGGCCCGCCTGCCCTATCTGGAAGCCGATCAGGTCGCCCCCGAATATCGCGACATGCTCAAGCGCAACACCAATCTGCACAAGCTCCTGGTCAACTCGCCGGACATGGCGCGCGCCTTCAACGGCATCGGCGGCTACATCCGCTTCAAGAGCAAGCTCGACCCGCGGATGCGCGAGCTTGCGATCCTACAGGTCGGCTGGCTCGAGAAGTCGGAATACGAGTTCACCCACCATGTGAAGATCGGCAAGGAGTTCGGCGTCACCGATGAGGACATAAAGGGTCTGATTGCAGAGACCGACGGCAAGCCGTCGCAGCTCGAACCCTTGGCGAAAGCGATCCTCAAGGGCGCCCGCGAGATGGTGCGCGAACTCGCGATGTCGGACGCGACCTTCGCCGAGATCAAGCAACATCTCTCCGACGAGCACATGACCGACCTCGTGCTGACGATCGCATTCTACTGCGCCGTGGTGCGCGTGCTCGCCACCATGCAGATCGACAACGAGCCCAGCTACAAAGAGGTACTGCAGCAGTACCCGATCCCGGGAGTGAAGTGACATGCGCCTGCAAGATCGCGTTGCCATCGTCGTCGGCGCCGGCCAGAGCCCCGGCGAGGGCATCGGCAACGGCCGCGCCACTGCGCTGACCTTCGCCCGCGAAGGCGCCAAGGTGCTGTGTGTCGATCACAATCTGGATTCGGCGCAGGAAACCGTCGACCTGATCGCAGCCAAGGGCGGAACTGCGACCGCCTTCAAGGCCGACGTTACGAAGAACGCCGACATCAAGGCGATGGTGGCGGATGCGCATGGCCGCTGGGGCAGCGTCGATATCCTGCACAACAATGTCGGCGTCAGCCTCTCCGGCGGCGATGCCGAGCTGCTCGATATCACCGAGGAGGCGTTCGACCGCTGCGTGGCGATCAACCTGAAGAGCTGCATCCTCGCCGCCAAGCATGTGATCCCGATCATGCGCCAGCAGCAGCGCGGCTCGATCATCAACATCTCGTCGATGGCCGCGATCACAACCTACCCCTACGTCGCCTACAAGGCGACCAAGTCGGCGATGATCGCCTTCACCGAACAGCTCGCCTACCAGAATGCCCAATATGGCATTCGCGCAAACGTGATCCTGCCGGGGTTGATGAACACGCCGATGGCAGTGGACACGCGGGCGCGCGAATTCAAGAAAAGCCGCGCCGAGGTCGAGGCCGAGCGTGACAGCAAGGTGCCGCTGCGTCACAAGATGGGCACCGGCTGGGATGTCGCCAATGCGGCGCTGTTTCTCGCCTCCGATGAGGCGAATTTCGTGACCGGTGTCACGTTGCCGGTCGACGGCGGAGCAAGCGTGCGGCGTGGTTAACCAGCCGCTTTTAACCCGGTTAATGCTGGCGATTAACCCGGTTAATCCCGGCGATTAACCTATGTGACCGCGCGCGGTTAATCTCTGTGACGCAATCACGCGCTATTGCACCGCAACGATTCGAAAAATTGAAGTATTCCAATGACACGGCGATGTGACGGCGCGTCCACATAAATCGAAATCCTGACTCGTTGTGGTCGCACGAAATTCATCTGCGCTCTGTATCTCGCACGCCAAGAACTTCTGGAGTGCCTGGACCAATGAGCGAAGAATTCGAACTCAGACCCGATCAGTGGGATGCGCTGAAAGCGTTGCGGGCTCCCGCAGCAAACCCGTCACGGCTGAACCGGTTTGCCGTCGAAAGCCTGATCACGCTCGGTTATGTCGCAGTACGAGGCGACGCGTTTGAGCTGACGCCCGCGGGCCGCAAGGTGCTGGTCCGCGGTTCATCACTTCTGCTGCTCGATATCGCAGCCTGATTCCCTTCAAACTGACACGAACGAGAGCTGCAGTTTTGATTCGATCAAAACCGTAGCTCTCGTTTCTCGTTTTGACGCGTTTTCTTCACGCGAACCGGTGTCCACTTCGCTCGAAAACGCTCTGCCACGCGCGGCATCATGCCGCGTGTGCTTTTCCAGGGATGGTCGCCTCGCCGTGCTGCGTCAACGGCTTCATCCCGGTGAGCGTGCGCAGCAGCACATAGAACACCGGCGTCAGGAACAGGCCGAACACCGTGACGCCGATCATGCCGGAGAAGACCGCGACACCCATCGCGCGCCGCATCTCCGAGCCGGCACCGGTCGACAGCACCAGCGGCAGCACGCCCATGATGAACGCCATCGACGTCATCAGGATCGGCCGCAGCCGCAGCCGGCTCGCCTCGATCGCAGCGCGGATCGGTGAACGCCCGGCGAATTCGAGCTCGCGCGCGAACTCGACGATCAGGATGGCGTTCTTGGCCGACAAGCCCACCAGCACGATCAGGCCGATCTGGGTGAACACGTTGTTGTCACCCTTCGACAGCCAGACGCCGAACATCGCGGCCAGGAGCCCCATCGGCACGATCATGATGATCGAGAGCGGCAGCGCCAGGCTCTCATAGAGCGCGGCGAGCACCAGGAACACCAGCAGGATCGCCAGCGGAAACACCCAGATTCCGGAATTTCCCGCGATGAACTCCTGATAGGTCAGGTCGGTCCATTCGAAAGCGAAACCGGGCGGCAGCGTTTCGGCCGCGATCCGCGTCGCCGCCTCCTGCGCCTGGCCGGATGAATAACCCGGTGCCGCAGCGGCGTTGATATCGGACGACAGAAAGCCGTTGTAGCGGATCGCACGCTCCGGCCCCGCGCTCTGGCGGACCTTCAGCAAGGCCGACAACGGCACCATGTCGCCCGACGACGAGCGCACCTTCAACTGCCTGATGTCGTCGGCACGCGCGCGGAACGGCGCGTCGGCCTGCACATAGACCGAATAGGTGCGGCCGAATTTGTTGAAGTCGTTGACGTAGTAGGAGCCGAGATAGATCTGCAGCGTGTTGAAGACCTCCGTCACGGGCACGCCGAGCTGCAACGCCTTGGTGCGATCGATGTCGGCGAACAGCTGCGGCACGTTGACCTGGAAGCTGGAGAACACGCCGGCGATCTCCGGTGCCTTCTGCATCGCCGCCATGAACGCCTTGGTGGCGTCGTTCAGCGCCTCATAGCCGAGGCCGGCGCGGTCTTCGATCTGCAGCTTGAAGCCGCCGATGGTGCCGAGGCCGTTGACCGGCGGCGGCGGGAACATGGCGATGAAGGCATCCTGGATGCCGGCATATTTCTTGTTCAGCGCCGCCGCGATCGCCGGACCGCTCAGCGAGGGATCCTTGCGCTCGTCGAACGGCTTCAAGGTCGAGAACACGATGCCGGCATTCGAGGAGTTGGTGAAGCCGGAGATCGACAGGCCTGGGAACGCCACCGAGCTTTCGACACCCGGCTGGGTCAGCGCGATGTCGCTCATCTTGCGGATCACTTCCTCGGTGCGGTCGAGCGTGGCACCGTCAGGCAGACGGGCAAAGCCGACCAGGTACTGCTTGTCTTGGCCCGGCACGAAGCCCGACGGCACCTGCTTGAACAGCACGCCGGTGAGGCCGATCAGCAGCACATAGAGGCCGATCACCACGGCCTTGCCATAGATCACCTTGGTGACGGTACGACCGTAGTTCGCGGACGACTTGGTGAAGACCTTGTTGAAGCCGCGGAAGAACCAGCCCAGCGACTTTTCCATGACCCGGGTCAGCCAGTCCTTCGGCTCGTGATGCCCCTTCAGGAGCAGCGCCGACAGCGCCGGCGACAGCGTCAGCGAGTTGATCGCCGAGATCACGGTCGAGATCGCAATCGTCAGCGCGAACTGCTTGTAGAACTGGCCGGTGAGGCCGGAGATGAAGGCGAGCGGCACGAACACCGCGATCAAGACCAGCGCAATCGCGATGATCGGGCCGGACACCTCGCGCATCGCCTGGTTGGTGGCATCGCGCGGCGACAGGCCGGATTCGATGTTGCGTTCGACGTTCTCGACCACGACGATGGCATCATCGACCACGATGCCGATCGCGAGCACCAGGCCGAACAGGCTGAGCGCGTTGATCGAGAAGCCGAACACATGCATCACCGCGAAGGTGCCGACGATCGACACCGGGACCGCGATCAGCGGAATGATCGAGGCGCGCCAGGTCTGCAGGAACAGGATCACGACCAGCACGACGAGCGCGATCGCCTCGAGCAGCGTGTGGATGACGGCCTCGATCGAGGAGCGCACAAACTGCGTCGGATCGTAGACGATCTGGTACGACACGCCTTCCGGCATGTTCTTCTTGATCTCGGCCATGGTGGCGCGGACGTGGTCGGAGATCTCCAGCGCGTTCGATCCGGGCGCCTGGAAGATCGGGATCGCGACCGCCTGCTTGTTGTCGAGCAGCGAGCGCAGGCCGTATTCGGAGGCGCCGAGCTCGATCCGGGCGACGTCGCGCAGCCGCACCACCTCGCCGGCCGAACCGGTCTTAACCACGATGTCGCCGAACTGCTCCTCGGTCGACAGCCGTCCCTCGGCGTTGACGGAGAGCTGCAGGTCGATGCCCTTGACGCTGGGCGAGGAGCCGACCACGCCGGCGGCAGCCTCGACGTTCTGCGCCTGGATCGCGCGCACCACGTCACTCGCGGTCAGCGAATGCTCGGCGGCCTTCTGCGGATCGACCCAGACCCGCATCGAATAGTCGCCGGCGCCATAGAGCTGGACGTCGCCGACGCCGTCGATCCGCGCCAGCCGGTCCTTGACGTTGAGCACTGCGTAATTGCGCAGATACGTCATGTCATAACGGTTGTTGGGCGACAGCAGATGCACGACCATGGTGAGGTCGGGCGAGCTCTTCTTGGTGATGATGCCGAGCTGGCGCACCACGGCCGGCAGGCGCGGTTCGGCCTGCTGCACGCGGTTCTGCACCAATTGCGTCGCCTTGTCGGGGTCGGTGCCGAGCCGGAACGTCACCGTCAGCGTCATCGCGCCGTCGGTGGTCGCCTGGCTCGACATATAGAGCATGCCCTCGACACCGTTGATCTGCTCCTCGATCGGGGTTGCCACCGTCTCGGCGATCACCTTCGGATTGGCGCCGGGATAGGTCGCGCGCACCACGACCGACGGCGGCACCACGTCGGGATATTCCGAGATCGGCATCGCCACCAGCGAGATCAGGCCCGCGAGGAAGATCAGGATCGACAGCACGCCGGCGAAGATCGGCCGGTCGATGAAGAATTTTGAGAGATTCATGGCTCCGCCCCCGCGTGCAGCGCCTAGCGCCGCACGACGTACTGGTTGGTTTCAGTGGATGCCTGCTGCATGCCGCGCGCGCCCATCTCGGCGACTTCCATCTTCAGGAGGGCGCCGGGACGCACGCGCTGCAGGCCGTTGACGACGATGCGGTCGCCGGATTTCAGGCCGGCGGTGACGATCCGCAGGCCATCGACCGCGCCGCCGAGCGTGACGGAGCGATAGACGGCGCGGCTATCGTCGCCGACCAGCATGACGAACTTCTTGTCCTGGTCGGTGCCGACGGCGCGCTCGTCGATCAGCACCAGCGTCTGCTGCTTGGGCTGGCCCATGCGCACGCGGGCGAACTGTCCGGGGATCAGGCGGCCGTCGTCGTTCTGGAACACGGCGCGGACGCGGATCGTGCCGCTCTGCCCGTTGACCTGGTTGTCGATCAGCTGGATATGCCCCTTGGCGCTGAGGCCGCCCGACGTCACCATGTCGACCGGGATCTGATCTAGATTGCCGCGCTTGCCGGAGGCATCCGCGATCGAATTCAGCGCGCGCAGCACGACTTCCTCATCGGCATCGAAGCTCGCATAGATCGGATTGACCGAGACCAGCGAGGTCAGGACCGGCGAAGATGTGCCCGCGGCGACGAGGTTGCCGACCGTCACTTCGATCCGGCCGACCCGGCCGTCGACCGGCGCGCGGACCTCGGTATAGTCGAGATTGAGCTTTGCGGTCTGCAGCGCGGCTTCGGCGGCCTTGACGTTGGCGATCGCCTCGCGATTGGCGTTGTCACGTTGGTCGAAGTCGCGCTTGGTCACGATGTTGTTGCCGACCAGCTGTGCGCCGCGCTCGACCTCGCTCGTGGTGAACACGACGCGGGCCTTGGCCGCCTCGAGCTGGGCCTGGGCGCGGTCGACCTCGGCCGCGTAAGGCGCGGGGTCGATCTTGAACAGGATGTCGCCGGACTTCACGAGCGCGCCCTCGGTGAAGTTGGTCGAAAGGATCGCGCCGGCCACCCGCGGCCGCAGCTGGACGCGGTCGACGGCCTCGAGGCGGCCCGAGAAGTCATCGAAAAGCGTGGTCGGTCGCGGCTGGATCACGGCGACCGTGACCGGCACCGCGGGCTCGGGCGCGGCGGCGGTCGCGGTCGCCTGCGCAGCATGGAAATGATGGCCGGTCGCGATCGAACCGGCGACGGCCAGGGCGCCAAGGATCACGACACCGCCGACGACGCGTCGGAACCGGCCGGAACGGGGATTTTGGGTTGACGAGGGCATTCACGCGCTCCAGATATCTGTAGTGTTTACTACAAATGTGGAGCTGGACGCCGGTTCGCAAGATACTTATGTATCAAGCACTACGAATTAATTATCTCATTCATGGGGAAATGGGAAGTCGCGGAAAAACATCACGTGCAACAAGAGGATAAGCCAGGGACAATCCGTCACAGAAACGGCACCCGGCTTACGGAGTAACGAGAAATGGGAATGGGACGCCCCCGCGCCTTTGACGCGGACGCCGCTTTGGACCGGGCCATGGACGTGTTCTGGCGCCACGGATACGAGGGCGCGACGATCGCGCAGCTCACCGAGGCGATGAGCATCAATCCCCCGAGCCTCTACGCCGCCTTCGGCAGCAAGGAAGGCCTGCTGAAGGCTGCGCTCGACCGCTATACCGAAAAGCGCGACGCCTGGATGGACAAGGTGCTCAACGCCGCGACCGCGCACGAGGTGGCCGAACGATTTCTGATGGAGCACGCGGACGCCCAGACCGACCCCGCCAACCCGCCCGGCTGTCTGCTGGTCCAGGGCGGCCTTGCCTGCGGCACCGGCTCGGCAAATGTTCCGTTCGAACTGGCGGCGCGCCGCACCCGCACCGAGGACCAGTTGCGCGAACGGTTTCTCCGCGCCAAGGCCGAACATGACCTCGGCGAGAGCGTCGATCCGGCCACGCTTGCGCGCTACCTCTCTGCGGTGACATCGGGCATGTGCGTGATGGCCTCATCGGGTGCGAACCGCGAGACGCTGCGCGAGATCGCGGCGGTGTCGCTGAAGGCGTTCGAGGAGCAGACGAAGGGCTGATTCACCTCGCCCCGCTTGCGGGGAGAGGTCGAATTCGAGCGAAGCTCGAATTCGGGTGACGGGGACTCACCGCATATATCATGCTCGCCATCATCGCGGCACGCCCCCTCACCCCAACCCTCTCCCCGCGAAGAGCGGGGCGAGGGAGAAGAGACATCACCACATCGTCTGCCGCGCGCGCTCCGGCCATTCCCGATCGTACTTCTCGCCGCCGACCGTGTGCTCGCTCATCTCGGCGAGGATCTGGCCCGGCGTCGGCAGGGTTGCCGGATCGATTCGCTTGTCCGGATTCCAGAGGTCGGAGCGCACGATCGCACGGGCGCACTGGAAGTAGATCTCCTCCACGTTCATCACGATGACCGTGCGCGGCGCCTTGCCTTCCATCTTGAAGGAAGCCAGCAGCTCCGGCTCGGCCGTGACATAGGCGCGACCATTGACGCGCAGCGTGCTGCCCGAGCCCGGGATCAGGAACAGCAGCCCGACGCGGGGATCGCGCACGATGTTGCGCAGCGAATCGCAGCGATTGTTGCCGCGGCGATCCGGCATCATCAGCGTCTTCGCATCATGGATGCGGACGAAGCCCGGCAGGTCGCCGCGCGGAGAGCAATCGAGCCCCTCGGGGCCCGAGGTCGCGAGCGACACGAACGGCGATTTCTCGATGAGCACACGATAGAGCGGCGTCACGTGATCGGCGACCTTCACGGTCGACGCGTCGTTCGGAAAACCGTAGATCGCCTCAAGCTGCTCGATCGTAGAGATCACCGACATCAGTGCTGTTCTCCTTTGTGGCTCGTCCTGTTTGTGGCTCGTCGTGACTACTCGTTCCAGCGCTCGCCCTTGATGATGCGGACAAGCTGTCGCGCGTGATATTCGGCGGTGCCGGAATTGACGATGGTGAAATCGGGCGTCGAGGTGCTTTCGTCGACAGTGCGGGCCAGCCGCTGCGCGAGCAGGCCGTCGCTGCTGCGTGCCCGCATCGAGAGCCGGGCGGCCAGCACGTCCGGCGGCGCCGTGACCAGCACGACAATGGCACTGGCGTAGTTGCGGCGCGCCGCCGCGATCACCGTGCGCGAGACGTTCGCGATCACGGTACGTCCGGCGCGGATATCGTCGTTGATGGCCCGCGACAGCGCATAGCGATGGCCGTGCGCTTCCCAATGCATGGCGTAGTCGCCGCCGGCGGCCGCACGCTGGAAGGCTTCCGCGCTGATCTCCTCATTGTCTTCCGACGCAGAGGCCTGGCGGGTGATCAAGCGGCGGGGAAACACGATCTCGCGATCATCGGCGCAGGCCGCTTTCGCGAGCCCAAGCAGCGTATCCTTGCCGGCGCCGCTCGGGCCGACCACCAGGATCAACCGGCCCGGCCCGATCGCAGCGCGCTGCTCGGCGATCACGGATGCATTGGTCACGCGACCCTCCCCCCTTCGCGCCAGACGCTGCGCACCACAGGCAGGTCGCGCGCGACGTGCACGCGGATCAGGTCGGCGCGCCGGCCGACGGCGATCTCGCCGCGATCGGAGAGGCCAACCGCTTCGGCCGGCGTCTTGGTCACGGTGCGGACGGCGGAGGCGAGATCGATCGCCGGCACATGCCGCGGCAGCTGCAGCGCCGCCATCAAAAGGCTCGACGGGATGTAGTCCGACGACAGGATATCGAGCATGCCCTCATTGGCGAGATCGACCGCTGCGATGTTGCCGGAATGCGAGCCACCGCGCACCACGTTCGGCGCGCCCATCAGGATGTCGATGCCGGCGGCGTGCAAGCCCCGCGCGGCCTCCATCGTGGTCGGGAATTCCGCGACCGCGACCTTGTCGTTGACGGCGTCGACCACGTTCTCGTCCGTGGTGTCGTCGTGGCTCGCCAGCGGGATCTTGTACTCATGCGCCAGCGCGACGATCGCGCGGGTGTTCGCGACAGCATATTCCTTCTGATAGGCGAAGCGCCGCGCGAACAGCACGTCGAGCTGGGCGTCGGTCATGCCGCCGCCCTTGCCGCGGTAGTAGTCGCGCAACTTCACCTCATCGCGGAACTGGCGCTGGCCCGGCGTATGGTCCATCAGCGACATCAGCCGCACGTCCGGCCGGTCGATCAGCTCCTTGGCCTCGGCGACGACGTCAGGCATCGGCACCTCGCAGCGCAGATGCAGGAAGTGATCTGCGCGCAGCAGGTCCTCCTCGCGCGCGGCTGTGATCGCCGCCGCCAGCACGCCGGCGCGGCCGTCGACGTCCTCGGCGCCGTCCTCGCGCCAGACGCGCAGCGAATCCAGCACCGTGGTGATGCCTGAGGTCGCCAGCTGCCCGTCATAGGAGATCACAGCGGCGACCGGGTTCCAGAACACCTTCGGCCGCGGCACGTAGTGCATCTCGAGATGGTCGGTGTGCAGCTCGATCAGCCCGGGCATCAGGAGATCGCCGCCGGTGTCCTCGGCCGCCCCCGGTGCCCTGCCCTCGCCGAACTCCGCGATCTTGCCGTCAACGATAGCCACCCAGCCCTGCTCGATCACGCGATCGGCGAGGACCAGCCGGGCGTGCCGATGATGGTGTCTTGCTTGGCGGTCATTTCATACGGTCCTTCAGGCAGCGGCGGCGAACGAGGTCACATCGACGATGCGATCGGCTATCAGATGACGGATTTCGTCGTCATGGACAATCGCGACCATCGCGACGCCCTTGGTCTTTTTCTCCGCAATCAGCTCAACCACCACTGCGCGATTCGCCGCATCAAGCGAAGCGGTCGGTTCGTCCAGCAGCAGGATCGGCAGGTCCGAGATGAAGCCGCGCGCGATGTTGACGCGCTGCTGCTCGCCGCCGGAGAAGGTCGAGGGCGGCAGGGTCCACAGCCGCTCCGGAATGTTGAGACGGCGCAGCAGTTTGCCGGCACGCTCGCGGGCTTCCTCGCGCGCCACGCCGTTGACGATCAACGGCTCGGCGACGACGTCGATGGTCGCCACCCGCGGCACCGCGCGCAGGAACTGGCTGACATAGCCGATCGTCGAGCGGCGGATGCTCAGCACCTGGCGCGGCTCGGCGGTGGCAAGGTCCACGACCTTGCCGTGGTGGCGGATGCCGATCCGGCCGCTGTCGCAGCGGTAATTGCCGAAGATCATCTTCAGGATCGAGGATTTGCCGGCGCCCGACGGGCCCGACAGCACCACGCACTCGCCGGGATCGGCGTGGAACGAGACGCCGCGCACCACGGGCAGCTCGACGCCGCCCTGCAGATGCATGGTGAAGGTCTTCTCGGCGTTGGCAAGTTCGATCATCGCGGTCATTGGCAAGCTCATGGCGGCAGAATCGAGGAAACGAGCAGCTGGGTATAGGGCTCGCGGGGATCGTCGAGCACCTGGTCGGTGAGACCGGTCTCGATGACGCGGCCGCCCTTCATCACCATCACGCGATGCGACAGCAGGCGCGCGACCGCGAGATCATGGGTCACGACGATGGCGGCAAGGCCAAGCTCGCTGACCAGATTGCGCATCAGGTCGAGCAGGCGCGCCTGCACCGAGACGTCGAGGCCGCCGGTCGGCTCATCCATGAACACCAGCCGCGGCTCGGTGACAAGGTTGCGCGCGATCTGCAGCCGCTGCCGCATGCCGCCGGAATAGGTCTTCGGCGCATCGTCGATGCGGCCGACATCGATTTCGACCCGATCGAGCCAGGTCGACGCGGTGTCTCTGATACGACCGTAGTGATTCCAGCCGACCGCCATCAGCCGCTCGCCGACATTGGCGCCGGCCGAGACGCCCATGCGCAGTCCCTGCGCCGGATCCTGATGCACAAAGCCCCAGTCGGTGCGGAACAGAAAGCGCCGCTCCGCTTCGCCGAGCTCGGCGAGATCGCGCAGCACGCCGTCGCGCATCCGGTACGACACCCGCCCCGCGCTCGGCGCGAGCTGTGCCGACAGCAGCTGCAACAGCGTCGATTTGCCCGAGCCGGATTCGCCGACGATCGCCAGCACCTCGCCGGGATAGAGCGCGAACGAGACGTCACGGCAGGCCGGCAGCCGGCCGTAATTCTTGGCAAGCCCCTCGGCTACCAGCAGCGGCTGATCGTTGTCGAGGCTCGAGAGCTCAGACATGCGCCTTCTCCTTGTGCGGCGCCGCGCTCTCGGTGCCGTGATGGCCGGCGGCCTGGCGCTGCTCGCAGAAGTCGGTATCGGAGCAGACGAACATCCGCCCGCCCTTGTCGTCGGTGACGATCTCGTCGAGATAGGAATTGTCGGCCCCGCACAGCGCGCAGGGCGCGTTGAAGCGATAGCGCGTGAACGGATGGTCCTCGAAATCCAGCGACACCACCGTGGTGTAGGGCGGGATCGCGTAGATGCGCTTCTCGCGGCCGGCACCGAACAGCTGCAGCGCCGCGCAATTGTCCAACTTCGGATTGTCGAATTTCGGCGTCGGCGACGGGTCCATCACGTAGCGCGCATTCACCTTCACCGGATAGGCGTAGGCGGTCGCGATGTGGCCGAAGCGCGCGATGTCCTCGTAGAGCTTGACATGCATCAGCCCGTATTCGGCGAGCGCATGCATACGCCGCGTCTCGGTCTCGCGCGGCTCGAGGAAGCGCAGCGGCTCGGGGATCGGCACCTGATAGACCAGCACCTGCCCCGCGTGCAGCGACGCCTCGGGAATCCGGTGCCGGGTCTGGATCACGGTCGCGTCCGTGGTCGAGGTCGTGGTCGCGACTCCCGCGGTCTTGCCGAAGAATTTCCGGATCGAGATCGCGTTGGTGGTGTCGTCCGAGCCCTGGTCGATCACCTTCAGCACGTCGTCGGGGCCGAGGATCGCCGCCGTCACCTGCACGCCGCCGGTGCCCCAGCCATAGGGCATCGGCATCTCGCGGCTCGCGAACGGCACCTGATATCCGGGAATCGCGATCGCCTTCAGGATCGCGCGGCGGATCATCCGCTTGGTCTGCTCGTCGAGATAGGCGAAATTGTATGTCGGCGCGTTCATTCCGCGGCCTCCTGCAGTTCGACCGCCTGATTGGCCTCGGTGAATTCCTGCCGCAGCTTGCGCAGCAAGCCGAGTTCGGACTGGAAGTCGACGTAATGCGGCAGCTTGAGATGCTCGACGAAGCCGGTCGACTGGACATTGTCGGAGTGCGACATCACGAACTCCTCGTCCTGCGCCGGCGCCCCCGCCTCTTCGCCGAGCTCGCGCGCGCGCAGCGCGCGGTCGACCAGCGCCATCGACATGGTCTTGCGCTCGCTCTGGCCGAAGGCGAGGCCATAGCCGCGGGTGAAGCACGGCGCCTCGGTCGTCGAGCCCTTGAACTGGTTGACCATCTGGCATTCGGTCAGTTCGACGGAACCGAGCGGCACCGCGAAGCCGACATCCTCCGCGAAGAATTCGACCTCGACCTCGCCGAAGCGGATCTCGCCGGCGAACGGATGGTTGCGGCCATAACCGCGCTGCGTCGAATAGCCGAGCGCGAGCAGAAAACCCTCGTCGCCGCGCGCCAGATTCTGCAGCCGCAGGTCGCGATCCGCCGGGAAGCTCAGCGGCTCGCGCGTGAGGTCGCCGACCGGCGCGTCGCCATCTGCCTGCGGCGACGTCTCGATCAGGCCGTCGCGGCCGAGAATGTCGGTGACCCGCGGCGTTCCCGCCTGCGACGCCTCCGCGGTCGCCGGCTGCTCTGGCACGAAGCCTTCCGCGAGCTGCGGGTCGAGCAGGCGGTGGGTATAGTCGAAGGTCGGCCCCAGGATCTGGCCGCCCGGAACGTCCTTGAAGGTCGAGGAGATGCGCCGCCGCACCAACATCTCGCCGGTGTTGACCGGCTCGGTTGCGCCGAACCGCGGCAGCGTGGCGCGGAAGGCGCGAACCAGGAAGATCGCCTCGATCATGTCGCCGCGCGCCTGCTTGATCGCGAGCGCTGCAAGCTCGCGGTCGTACAGCGAACCTTCGGTCATCACGCGGTCGACGCCAAGCGCGAGCTGTTCGGAGATCTGCGCCAACGTCACCTCGGGGACATCGCGATCGCCGCGCCGCTCATGCGCCAGCAGCCGATGAGCGTTCTCGATGGCACGCTCGCCTCCCTTGACGGCTACATACATCGCTCACACTCCGCTTGCGATCAGCCGCGTGGTGCGCGGGATCGCGACAATATGGTCGTCATGGACCAGTACGACATCGATGCCGCGCGGGAACAGGACTTCGTTGATCGACAGCCGCTGGAACAAATCGCGCGGCTTGATCATCGCCTGCAGCAGCGCGCTGCCGTCGATGCCGGGCCCCTTCAGCTCGAAAGTCGGCCCCTGTGTCAGGCTGTCGACCTGCAGGATCAGCGTGGTCGAGCGATCAGGATATTCGCTGCTGCCGAACGCGAAGCGCTCCAGCGCCGGCAGGTTCGCGGCATCGCCGATCAGCGCGAAGCTCGCGATCGAGGAATCCCCGACCACCGGCGCGCTGGCGTGAAATTTCAGCCAGCGGGCGACATCCGGCGTCGCCGACATCGCGGCGTCGAGCCAGATCGGCGTGTCGTGATCGAACAGCGTCAGCGCGATCGCGGCCGCGCCGCGCATCATGCCGGCGGGCGTTCCGACATCAGCGGCGACGCGCTGCACGCTGCCCGGGCGCGCCATCGCATCCATCACGGAACGGAACGTTGATTGCGCCGACAGCACCTTGTCGGCAAAGCCTGCGGGCATTTCGGCAATCGTCGTCATTGCATCATCCCTCACCGCGCACCATCGTGTAGAAATCAACCCGCGTCGCCGCGGTCTCGGCGGCCTTGCGGCTGCGCTCGGCATTCACAGCGGCGCGCAGCGGCGCGATCACCTTGGCCTCCACCTCGCCGCACAATTCCGCCGACTGTACCATGGCGTCGCACAGCGCGATCATCTGCGCTTTCTGCGCATCGCGGCCGAGCGTGTAGCCGAAGCCGACCTCGCCGCTCGCAAGCCGCACCGCCGCGCGCGACACCGTCGCTTCGCCGAGATTGAACGGCGCACCGTCGCCGCCGACCCGCCCGCGCATCATCACGAGGCCGTTCTCCGGCTCGCGCAGATTCTCATGCTTCGGGATGGCGATCGCCGCCAGCCTGCCTGCGATGTCGGCTGCGGCGGAGTGCGCCAGCACGGTCATCGCGGCCTTGCGCTGGGCCTGCTTGCTGTCTGGTCCGGTCGAACTCATGGTCGGATTCATGCGCAACCTTTTGGGCAACCTTGCTTGCATCAAGTTGTCTATGATAATAGACAACTTGATAGCCGAGCGCCATGACTGTTTCGTGACAAACCGAAGATTTCTGGTATCACCGCGCGATGAGCATGCAGGAAAGTTCCGGCGTCGCCTTGTGGCGGCAGGTCGCCGACGGCATCGAGCGCGGCATCGCTGACGGCCGCTTTGCCGCCGGCGAAAAGCTGCCCGGCGAGATGGAGATCGCCGAGACCTACCGGGTCAACCGCCACACCGTGCGGCGCGCGCTCGCCGCACTCGCAGAGCGCGGCCTGGTGCGCGCCGAGCGCGGCAGCGGCACCTATGTCGAAGCCCAGCGCCTCGCTTATCCCTTGCGCTCACGCACGCGATTTTCCGAGATCGTCGGCGCCGGCGGCCACGAGCCGCGCGGCCAGCTGATCGATGCCGGCAGCGATGTCGCCAACCGCGAGATCGCGCGCGAGCTCGGCCTGAAGATCGGCGCGCCGCTGATCCGGATCGAAGCGGTGCGGCTGGCCGACCGGACGCCGATCTGCGTCTCCACCACCTGGCTGTCGGCCGAGCGGTTTCCCGATGCCGGCAGCGTGTTCGCCGACGTTCGCTCGATGACGAAGCTGCTCGGGCATTACGGCGTGAAGGATTACCACCGCGCCTCAACCCGGATCACCGCGGCGATCGTCGATGCGACCGATGCCGCACGGCTCGATCTGCCGCTGGGACGGCCGGTGCTGGTGGTCGACGCCACCGACGTCGACATGCTGGATCAGCCGCTGGTGACCAAGCGCTCGCGCTTCGCCGCCGAACGCGTGGAATTCCTGGTCGAGAACGGCTGACGGTCCCCTCTGCGATCCGAACTGGAAGATTAAGCAGTCGTCGCCCGCCCGCGGCATCACCCGCGCGCCGACTAAGAAGATCCGAGCACCGAACCCAACGCGATAACGATGGCCAAGGCGATGATCGGCCCAACGATATTGGCCATCACCATGTCGAAGTAGCTCTTGCGATGGGTCGAGCCGCAGACCGCGAGCAGCGTCACGACGGCGCCGTTGTGCGGCAGGCTGTCCAGGGTGCCGGAGCCGATCACGGCAACCCGGTGCATGAGCCCCGGGTCGATATGGGCAGTCTGCGCAATTTGCAGGTATGTGTCGCCAAGGGCATCGAGCGCAATGGTCAATCCGCCGGAAGCGGAGCCGGTCAAAGCGGCAAGGATGTTTGTCGCGATGGCGAGAGAAACGAGTGGGCCGCCCGAGATCGACAGCATCCAGTCGCGCACCAACGCAAAGCCCGGCAGTGCAGCGACGACGGCTCCAAAGCCGACCAGGCTTGCGACGCTGAAGATGGGGAGCACCGAGGCGTTGGCGCCGGCATCCATGCTCGCCCTCAAGTCCGTCAGACGGGGTCGATTGAGCGCGATGAGCGTTGCCGTGGCGGCGGCGAGAGCAACTGCGACCGACCACACCCCGGCAACGCCGGCAAGGGATGTCACGCCCCAGCGCTCCTGCGCGAGGAACGAAAAATCGAGGCGCGGCGGGATCAGGAGCGACATCAGCAGGTTCACGCCCACGACCACGAGGAGCGGGACGATCGCCGTGCCGATCGGTGGCGGCGCATCGCCGCGCTTGCCATGCGCTATTTCGGCCGGATCGAACTCGTGGGACGATGTAGCGCGCTCGCGGATGAATTGATCGTCAGCGACCGCTCCGCTGACGAGCCCTTCGTCTCCGCCATAGCCTTCACCGGTCTTGCGCGCCGATTCCTCGGCGCGGCTGAGCCACCAGAGCCCGAATGCGAGCATGATCGCAGCAGCGACGATTCCCAATCCGGGCGCCGCAAACGGCGTGGTTCCGAAGTACGGCATCGGAATCGTATTTTGAATCGCGGGCGTTCCGGGCAGTGCCGACATCGTGAATGTGGAGGTGCCCAAAGCGATGGTGGCCGGCATGAGCCGATGCGGGATGTTCGCGACACGAAACATTTCCCGTGCCATCGGCGCCAAACGAAAAAAGCGACGAAAAGACTTACCCCGCCGTAGGTGACGATCGCGCCGGCAAGCACCACGGCAAGGATTGCGCGACGCGCTCCGAGCTTGGTGCTCATGAAGTGGGCGATGGCGTAGACCGATCCGCTGTCGTCCATGAGCTTGCCGAACAGCGCACCGAGCAGAAATATTGGGAAGAATTGCGCAATGAACTGCGCAGCGCCGCCCATGAAGGTCTGCGTCCAATGGGCAAGCAAGGGCTCTCCGGCGAAAGCCGCAGCGACGATCGCGGCAGCCGGCGCCAGGAGGAGCACGCTCCATCCGCGGAACGAGAGCCAGATAAGCAGGCCAAGGGCAACCAGGATTCCGACGAGGCCCATGGCGTCAAACCTGCTGCAAGAGCAAATCCAAATCCATCGAGGAGCGCCAGCCGATGTTCTGGTCGTTCGCGGCGAGGAATGCCTCCGCGGCACGGCGGCCCTCGTCCCGCAGCATGCAGAGAAAATCCCACTCGGCATTCAGCTTTGACGACACGCCGAGCTCGGCCAGCACCTTGCTCGCGATCAGGTGAATGCGCATCTCAGCCCATTTGCGTCCCTCGGAGCTGCCGGCGTCCGCGACCCGCCGCAGCAGCGCGATCATACGCAACTCCTTGAGCAGCGTGGCGTTAAATGCAACCCCGTTCAACCGATCGAGAATCTCGCCGCGGAGCGCGGTGTCCCGGGTCGCTCGACCGGGTTGACCGCGACGAGAAGCGTGTCATGCGAGTTGCACTCGCGTACGAGCGGCGTGATCGTCGGGTTCCCGGAGTAGCCGCCATCCCAATAGGGCTCGACATCGATCTCTATCGCGCGGAACAGAGTCGGCAAGCAGGCGGAAGCGAGCAGAACGTCTGGTGTAAGCTCGGCGTTGCGAAACACACGCCCGCGGCCGGTATGAACGTTGGTCGCCGTCACGAACAACCGGATCGGGGAGTTCGCGATCTGTCTAAAATCGACCGACTCGGCGAGGACCTGGTGCAAAGGGTTTGTACCGGCAAGATTCAGGTCGTAGGGCGAAAACACGCGGCTCGCCAGATCGAAGGCGAGATAGAAGGGCGACGTATCAAGGGTCCAGCGACCGAGGGTGACGTCCAGCGGGCTTCGCCGCATGGGACTGAACCGCGCTGAGTCAGCGACCCGCCGCCAGAAGGCCTCCAATGCAGACTTGGCACCGGCCGGGCCATTGGTCATAAAACCGCCCGCCAGCACGACGGCGTTCATCGCGCCGGCCGACGTGCCTGATATCGCCTCGATACGCAGCCACGGCTCGTCCATGAGCCGATCGAGCACCCCCCAAGTAAAAGCGCCGTGCGATCCACCACCCTGCAGCGCGAGATCGACCAGAACGGCATCGCGCGCTTGGCCAGCGCGTGTTTGCGGCTCCTTCAAGGACATCGCGGACTCCGACTGGCGCGCGGCCACGTCGCCGCCGACGAACGACAGACAAGGAAGCCGTCAGCTCCTGCCAGGGAGCGGTTGCGGGAGTGGCCGCGGACGCTCGATTCCTGGCCGACCCGGTCTCGGAGGCCGAGTGACCGGGCGGTGGCCCGGCCGTCGCCATCCGTGCCATCCCGCCGGACCACCCCAGCCCATGCCGCGCCTTGAACCAAAGCCACACCGATACCAGCCGCCACCGCGCCATCCCCTGCTGTACCAACAGTAGCGCTGGCCCCTCCAGGTGAATTGGACGGTTTCCGCGAGACGAAGCTCGTCGGCGGCCTGACGCAGGCCCAGCGGCGCAATAAGGCCGGCTTGTGAACGACCGCTGGTCGCCGTAATCGCCACCGAAGCAATTCCAAGTGCGAGCCCCCATAGAAGCAATCTTCGCATGATTTTCTCCCGGCTTTTCACAGCGCGGAAGGCAACCGGCTGAGCGGCCGCGGAGCCGCATGGCTGCAGCCGGCCTCCTTCGCGGGCGATCCCGCCCAGGGATCGATGCCGTTGGGCTGATCCCTACGCAAAACTGTAGCGTATTCGGCTGCCACAGCGACTGCCGTGACAACGCAGCGACTACCGTTCCCGGCGATGCTTTGACGCTGGCGCCAGGCTTTGCCTCACTTCGCTAGGCAGCCTTGGACTGAGTTGCGGCTGCGAGCGTGTCGCGAAGGTGCTGCTCCTTCTTTTCATCGAGCGAGGTCGTCAGGACGATCCCTCCCGCATCCTTGATCGCATTGAGAACCTTGTCTGAGGTCATAGACTTGATCAGCAGGAACAGGACGGCATCTCCCGATTTCACCTTCGACGCGAGATCCTTCATGAACTGGTCTCTGATCCCGAAATCGGTCAGCGCACCGCTCAAAGCGCCTGCGCCGGCTCCGAGAGCCACGCCGAGAAGAGGATTCAGGAAGACCATCCCCAACAGCAGCCCCCAGAAGCTGCCACTGGCGGCACCTGTCATGGTGGTGTTCACAAGCTGATTGAGCTTTACAGAGTCCCCGGTTTTGACTGCGATCACGGCATCGCTGATCGTGATCAGATACTCGCCTTGAAGCTTAAGTATTTTTTGCCGAACTTCCTCTGCTTTGACTTCGGATGGGTACACGATCGCAACAAGATCTGACATTGAACACTCCCTGATGGCTCGAAGTGCTGCCCCTATTCCGCGCGTGATGCACCGCCGAAACTTAGCACAGAGCCGTAAGTCTCTTGCCGCCCAATCATGCACGCAGCTTCACAATCCCGAGATGTTTTTAGCGCTCGGCGCAATTGAGTAAGCGACATTGTCGCATGTGTCTCGAACAAGGAGTCGCGGGAAGCCTGTCTGCCGCGCTGTTCTGAGTTCGAGCCGTGCGACCGAAGGCCGTCGCTTGGTCCGCCGGATGACAAACCCTCATCCCGTGCTGACTTCAAGGCGCCGCTGCTTTAGCTTGATTGGTCCAATTGTCGGTGCACCGCGAAGAGAGCACGATGTCGACGGTGATTTCGATCCTCGGTGGAGTTGGTCTGTTCCTGCTTGGCATGAGCGTCATGACCGCCGGCCTCAAGGGACTCGCCGGATCCAAGTTGCGGACGGTCCTAAGCAAGGCAGCGGCGACCCCGCTGTCCGGTGCGCTGTGGGGCGCCATCGTGACCTTGATCGTGCAATCGTCCAGCGCAACGACCATGACCACCATCGGTCTGGTAAGCGCGGGCGTGCTGACCTTTCCGCAAGGGCTGGCCCTCGTGTTCGGCGCGAATGTCGGAACCACGGGAACCGGCTGGCTCGTTGCGCTGATCGGCGTTCGCGTCTCCCTTACGGCTGCGGCGCTCCCGATGATTTTCGTCGGCGCGCTGATCAAACTGTTGGGCGGTGGCCGTGTATCCGCCGCGGGAGCAGCCCTTGCGGGGTTCGCGCTGGTGTTGTTCGCGCTCACGACCTTGCAGCAGGGCATGGGAGGACTAGCCGAACAGTTGCACCCGGCAGACTTGCCGGCCGTTCTCGGCACCAGCTGGTGGGCGGGCTTGTACGGGGTGCTGGCGCTGGCGGTCGTCGGACTGGTGATGACCGCCGTGATGCAATCATCGACCGCGGCTATCGCGGTGACTCTCTCGGCACACTATGCGGGAGCTATCGGCCTGGACCAGGCATCCGCACTGATCATTGGGCAGAACATCGGAACGGCGACCAGTTCTGCCATGGCGGCAATCGGTGCGAGCAGCACCGCCAAGCGATTGGCCTTGGCGTACATCTTGTTCAAGCTGATTGCGGCGGCTATTGCGCTGGTGCTCTTCCCCGTGACTATTCCCCTTCTGGTCCGCGCCTCGGACAGCATCGGCGGCGTCACGCTGCTTGCAGCCTATCACACCGCCTACAACGTCATCGGCGTCCTGGTGCTGCTGCCTGTGATCAATGGCTTTACCCGGTTCGTCGAGCGCATCCTGCCCGAACGAGGCTCACCGCTGACCAGGTGCCTGGATCCAGCAGCGCTCGTGACCCCGATCGCAACCGTTGAGGCAGTGCGACGCACGGTCGCGCGCGCGCTTGAAGCGACGTGCGGATCATTGGCGACAGCACTGTCAGCAGCGAATCAAGACGCCTCCGTCCCGGCGGGACAGAACACAGTGCCAGCAGCGGAAGCTGCCTCCGCCCTGCGCCAGGCACAGGAGTTCATGTCAGAGGTAAGCGGACCGCCTGAATCGCAGGATGAGCAACGGCGGCTCACCAGCACACTGCATGCCCTCGACCACGCGTCTCGCCTCGCCGAAATCTTCGGCGAGGAAATCGAACTCGGTATGCCGCCCGGCGGCTCCCAGGACATGCACGCGGTGGAAATCTGCGTGGAGGCCATGCGTAGCGCGGCATCCCTCGCTGCCGAAGCCGCCGTCGTGCCCGACGCTTCCGATAACGCCGCGGAAATCAAGCTGAGAACTGCACCGACGCGGTCGCTCACCCCAGAAAAGGAACTCGCCTCAGCCGGGACATTGACCGAGCAGGCCCTTGCGCATCTGGAACACTGCGCGAAAGCGCTCGGCGAAGTGCGGAGAGACCACCGCAAGGCTACGCTCGCCTCTGTGGCGAGTGGAACGGCGGTCGCGGACGACGCAATCGCCCGCGTCGATGCCGTACGGCGCCTTGAAGCGCTCGCGCATCACGCCTGGCGCTCCGCCGCGCATCTTCTCGGCCGCGGTGCATAGTGCGGAACAAGAATCGAGGGGGCCCGCAACTCGCGTAGGCTACACCACGGCGCGCTGGCCGATGATGGCAAAGCGCAGCTTGCTCGAGATGAAGTCGATCGCGGCAACGGCGATCAGGATCATCAGGATCAGGAACGACACCTTCTGCCATTCCAGCACACGGATCTGCTCGGCGAGTTGCAGGCCGATGCCGCCGGCGCCGACGATGCCGATGATGGTGGCCGAACGGGTGTTCGACTCGATGAAGTAGAGCACCTGCCCGGCGATGACCGGCAGCACCTGCGGCAGCAGGCCGAAGCGGATCTCATGCAGCGCATTGCCGCCGGAGGCGCGGATGCCCTCGACCTGCTTGCGGTCCGCGGCCTCGATCGCCTCCGAGAACAGTTTTCCGAACGCGCCGAAGTCGGAGACCATGATCGCGAGCACGCCGGCGAACGGTCCTAGGCCGACGACGTTGATCCAGACCAGCGCCCAGATCAGCGTATCGACGCCACGGATCGAATCCAGGAAGCGGCGCACCGGAAAGCGGATCAAGTTGGAGGGGATGATGTTGCGCGCCGCCAGCAGGCTGACCGGGAGCGCCAGCAGCGCCGCCAGCGTGGTGCCGAGCAGCGCGATCGACAGCGTCTCGCCAAGCGCCTGCATATAGAGCGGGAACGACGCGCCGGGATTCGGCGGGATCATCAGCATGGTGATCCAGCCGAGCTGGCCGATGCCTGCAATCAGCCTCGATGGCGAGAAGTCGAGATCGACCAGACCGTAGACGAAGATGGCGAGCGCCAGCGCGATCATGGCCGGCATCGCCAGCCGCGCCGAGGCGGGACGTTCGAACACGCCGGGGTATTTCGCACGCAGCTCCGCGGTGTCCGGCTTCGGCATCTGGCTCATCGGCGGGTCTCCTTGCCGAACAGCCGGCCGCGCAGCCAGCCGGTCGAGATGTCGATGATGAAGACGGTGACGATGATGGTGACGAGGATCGCGCTGACGTCGGAATAGTAGAACTTGCGGATCGCGACCACGAGCTCCTGCCCGATGCCGCCGGCGCCGACGAAGCCCATCACCGACGCCTCGCGGACGTTGATCTCGAAGCGCAGCAGCGCGTAGCTGGCGTAGCCCGCCGAGACCTGCGGCAGGATGGCAAAGCGCATGCAGGACAGCCAACTTGCGCCGGTGGAACGGATGCCCTCAACCGGCTTCATGTCGGCATTCTCGACGATCTCGGCAAACAGCTTGCCGAGCGCCCCGGTGGTGTGGATCGCGATCGCCAGTACGCCGGCCATCGGGCCGAGGCCGAACGCGATGACGAAGATCAGCGCGAACACGATGCCGGGCACGGTGCGGGCGAATTCCAGCAGGCGGCGGACGATGAAGCGCACCCAAGGACCCGGCGCGGTATTCTGGGCGGCGAAGAAATTCAGTGCAAACGCGAACACCGCGCCGGTCAGGGTGCCGACATAGCTGATCAGGATCGTCTCGCCGAGCATCCTCAGCCATTTGTGCCAGCCCCAGAACCATTCGGCGGGGTCGGTCCAGACCCGCGCGCCCGAGTCGAGCGTGAGGATGCGGTCGAAATAGCTAACGAAGTTGCCGAAGTAGGTGAACAGCGTGCGCAGGTTCACCTCGGCGCCGAACGCGGCGACGACCAGCACGACGCAGAACACCGCGGTCGCCAGCGCGCCCCTGAGCCGCTTGCGTGCAACCGCCTTGCGGTAGGCGTCTTCCAGCACCGCCAATTGCTGGGCCGGAAGAATGGATACGGCAGTTGCCATCGTGTTGATCAGTCGGGCTGGAGGTTAAACGGAAAGAGCCGGGTCATGAAACCCGGCTCCGCGTGTCTCCGTGGCGCGATCAGCTCGCCTTCTTGCGCAGCCTGTCGACGAACTTGATCAGCTCGATCGTGCTGTCCCAATCCTTGGTCGTGGCGGGATGGAAGCCCTTCTTTTGACCGTCGGCAAGACGCTCGAACGCCGCCTTGTCCTTGGTCGGCGCGTCGAAGAAGGCCTTTGCGATCGCAGCCTTCAGGTCTTCCGGAAGGTCGGTGTTGTAGGCGTAGGGGCCGTTGATGATCGGCGACGATTTGTTGATGATACGGAAATCGTCCTTCTTCATCGCCGAACCGTCCGCGTTCTTCAGCATGCCCTTGGTCAGCATCTGCGCGAGCGTCGAATCGTCGTCGTTGGTCCACTGATTGGCCGCGATGTCGACAGTACCCTGCGCCAGCGCCAGCACGGCGTTTTCGTGGCTGCCCGTGAACACGACCTTGCCGAAATAGCCCTCCGCATCGGGGATGCCCATCTTGTCGAGCTCGAAGCGCGGCACGTTGTTGCCCGATGTCGAATTCGGGTCGACCAGGCCGAGGTTCTTGCCCTTCAGGTCCTCGACCTTCTTGTAGGGGCTCGACGCCTTCACAAAGAACACCGAGTAGTAGCCGGTCGAACCGTCCAGGTTCATGTCGTTGGCGAAGGCGTCGGTCTTGACGCCGGTCAGGCGGGCGCGGGCGAACGAGGCCGAACCGTAGCTGGCGATCTGGATGTTGCCGGCACGCTGACCTTCGATGACGGCGGCGTAGTCATTGGCAATGCGCAGCGTGACCTTCACGCCGAGTTCCTTCGACAGATACGCCACGAACGGCGTCCAGCGCTCGGTGACGCCCGAGGCGTTCTCGGCCGGCACCACCGCGAAGGTGAGCTCCGGATATTTGGCCTTCCAGTCCTGCGCGGACGCCGAACCGGCAAAGGCCAGCGCGGCAGCGCCGGCCAGAATGATGCGACGAGTGATCATGGTTACCCCTCTTTGGCTACGCCTGTTAGCCGGACGAAATGCCCGGTTGCCCAGATTTTCGGTAATGCGACGCTCAGGCCGCGGCTGCGGTGCCGAGTGCCGGAGCAGTTGCGCCGTCGGGCGCGGGCAGCGGCGCCGCGCCGATGACGTCATTGGCCTCAAGATCATAGAGCTCGCGGGCGATATGGTCGGTCAGCGCCGCGGGGGCGCCGTCGAACACCACGCGACCTGCCGCCATGCCGACCAGGCGGTCGCAATAGGTCCGCGCCAGGTCGAGCGAGTGCAAGTTGCAGAGCACCGTGATGCCGAAATGCTTGTTGATGCGCAGCAGCGCATCCATCACGATCTTGGTGTTGCGCGGATCGAGCGAGGCGATCGGCTCGTCGGCCAGAATGATGTCGGGCTCCTGCACCAGCGCGCGGGCGATCGCGACGCGCTGCTGCTGACCGCCGGAGAGCTGGTCGGCGCGCTGGGCCGCGAGCTGGGCGATGTCGAACTGCTCGAGCGCGGACAGCGCGAGCGCCCTGTCCTGCTCCGGCCAGACCTGCGCCAGCGAGCGCCAGGACGGGATCTGGGCCAGCCGGCCCATCAGCACGTTGGTCAAGACGTCGAGACGGCCGACCAGATTGAATTGCTGGAAAATCATCGCCGAACGCGCCCGCCACTGCCGCAGCGCCTTGCCGCGCAGCGCGGTCACGTCGGTGCCTTCGAACAGGATACGGCCGGAGGTCGGATCGGCGAGACGGTTGATCATCCGCAGCAACGTCGACTTGCCGGCACCGGAGCGGCCGATCACGCCGACAAAGCTGCCCGGCGCGATCGAAAACGATGCGTTGTCGACTGCGGCTTTTGTGCCGAACCGGCACGTCAAACCTTCCACCACCAGCATGTAATGCTCCAACCGCGTCGCGTTGCGCCATCGCTATCCCCGGCGTTTTACAGTTATGTGACGACCGCGCTGCGGTGCGGCGATCGTCCACACCCCGTCCTCGTCGTCCCTTGCTGTCATCACAACGTCATGATGTTGTCATCAAGCGTCAAGAAGACGAGCGCGCATCCCCCGGAAGCCCAAGATTCTTCAAGATTTGCGGAGGCCCTGATGGCCGGAAAAACACTCTCGGTTGTGCCGACTGTCGACCCGACTGCGTCGGTGCGCGAGAGCAAGTTCGGCAAATACACCGAGGTCGGCGCGCGCACGATCCTGCTTGAAGTCAGCATGGATGACTATTCCTACGTCGTGAACGACAGCCAGATCACCTACACCTCGATCGGCAAGTTCTGCTCGATCGCAGCGATGACGCGGATCAATCCCGGCAACCACCCGATGCATCGGGCGACTCAGGCGCATTTCACCTGCCGCGCCAGCGCTTATTTTCCCGGAGAGAGCGACGACACCGACTCCTTCAACTGGCGACGTGCGCATCACGTGCATATCGGCCATGACGTCTGGATCGGTCACGGCGCGATTCTGCTCGCTGGACGGAACATCGGAACCGGCGCTGTCGTCGCCGCCGGCGCAATCGTGACCAAGGATGTTCCCGCTTACACCATCGTTGCCGGTAATCCGGCGCGCCCGGTCAAGCGACGCTTTTCCGAGACAACAGCGGATCGCCTCACCGCGCTCGCGTGGTGGGACTGGGATCACGAAACACTTCGCCGCGCCCTCCCTGACTTTCGCAAGCTCGCGGTCGAGGAATTCCTCGACAAGTATGAGGCCGAGGCCGTATCCCAATCACAGGACAAGCAACGGAGCGCCGCATCGTGACGGACATTTTCATCGAAGGCGGACGCACACTGGTTGACGGTGCCTTGGTCGAGACCTCGCTGCGGACCACAGGCCGCGACATCGGCGCGCTCGACGCCGAGCAGGGCCGCGCCGCGCTCCACATCGATGCCGGCGGCCTGCTGGTGCTGCCGGGAATCATCGATCTGCACGGCGATGCGTTCGAGCGGCAGATGATGCCGCGCCCCGGCGTCGACTTCCCGACCGACGTGGCGCTGATCGATAGCGACCGGCAGGCGATCGCCAACGGCATCACCACTGTGTTCCACGGCACGACATGGTCGTGGGAGCCCGGGCTGCGCAGCGCGGAGAACGCGCGCAAGCTGCTCGATGCGATCGAGGCGCTGCGGCCGCAACTCGCCGCCGATACACGCTTCCACCTGCGCCACGAGACCCATAATCTCGAGGCCGAGGCCGAGATCATTCAGTGGCTCACCGAAGGCCGCATCGACCTGTTCGCCTTCAACGACCACAGCAACGTCAAGCCGAACAAGCGCAACCAGCTTGCCGAACGCGCCGGGCTCTCGCTCGAGGCCGTCAACGACATGCTCGATCGGATCGTGGCGCGCCGTCCCGAGGTACCCGCCTCGATCGCGCGGCTGGCCGCGGCTGCACGCGCGGCTGATATCCGCATGCTCTCGCATGACGACAACAGCCCGGCAATGCGCCAGGAGTTCCGCGCGCTGGGCGCCACGATCGCCGAATTCCCGGTCAATGTGGAGACCGCCCGCGATGCCGCGGCCGCGGGTGACTTCATCGTGTTCGGCGCGCCCAACGTGGTGCGCGGCGGCAGCCACACCGGCTGGACCAGGGCGTCCGACATGATCGCGCAGGGCCTCTGCTCGGTGCTGGCCTCGGACTACTATTATCCGGCGCAGCTGCTCGCCGCGTTCCGCCTCGCCGCCGACGGCATCCTGCCGCTTGCCAAAGCCTGGGACCTGATCTCGTCGGCGTCGGCGCGCGCGGCCGGGCTCGCCGATCGCGGCGTGCTCGCCACCGGCCGCCGCGCCGACATCATCGTCGTCGACGACAAGGCACCCTTGCGGCCGCGCATCGTTGCGGTGATAGCGGCCGGACGTCTCGTGCATCTGGCGGATGCGAGCTGCCTTGTTCATTCGCTCGCACCGCGCAAGACGGTTGCGGCGGCATAGCCCGGCTCGATGTCTCCTGCCATGGCCAACACTCCGCGCTACGCGATCTACTACGCGCCGTCACCCGACAGCGCCCTGCACCGCTTCGGTTCGGCGCTGCTCGGCTATGATGCGGTTGATGGTGACGACCTGCCGTTTCCCGATGGCGTCACGCCCGACTGGCGCGAAGTGACGGAAGATCCCCGCAAGTATGGCTTCCACGCCACGCTGAAGGCCCCAACCGCGCTCGCCGACGACAAGAGCGAGTCCGACCTTCTCGCTGCCTGCGCTGCCTTCGCCGGCGAGGCCCGACGCATTCCCGTGATCGAGCCGGTGGTCGATGCGATCAGCGGCTTCATCGCCGTGATTCCGGCGAAGCGCTCCGACGAACTCCAGCAGCTTGCCGCCGACTGCGTCACCGAATTCGACAGCTTCCGTGCACCGCTGACGCCGGAAGATCGTGCGCGACGCAAACCCGAACGTCTCACGGAACGGCAGCGCGACTATCTCGGTCGCTGGGGCTATCCCTACGTCATGGAAGAATTCCGCTTCCACATGACACTCACCGGCCGGTTGAGCGACGAGCGGCGCGGCCCGATCGTGGCACAGCTGCGCGAGCGGTTCGCGGCGATCGACCTCACGAGGCTCTCAATCGACCGCATCGCGCTATTCAAGCAAGCGGATCCAGCGTCTCGCTTCCGGATCATCGGTAGCTGGCCGCTGCGAGCCACCTAGTTCGGTTTCGCGAGCTCAGCCAGCAGCCACTTCTTGAAGGTCTGCAGCGCGCGATTGCGCTGCGCGCCGGGCGGATGCACCAGCCAATAGCTGCCGGTGACGTGGCCGACCGGCAGGAGCTGGCGGATCGTGCCGCGCCGCTCGCTTTCGGCGATGAAGGGTTCAAGCGCGAGCGCAACACCCGCGCCGCGTTCGGCAGCTTGCAACGCGGCCACGAAGCTGTCGACCGAGATCGCGCGCGTTGCGGGTGGCGCCGGCTCGCCGGCATGCTTGAACCAGAGCGGCCAGGCTGCCGGGAATGTCGTGACATCGATCAGCACGGCGCGGCCGAGGTCTGCCGCCGTGCGCAGCTTCAACCGCCGCGCCAGTGCCGGCGCACCGACCGGAACGGTCCTCACCTCCATCAGCCGATGCGCGACGACGCCTTCGGGCTTGTCGGGCCCGAAGCTGATGCCGGCATCGAATGTCTCGGTGTCGAAATCGACATTGCGGTTCGAGGTCTCGATCGCGAGATCGAGCTCGGTATGCCGGGTGAGGAACGCGGACAGCCGTGGGATCAGCCAGGCCGAGGCGAATTGCGGCAACACCTTGAGCCGCAGCCGGCGTTGGCCGGCCGCCTCGACCGCCGATTCCGCCTGCGCCAACAATGCAAAGGCGCGGCCTGTCGCGGCGGCCAGCTTCTCGCCGGCATGGGTCGGCCGGACCACGCGATGAGCGCGGTGAAACAGCGCGACGCCAAGATGGACTTCGAGATTGCGGATGCGATGGCTGACGGCCGAGGCACTGACGTTCAGCACGCCGGCGGCCTCCTTGAAGCTGCCGAGCCTGACCGCGACATCGAATGCCTGCAGTGCCAGCAGATGCGCCGGCCCGAGGCTCGCTGCGGCGAGGTCATCCCTCCCCTGCGACGGCGACCGGCGCGCCGACCTTGCGTTGCTCTTGCTCATGGTCCGATCCTAACGGTCGGCACCCGTCGGTGTCGTCCGGAAAATTACTTCGGATGAGTGTCATTCATCTGAACCAAGCTCCTTTCGCTTGTCCTGTGCCCGGCAATGCGAAATTCTGTCCACCGAAACAGACTGGGCGGCAAGCCCGGCCAATCGAACGGGAGAACGGCGATGACGACACAGCTCGCGGACGAGGCCTCGATCGTTGATCGCATCCTCAGGCATATCGACGCGAAGTCGACCGATCTCAGCGACGGCGTCTGGCACGAGCCCGTCGCGCATTATCTGTCGCAGGATCGCTTCGCAGCCGAGATCGACCATGTGTTCCGCCGCACGCTGACGCCGTTCTGCCCATCCGCCGCGCTCGCCGAAATCGGCGCCTATGTCGCACGCGACGCGGCGCTGACGCCTATTGTCGCGATCCGCGGCGCGGACGGCGTCGCGCGCGCCTTCCGCAACGCCTGCCGGCATCGCGGAGTGCAGCTGGTCGACGGCGCCGGTTGCAAGAAGGCGCTGACCTGCCGCTATCACGGCTGGACCTACGGCCTCGATGGCCGGTTGCGCGGCGTCCCCGACGAATACGGCTTTCCCGGGCTCGACAAGAGCACGCACGGCCTTGTGCCGGTCACCTGCATCGAACGCGATGGCCTGGTGTTGGTCGCGCAGGACGAACCCGCCGCAACCGGAGACACGAGCGGCATGCCGGCGTTGTTCGGCGACGACTGGAAGCTCTACTCGATCGCCACGCAGGAGGTCGAGGCCAATTGGAAGATCGTCGCCGAAGGCTTTCTCGAAGGCTATCACATCCGGTCGACGCATCAGGATACGTTCTATCCGCTGCAATACGACAATCTCAACGTGATCGAAGCCTTCGGCCGCAACAGCCGGATCAGCTTCCCCTATCGGCGCATCGAGAAGCTGCGCAACGTGCCGCCGCACGAACGCAGGACTGCCGGCATGCTGACGCATGTCTATCACCTGTTTCCGAATGTGATGCTGTCGACCTTCCCGACCTACCGGTTGATGACGGTGCTCGAGCCGCTCGCCGCGGACCGCACCCGGCTCGTCACCTACACGCTGTCGAACCAGATCGCCGCCGAGGACGGCCGCACCGCGGTCGCCCAGGGACGCGACTTCGTCACCGCGGGCGCGGCCGAAGACCGCGAGATGGCCTGCGCCGCGCAGCGTGGGCTCGCAACGCGGGCGAACGATCACTTCACCTTCGGCCTGTTCGAAGGCGCGATCAGGCATTTTCACCGGAACCTGGCTGAGATCATCGACGGCCGCACCGGCGCACGCTGATCCAATCCAACATTGCTAGCGAGGACCGACCATGCTGGACCATCCGACCGTCAAATACCGAACCGAGCAGGCGATCGCGATCGTGACGATCGATCGCTATGACGAGGCGCGCAACGCGGTCAATCCGGAGACCGCGCAGGGCTTGGCCCAGGCGTTCCGCGCGTTCGATCGCGATCCGTCGCTGTCGGTCGCGATCCTGACCGGCGCGGGCGGCGCGTTCTGCGCCGGCTTCGACCTCAAGCGCACCGCGGCCGGCCATCGCGGCCACCGCGTCGAGAACGGCGACGGCCCGATGGGCCCGACACGGATGAAGCTGTCGAAGCCGGTGATCGCCGCGGTCGAGGGACCGGCCGTGGCAGGCGGGCTCGAGCTCGCAATCTGGTGCGATCTAAGGGTCGCGGCGACCGATGCCATTTTCGGCGTCTATTGCCGGCGCTTCGGCGTGCCGTTGATGGATCTCGGCACCGTGCGCCTGCCGCGGCTGATCGGACATAGCCGCGCGATGGACATGATCCTCACCGGACGCGGCGTCTCCGGCGAGGAGGCCGGGCGGATCGGGCTCGCCAACCGCGTGGTCGCGCCTGGCACAGCGCTCACCGAGGCGCGCAGCCTCGCCCATGAACTTTGCCGGTTGCCGCAGGCGGCGTTGCGCAGCGACCGGCTCTCCGCCATCGAGCAATGGGAGCTCGGCTGGGACCAGGCCACATTGAACGAGTTTCGCCTCGGACTTGCGACGGTCGCGACCGGCGAGACCGAGGCCGGCGCCCGCCGCTTCGCAGGCGGCAAGGGCCGGCACGGCGATTTCGCCGACATCGTCTGAGCAGCGCGCCGCTACTCGTCCACCCGGGTGCGGGCGATGATCTCGGCGGCGCCCTTCGCGAGCAGCTCCATCCCGACGGCGCGGCCGAGCTCACTCGGCCGATCGGCGGGCCCGCTCCGCGTCACCTCGATGAAGCCGGCTCCGGCCTCATCCAGCACCGAGGCGCGCAGCGTCATCTCGGCTCCCGCGAGCGTGGCATGGCCGGCGATCGGCGAGTTGCAATGGCCGTTAAGCACCCAGAGCACCTCGCGCTCGGCCTCGGCGGCCAGCCGCGACGGCGCGTTGTCGATCGCGGCAAGCCGCGCCCGCGTCGCCCAATCGGTCTCGACGCATTCGACCGCGACGATGCCCTGGCCCACCGCCGGCAGCATTTCGTTGACGGAGAAATCATGCGCGATGCGCGCGGTCATGCCGATGCGCTCGAGGCCGGAGCGCGCCATGACAAGTGCATCCGCCGGCCCCACCTCGCCGCCATCAGGCAGCCGCTGCTTGTCGCCGCGATCGAGTTTTGCGACGCGCGTGTCGGCAGCGCCGCGATAATGGATCACGGTCGCCTCGGGAAATAGCCGGCGGAGATAGGCGGCGCGGCGCACCGCGTTGGTGCCGATCATGAAGCCCTTGCCGCGTGCGGCGCGCAGCGTCTCCAGCGACAGGCCGGGCCGCAGCACGAGGCTGTCATTGGCGGCGTCGCGCGCCAGCATCGCCGCAAGGACGAGACCCGGCGTCTCCTCATTGCCCGGCACATCCTTCAGCGAATGCATCGCGGCCTGCAACGTGCCGGCACGCATGGCCTCGCGGATCTCGGCGACGAAGGCGCCGCCCTTGCCGCCGTGGCGCAGCAGCTTGCTGGTCTGGTCCTGGTCGCCGCGGGTCTCGAACTTGACGATCTCGACGGCAAGGTCGCCCGCCGAGGCACGCAGCAGCCGCGCGACCTCGTCCGTCTGCGCGAGCGCCATCGCGCTCTTGCGCGTCCCTATCCGCAAAACCTGTCCCGACACGAAAGCTCCGCTGCGTGATCATCAACGGCTGGGGATTAGAACAAAAGGCCAGTCAAAACAATGGTTTTTGCCCCTGCCGCGCCAGGCTCAGGCGACCTCCTCGACCAGCGCCACGCCGGCGTCGCGCATCGCGGCGGTGGCGGCAGCGAGCGAACCGCCGAGGTCGATGGCACGGCAGCCCGGCAGCACGACCGTGGTCTCGAACCCCAGCCGCCGCGCATCGAGCGCCGAATATTGCACGCAGAAATCCGTCGCGAGCCCGGCCATCACGACGCGCTTGAGGCCGCGCTCGCGCAGATAGCCGGCGAGCCCGGTCGGCGTTATCAGGTCGTTCTCGAAGAACGCCGAATAGGAATCGATCGCGGCGCGGAAGCCCTTGCGGATCACGAGTTCGGCCCGGTCGGTCGCGAGACCGGGATGAAACGCGGCGCCCGATGTGCCCTGGATGCAATGATCCGGCCACAGCGTCTGCGGCCCATAGGGCATGGTGATCGAGGAGAATGGTGCTGCACCGGGATGCGAGGTCGCAAACGAGCTGTGGCCCGCCGGATGCCAGTCCTGGGTCAGCACGACATGGTCGAAGCGCGCGGCGAGCTGGTTGACCACGGGCACGACGGCATCGCCGTCGGCAACCGCCAGCGCGCCGCCGGGGCAGAAATCGTTCTGCACGTCGATGATCAGGAACAGATCGTCGGGCGCAATCTTCATCAGGTGCCTATCCGCAACGATGCGCGCAGCTTGCGCAGGCAGGCGATCACCGACAGCGCGGTGATGCGGCCGGTCTTGGGGTTTTCCGAGGGGATGTTCTCGATAATCATCGAGAACCGCGCGGAGTCGGAATCGACCTCGATGCGATGGGTGTTGCGCGTCACCGTTGGATCCGCCCAGATCTCGACCCTCGTGCGGTCGGGGCCGATGCCGGCGAGCGACAGCGCCACCGCGACGTTGATGTTGGCCGGGAAGCCCTTGACGGCGTCGCGCGCGCTGCCTTCGAAGATGCGCAGCGGCTCGGTGATGCCTTCGATCCGGATGTTGTTCTCGACCAGATGCGGCGCGCCGACGAGACCCGCGACCGGCTTCCGTGTCACCAGCTTCGCCGAGTGAATGGTCCCGATCGCCGCCGCGGTCACGGCATCGAGCCCGATCAGCGCGCCGGTCGGCACGATGATCTGGCCGCCATGAGCCTTCGCGAGTTCGACGAGGTCCTCGTTCTGCAACAGCGCGCCGACACTGAGCACCACGGCAGTCTTGCCGCGCTCGACCACCGGCGCCACGATCGAGCGGACCATCTTGCTCGGCGCGCACTCGACCACGATGTCAGCGACCTCGGCCAGCTCATCGATCGGCACCAGCTTCGGCGCAGACTTGAGCTCCGCGACCCAGCTGCGGTGCTTGTCTGGATTGTTCGCCGAGACGGCAACCAGCGTCAGGCCCTCGATGCCCTGATCGAGCGCCTTGACGACATCAGTGCCGATCGCGCCGAGACCGGCGACCGCTACCCGCAACTTTGTCTTGTTGTCAGCCATCATTTCCCGCCGGCGAGCATCTTGACCAGGCGATAGAGATACTCCTCGCCTTCGTAGAAGGATTTTACGAGCACGCGCTCGTCCTTGCCATGGTTCCGGTTGTCATCGACATCGGAGCCCAGCCCGGAATGACCATAGGTCGGAATTCCCGCATTGCGCAGGTAGCTGCCGTCGGTGGCGCCGGTGCTCATCACAGGAACGATCGCGGCATCCGGCCAGAACTCCTTCGACAGCTTCTCGATCGACCCCATGATCTCTTCGTTCAGCGGCGATGGCGGGCTCAGCACGGCCTTGCCGGTCGGCGTCACCGCAATCTGCTTGTCGGCAAGCACGCGCTCGATCGTCGCCTGAACGCCTTCGACCGGCTCGCCGGGCAGGATCCGGCAGTTCACCTTGGCGGTTGCCAGCTGCGGCAGCGCGTTGATGGCGTGGCCGCCTTCCAGCATGGTCGCCACGCAGGTGGTGCGGAGCTGCGCGTTGTAACCGGGATTCTCCGACAGTCGCGCCAGCGCTGCCGGGTCGGGCTGCGGCGCCAGGATTGCCTTGATATCGTCGGCATGCGGCTTGTCGACCTCGGCGGTCTTCGTGAAATAGATCCGCGTCGTCTCGTTGAGATTCATCGGGAAGTCGTATTTGGAGAGCCGCACCAGGCCCTCCGCGAGGCGATAGATCGCATTGTCCTTGCGCGGCAGCGACGAGTGCCCGCCGCTATCCTTGACGGTGAGCTGATAGCCGATCGAGACCTTCTCGCTGGTCTGCACGCTGTTGCGGATCGCCTTGCCATTCTTGAGGCCGACGCCGCCGCCTTCGTTGAGCGCGAACTCGGCGTCGATCAGGTCGCGGTGGTTCTTGATCAGCCACTGCATGCCGAGACCGTTGGCATCGAGGATCTCCTCGTCGGTCTCGAGGGCGACGATGATGTCGCGGTCGGGCTTGTAGCCCTCCTTCTTGTAGCGGATCAGGTTGGTGATGAAGGCGGAGGCCATGTATTTGTCGTCGCTCGAGCCGCGGCCGTAGAAATAGCCGTCCTGCTCGGTGAGCTTGAACGGATCGACCGACCAGTCCTCGCGAAGCGCAGGAACGACGTCGATATGAGCGACCAGGAGGATCGGCTTGCGCGCGCCGGAGCCGTGCAGCCGCGCCACCAGATTGCCCTTGCGCGGCGCCGGCGAGAACACGTGCACGTCGCCCTCGGGGAAGCCGGCGGCGCGGAGCCGCGCGCCCATCGCCTCGGCCGCCTTCTGGGTGTCGCCGGTCGCGGTGGTGGTGTTGATCTCGACCAACTCCTGGTAGATGCCGCGGGCAAATTGCTGCTGCTCGGTCAGTCCCTGCGCGCCGGCGCCGGACGCGAGCAGCACCGGGGCGAACGCTGTCGCGAGCTGCAGCGATCGAACCATGTTTCGGGCCTTGTGCGACATCGTGCTCTCCCAGAATTCCATCACCTGATCGGAGATGAATTCAGACAGGCGACACGCGCTTTGGCAAGACGGCGAGCCCTTCAATTTCCGCGCGCATGCTCCGCGCTTTCGTGCACGCTATTTGGAGTCCTTATTTCGTGTCCTTATTTGGCTTCCTTGACCGCGATCACCTCGATCTCGACCAGGAAGCCGGGATTGGCGAGTGCGGCGACGCCTGCCACCGAGCGCGCCGGCAGGTTCGGCTGGCTGCCGCCGAAGAACTGGGTGTAGCCCTCCATGAAAGCCTTGAAGTCCATCGGCGCGGACGCGTTGTGGACCAGGAACACCTGCATCTTGACGACATCGCCCATGCCAAGCCCCTGGCCTTCCAGGATGGCCTTGATGCGGTTGAGCACACCGACGGTCTGGGTCTTGGTGTCGCCATAGGCCTGCGGGCTGGACGCATCGGCATCCTTGTTGACGACCGGCGGCACCTGGCCGCTGACATAGACCGTCGTGGTGTTGCCGGTGACGGTCACGGCCTGCGCGATCGGGAATGTCGAGTTGGGTATCGGATGCCTGACCACGTCAGCGGAGGCCGTGGTCGCCATCGCCGACAGCGCGGCGCCCAACACAATACCGATGAATTTCATCAAACTCTCCCCGAATGACTCTTGTTTTGACGCGTTTTCTTCACGCGAACCGGTGCCCACTTCGCTTGAAAACGCTTCTCGTTGTCAGCGGCGGGCGTCCTGAACATCCTTGGTCGTCACCGCGTCCTGATAATTGTTGCCGAAGTGCGTGCGCAGATAATTCACAACGGCGGCCACCTGACCATCGGTCATCATGTCGCCGAACGCCGGCATGCCGCGGCGGCCGTTGATGACGAGATAGATCGGATAGCTGCCGGATTCGAGATTCTTGTTGCCGGCAAGCGAGGGATAGGTGCCGGCGCCGCTCGCCCCTGTCGCATCCGGCATGTGGCAGCCCTGGCAGACATTGCCGAACAGCTCTTCGCCGGTCATCTCCACGAAACGGTAGCCCGAAGAGAACGTGCGCTTGCCCGCCCCGCTGTCCTGACCAGACGCCGCGGTCGCCGACAGCAGCAGCAGCAGCGCCGCGACAACGGATGTTCCTGTCTGCTTCATCACGTCTTCACCACGCGTTCGTGCATTCGGGTAATGGCGTCGAGCGCGGACAGGATCGCGCCCTCCTGCCAGGCCGGCAGCTGCGAAGCGTGCTCGCCCGCCAGCGCGATGCGGCCGTCGATCTGGCAGAGATTGCGGTAATGCTGCGCCCGCCCGGCTTCGGTCCATTCCCCGGCGCAGCCGAGCGTGAACGGCACCCGATGCCACGCCACCGCGACGCCGTTCTCGAACTCGCTCTTGTACTGCGGATGGATCTTGGCGCCGAATTCGACCGCGCTGGCGACCCGCTCGGCCGGCGTCATCGCCGTGAACTCGAACGAATTGGCGCCCTCATACAGATAGGCGCCAAGCAGCACGCCGCGGCCGCCGCGGTTGAAGCCATAGTTCGGATAGCCGATATTCCGGATCGGCAGGTCGGTGTAGCTGATGCCGCCGTAGATCGCCTCATCCTCCTCCCAGAACCGCCGCTTGAACTGCAGCCCGACCTTCACCGAGGCGGCGTAGGGCAAGGAATCGATCGCATTCTTCATCGGCCCGCTGACATCCAGAGGCAGCTGGCTCAGGATCGGCAGCGGGATGGTGCAGATGCACCAGTCGGCGGTCGCCTGCTGCACCGCGGAGGGACTGGCGGTGTCGACATAGCTCACGGTGACGCCCGAGCCGTTCTGCTGGATCTGCGTGACCTTGGCGTTGTAGCGGATGAGATCGCCGACCTCGCGCGCGAACGCCTTGCCGATCATATCCATGCCGCCGACCGGCTGGAACATGGAGGGCTGGAAATCATAGTGCGCAAAGCTTTGGACGTAGCGCCACATCCGCGAGCGCAGCAGCTCCTGGAGCGAGATCGGATCGCTGGGCAGCGGATCGCCCATCAAGCCGCCGCCGGGATCGCGCGCATATCCGCGGACGTCGGCGGAGCGCAGATTGGCATTGTACTTGTAGTCGCGATCCAGCGCGCCCCAGTCGCGCAGTGCCTGCAGCAGGATCTCCTGATCCTCCTTGCTGACGAACTCGTCGAGCCTGCCCTGCTGGCTGACCTTCGCCAGCAGCTCAGCCACCCCGCCCTGGAAATCCGCCTTGATGCTGCGAAACCGTTGCGGCTTGCCGTCGAATGCACGCGTCGCGTGCAGATAGGCGTTGTGGTTGAGCTGGATGAAGGGTTCCAGCGTCACGTTGAGCCGCCGGCAGCAATCGAGCAGCGCGCGATGATGATAGGGAATCCGCCACGGGCCGGGATTGAGATAGAGCCCCTGCTCGAACTGGCAGGTCTGCTTGAAGCCGCCGAGCTCGGTAAAGCTGTCGCCGCCGCGGATCGACCAGTTGCGGCCGCCGGCGCGATTGTTGAATTCGAGGATCTGAACCTTGTAGCCGGCCTTGCGCAGTTCCAGCGCCGCCGTCATGCCGGCGAGCCCGGCGCCGAGAATCAGCACCGAAGCGCCCTTCACGTCGCCCGTGAGCTTGAGCGGCCCCTTATAGGCGGACTCGGATGCGAAGCCGAGGCTCGTCATCGCGTGATACATCGCCGAACTGCCGGCGATAGTCCCGATCAGCGCCAGCAAATCCCGCCGCCTGATCACAGATTCGTTCTGCACCCGCGTTCACCCAGCCACCGACGTCGATGTCGAAGGGAAACGGTTGACGCGACCCGTGTCAAGAAAGGGCACACGCTTCCACATGCAGCCACACGCGCTTTTGATGCGTCACGCAACCGATACATCACACCACGCGCTCGCGATGCACCCGCCGGCAATCCATTTCGAAGTCGAGCCCAACCACCGGCGGCCGATCGAAATGCCAGGTCAGCCCGTTGCGCAGCACGCCGCGGCGGCCGAGCTCGCTTTCGAGCACCGGATAGGCGTCGTGGACGGTGTAGAGCTGCACCGCGGTGGTGTCCGTCCAGGCGCTGCCGAACGCGCTCATCCGGCGTTCCATCTCGGCAAGGACAAATTTGGCCTTCGCCAGAATGCCGGCCGGGCTGGTATCGCCGGGCGCGACGGTATGATCGCGATAATTGGCCTTGCCTTCGACCGACTCGCCGCTGCCGGCCACGACGAAGCTCGACGGCGCGTCCTTCGCAACCGGCACCGTGTAGCAGAAGGCGTGGAAGCTCGGCTCGGCGGGCGGATCGAGTTTTGGACAGACATTGCTGCGCGCCACCGGATTGATGCCGTCACGCATCACGACCCAGGCGATCAGCGTCTTGATATAGATCTCGTTGAAAGCCCTGAACCCGTCCTCGGTGAAGGGTGCCGGCGAGCGCAGTTCGCAGGCGGCGAACGCCGTCAGCGGACGGCCGGCGGCTTTGAGGATATCGGCGATCCGCTCAAAACCCGCACTCAAGGGGACCGGTTCGGCGAACCTGACCCGCTCGATGGCAAAACCGGGCAGCGCACTGATGCCGCAGGAATACTGACTGACGCCGGGCATGAAACGGTAGCCGCCGTCGGAAGCCTCAATGGTGCTGGTCATGGTGCCTCTGGTATGGATGCGGTCGTCACGCCGACGTCATTTCGCGATGCAGGATACACACGAACCGCTCGATTTCATCACGGCTGTCGTCCTGGCG
>NZ_LFLZ01000033.1 GCF_001189845.1 Bradyrhizobium tropiciagri
CGTTTTTGCGAACGACCCCAAAGATTTCGCGGATGGCTGCTTCTAGGAAATTGGTTTCAGAAAACTGCGGTTCTTGAAAATGGCTTGAAACTGACGTCACTTCGTCTAATCCCCCTTTTGGTTGGCTAATTCCCTCCTTTTTGGAGATCATTATCACCCGAACCTGTTCGGTTGTGAAGGCCCGTTGGAAGCTACCGACAGGAAGAATACTGGATCCTTGGCCTTAAAGTGCGTTACCGAAGATCAGAGCCGGGATGAGGGGAGGAACTTGCGTCCCTCGCTTGTGCCGCGTTGCTTCCTGCCGACAGCGGTGGAATGCCCGGGCTGGGACTCGCCAGGCACTGGCAACAGGACAGATCTTGTCCTCGATGCCGACGATGACCTCGATCCGCGGCAGTGCGCCGGCAAGGCGCCGCGGTTGCCGCTTGCGAGCCCGAGTCTCACGGGCTTCAGGCGCGCCAACGTCCTACGCCGCCTCGGCGATCACCTGCCGCTCTACTGGCGGGCGCTGCTTTACGCCCGCCAGGGCATTGAGCTCGGTCGTTCGACGCTTGCGGATTGGATGGGACCGGCAGACTTCCAGCTACGTCCATTGCATGAGCAGCTCAGGCAACGGAAGCACGACCTCGTCGTCGATGTCCTCCGGGCTGCTAACCGCGTCGGACCGATTATACCTCGCGCGCCAGTGCGAGTTCGACATGGCGACCGACAAAAACCGTCGCACTCCTTACCAGCTCGACGGACTTACGCTCGCTCATCGCTGCTCCGCCAACTTCGGGCTGAGCAACAATTCCTCAACTAGACCGGCATAGGCGTTCATCGCCTCGGTCCGGTCGAATCGCGATGCCGCCTTCACCGCGCGCTTCGCCATGGCGGTAGCGTCGGATCGGGATGCTGCACGGATCGCCTCGGCGAGCAGATCGGCGCGGCCCGGTGTCACGACCCAACCGAGCTCATTCTCCACCACTGTTAACGCGGCCTCGGCCTCCGGTTCAGAGACTAGCACCACCGGACGGCCGATCGCCAGCAGGTTGTAGAAGCGGCTCGGTACCGACACACCCGCGACGTCCTTCCGGTACGGAATGATCCAGAGATTGGCGGACGCCAGAAACGCCTCGAGCTCGGGATCCTCGACGCGCGCCACGAACGAGACATTGGTGAGGTTCGTGGCCGCCTGTAATTGCTTGAGCCGCTCGAAGCCGACACCCCAACCGGAGAGCAGGAAATGGATGTCTGCCTCGTCCTTGAGCAGGCGCGCTGCCTCGAACACGATGTCCGGGTCGTGGGTGAAGCCGAGATTTCCCGATAGGCCGACGACGAAACGCGCGGCGAGCGCCTTGCGGAACGTATTATCCCGACACAGGGGACGCAGGCCGGGCACGAGTGTCGCCCAGTTCGGGATGAAGCGGATCTTGTTCCGCGTCATTCCGGAATAGCTCAGCAGCGGTCCTTCGGCATCGCGGCCGATGGTGATGACGGCATTGAGCGCTCGAAACATCAGGCTGTTGGCGGCGCGCATCGTCCGCGTCACGACTGAGCCGGGTTTCAGTAGGCCCGCCATCACCAGCACCTCGGGAAAGAGGTCATGCATGATAAGCGCTGAGCGTGCGCCCTTCAGCCTTGCCGCTGCCGCTACTGCGTAGGGCAGCATGAATGGTGCGGTGACGGTGAGCACGACATCGCCTCGCCTTAGCTTCCCGATCAAGCTAAAGAACGTGCGCCCCGCGAACAACAGTTCAGAGGTGCCGCGCCGCACTAGCGCCGTTTTCCCCGCCATCCGGTTCTTGATCGCAACTACGCGCGGCCGGCCTGGGCCGGTCTGCGTTGCCGGCAACGCGCCGGGCGAACCGGATAGCACGACGACCTCGTGGCTTGTGGCGAGACGGCAGGCGATCTCTGCCATGATCGCTGCAGTCGTGCTCGGATCCGGTGGATAGTGCTGGCTTGCGACAACGATCTTGCCTTGGGGCTGCATGGTCAGGCCGCGGTCGACCCGAATTCCGGAACCGCATCCTTCAGAACCCTTCTGATGGTCGCGCGATCATCGCACGCAATCGCCTGCTCCAGCGCCACGATCCACTTGCGTAGCGTCTGCATCGGCGGCTCGTTCGGTTGCGCGGCCATGATGCCGGCGACGCCGATCTCGCGGGTCGGCTCCTCGGATGCAAACAGAATCTCGTGCAGGCGCTCACCCGGCCGCATGCCCGTGAACACGATCTCGATGTCGTAGCCGGGCTGAAGGCCCGAGAGGCGGATCATGCGTTCGGCGAGGTCAACGATTTTTACCGGCTGGCCCATATTGAGCACGTAGACCGAGACGTCCGAGTGCACGGCTCCAAGCGCGTGCGTGGCGGCCGTGATGACGAGGTCGCAGGCCTCGCGGATGGTCATGAAATAGCGCACCATGTCTGGATGCGTTACCGTCACGGGACCACCAGCGTCGATCTGGGCCTTGAACTTCGGCACCACGGAGCCGTTCGACGCCAGAACATTGCCGAACCGGACCGAGATCAGCCGCATTGGCGGCTTGCCCCTGCCGCCTCCTACCGAAAGATCACGATCAAGCGCCTGGCAGTACATCTCGGCGAAGCGTTTGGTCAGGCCGAGCATCGACACCGGCTCGATCGCCTTGTCGGTCGAGATCATGACCATGGCTTCCGCACCGGCGGCAAGCGCGGCGTCGGCAACGTTGATCGAGCCGAAGATGTTGGTCTTGACTCCTTCGCTCCAGTCGCGCTCGAGGATCGGCACATGCTTGAGCGCCGCGGCATGGAATACGATGTTCGGCTTGAACTCGGTCATCAGGCGGGTGATGCGCTCGCGGTCCCGAATGTCGGCAATCCGCCCCTCGATTGCAGCAGTCGAGCCGTGTGTGGCGAGCGCTTCCGTAACCGCATAAAGCGCCGGCTCGGAATTCTCCACAATCAGAAGGCGTGCGGCGCCGAAGGCGACCACGCGCTCGCAGATTTCAGAACCGATCGAGCCGCCCCCTCCGGTGACGATCACGGACTTGCCCTTAATCAGGGCTTCAAGCCGCGCGTAGTCGATCTTCTCGCTCGGCCGGAGCAACAGGTCCTCGACCGCAACAGCCATGAGCCGCGGTGTATCGCCGCTCTCTAGCGAAGGCATGCGGTTGACGATCACGCCGAGCTTGCGCGCCCGCATCAGGATCGATTCCGGATGGGCTTCCGGCTCGAATGCCGACGGCGTCATGATGATGCGCGCGATCGCCTTGTTGCGTTTGGAAAAGTCGGCAATGACGTCTTCGACATCGTCGATGCCGCCGAGCACCGGCAGGTTACGGATGAACTGCCCGAGATCGGAGGCCGAAGGAGACACCACGCCAACCGGCCAGATGCGCTTGATCGCCCCGCTTTCGATGCCGCGCAACAGCACCTCGGCATCCGCGGCCCGGCCGATCAGCAGCGTCGGTGCGGCGTCCTCATTCCTCGCGTGACGCCGGACCCGCGTATAGCGGAAATAGCGGTAGGCCATGCGCGCCGCGCTGAGGAAGGCGATCTCGAAGAACCAATAGAGAACGATGGTCACTTTGCCGAGAAAGAAGGCGCCGCGGACGTTTGGAGCGACGAAGATGTAGTCGAGGACCAGCAAGGCAACAGTTAGCATGGTCGAGACACGGATGATATTCAGAGCGTCAGGAAGCGAGATGAAGCGCCACTTCGTAGTGGTCAGGTTGAAGATAAAGAACACGACCACGCTGAAGGCGAGGAAGTAAGGCAGAATCTGGAACAGGAGCGGCAGGCGGTCGAAAAAGCCCTCGCCGCCCTCAAAGCGAATGTAGAAGGCGACGAACAGCGCCGCCGTGGTCGCGAGAAGATCGTGGAGCGCAATCAGGAAATTGCGCAAGGTGAGATGCGAAAAACGCGTCATCCGCCGGCCGATGAAGATCCAGTTAGTTGCAACCTGACCGCGCTGATAGCCCATCTCAACCAGACTTACCAGCCGCGCAGCCGCCCGGGAACCGGCTTCCCCCATCTTCGCGTCGGCCTGTTGTGCCCAGATCACCATGCCGCCCGCTACGTCGACGACGTGCATCCGGCCCTCCGGAAAGTCGAACATATGGCAGTTGAGCAGAGAGGGTAAAGACGTTCTGCACCAGGACCAGCGGCCCGCCCCAGTTGGCCAGCCCATCGCTGCGAATAACATGAAATAGCGCAGGGAGAATGATGATGCCGATAACGCCACATTGGGGCGCAGCGTTCAGCGTCTGACGATGGGGTGCCGATCACCTCGGCAGAGGCCCACTATCCGCTGCCGATCTTCATTTTTTTAATGGCCGCGCGCTAAGTCCGTGCCGCGCCCTGCAGCTTTGGCGAAAAATCCTAGGTACTTGCGCCAGACCCCGGGTCGCGGCTCAAGCGAAGTCGGCTCGTCCCTTCCTTGTAGGCCGTGCTCGCAAAGTTATCGGCGGTCTTGCGCATATGCTACGAGCCTGCCAAGCGGCAGCTGCCCCGGTGATCAGAACGGCGATGCTGCGCCACTTTAATGAAGCAGCACGAACATGGCAAGTATGATGGCCACGGTGACGAGCGCGGTGCGCGGCACCACCACGAAGGCCATATTGACCAGGAAGCTCAGCGCTAGCGCGATGAGCGCGCCGGCGGTTCAGCAGTGCCAAATTGGGCCTTGGGCGCTTTCTCGCGCACAACCTCGGATCGCAAGTGAGGCGCATGCCGATTCGGCAAAACGTGGCATCGATGCGGTTGCGACCAAGCGCTTACATTGTCCATCGACCATGGCGTGCTAGCTCAGCAGTTCGAGAGCTTTGTCCACCACGAGCGAGCCCAACAACATGCCGACGGCTTCGGTCTTGCCCGCCATGCGCGATGAGCTTGAGCACGAAAAACAGCTTGCCCTAGTGATCTAAACGCACCTGACCGAAGAGAGAGAACCGGCACCCAAATAGCCCCTGACCAGCAAGGCCTGCGAAAATTGCAAGCCGACGATCAAGCCGAACAATGCCAACAACGAGTCAAACGCACGCCTCATGAAGGGCCATCTTTTGCAATTGATTGTCCATCGACACTGCGGGCTGCCAGCCCAGCAGTTCACGAGCTTTGATACTGTCCACCACTAACGACCCCAACAACCTGTCTGCGGCTTCAGTCTTGCCTGCCATGTGCGCGACGAGCTTCAGCCACCTAGTTGGTATAGGCATCAATCGAGCCTTCACGTTATAGGCCTTGGCCACTCGCCTCAGTAGATCCGCAGTGGATACATCGTCGCCATCCGATATGAGAAATACCTCGTTGGCGACGCGTGGCGAACGATCGCGGTCCACACACAACGCAATGAAATCGATCAGATTATCCAGCGCCAAAAGCGAACGCCGGTTATTCACTGCGCCCAAGGGCAGCGGTATCCCTTTCCGAACCCACTTCACCATGGAAGCAAAATTGCCCTTCACGCCAGGACCGTAGACCAAGGGCGGGCGGATGATCACCACCTCCATGGTGGTCTCCCGGGCAATGGCCATCAAGCCTTGTTCAGCTTCCATCTTGGAGATGCCGTAAGGATCTCGCGGCGCAGGGGCGGCATCTTCGCGCTGAAATCCGGACTCGCCGTTCACTTTGATAGAGCTGACGAACACAAAGCGCCGGACACCCGCTGCAACGGCCTGTCGGGCCAGATTGAGGGTTCCCTCCACATTGACGCGGCGAAATTCGGAGAGGGGGTCCGCAACTTGATCACGCATCACGTGGACGCGTGCAGCGAGGTGAACGACAGCGTTACAGCCTGATAGGGCGCTATGGAAGTCCGTTTGTGCATTGATTCCGGGAACGAGCATCTCGCCCGAAAGTCCGACACTGCGTCTCACAATCGGAACCGTCCTGTATCCGCGTAACCCCAGCGCCCCAAGCAAGGGCTGTCCGACAAATCCTGTTGCTCCGGTAATCAGGATGTTCACTGTCGTCCGCCTATTGCTTTTGGTGGGGATCAGCCATTAGCCAAATTTTGCCATTGTTTCGATCAACTCCTGCCAGGTAGCAGGAGCATAACCGGTTGCTGTGCGAAAGCGGTTCGAGTCAAGCGAGCGGTCGATCACAAAACTATCGTCGGGAACAATCTCGATCTCCTTGCGATAGATATCAGCCACCAGTCGGAGCAGGTCGAATTTGGCAATGGGGTCCGCGGAAACATGATAGACCCCGCGCAGTTCCGGCCGCGGTAACACGTAGTCGCCGATGACACGCGCCAGCTCCACGGTCGGCAGTCCCGAAAAGATGGCCTTGGTGAACCCTTTGACACTGCCCTCCTGGGACAGAAACCAACCAATCAGAGCATGCGCGCTGTCGAGTTCATGTCCAATGATCGACGTACGCAATGTTATCGCATGCGCGTAATCAACCTCGCCGAGATATTTACTGCGGCCATAGAGATCCTTGGCATCCGACAATTCTTCCTCGCGATAGAGACCTTTGGCCCCGGAGTAGACACAGTCGGTACTGATGTGGACCAATCTCGCCTTAGCAACTTCGCAAATGCGCGCTAGCCGATGCGGCAGTTCCGCATTTATAGGCAAGGCCACCAGTGGATTATTGGCCTGCGCCAACTGCTTGATTAGGCCAATACAATTGATCACGACGTCGGGCCGGACAGCGGAAAAAGCCGAAAGCAAACTATCGACGTTCTCCACGTCCACGCCCGGTAGGATATTTTCATGCAATTCCGGGACAAAGAAACGGCGTATCGCCGCCGAGCGCGCGGTCCCGGTCACCTGAAACTCCGTGGGCCTACCGGCCAGATAGCGGAACACGGTGTTGCCGAGCATACCCGAGACACCGAGCACCATGATCCGTTTGGGCAATGTTGTTGTCATGCTTCCCTCGTCCTCCGGCAAAACGCCGCTGCCTATGGCAGCGCATTTCAGGAAGCTGCCAATCGTGCCACCTTGGTTCTTACCCTGCTAAAGGCGTACACGTTCGCACATTGGCACTGACAGTAGGCTTACGTCTTTGTCAATGCCCTAGATTCGACGGTGATCAGGATCGAACCAAAGTCTAGAGGTAGTTAAATATTGGCTTTTTTCCGTGCGCGCCCCCTGCTGCAACAGGTGAGAGGGCTGGGTCGGTGGCTCGATCTCCGAATAGCGATTTCGCCTTATATGGAAAGTTGTCCGGAGATCATGGGTTATGGCCATCAGGAGTTAGATGAGGTCCTCCGCTGAAAGCGACCGGCGGGGACAAGCGTTATTGGGGGTCAACGTATTGCTATGATCACCGGCGTCACCGGCAGGATGGCGTTCATCTTGCCGAATATCCATTGTCACTCGGGTACGTCGTGGACGGCATCAAATGGCGGTCATCGTCATTTATCACCGCGCACGTGGATCGCCTTTACAAGGATCCACATAGCGGTGATGTGCGGTTCGTGATGCATTATGCGGCCGCAGGTCGTGTTGATCGCGGTGACAAAAGTCGGCGGCATCGTCGCCAATAACGCGCTGCGCGCCGAATTCATCTACGACAACATCGCGATCGTGACGAACGTAATCCAGGCCGCCCGCGTTGAACCGGTGCTGAGAAGCTGATATCACTCCCGCTCAGCGCAAGCTGAGCGCCTGGCGCACGAAGGTCTCGAGATTGCCCGCCCGGAACCGCAACCCGCGGATGCCGGCGGCGCGCGCCGCCTCTAGGTCGCGCTCCTGATCGCCGATCAGCAAGCTCCTATCGGCTGCGACGGGAAAGCGCACCATCAGCTCGGTGATCATGCCTGGTCCGGGCTTGCGCCGGTGGCTGTCGCGACGATAACGCTCGATGGGGGCCTCGGGATGGTCAGGGCAATATTCGAACGCATCGATACGCGCGCCCACCGCCGCGAGATCCTTCGCCATCCAGCGGTGGAGGGCATCTACGTCGCTCTCCTCATAGAAGCCGCGAGCGACACCAGACTGGTTAGTCACGACGAAGGCGAAATAGCCGGCCTCGTTCACGAGCCTGACCGCCTCGCGCGCGCCATCTATCCATCTGAACTTGGCTGCCTCGAAGAGGTAACCTTCATCGTGATTAAGTACGCCATCGCGATCGAAGAAGACGGCCGGGCGCGTTAATGTCGTCGTCATGGGAGCCGCAATAGGTCGTTGCGGCCTTTGTTCACCGGTCCACTGTTGGCTTGTCAAGGGGGCATGCGCATCACCAGGACCGCACCTCACCGCTCGTCCGCAATCACCTTGCCGTCGTTCGGCAGCGAGCCCGCACCGACCAGCTCGACCGCGCCGCCGAGTTTTGTCACCGCGCGTAGTGTCGCCGCAACTTCGTCCAGCAGGGCCTCCGGCCCCGACGCGCATTCGGCCCGGAGCGTCATCGCGTCGGCCTCGCCGGCGCGCGTGACCACGAGGCGCAGCCGGCCGAGCTCGGGATGGCGCTTGCCGATCTCCGCGATCTGCTCGGGGCGGACGAACATGCCCTTCACCTTGGTGGTCTGGTCGGCGCGGCCCATCCAGCCCTTGATGCGCATGTTAGTGCGTCCGCACGGGCTCGCGCCGGGCAGGGCGGCGGTCAGATCGCCGAGCGCCAGGCGGATCCAGGGATGATGCGGATCGAACGAGGTTACCACGATCTCGCCGACATCACCCGGTGCGACGGGGTCGCCGGTGCCGGGCTTGACGATCTCCAGGACCAGATCCTCATTGACCGTCATTCCCTCGCGCGCCGGCGTCTCGAATGCGACCAGGCCGAGATCGGCCGTCCCGAACGCCTGGTAGGCTTCGACGCCGCGCGACTTCATGTCCTCCTGCAGCGATTTAGGAAATGCCGCGCCCGAGACCAAAGCGCGCTTGATCGAGGACACGTCGCGGCCGCCCGCTGCGGCGGCATCGAGCAAGATCTTCAGGAAGTCCGGGGTGCCGCTATAGCCGACCGGGCGATAGGCCTCGATCAGCTCGAATTGTTGCTCGGTGTTGCCCGGGCCCGCCGGGATCACGGCGCAGCCGAGCGCCCGCGCGGAGGCGTCGAAGATGAAGCCGCCGGGGGTGAGGTGATAGCTGAAGGTGTTCAGCACCACGTCACCCTCGCGAAAGCCTGCCGCAAACAGCGCCCGCGCGCCGCGCCAGGGGTCCGTCTGGCGGCCCTCGGGCTCGAAGATCGGTCCGGGCGAGGTGAACAGCCGAGCGAACGAGCCGGGCGCATCAGCCACAAAGCCGCCGAACGGCGGGGCGGCCTTGTGCAGGGCCGGCAATTCCGACTTCCGCAGCACCGGAAGCCCGGCCAGCGTCTCCCGGCTGGTGACGGATGCGGGATCGATGCCCCGCAGCAGGTTCGCATAGGCGGGCGCGGCCATCGCCTTGCGCAGCACCTCCGGCAGCCGGGCGAACAGGGCGGCCTCGCGCTCGGCCGGATCGCGCGTTTCAAGGGCGTCGTAATGGTCGGTCATGGCAGGTCCTTGAGGGGATTTGCGCAGGTGGCGCGCCGGTCCGCCCGTGCTATCAGACGATGAGCGCTGACATTGGGACGGTTCCAGGAAGCACGATGGCTGAGGCAGAGAGCGTTACGGCGGGCGGGGCCGCCGATGTCGTCGCGAGGTTGAAGCGCCGGATCATCGACCAGGCGTTGCCGCTGTGGTCGACCACGGGGTGGGACAGCACGGCTGGCGGCTTCGTCGACCGGCTGCATGCGGACGGTAGCCCCGATCACGCCGCCCCGCGCCGCCTCCTGGTGCAGGCGCGCCAGATCTATTGCTACGCCAAGGCGGCCCAGATGGGCTGGTATCCCGAAGGCCGCGCGATCGCGCTGAAGGGGCTGGATTACCTGCTGGCCAAAGCCAAGGCGCCGGATGGTCGGCCGGGCTTCGTCTTCAGCCTGACGCCGGAAGGCGGCGTGCACGACACGCTGCGCGACACCTACGGCCATGCCTTCGTGCTGCTCGCATTGGCAACCGCCTACGGCCTCGACCAAGACGCCCAGATTCGCGCCGAGATCGGCGCGCTGCTGGCGTTCCTCGACACCCAGCTGCGCTCGCCGCATGGCGGCTTCCAGGAGGGCCTGCCGCCGTCGATGCCGCGCCGACAGAACCCGCAGATGCATCTGTTCGAGGCGATGATCGCGTGCTTCGACGCGACGCACGATTTGTCGTTCCAGAACCGCGCCGGCGAGTTCTTCGCGCTGTTCCTTGCCAACCTCTATGACAAGCAGACGCGTACCCTCAGCGAATATTTCGAGGAGGACTGGTCGAGGATCCCGCCGGTCAGCATCGAGCCGGGGCACCTCGCGGAATGGGTCTGGCTGCTGAAGGGTTTCGAGCGGATCACCGGCTGCCCAACGGGGCGTCCGCGCGGCGAGCTCTTGGCCTCGGCGCTGCGCTATCGCGACGCCACCGGCTGCCTGATCGACGAGGGCGATGCCGAGGGCAATATCCGCCGCCACACCAGGCGACTGTGGCCGCAGAGCGAACTGGCGAAGGCCTGGATCGCGCAGGCTGAATCGGGCGAAGCCGCAGCTGCGGACGAAGCGCGCGCGGCGCTCGTGCTGCTGGAGCGGCACTATCTCAGCCATCCCGTGGCTGGCGGCTGGTACGACCAGTTCGACCGCGACGGCACATCGCTGGTTGCCACGATCCCGGCGTCGTCGTTCTACCATGTGCTCTGCGCGGTTACTGAAGCCGAGCAGGTGCTCGGCTAGAACGGCCTTGCTGGTCTGATGCGTTTTCTGCACGCGAACCGGTCCTCAACTCCGCTCGAAAACGCGCCAAGCCTCAGAGCCAGCGCTTGCGCCGCTTGAAGCTCTTCAGGTTCTTGAAGCTCTTGCGCTGGTCACCGGCGCCGCCGAGGTAGAATTCCTTGACGTCCTCGTTGTCGCGCAGCTCGTCGGCGGAGCCGTCGAGCACCACCTTGCCCTGTTCCATGATGTAGCCATGGCTCGCGACCGAAAGCGCTGCGCGCGCGTTCTGCTCCACCAATAGGATCGTGACGCCGAGATCGCGGTTGATCTCCTTGATGATCGCGAACACTTCCTTGACGAGCAGGGGCGACAATCCCATCGACGGCTCGTCCATCAGGATCATCTTCGGGCGCGCCATCAGCGCGCGGCCGATCGCGAGCATCTGCTGCTCGCCGCCCGAGAGGTAGCCGGCGAGGCCGGTACGCTCCTTCAGGCGCGGGAAATATTTGAACACCATGTCGATGTCGGCGGAAACCTCACCGTCGCGCCGGGTGAAGGCGCCGAGCCGCAAATTCTCCAGCGACGTCATGTCGGCGACGATGCGGCGGCCCTCCATCACCTGGAAGATGCCGCGGCGGACGATCTTGTCCGGATCAATGCCGTTGATGCGTTGGCCCTCGAACAGGATCTCGCCGCGGGTGACCTCGCCGTCCTCGGTCTTGAGCAGGCCGGAGATCGCCTTCAGCGTGGTCGACTTGCCGGCGCCGTTGGCACCGAGCAGCGCCACGATCGCGCCCTTCGGCACCTCGAGGCTGAGGCCGCGCAGCACCAGGATGACGTCGTCATAGACGACCTCAATGTTGTTGACGCTGAGCAGCGGCGGCGGCGGGACGGCCGTCGGCCCTGGGCGGGTGGCTTCGAGGGTTTCGTTCATGGCTCTGGTTCACCCCTTGATGTCATTGCCGGGCTTGACCCGGCATTCCATCGATCGGAAGACGTTTTGTCTTGATGGATGCGCGGGTCGAGCCCGCGCATGACGATTTGTGTGTTCGGTCGGATTACGACCTCACCAGCCAAACCATTCCGGCTTGCGCGGCAGTTCGACGGTCTTCACCTTCTCGAGCTTGATCGTGCCCTTGCCCATCAGGTCGTTGATGTCACCATCGGTCGCACCGGACACCTTGGCGCGATAGAGATCGACCTTCGTCGTCGGGCGGTGATCCTTCTCGGTCCAGCTCGAGGGATTGCAGACGCCGTCCATGCCGGCTGGCACCCAGTCCTTCTTCTGGTAGAAGCCCTTGGCGACGTTCTCGCCGGTGGCGCCGCCGTTCTTGGCGGCCCAATCCAGCGCTTCCTTCATGTAGAGCGCGCTGCAGACCGCGGCGATGTAGTGTACCGGGCGATAGACCTTGCCCGACGGATCGGACATCTTCGAAATCTCCATCACCGTCTTCATGCCGGGCGCATTGCCGCCCCAGCCGACCGCCGTACGCAGCGGGAAGATCACGCCGTCGGCGGCGTCGCCTGCGGTCTTGGCGGCGTTCTCATCCATGCCCCAGACGTTGCTGAGGAACTGGACGTCGACGCCGGCAGTCTTGCAGGCCTTCATCACCGAGATGTTCGAGGCCGCGGTGTTGCCGAGATAGGCGTAGTTGGCGCCGGAGCTCTTCAGGCTCAGGCACTGCGCCGAGTAGTCGCCGGGGGTGAGTGCGAAGACGAGCGGCGGCAGCACTTCGAAGCCGAGCTCGGTTGCGAGCGCCTCGCCGGCGGCCTTCGGCGCGTTCGGATATGGATGGTTGGCGCCCATATGGACGAATTTGGGCTTGCCGGGCTTGCCCTTGGCCTTCCAGTCCTCGGCGGCCCAGGTCAGCTCGGCGCGCAGCGCGTCCGAATAGCTCGGGCCGTAGAAGAAATTGTACGGCGCCGGCTTGGCCTTGCCGCTGGTGCCCTCGGGATCGGTCAGCGCGGCGGCATAGGAGCCGGACATGTCGGGGATCTTGTCCTGCGCGAGGAAGCCGGTCAGCGCCTCGGTGTCCGCCGTGCCCCAGCCCATGATCGCCGCGACCTTGCCGTCGGGCGCCGACCACTTCTTGTACAGCGCGATCGCGCGCGGCACTTGGTAGCCATAGTCGTTGCTGTCGACGCTGAGCTGCTTGCCGCCGACACCACCGTTCTTGTTGACCCAGGCGAAGGTATCGACGACGCCCTGACCATAGGGCGTGCCGACGTCGGAGGTACCGCCCGAGAGGTCCTGCAGATGGCCGATGGCGATCTGGGCCTGTGCGGTGGCGGCCGCGCTGCTCATCAGCAGCGCGAGGGAGACCGAGCTCAAAAGGGATCTAATCGTCATTGTTGCTTCCTCCTGCTTATTCGTTGAACCGAATTTGAGTTGCTCGATGCGTCAGTGCGAGAACGGATAAAGCTTCCAGTAGGCCTTGATCTGGCGCCAGCGGTGCGCGAGCCCGTCCGGCTCGAACATCAGAAAGCCGATGATGATCAGGCCGATCGCGATCTCGCGCAGGAAGGTGATGTTGTTGTTGAGCTGCAACGCCTTGTCGATGGCGCCGCCCTTCAGCCACGCGCTCAGCCATTCCATCGATTCCGGCAGCAGCACCACGAAGGCGGTGCCCATCAGCGTGCCCATCACCGAACCGGTCCCGCCGATGATGACCATCGCGAGGAACAGCACCGAGCGCTCGATGCCAAAACCTTCCTGGGAGACCACGAGCTGATAATGCGCGTAGAGCGCGCCCGCGATGCCGGCAAAGAAGGCGGCCAACCCGAACGACAGCGTCCGGTATTTGGTGAGGTTGATGCCCATGATCTCGGCGGAGAGATAGTGGTCGCGGATCGCAACCAGCGCGCGCCCGTCGCGGGTGCGCATCAGATTGGTCACGAGCAGATAGCTGACCACCATGTAGGCGAGCACGACATAGAAATACTGCCGGTCGCCGCGCAGCGTGTAGCCGAAGATCGAGAACGGGTTGGCGCTGGCCGGCACCGAGCCGCCCGAGAACCATTCGGCGCGCGAGAAGAAATCGAGCAGGATGTACTGCGCGGCGAGCGTCGCGATGACGAGGTAGAGGCCCTTCAGCCGCGCCGCCGGCACGCCGAAGATCAGGCCGACCAGCGCCGTGATCACGCCGGCGAGGGGGATCGCGAAGAACACCGGGATCGGCGCGTTGTTGGAGATGTAGGCCGAGGTGAATGCGCCGAACAAAAAGAACGCGGCGTGGCCGATCGAGATCTGGCCGGTGAAGCCGACCAGGACGTTGAGGCCGAGCGCTGCGATCGCGAAGATGCCGATCTGGATAGCGATCGAGAGCAGGTAGTTGGACAGCAGCATCGGTGCGAAACAGGCGAGAACGATGCCGAGAATCGCAACATTGCGGCTGGTCGCGGTCGGGAAGATCGTGGTGTCGGACGCGTAGCTGGTGCGGAAATCGCCTGACGGGATGAGGGTGCTCGTTGCCATGGGGCTCTATTGTGCTCCCTGCCGGGGTAAAGTCATCGTCACGCGCCTTTTTGTCTGGGCATGATCGTTTCCAAAAACCGGTTTCCACTTTTCGGCGATCATGCCTAGACCCGCTCAATGTCCTTGGTACCGAACAGCCCGTACGGCTTGATCATCAGGATGATGATCAGGACGTAGAACGGCGCGATTTCGTAGAGATTGCCCCAGTGCAGATACTCGCTGTCGACATACTGGGCGACGTTCTCGAGCAGCCCGATGATGATGCCGCCGAGCACGGCGCCGCCGACCGAGTCGAGCCCGCCGAGGATCGCAGCCGGAAACACCTTGATGCCGTAGGCGGAGAGACCGGACGACACGCCGTTGACCACGGCGACCACGACGCCGGCAACCGCCGAGACCGTGGCCGAGATCGCCCAGGCCATCGCGAACACGCTCTTCACGGAGATGCCGAGCGATTGCGCGACCTGCTGGTTGAAGGCGGTGGCCCGCATCGCCAGGCCATATTTGGAGGCGCGGAAGAACCAGGCCATGCCGACCATCATGGCGAGCGAGACCACGAGGCTCATGACATAGACGGTCTGGATCTGCAGCCCGAACAGGCTGGCCGACTGGCTCTGGAACGCGCGCGGGAAAGGCTGCGGGTTGACGCCGAAGATCCATTTCAGCGCCGCCTGGAACACGGTCGAGAGGCCAATCGTCACCATGATTACAGAAATGATCGGCTCGCCGATCATCGGACGCAGGATCACGACCTGGATCGCGATGCCGAAAATGAACATGAACACCAGCGTGATCGGCATGCCGATCCAGAACGGCACTTGGTACTTCGTCAGCAGCGCCCAGCACACCCAGGCGCCGACCAGGAGCAGTTCGCCCTGCGCGAAATTCACGACCTGCGTCGCCTTGTAGATCAGCACAAACGACATCGCGACCACGCCATAGAGCGTGCCGACCACGAGGCCGTTGACGATCAGCTGGATCAGGAACTGGGTGTTCATGGGGCGTGGTCGCTCCGAACGGCGGCGCCAGCACCCTCTCCCTTTGTGGGAGAGGGTGGCTTCGCAAAGCGAAGCCGGGTGGGGGGGTCTCCGCATCGGGATCGTGGGGAGGGAACCCCTCACCCAAGCGAGTTCCTGTCGGCCAATGGCGTAGCCCTCTCCCACAAGGGGAGAGGGCACATTCATGCGCACCGCGCTCTGGTCCCGCAGCACAGTCATTCCGCGGCCTCCGCGATCGCCGGGCGGTTGAGGTCGACGACCTCGAGCGTGGTGCGGACGCGCTGCGTGGTGCCGTCCTGGAAGCGGATCACGGTGTCGACCGGGATGCTGGCCTTGCCGCGGTAGATCGCCTCGATGATATCTGCGTATTTCTCGTTGATCACGCCGCGGCGGACCTTCCGGGTCCGCGTCAGCTCGCCGTCGTCGGCATCGAGCTCCTTGTACAGCAGCAGGAAGCGCGAGATGCGCTGCGCCGGCGGCAGGGTGGCGTTGACGGTCTCGACCTCTTTCTTCAACAGCGCATAGACTTCGGGCCGCGAGGACAGGTCGGTGTAGGTCGTGAACGAGATCCGGTTCTTCTCCGCCCATTTCGAGATGATCGAGTAGCGGATGCAGATCATCGCGGCGAGCGCGTCGCGGCCGGCGCCGAGCACGACGGCTTCGGCGACATAGGGCGAGAACTTCAGCTTGTTCTCGATATATTGCGGCGAGAAGCGTTCGCCGCGCGAGGTCTCGGCGAGGTCCTTGATGCGGTCGATCACCACGAGCTGCCGGTTGTCGTTATAGTAGCCGGCGTCGCCCGAATGCATCCAGCCGTCCTTGATGTCGGCGACCGAAGCGTCGGGGTTCTTGTAGTAGCCGTGGAACATGTTCGGATGCCGCACCACGATCTCGCCGACGCCGTTGACGTCGGCATTGTCGATGCGGATCTCGATGTTATCGGCCATCGGAACGCCTGTCGTGTCGGGATCGACCTTACCCTCGGGATGCAGCGTGTAGGCGCCGAGCAGCTCGGTCTGGCCGTACAGCGTGCGCAGCGGCACGCCCATCGCCTGGAAGAACTTGAATGTATCTGGCCCGAGCGCCGCGCCGCCGGTCGCCGCCGAACGCAGCCGGGTGAAGCCGAGCCGGTCGCGCAGCGCGCGGAACAGGATCTGGTCGGCGAACACAGAGCGCTTGCCTTCGGCGAGCGCCGCAAGCCCGGTCTTCATGCCTAGATCGTAGAGCCGCTGCTTGAACGGCGAGGCGTCCATCACGCCGGCACGGACGTCGGCCGCGATCGATTCCCAGACGCGCGGCGCGAACAGCACGAAGGTCGGCGCGATCTCGCGGAAGTCGTGCATCATGGTGTCGGGCTCTTCGACGAAGTTGACCTTCATCCGGGAGAGCAGCGCTTTGCCCAGCGCGTAGATCTGTTCCATGATCCAGGGCAGCGGCAGCACCGAGACGTATTCGTCGTCCGGCCCCTTCGGATCGAAGGAAAGATAGGTCGCGCAGTGCCGCAGCACGCGCCCGGCCGAGAGCATTGCGAGCTTCGGATTGGCCGTCGTGCCCGAGGTCGTGCAGAGGATCGCGACGTCGTCGCCGCGTGTGGCGTCGACCAGCCGCTCATAAAGCCCAGGCTCGCGCGCGGCGCGATCGCGGCCCAAAGCCACGAGCTTGCTCGCTTCCATCAATCGCGGATCGTCATATTTGCGCATGCCGCGCGGATCGGAATAGACGATGTGCTTGAGATTGGGGACCCGGTCGGCAAGGCCGAGCAGCTTGTCGACCTGTTCCTCGTCCTCGGCGAAGACCAGCTTGGCCTCGCCATAGGTCAGGAGATAGGCAGCTTCCTCGTCCAACACGTCGCGATAAAGCCCGAGGCTCATCGCGCCGATCGCGTGGGCCGCGATCTCGGCCGCGACCCAGTCCGGCCGGTTGTCGCCGATGATACCGATCACGTCGCCGCGGCCGAGGCCGAGCTCGACCATGCCGAGCGCGAAATCATGGGTGCGGGTCTGATAGTCGTTCCAGGTGAATTCGCGCCATAGCCCGAAATCCTTCTCGCGCAGCGCGATCTCCTTGCCGTGCTCCTTGGCGTTGAGGCGCAGCATCTTGGGGAAGGTGTCGGCCTGCGCGGCGCGACCGGCATAGTCCATCATGCCGCGCTCTCCCGCACGGCGGGCTTGTCGTCGGGGTCGACCAGCACCTCGTCCTCTTCACCGAGATAGGCGCGCTTGACGTGGGGATCGGCGAGCACGGTGGCCGGATCGCCCTCGGCGATCTTGCGGCCGAAATCGAGCACCATGACGCGGTGGGAGATGTCCATCACGACGCCCATGTCGTGCTCGATCATCATCACCGTCATGCCGAACTCTTCGTTGAGATCGACGATGTAGCGCGCCATGTCCTCCTTCTCTTCGAAGTTCATGCCGGCCATCGGCTCGTCGAGCAGGATCAGTTGCGGCTCGAGCGCCATCGCGCGGGCGAGCTCGACCCGCTTGCGCAGGCCATAGGGCAGGGTGCCGGCGGTAGCCTTGCGCACCGACTGCAGATCGAGGAAGTCGATGATCTCCTCGACCTTGCGGCGGTGCTCCAGCTCCTCGCGGCGCGCGCCGGTCAGCCAGTACAGCGAGCCCGTGATGAAGTTGTTCTTCAGGAGGTGATGGCGGCCGACCATGATGTTGTCGAGCACGCTCATGTGGTGGAACAGCGCCAGATTCTGGAAGGTCCGGCCGATGCCGAGGCGGGGCCGCGCGTTCGGGGTGAGGCCGGTGATGTCCTGGCCGCGATAGAACAGCTGGCCTTCGGTCGGCCGGTAGCGGCCGGAGATGCAGTTGACGATCGAGGTCTTGCCGGCGCCGTTCGGGCCGATGATCGAGAACAGCTCGCCTTCGTTGACGCCGAAGCTCACTTCGGTCAGCGCGCGGACGCCGCCAAAGCGCAATGAGACTCCGCGCACCTCGAGACTGTTAGCCACCCTGTTCCCTCCAGATACGGGCGCTTTGGCGCGCTCTTTATATCTTTCGCTTCGATCTCGGTTCGATCTTACATGGGGCGCCGAAGGAAACCATCCGACTAATGATGCCGGCGTCCGGGAGCAATTGCTCGCCCGATCGCCTGCGTCATGCGCGGTAACGCCGCACCCCGCCTGCAAGCCCGTCTCGCGTCGTCCGCCTTCAGCGATCCATCGAAGCGCTGCGCCGCGCGGCGTTACGCGAGGTGGCTCTGAGTACGGGAAAGCGATAGGTTGAATTGTCATGTGCCCGACATTTGGTCAGGAATTTTCGCTGGCATTCCAGGCCTCGGGTCACCTGGCTTCGCGCACGGCGTTGCTGCGGTGCAATATCTTGGGTGGGATGCCGTCGCTAGAATGATTGCTGCTGATTACCTGAAGCGCATCGCGGCCTGGTCGCGCGAGCTGACCGAGCAAGAAATCGAGATCGCGCGCGCCGGCATTTCCGAGAAGTCGTACCGCGCCAACGAATTCATCTTCATGCGCGGCGACAACTTCCAGTACTGGACCGGCATCGTCACCGGGCTGGCGCGGATGGGCATCGTCTCGCGCGGCGGCAAGGCGGCGAGTTTCGCGGGCCTCACTGCGGGCGCCTGGTTCGGCGAGGGGACGGTGCTCAAGAACGAGGCGCGGCGCTATGACGTGGTCGCGCTGCGCGACACAAGGCTGGCAATGATGGATCGCCGGACCTTTGTCTGGCTGTTCGAGAACAGCGTCGGCTTCAACCGCTTTTTGGTGGGGTCACTCAATGAGCGGCTCGGCCAGTTCATCGCGCTGCTCGAATATGGCCGCACGCTGGATGCCACCGCGCGGCTGGCGCGCTCGATCGCCTCGCTGTTCAACCCGATTCTCTATCCCGACCTCACTTTGCACCTGGAGATCACCCAGGAGGAGATCGGGGCGCTGTCGGGAATCTCCCGGCAGAATGCGAATCAGTGTCTGAAGCGGCTGGAACGCGAGGGGCTGTTGCGGCTCGAATATGGCGGGGTGACTATCATCAACCTCGACCGGTTGCGCCATTACGGCGAATGAGGTGCTCCGGGCCGGATTTAGCCATTTTTGGAGGCTTCCAAGCCCAGATTCAAGCAATTGTGCCATTAGACTTGGAGCAGACCTGATGCTACAGACCAGCCTCGTCGGAACGCGCGGTTTTCGTGCTCTCTGGAGATAACATGGCGGCTCAGGACTTAAAGCGGCGCGTTGCGTTGATCACTGGCATCACCGGGCAGGATGGTGCGTATCTCGCGGAATATCTCCTCGGCCTCGGTTATATCGTGCACGGGGTCAAGCGCCGCTCGTCCTCGCTCAACACTGCGCGTGTCGACCATCTCTACCAGGACCCGCATGCCGGCAACGTGCCGTTCCTGATGCACTACGGCGACATGACCGATTCGACCAATCTGATCCGGCTGATGCAGCAGATCCGGCCAACCGAGATCTACAACCTCGCCGCCCAGAGCCACGTCCAGGTCAGCTTCGAGAGCCCCGAATACACCGCCAACGCCGACGCCATCGGCGTGCTGCGCCTTCTGGAGGCGATCCGCATCCTCGGCATGGAAAAGGAGACGCGGTTCTACCAGGCCTCGACCTCGGAGCTTTACGGGCTCGTGCAGGAAGTGCCGCAGAAGGAAACCACGCCGTTCTATCCGCGCTCGCCCTACGGCGTCGCCAAGCTCTACGGCTACTGGATCACGGTGAACTACCGCGAGGCCTATGGCATGTTCGCCAGCAACGGCATTCTGTTCAACCATGAGAGCCCGATCCGCGGCGAGACCTTCGTGACACGCAAGATCACACGCGGCGTTGCCCGCATCGAAGTCGGCCTCGAGAGCAAGCTCTATCTCGGCAATCTCGATGCCAAGCGGGACTGGGGCCATGCCCGCGACTATGTCGAGGGCATGCACCGGATCCTGCAGGTGGATGAGCCCGGCGACTACGTGCTCGCGACCGGCGAGACGCGCTCTGTGCGCGAATTCGTCGAGCTGGCGTTTGCGGAGGTCGGCCGCAGCATCGAATGGCGCGGCGCAGGCGTCGAGGAGATCGGTGTGGACAAGTCGTCCGGCGAGACGCTGGTGCAGATCGATCCGACCTATTTCCGTCCGACTGAGGTCGACCTTTTGATCGGCGACGCCAGCAAGGCGCGCGCCAAGCTCGGCTGGGCGCCGAAGACGTCGTTCGCACAACTGGTGAAGGAAATGGTCGCCAGCGATCTCGTCGAGGCCAGGCAGGATGCGGCCAATGGCAAGCACGGCGTTTGAACTGAAGGGCAAGACGGTTTTCGTCGCTGGCCATCGTGGCATGGTTGGCTCGGCGCTGATGCGCCGGCTGGCGCGTGAGCAGGCCGATCTCCTGACCGTCTCGCGCAGCGAGGTCGATTTGCGCGACCAGGGCGCGGTGAATTCCTGGTTCGCGGCGAAGCGCCCGCAGGCGGTGTTCCTCGCCGCGGCCAAGGTCGGCGGCATCGTCGCCAACAACACGCTGCGGGCGGAATTTCTCTACGACAATCTGGCGATCTCGACCAATCTGATCCGCGCGGCGCATGCCAATGGCTGCGAGAAGCTGATGTTCTTCGGTTCGTCCTGCATCTATCCGCGCCTGGCGCCGCAGCCGCTGCGCGAGGACTCGATGCTGACCGGTCCGCTGGAGCCGACCAACGAGCCCTATGCCATCGCCAAGATCGCCGGCATCAAGATGACCGAGGCCTATCGCAGCCAGTATGGCGCCGATTTCATCAGCGTGATGCCGACCAACCTCTACGGTCCCGGCGACAATTATCATCCCGAATACAGCCACGTCGTTGCGGCGCTGATCCGCCGCTTCCATGAGGCCAAGGTCTCGGGCGCCGCCGATGTCGTGGTGTGGGGCACGGGCACGCCGCGCCGTGAATTCCTCTATGTCGACGATCTCGCCGACGCCTGCATCCATTTGATGAAGACCTACTCCTCGTCGGAGCTGGTCAATATCGGCACCGGCGAGGACATCACGATCGCCGAATTCGCCCGCGTCGTTGCCGCCGCCGTCGGCTATCGCGGTGAGATCAGCTTCGACACCTCACGTCCCGACGGTACGCCGCGCAAGCTGCTCGACGTCAACAGGCTCGCCAAGCTCGGTTGGCGCGCCACCACGTCGCTCGAGGATGGCATCAAGCTCGCGTACCAGGCCTATCTGAACGAGACGAAGCAGGCGGCGGTGTAGCGCCGAGCGTCACTTCGCAGCCGTCCGCGGCGGCGCCTTCGCCAGCGCCATCGCCATCGCCGAGATCAGCGGCTTCATGAAGAACGCATCGTTGACCGGATAGATGTCGGTGCGCAGGCCGTAGGTCTTCAGTTCATCCGACACCACGGGCCCGACGGAGGCGATCGGCGTCTGCTCCAGGCCCTCGCGCAATTGCGCCTCGCACTTGTGCGCCTGTGCCACCTCGAGCAGGCGGCGAACCTGGCCGGAGCTCGTCAATGCGATCGCATCAATTTGGCCCCGCGCCATCTCGTCGATCGCGGTGACGATGTTGGCGTCGGCGGCCTGCGCATCATAGACATAGGGCAGCACGGTATCGACCTCGGCGCCCTGCGCCTTGATCGCACCGATCAGGGTGGCGTGATCCTTGTCAGGGTAGAGCTGCAGCCCGAGCCGATGTCCCTTCAGGTCGAGCTTCGACAGCATCTCGGCAACGCCTTCCGAGGTCGGCTTCTCCGTCGTCATTTGCGGCTCCAGCCCGATCTCGCGCAACGCGCGGCCGGGCTTGGGGCCGCGGGCGAATTTGCGCGCCTTGCCGAGGCCGCCGACGAACTCCGCCTCGACCCCGATCCGGCGCACGACCTTCATCAGCCGGCGCAGGCCTTCGCCGGTCATCAGCACGAGGTCGTCGAGCGGTCGTTCGATGGCGCGGCGAATCCAGGCCTCGATCGGTGCCGGATCCGGCGCATCGTGGATAGTGAACATCGGGCATTGCAGCACATCGGCGCCCTGCTCGGCGAGCAGACGGGAAAACTGCGCCTCCTCACGCGTCTCGAGGATCAGGATGCGGTAGCCGTTCAGCCGTTCAGCCATGATGGTCCCTAACAAACATTGTCGTCATTTGTTCGATTTGACCCCCGCGCCGGGATTGGCGCAAGGCCACCTGCAGTGATAGACGGGGGCCGAAAATGACCGTTCCACGCAACTGCTCAAGCTTTGGTCAATTGGCATGCCCGACCATCAATTCGTTCTGACCCTGTCCTGTCCGGACCGCCCCGGGATCGTCTCCGCGGTCTCGACCTTCCTCGCGCATAACGGCCAGAACATCCTGGACGCCCAGCAGTTCAACGATGTCGAGACCGGCAAGTTCTTCATGCGCGTGGTGTTCACCGCAGCCGACCTCGCGGTCGGGCTGCCGGCGCTGCAGACCGGCTTTGCCGCGATCGCCGAACGTTTCGGCATGGAATGGCAGATGCGCGACCGCGCCACCCGCCGCCGGGTGATGCTGCTGGTGTCGAAGTCCGATCATTGCCTGGTCGACATCCTCTATCGCTGGCGCACCGGTGAGCTCGAGATGATCCCGACCGCGATCGTCTCAAACCATCCGCGCGAGACCTACGGCTCGCTCGATTTCGGCGATATCCCGTTCCATCATCTGCCGGTGACCAAGGACACCAAGCGGCAGCAGGAAGACGCGGTGTGGCAGCTGGCGCAGGACACTAATACCGATCTCGTCGTGCTGGCCCGCTACATGCAGATCCTCTCGGACGAGATGTCGGCGCGGCTGTCGGGCCGCTGCATCAACATCCATCATTCCTTCCTGCCGGGCTTCAAGGGCGCCAAGCCCTATCACCAGGCGCATGAGCGCGGCGTCAAGCTGATCGGCGCCACCGCGCATTACGTCACCAGCGATCTCGACGAGGGGCCGATCATCGACCAGGACGTCGAGCGCATCAGCCATCGCGACACGCCCGAGGATCTCGTGCGCAAGGGCCGCGACATCGAGCGCCGCGTGCTGGCGCGGGCGATCCGCTACCATCTCGCCGACCGCGTCATCCTCAACGGGCGCAAGACCGTGGTGTTCGTGGACTGACCCCAGGTTCACCCGGTTGCCGCGCTTTGACTCCCATGGTGTCGCCTTGCATCGAGGTGCTGCATGAAACTCATCCACATGAGCGACATCCATCTGACGGCGCCGGGGAGGACGATCTTCGGCCGTGATCCCCTGGTCAATTTCGAGCGTGCGCTCGATCAGGTGCTTGCCGATCATCGCGATGCCGAGCTGATGGTGATCTCGGGCGACCTTTCCGATCTCGGCGACCTCGCGGACTATCGATTGCTGCGCGATCGCCTGAGCCGGTTTCCGATCCCGACGCGGCTCTGTATCGGCAACCACGACCATCGCGAGACGTTTCTCAGCGTGTTTCCCGAATGCGCCGACGCGGACGGCTTCGTACAAGGTGTGCACGACACGTCGGTCGGACGCGTTTTGCTGCTCGATACCTACGAGCCGCAGACGGCCGCCGGCAGCTTCTGCGAGACGCGGCAGGCCTGGCTGGAGCGGCAGCTATCCGAGCATGACGGGCCGTTCTTCCTGTTCATGCATCACAATCCATTCCCGACCCATATCGGCCCGGTGGACCGTATCGGCCTGCTCGACGATGCCGCGTTCCGCTCGATCGTCGCGAAGCACCGGAGCAAGATCCGGCACATCTTCTTCGGTCACTGCCACATGGTGCTGAGCGGTTCGGTTGCCGGCATCCCCACGACCTCGCTGCGCGGAACCAACCACGCCAGCTATCCGGTGTTTGCGGAGGTGCTGACGGTCGCCGATTTGCCGGAGTCCTACGGCGTGGCGTTCATCGGCGACGACTACGTCACCGTGCACATGGTGGAGTTCGGGTACCGCGGCGAAATCATCAGCGAGGGTGCCCTCGACTAGGCCGCGCTCAGTGGGCAGCGCCCTGCGTGGTCGCCGCCGGCTTGGCGTCGTCGCCGCGCTCGGCCGCGGGCATCAGGCGCTTGCGCTCCCGTTCCTGCATAAACTTATCATACTCCGGGGTGCCCGGCCGCGGCGGCGCATCGGCGGGCAGGCCACCCGCCCAGGCCGGAATGTAGTCGGCCATCCCGGCCGAGACCTTTTGGTTCATTGAGCTGCACCCCCCGAGCGCGCAGGCCGCGAGCGCGAGGGCAGTCAGGACACGGATGTGGCGTGTGAAGATCGGCATTGGCGGCAGCATACAGCCTGGTCTTTATGGATCATGATGTTGGGCGCGACCGTTCGGCTGCAATTGTGCTTGTTTGTTGACATTGGCGATTGATTTGTACGATCGTACAAATGAATCGAGATCGCGGCCCGCTTTAGCTCGCGAGACCGGTTCTCGTTGGGGGCGTTGAGTTTCGGGGAGCGATTCTGGTATCCTGATACTTGTGGCTACGGCTGGGTCCGATCGCGCCACGCGCGACACACGTCCATCGTCCGATTGACAATAGGGCGCTTCGAGACGCCTTGTCGCGTTGCGGCTTGGCCGCAACATGCTTGGGTTAAGGCAAGGGCCGGGCACTCGGCTCGAGGCAGAAGAATGGAAGGGGGAGGGATGTCGATGTTCAATCGTCGCAAGATGTTGCTGTGGGGCGCCGCTTCGGCCGCGCTTTACGGGTTTTGCGCCAGCGTGCCGGCACGGGCGGACGACGCCGTCAAGATTGGCCTGATCCTGCCGATGACCGGCGGCCAGGCCTCGACCGGCAAGCAGATCGACAATGCGATCAAGCTCTACATGCAGCAGAACGGCGACACCGTCGCCGGCAAGAAGATCGAGGTCATCCTGAAGGACGACGCCGCGGTGCCCGACAACACCAAGCGACTCGCCCAGGAGCTGATCGTCAACGACAAGGTCAATTTCATTGCCGGCTTCGGCGTGACGCCGGCCGCGCTTGCGGCCGCGAAGCTTGCCACGGAGGCGAAGATCCCGGAAGTCGTGATGGCGGCCGGCACCTCGATCGTCACCGAGCGCTCGCCCTATATCGTGCGCACCAGCTTCACGCTGGCGCAGTCCTCCACCATCATCGGCGACTGGGCGGTCAAGAACGGCATCAAGAGAGTCGCGACGCTGACCTCTGACTATGCGCCCGGCAACGATGCGCTGACCTTCTTCAAGCAGCACTTCACCGCCGGCGGCGGCGAGATCGTGGAAGAGGTCAAGGTCCCGCTCGCCAATCCCGACTTCGCGCCGTTCCTGCAGCGCATGAAGGATTCCAAGCCCGACGCGATGTTCGTGTTCGTGCCGGCAGGGCAGGGTGGCAATTTCATGAAGCAATATGCCGAGCGCGGGCTCGACAAGAGCGGCATGAAGGTGATCGGCCCCGGCGACGTCATGGACGACGACCTGCTCAACAACATGGGCGATGCCGCGCTCGGCGCGGTGACGGCGCATCTTTATTCCGCGGCGCATCCCTCCCAGATGAACAAGGATTTCGTCGCCGCCTACAAGAAGGCGTTCGGCAACCGTCCGGGCTTCATGGCGATCAGCGGCTATGACGGCATCCATCTGATCTACGAGGCGCTGAAGAAGACCAATGGCGCGACCGACGGCGACAAGCTGATCGAGGCGATGAAGGGCATGAAGTGGGAGAGCCCGCGCGGTCCGATCTCGATCGATCCGGAAACCCGCGACATCGTGCAGAACATCTATATCCGCAAGGTCGAGAAGGTCGACGGCGAGCTCTACAACGTCGAGTTCGCGACCTTCGAGGCGGTCAAGGATTCCGGCAAGACCAAGAAGTGACGCGCGAAGCTCCGCCTCCCTCCACGTCATGGCCGGACAAGCCGGCCATGACGGCCACTTGACGTGGTATCCTTTGCGTCCTCTCGGCTGAGCTGACTTGATGGCCTCTATCCTCACCAACCTGTTCGACGGCGTCGCCTACGGCATGCTGCTGTTCGTGCTCGCCTGCGGGCTGGCGGTGACGCTCGGGCTGATGAACTTCGTCAACCTCGCGCACGGCGCCTTCGCGATGGCCGGCGGCTATATCTGCGCGGTGCTGGTCAATCAGTCCGGCTGGCCGTTCTTCGCCGCGCTGCCGCTCGCCTTTGTCGGCAGCGCCCTGATCGGCATCGCGCTGGAGCGCACGCTGTACCGCCATCTCTACAGCCGCAGCCATCTCGATCAGGTGCTGTTCTCGATCGGTCTGGTGTTCATGTCGGTCGCGGCGGTCGACTACATCATGGGATCGTCGCGGGTCTTCATCAAATTGCCGGCGGCGCTGGAGGGGCAGATCGATCTGTTCGGCGTCGGCATAGGCCGCTACCGGCTGATGATCGTCGTGATCTGCGGCCTGCTCACGCTGGCGCTGCAGTTGATCCTCGCGAAGACGCGGTTCGGCAGCCGCCTGCGCGCCGCGGTCGACGATCCGCGCGCCGCGATCGGGCTCGGCATCAACGTGCCGCAAGTGTTCGCCTTCACCTTCGCCTTCGGCTGCGGCCTCGCCGGTCTCGGCGGCGCGCTGAGCGCGGAGATCCTGGGGCTCGATCCGTACTTCCCGCTCAAATTCATGATCTACTTCCTGATCGTGGTGACGGTCGGCGGCTCGTCCTCGATCACCGGGCCGTTCCTCGCCTCGCTGCTGCTCGGCATCGCCGACGTCGCCGGCAAATATTACGTGCCCAAGCTCGGCCCCTTCGTGATCTACACGGTCATGATCGTGATTCTGCTCTGGCGTCCGAACGGCCTGTTCGGCCGGACCGCGGCGCGGTGAGGCTGATATGACCGCGCTGTCCGACGTCTCCTCTCATGCGATGGCCAGCGCGCGCTGGCGGATCAGCGAGGTCGCGTTCTGGGCGCTGGCGCTCGCCTGCGCATTCCTGTTCCAGTCGCGCTACCTGATCATGACCGACATCGTGCGGCTCGGTCTGTTCGCGCTGTCGCTCGACCTGATCCTCGGCTATGCCGGAATCGTCTCGCTCGGCCACGCAGCCTTCTTCGGCGTCGGCGCCTATTCGGCCGGCTTGCTGGCGCTGCACGGCATCATCAACGAGCCGGTCATCGCGCTGGTCGCCGCGGGTCTCGTTGCGGCGGTGCTCGGCTTCCTGACCAGCTTCCTGGTCATCCGCGGCGTCGACCTGACCCGGCTGATGGTAACGCTCGGCATCGCGCTGCTGCTGGAAGCGCTCGCCGAACGCTTCTCCGATATCACCGGCGGCACCGATGGCCTGCAGGGAATCGAGATGCAGCCGATCCTCGGGCTGTTTGCCTTCGACATGTTCGGCAAGACCGGGTTCTTCTACTCGCTGATCGTGCTGTTCATCCTGTTCCTGCTGGCGCGCCGCGTGGTGCATTCGCCGTTCGGCCTGTCGCTGCGGTCGATCAAGAACAATCCGTTGCGCGCGGCCGCGATCGGCGTGCCGGTCAACCGCCGCCTGATCGCGGTCTATACGCTGGCCGCGTTCTATGCCGGGATCGCCGGCGCGCTGTTCACCCAGACCACGGCACTTGCTTCCCTTGACGTATTTTCTTTCGAGCGCTCCGCCGACCTGATGCTGGTGCTCGTGATCGGCGGTACCGGCTATCTCTATGGCGGCCTGATTGGCGCCGTCGTGTTCAAGATGCTGCAGGAGTTGTTCCAGAGCATCACCCCGCAATACTGGCTGTTCTGGATCGGCCTTGTGCTTGTCGTGATCGTGATGGTCGGCCGCGCGCGCATCCATCGCTGGGTGCTGTTCGTGCCGAATCTGGTCATCCGCCAATTCGCCGGCCGCAAGGCGGCCGTTGCCGTGCCGGAGAGCGACGTGTCATGACGATCGCGCTGGAAACCCGCAATCTCGAGAAATCCTTCGGCGGCCTTCGCGTCACCCGCGACCTCTCGCTGAAGGTGATGCAAGGTGCCCGCCATGCGCTGATCGGACCGAACGGTGCGGGCAAGACCACCGTCATCAATCAGCTCACCGGCGTGCTGACGCCGAACAGCGGCCGCATCCTGCTCGAAGGTGCCGACATCACCGGCCTCTCCGTACACAAACGGGTGCTGCGCGGGTTGTCGCGCACCTTCCAGATCAACCAGCTCTATGCTGACCTGACCCCGCTCGAGACCATCGGGCTTGCGGTCTCCGAGCGAATGGGTCGCGGCGGCGACTGGTGGCGGCGGATGGGAACGCGCGCCGACGTCAATGCCGAGATTGCCGAGATCCTGTCGCGCTTTCACCTGCTCGACGTCATGACCGAGCTCACCGCGACATTGCCTTACGGCAAGCAGCGCCTGCTCGAGATCGCGGTCGCGATTGCGGCGAAACCACGGGTGCTGCTGCTCGACGAGCCCGCGGCCGGCGTCCCCGAAAGCGAGCGCCACGATATCCTGGCGGCGGTCGCAGCGCTGCCGCGCGACGTCACCGTGCTGTTGATCGAGCACGACATGGACCTCGTGTTCTCCTTCGCCGACCGCATCTCGGTGCTGGTCAACGGCGGGTTGCTTACCGAGGGCGCGCCCGACGAGGTCGCGCGCGATCCGCAGGTGAGGGCGGTCTATCTCGGCGAGGCCGCCGATGCCTGACCTGCTCTCCATCCAGGGCCTGCGCGCCGGATACGGCGAGGCCGTGGTGCTGCCCGATATGTCGCTGGCGCTTGCCGACGGCCAGGTGCTCGCGCTGCTCGGCCGCAACGGCACCGGCAAGACCACGCTGATCAATTCGATCGTCGGTATCACCAGCCGCTTCGGCGGCAGCGTGGCGCTCGCAGGCCGTGACGTCACGGCACTGCGGCCCGACCAGCGCGCCCGCGCCGGGATCGGCTGGGTGCCGCAGGAGCGCAACATCTTCCGCTCGCTGACGGTGGAAGAGAACATGACCGCGGTGGCGCAGCCGGGGCCGTGGACGGTCGAGCGGGTGTACGAGATGTTTCCGCGGCTGAAGGAGCGGCGCGGCAATTTCGGCAACCAGCTGTCGGGCGGCGAGCAGCAGATGCTGGCGATCGGCCGGGCGCTGACCTTGAACCCCAAGGTGCTGCTGCTCGACGAGCCGACCGAAGGCCTCGCGCCGATCATCGTTGAGGAATTGTTAAAGGCGATCGGAACCATCACGCGCTCGGGCGGTATCTGCTCGATCATCGTCGAGCAGAACGCGCAAAAGATTCTGGGGCTCGCCGACCGCGTTGTGATATTGGAACGCGGCATGATCGTGCACGATGCGGCGAGCAGCGCGCTGAAAGCCGATCCCTCCGTCCTCGAGCGCCATCTCGGCGTCGCCGGGACCAAAAAACACTGACGACCTCAGGGAGTTCACCATGCAGCGAACCAAGCCTCCGTTCCGCGCCGACGAGGTCGGCAGCCTGTTGCGGCCGCCGAAGATCAAGGAGGCCCGCGCCAAGCTGGAGAAGGGCGAGATCTCGGCCGACGAGCTGCGCAAGGTCGAGGACATGGAGATCGAGAAGGTCGTACACAAGCAGGCCTCGGTCGGCCTGAAGCTTGCGACCGACGGCGAGTTCCGCCGCTCCTGGTGGCATTTCGATTTCCTCAGCCACCTGACCGGCTGCGAGCTGTTCCATCCCGACATGGGCATCCAGTTCGCGGGCGTGCAGACCCGGCATGACGCCATCCGGGTGATCGGCAAGCTGGACTTTTCCGATCAGCATCCGATGCTCGATCACTTCAGGTTCCTGAAGAAGTACGCTGACCAGGCGCATGTCACGCCGAAGATGACGATCCCCTCGCCGGCGGTGCTGCACTTCCGCGGCGGCCGCAAGCTGATCTCGAAGGAGGTCTACCCGGATCTCGAGGAGTTCTATCAGGACCTCGGCAAGACCTATCGCAAGGCAGTGAAGGCGTTCTACGACGCCGGTTGCCGCTACCTGCAATTCGACGACACTGTCTGGGCCTATCTGTGCTCGCAGGAGGAATTGCAGAAATCGCGCGACCGCGGCGACGATCCCGATGGCTTGCAGGAGATCTACGCGCGCGTCATCAACTACGCGATCGCCGATCGTCCGTCCGACATGGTGATCACGACGCATGTCTGCCGCGGCAATTTCCGCTCGACCTGGATTTCCTCCGGCGGCTATGAACCGGTCGCCGAGACCATGCTCGCCGGCACCAATTACGACGGCTATTTCCTGGAATATGATTCCGACCGCGCCGGCGGCTTCGAGCCGCTGCGCTTCCTGCCGAAGGGCAACAAGGTCGTGGTGGTCGGCGTCATCACCTCGAAGTTCGGCGAGCTAGAGAAGAAGGACGATATCAAGCGGCGGCTGGAGGAGGCGGCGAAGTTCGCCCCGATCGAGCAGCTCGCGGTGTCCCCGCAATGCGGCTTCGCCTCGACCGAGGAGGGCAACATCCTCTCCGAGGAAGAGCAGTGGGCCAAGCTCAGGCTCGCCGTCGAGGTCGCGAACGAGGTGTGGGGCAAGTAAGACCGTCTCCGTCGTCATTGCGAGCCAACGGGTCGCGCGAACGCGCGCCCGATGACAGGCTCCACGAAGCAATCCACGTCCCCGCGCGGACAGAATGGATTGCTTCGTCGCTTCGCTCCTCGCAATGACGGGTGAGGGGGCCGCTTCACTGCTCCGCCAGATAGACCTCGCCGAGCAACGAAGAGTTCGACCACGGCACCTGCTTGTCCTTGGTCGCGGCGACGACCTCGGCGCGGACCCGCGTCAGCATCTGCTGCACTTCGAGGCCGGGCGTGCCGACATGGCGCGACAGTGCCGCAGAAAACGGGCTGTTGGCGCCTTCGCCGTCGAGTGCGACCTGGCCCGGCGCGGTCGCGAACGCGATCAGCGTGCCGGCGCCTAGCGTCGAGCCTGACCCGAGCGTAGCGGGCGCGGCAAGGCCGGAGCCGGCCTCGATGCCGCGGCTGGGCCCTGTGGACGCCACCTGCGGCGCCGTCGGATTGTTACGGCAGGCATCGAGGATCAGGATGTTGGTGCGGATCTGATCGTCGAGGCCGGCCATGATCGTATCCATATCGACCATCGCATCGGTCATGCGCCCGCCTGCCTTGAACTCGATATCGACAGGCACGAGGTAATTGCGGCCGTCGACCTGCACGCCATGGCCGGCGTAATAGACCACGGCGATCTGCGACTGCGTCGCCTCGCGCAGGAAGTCGTGGATCGTCCTCTGCATCGCGTCGCGGTCGAGATCGAGACCCTCCGAAACGGTGAAGCCGATGTCGCGCAGGCTCCTGGCGATGGCGCGTGCATCGTTGGGCGGATTGGGTAGCGCCTTCACATGCGCATAGGCGCCGTTGCCGATCACGAGCGCGACGCGCCGGCCGGCCGCTGCGGCTTGCACGCGTGCCGCCGGTGCGGCCGGATGAGCTGCGGCGGGCGCCGGCGGTGCGGGAGCGGGGCTGCTCTCGGCGGCAGGCACTGCCGCGGTCTTGCGTGGTGCTGCGTCAGCCTCCTTCAGCAGCGCGATCCGCACCTTGGCGGTGGCCTGGTTGGCTTTGCTGCCGACGTCGGAGGCGATGCCCTCGATCACCACAGCGTAGTCTTCCTTGGCGTGCGCCGCGTCGCCCTTGGCTTCATAGGCGAGGCCGCGCTGGGTGTAGGCCGAGATCAGCACGCTGCCGGGCGGCGTCATGATGTTGACGGGCGCTTTCGCCTTCGCGAGCCGGATCGCGTCCGTCGTGTCCGCGATCGCGCGCGCGATGTCGCCCTTGGCGCGCCAGATCACGGCACGGCGGATCAGCGGCTGCGGCAGTGACGGATCGATCCTGACGGCCTCGTTGATGTCGGCGAGCGCGCCGTCGAGATCGCCGAGCGCCTGCTTCGACGCGCCGCGGTTCTGATAGGAGAACGCCGACCTCGGATCGGCCTTGATCGCCGCGTCATAGTCGGCAATCGCCTTGGCGTAGTCACCCTTGCCGCGATAGGCGTTGCCGCGGTTGTGATAGATGATGCCGCTCGGCGGCCCCATCCGCAGCGCGTCGTTGAAGTCGGCGATTGCGATGTCGTACTCGCCCTTGTCGTAATAGGCCGAGCCGCGCAGATTGTAGACGGCAGTGCTGGGCTTGAGACGCAGCGCCTCGGTCGCGTCCGCGATCACCTGCGGGTAGTTGCCCTTCTTGTTCCAGCCGACTGCGCGCCAGAAATAGATGGTCGCGAGCTTCTCGCCGGAAACCACCTTTAGCACGATGATCTTGGTGCAGGCGTCGATCATCTGGTCGGCCGGCGTGGTGTCGGTCGTGCAGAGCGGGCCGAGCTGGGAACGCGTCTGGGCGAAACCGGGCGCCGACCACAGGGCGGCAAGCAGCAGGCAGGGGATCAGGAGCAGGCGGCGCATCGGTTATCCGGGCGTGGCGGCCGTCATGGTGATCGGCGACGGCGAGGTGGTTCTGGAGGCGATCATGAATGTTTGGTGATCGGGCGGCAGAGGGGGTTCAACTGGTGGGAAAACGGTGGTAAGACCTCGCCGCACACTATCTCTGCCCACTTTTGTCCCACTCGCTGCTGCCCACTCCAGGCGCCATGAAGAACGACGAAATCCTCAGCCAGATCACGGATTTCTGCCGGCGCTCCGACATGGCGGAGACGACGTTCGGCCGCCGTGCCGTCAATGACGGCAAGCTGGTGCACCGGCTGCGCGAGGGCAAGCGCATCACCATCGATACGCTCGATCGCATCAATGGCTTCATCGCGACGTCGACGCCGGGGGGCGTGGCGCCGCCGCGCGGGCTCGTGGTGCCGCCGGAAAAGCGCGATCCGAGGGGTAATTTCCGCTTCTTCGAGAACCGCCAGCGCTATCTGCTGTTCGTGCATACCTGCAGCGAGAAGCGGGTGATCGCCGACCGGGTCGCGTTGGAACTGGGCGCGATCCACCCCCGGCCGCCGGCGCTGCGGGTGTTCGACGCCGGGATGGGCGATGGCACCGTGCTGGCGCGGGTCCTGCGTGCCATGCATGGCCGCTTCCCACATATGCCGTTCTATGTCGCCGGCAAGGAACTGAGCCTCGAGGACGTCCGCCTCACCCTGGACAAAGTCCCGGACCGTCTGTTTGAGCACCCGGCCAGTGTCTTCGTGTTCACCAACATGTATTACGCCGAGGCGCCCTGGCTGACGCCGAAGAACTCCGCGGCGGCCGCCAGCATGATCTGGCACGAAGTGGCGCTGCGCGGGGCCTCCTCCGGCGAATTCGAGGCCCAGATCGCGGAACTCGGTCCATTCCTGGAGCAGAATTGGCGGGCCAATCTCAGTCCCGGCAATGCGATGCCAATCTATGAGCGGCCGGTGGCACTGGTGCTGTACCGCGACGATCACCGCTTCCTGCTCGATTCCATCATTCCGCGGGCCGGCCGCACCGAAGCGAATTTCGATCTTGTGATCGCCTCGCAACCCTACCGCGCGAAGTCCTCGGTGAACTTTCGCGCCAAGCGGATCATCGCGCCGCTGGCCCGCGCGCTGCGCGGCGGCGGGCGGCTGATAGGAATCCACTCCCACGGAAGCGATCCCGGGCTTGAAATGATTCAAGCGTCTGGCCCGGAGAAAATCCTTTCGCCGTCAGCCGCCATGAGATACTGCGCGCGGTGAAATACGAGTTGGGCTCGGCGGGTCGCGAGCTGAACTTCAATGCCTACGCCGATAATCGCTCGATCTTCCGATATGATATGGAAGCGCTGCCTAATGAGGTGACCGGCTCGATCGGAACCTCGACGGCCTTTGCCGCGTGGAATGCCGCGGTGTATGTCGCGCAGATCGAAGATGAGCGGTTGGTCGAAACGACCGAAAACGGACGAGCTCTCGAGGCCACACGCGAAGTTCTCCGCAAACACAACGGGCTGTGGTTCTACGACGAATCCTACGTCATCTCACGGCGACGAGACTGACATGCCGGGGACATATTCACCAACCAACGTCGGACTTCGACGAAACAAGGGGTTTGCTTGAATGCGCGCGTCTTATCTCTTCACCAGCGAGTCGGTCTCGGAAGGCCATCCGGACAAGGTCTGCGATCGTATCTCGGATGAGATCGTCGATCTGTTCTACCGTGAGGGACCGAAAGCGGGCATCGACCCGTGGCAGATCCGTGCGGCCTGCGAGACGCTCGCGACCACCAACAAGGTGGTGATCGCCGGCGAAACGCGCGGCCCGAGCTCGGTCACCAACGACCACATCGAGAGCGTCGTGCGCGGCGCCATCAAGGACATCGGCTACGAGCAGGACGGCTTCCACTGGAAGACCTGCGACATCGAGATCCTGCTGCATCCGCAGTCGGCCGATATCGCGCAGGGCGTCGACGCGCTGCAGCCGGGCGAGGTCAAGGAAGAGGGTGCCGGCGACCAGGGCATCATGTTCGGTTACGCCACCAACGAGACGCCGGACCTGATGCCGGCGCCGATCTTCTACGCCCACAAGATCCTGCGCCTGATCTCCGAAGCGCGCCACTCCGGCAAAGAGAAGGTGCTGGGTCCGGACTCCAAGAGCCAGGTCACCGTGCAGTACGAGAACGGCAAGCCGGTCGGCGTCCGCGAGATCGTGGTCTCGCACCAGCATCTGGTCGAGGATCTCTCCTCCAACCAGATCCGCGACATCGTCGAGCCGTATGTGCGCGAGGCGCTGCCGAAGGAGTGGATCAACGGCAAGACGATCTGGCACATCAATCCGACCGGCAAGTTCTTCATCGGCGGTCCCGACGGCGATTCCGGCCTGACCGGCCGCAAGATCATTGTCGACACTTACGGCGGCGCGGCTCCGCATGGCGGCGGCGCGTTCTCCGGCAAGGATCCGACCAAGGTCGACCGTTCGGCAGCTTATGCCGCGCGCTACGTCGCCAAGAACATCGTCGCGGCCGGTCTTGCCGACCGCTGCACGCTGCAGCTCGCCTACGCGATCGGCGTGGCGCGTCCGCTGTCGATCTACATCGACACCCACGGCACCGGTAAGGTGTCGGAGGACGAGCTCGAGAAGGCGGCGGCCAAGGCGATGGATCTGACGCCGCGCGGCATCCGCACCCATCTCGATCTCAACCGCCCGATCTACGCGCGCACCTCGGCCTACGGCCATTTCGGCCGCACGCCGGACAATGAGGGCGGCTTCTCCTGGGAGAAGACCGATCTCGTCGAGCCGCTGAAGCGCGCGCTCTAACGCTTGCGTCATTCCGGGGCGCTCGCGAGAGCGAGCGAACCCGGAATCCTCTTCCGTCAGTTCCAGATTCCGGGTTCGTCTCTTCGAGGCGCCCCGGAATGACCAGTTCAACAACAGGACGCTCAAATGAACGCCCCCACGAAGCCCGGCTTCACCGACTACATCGTCAAGGACATTGCGCTCGCCGATTTCGGCCGCAAGGAAATCTCGCTGGCCGAGACCGAAATGCCCGGCCTGATGGCCACCCGCGAGGAGTTCGGCCCCAAGCAGCCGCTGAAGGGCGCGCGCATCGCGGGCTCGCTGCACATGACGATCCAGACCGCCGTGCTGATCGAGACGCTGGCCGCGCTCGGCGCCGACATCCGCTGGGTCTCCTGCAACATCTATTCGACCCAGGATCACGCCGCCGCGGCAATCGCCGCCGCCGGCATTCCGGTGTTCGCCGTCAAGGGCGAGACGCTGACCGAGTACTGGGACTACACCGCCAAGCTGTTCGACTGGCACGGCGGCGGCACCCCGAACATGATCCTCGATGACGGCGGCGACGCCACCATGCTGGTGCATGCCGGCTACCGCGCGGAGCAGGGCGATACCGCCTTCCTCGACAAGCCGACCTCCGAGGAAGAGGAGATCTTCTACGCGCTGGTCAAACGTCTGCTGAAGGAGAAGCCGAAGGGCTACTTCGCCGAGCTCGCCAAGAACATCAAGGGCGTCTCGGAAGAGACCACCACGGGCGTGCATCGTCTGTACGAGATGGCCAACAAGGGCACGCTCTTGTTCCCGGCGATCAACGTCAACGACAGCGTCACCAAGTCGAAGTTCGACAACCTCTATGGCTGCCGCGAGTCGCTGGTCGACGGCATCCGCCGCGGCACCGACGTGATGCTGTCGGGCAAGGTCGCGATGGTCGCGGGCTTCGGCGACGTCGGCAAGGGCTCGGCGGCCTCGCTGCGCCAGGCCGGCTGCCGCGTGATGGTCTCCGAAGTCGATCCGATCTGCGCGCTGCAGGCGGCGATGGAAGGCTATGAGGTCGTGACCATGGAAGACGCCGCGCCGCGCGCCGACATCTTCGTCACCGCCACCGGCAACAAGGACATCATCACCATCGACCACATGCGCGCGATGAAGGATCGCGCCATCGTCTGCAACATCGGCCACTTCGACAACGAGATCCAGATCGCGTCCTTGCGCAATCTGAAGTGGACCAACATCAAGCCGCAGGTCGACGAGATCGAATTCCCCGACAAGCACCGCATCATCATGCTGTCGGAGGGCCGCCTCGTGAACCTCGGCAATGCGATGGGCCACCCGTCCTTTGTGATGTCGGCGTCGTTCACCAACCAGACGCTGGCGCAGATCGAGCTGTTCGCCAACAACAAGGATGGCAAGTACGCCAAGAAGGTCTACGTGCTGCCGAAGACGCTCGACGAGAAGGTCGCCCGCCTGCACCTCGCCAAGATCGGCGTCAAGCTGACCGAGCTGCGCAAGGAACAGGCCGACTATATCGGCGTCAAGCAGGAAGGTCCGTACAAGTCGGATCACTACCGCTACTGAGCTGCGCTGACCGCGATCGATGAAGTGAAGAGCCCCGGCCATCGTCCGGGGCTTTTTGCTGCGCTGTTTTGCAGGCGGGCCTCGTCATTTGTCGTCCTGGCGAAAGCCAGGACCCATAACCACCGCAATTGCTGATGAGCGGGAATGGGGCCCCGGCGTCGCTCAACAATGATCGCTTGGGGTAATGGGTCCTGGCTTTCGCAGGGACGACGATGTGGATGGTTCTCGATTCAAGGTGCCAAACACGCGGTGTCATCACCCGCGAAAGCGGCTGATCCAGTAGAGGCAATTGTTATTGAGGCGATGGGCTGCCCGCCAGGCGTCGTCCCTGCGAAAGCAGGGACCCATACGCCGCGGCGGATTTTGTTGCAGGTACTCGTCGTTCCATCATCGCCAACAATGAGCGATTGTGGTTATGGGTCCCTGCTTACGTAAAGCAGGGACGACAGTGAGTTTGTTGCACGGTCTGGGAGTCATACGTCGCGCATTGGCGCGACATGGTCTGCCCGAGCTTGGCTAGTCGTTCCGCCCTCTCATGAACAGAGGGCGCCGTAATCCGCCTCACCCCGCCTTCCGCGCCGTGCCGTGTCCGAGCTGCCGCGAGATGTCGCTGGCGCAATCGCGCAGCGCGGCCGCGATCGCGCTGTCCCAGCTGGCGTCGAAGGTGCCTTCCGGGCCCATCGCGGTTATGACCAGGGCGACGTGGCCGGCGTGGTCGAACACCGGGGCGGCGAAGGCGTTGACGCCGGGCAAGGGATCGCCGATCGCGCGCGCGAGGCCGCGACTCTGAACTTCCGAAAGCATCTCCGTGGTCTTCGCGCTGATGGTCTCGCGCTTTGGATTGTAGCCGACGCCGAGGCGGTCGAGGCCGCTCTCGAGCGCGGTCTTGACGGCGTTCGGCGGCATGAAGGCGGCGAAGGCGCGGCCGGTCGCGGTTTCGAGCAATGCCACCACCGATCCGACGCGCATTGCGATATGCACGGGATGGCTCGGCTCCTCGAGCCGCACCACGGTCGCGCCGTGGGTGCCCCACACCGAGAGCGACACCGCATGATTAATGCTGTCGGCGAGCGCGGCGATCCTGGGCGTCGCGATCCGCACCGCGGACTGCCGGCGCAGGCTGATCAGGCCGAGCTCGAGCGCCAGCGCCCCGATCTCGTAGCGGCCGGTGGTCTCGTCCTGCTCGATCAGGCCGATGCGCGAAAAACTGACGAGATAGGGATGTGCCTTGGCTGGCGGCATGCCGGCTTCGCGCGCGAGATCGCGCAGCATCATAGGCTCGCCGCTGCGGGCGAGCGCGCGGAGCAATTCCCCGCCGACCTCGATCGATTGTATGCCGCGGCTTTCTCTCGTCATCGCGTCCTGCCAGCTCTCCGACAACGTCCTTATACGGCGAGAAACCCTCCGTCGACCGGCATGGTCACGCCGTTCACATAAGACGCCAGCTCCGAGGCGAGGAACACCACCGGACCCACCAGCTCCTCGGGCTGGCCGACGCGGCCAAGCGGCGTGCGGCCCAGAAATCCGGCGAGCCGGACAGGGTCGTTGCGGGTCGCTTCGGTCATCGCGGTTTCGATCACGCCGGGCGCGATCGCATTGACCCTGATGCCATCGGCGGCGAGCTCGCGGGCGAGCGCCTGGGTCAACAGCTTCACGCCGCCCTTGGACGGTGCGTAGCCCAGCGTGTCGGCCACGCCGAGGAAGGAGGCGATCGAGCCGAGATTGATGATCGTGCCGCGCGTCTCGCGCAGCGCCGGCAGGAAGGCGTGGGTGACGTTGAAGGTACCGGTCAGATTGACGTCGAGCACCCGCCGCCAATTGTCCTGCGCCCGCGGGGAAGAGATGCCTTCGCGGATGATGATGCCGGCATTGTTGACCAGGATCGCGATCGGCCCGACCTCGCGCGCCATCCTTTGCGCCAGCGCGTAACAGGCTTCGGCATCGGTTACGTCGAGGTCGAAGGACCATGCCGCGCGGCCGTGTTCGCGGATGTCGGCCGCGGTTTGCTCGGCGCCGGCAAGATCGATGTCGGTCACGACAACGTCTGCGCCATGCGCCGCGAGGCCGAGCGCGATGGCGCGCCCATTGCCGTGCGCTGCTCCAGTGACCAGCGCGCGCTTGCCGGTAAGCAGGTTCGGCAATGCGCTCATGCTGCGCTTCTTTCCGCCGCTGCGCCGGCGATGTGCTTGCCCGCGATGTAGCCGAAGGTCAGCGCGGGGCCGAGCGTGATGCCGGCGCCGGGATAATTGCCGCCCATGATGCTCGCCATGTCGTTGCCGGCGGCATAGAGGCCGGCGATTGGCTGGCCGTCGGCGTCGAGCGCGCGGGCATTGGCATCGGTGCGGATGCCGGCATAGGTGCCGAGATCACCGATCACCATCTTGATGGCGTAGAACGGCCCGTGCTGGATCGGCGCGATGCAGGGATTGGGCCCGTGCAGCGCATCACCTTGGTAGCGATTGTAGGCGCGCGAGCCCTTGCCGAAGGCGGGATCGCGTCCCTCGGCCGCGGTCGTGTTGAACTCGGCGACTGTCGCCTCGAACGCCCCGGCGTCGATGCCGGCCTGCGCAGCGAGCTCTGCGAGCGTCGCGCCGCGCTTGAGGTAGCCGGTCTTGAGATGATGGCCGAGCGGCATCGGGCGCGGCGGCACACAGCCGAGGCCGTATTTGCGCAGCGTCTCGTGGTCGCAGACGAGATACGCCGCGATCTCCTCGCCGGGCTTCGCCGCCCTGATCATCGCCTGCACGAAGTCGTGATAGGAATTGCCTTCATTGGCGAAGCGCTTGCCGTCGGCCATGACAGCGATCACGCCGGGCTTGGCGCGATCGATGAAATGCGGCATCACGCCCTTCGAGCCGTCCTTGCGCGTGGTGACCGAGACCGGCACCCAGGCCGCGGCATTCGGCAGCGAGTCCTCGACGCGGCCGCCGGCGGATTCCGCAAGCCGCAAGCCGTCGCCGGTGTTGCCGGTCGGACCCGGCGAGTAATGCTCCCTGCCGGTCGGCGCATGCGGAAACATCTTCTGCCGCCGCGCGACGTCGTGCGGGAAGCCGCCGCAGGCGAGCACCACGCCGCGTTTGGCGTTGACGCGGATGGCGCGGCCCTCGCGCACGACGATTGCGCCGCGCACCACGCCGTTCTCGACGATCAATTCGCGTACCGGCGAATTGAGCCAGAGCGGGATCTTGAGGTCGAAGGCGGATTTCGCCAGCCGTCCGGCGAGCGCGTTGCCGTTGGTCAGCGTCATGCCGCGGCCGTTGCGCATCACGTCGATCGCGTGCTTCGACAGCCGCTTGGCGACATAGGCCGCCGAGGTCAGCGACCGCGTCGCGCGCATGAAGTGCACGATCTCCTTGCCGGAGCCGAGCATCATGCCGAACACGGTGAGCTCGGGCAGGGGGCTGCCGAGATTCTTCAGGGCATCGCCGAGTTCGTGCGCGTCGAACGGCCGCGTCACCATCGAGCGGCCGCCCTGCGCGCCGCCGGGCGCTTCGGCATGATAGTCCGGGAAGGTCAGCGGCATGTCGAAACGAACCGCGGTCTTCGTCGTGAAGAAGTCGACCGCCTTCGGCCCCTCGGTCAGGAAGGCATCGACGCGCGCGGCGTCAAAACTGTTGCCGGCCTCATGGCGCAGATAGGTTTTGGCCTGGTCGGGGCTCTCCTCGATGCCCCAGGCCCTGGCCAGCGAGGTGCCGGGGATCCACAGCCAGCCGCCGGAGCGCGCCGTGGTGCCGCCGAACCGCGGCTCCTTCTCGACGACGAGGACCTTCAGGCCGTGATGGCCGGCGGTGACGGCGGCCGACAGCCCGGCGCAGCCGGAGCCGACGACGAGCGCGTCGCAATCATACGTTTCTTCGTTGGCCACGCGATCGATCCTATTTCTTGAGCAGCGGGCACTTCGACTCGGAGATCGGACGGAAGGCGTCCTCGCCCTTCACCATCTTGATGATGTCGAGATAGTCCCACGGCTCCTTGGATTCCGAGGGCTTCTTCACCTTGGCCAGATACATGTCGCGGATGACGCGGCCATCCTCGCGCAGCTTGCCGCCATGCACGAAGGTGTCCTCGATCGGCAGCTCGCGCATCTTGGCCATCACCTTCTGCGGATCGTCGGTACCGGCCGCCTTGATCGCCTTGAGATAATGCAGCACCGAGCCGTAGACGCCGGTCTGGATCATGGTCGGCATCACGTTGGCGCGGGCGAAGAACTTCTTCGACCATGCGCGGGTTTTGTCGTCCATGTTCCAGTACGACGCCGTCGTCATGTAGGTGCCCTGCGCGGCGTTGAGGCCGATCGCATGTACGTCGGTGTCGAACATCAGGAGGCCGACCAGCTTCTGGCCGCCCTGCACAAGGCCGAACTCGCCGGACTGCTTGATCGAATTGTCGGTGTCCTGGCCGGCATTGGCGAACGCCACCACATCCGCCTTCGAGCTCTGCGCCTGCAACGCAAATGAGGAGAAGTCGGCTGTGTTGGTCGGGTGCCGGACGCCGCCGAGCACCTTGCCGCCCATCTCGTTGATGAAGCGGGTGGCGTCCTTCTCGAGCTGTTGGCCGAAGGCGTAGTCCGCGGTGATGAAGTACCAGGATTTGCCGCCTTCCGCGGTCACCGCCGACGCCGTCACTTTCGACAGCGCGTAGGTGTCGTAGGTGAAGTGCACGGTGTTGGGGCTGCACAGCTCGTCGGTCAGCGAGCTCGCGCCGGGACCGGACAGCAGCGCGATCTTGTTGCGCTCGCGCACCATGTTGTGCACGGCGATCGCAATGCCGGAATTGGGAATGTCGACGACGGCGTCGACCTTGCCGTTGTCGAACCAGCCGCGCACGATCTGCACGCCGACATCGGTCTTCATCTGGTGGTCGGCGGAGACGATCTCGATCGGCTTGCCGAGCACGGTGGGGCCGAATTCCTCGACCGCCATCTTGGCCGCCTCGACCGAGCCCGGGCCGGAATTGTCGCGGCCCCAGCTCGACAGGTCGGTCAGCACCCCGATGCGCACGACGTCGTCGGAAACCTGGGCATGAGCAGCCGTCGTCATGACAGCGAGAATGGCTGCCGCCAAAAATTGTCTCATCGTTCCTCCTCTGGATGTCCGCATTCTCTGGCGGGTCGGCCCAAAATTAGGAATTATCAAATCTATTTGTCAATGGCGAATTCAGATGTGTGAATGTTGTCACACAGTCGCCTCCTCGAATGAGGCGGCGCTTCACATTTGGTGAGCATACGCTTACATGGCTGATCCGGGATGGCACTGCGGGGCTTCCAGCTCACGCCAGAGCTTGCGGCAGTACCAAGTCACTATGAACAGGGGAATTTTCGCGGACGGCGATGCGCTTCGCCGCCCGCGCGGAGCCAGCCTTCATCGGGATCGGCTCTTGCGGGGGCGGTGCACGAAGAGCGTGGGCGGGCTGCGATCATAGACGGATCATGTTGAGACAGCTCTTCGCGCCACAGCTCGTTATTCTCTACGTGCTGGCGGCCTCCACACTCTACGTCCACTTCCGCGGCAGACAGCGGCTGCGCTTCGCCCGCCAGCTCGGCGATCACTCGACCTATCTCGCGCCCTACAATGTGCTGATGTATGCGGGCTCCGCGGTGCCCAACACGCCGGTGATTCCGGTCGAGCAATTTCCCGAGCTGAAGAAGCTCTCCGACAATTGGGAGACGATCCGCGACGAGGCGACGCGCCTGTTCGATGAGGGCTTCATCCGCGCAGCCGCCAAGAACAACGACTGGGGCTTCTATTCGTTCTTCAAGAGCGGCTGGAAGCGCTTCTATCTGAAATGGTACGACGACTTCCTGCCGTCGGCCCGCACGCTGTGCCCGCAGACGGTGGAGCTGCTCAATTCGATCCCGAACGTGCACGGCGCGATGTTCGCGATGCTGCCGCCCGGCGGCAAGCTAGGGGCGCATCGCGATCCCTTCGCCGGCTCCTTGCGCTATCACCTCGGCCTCGTGACGCCGAATTCGGACCAGTGCCGCATCCTCGTCGACGGCGTCGAATGCGTCTGGCGCGACGGCGAGGCCTTCATGTTCGACGAGACCTTCATCCACAGCGCCGAGAACAAGACCGACGTCAACCGCATCATCCTGTTCTGCGACGTCGAACGGCCGATGAAGTACGGCTTCATGACCAGGATGAACCGTTGGGTCAGCCACAACATCGTCAAGGCGTCGGCGACCCAGAATGTCGACGGCGAGCATGTCGGCGCGCTGAACAAGGTGTTCGGCAAGCTCTATGAGCTCCACCTCGGCAGCCGCAAGGTCAAGGAATGGAATCGGAACGTGTACTACACGCTCAAATATTCCGTGACCGCGCTGATCCTCGGTTTGATTGTGGTGTCGGCGCTGCGGTGAGCCGCCTACGATTCCTGAAAGCAAACGCCCCGGAGCATGCTCCGGGGCTTTTTGTCTGGGGCGTGAGCTGTGAGGCGCGGCGGCGTCAGTCGCGCTCGAAAACCTTGGCGCCGGGGTAGACGCGCCTTGCGTAGGCGACGACCCACTCCCGATCCTGGGTCTCCAGGAACGGAGTTCGGATCTTGCACGACCCGACGATGAGGTGCCACAGGCCATCCAGCTTCTGAATGTTGACGATCATCTGAGTGTTCCTCGAGAACCCGCGTTCTTCCCGCAATAGTCGTGCGCTTCGCTCCCCGGAGCCGTGATCCCGATCACAGATTTCGCAACACAGCTCGCGCCGGGCGAGGCTTGCTATCGTGTCGGCAGAGAGACACCGGGAACTGTGCATCCGATGAAGTAGCCGCGAGTATAAGAATCACGCGCCATCGCTCTACTGTACGAGCGTAAGCGCAGGGCACCACAAAGATTCAGCGAGGCTATACCAAGGTATGCTGATGTTTGTCCGACGGTGTTGCAGCGGTGCATTGCCTGAGTGACTTTTCCACGACGTCCATCGACCCAGCCGCGATGCCAACTATCGTTCAACTTTGCGCTGCCCGGCAGCTTTCGTGCTCCGATCCGTTACACGAGGGTGATACAGTTTCATCAGGCATTTCGCATTGAGGGGACCTTGTCATGTCGGAGACTGCAGGAGTTTTCGCCACCACCGCGCTGAGCGGCTACGAGCTGTTGGCCGATCCGCAACTGAACAAGGGCACGGCGTTCTCCGAGGCGGAGCGCGAGGCGTTCGATCTGCACGGCCTGCTGCCGCCCAACATCCTGACGCTGGACGAGCAGGTCTCGCGCCGCCTCGAGGCGTTGCGCGGCTACGAGACCGACATCGAGCGCTATGCCTTCTTGCGCGAATTGCAGGACACCAACGAGACGCTGTTCTATGCGCTCCTGGTCGGCAATTTGGAAGAGCTGCTGCCGATCGTCTACACGCCGACCGTCGGCGAGGGGTGCCAGAAATTCAGCCGGCTGTTTCGCAAGCCGCGCGGTCTGTTCCTGAGCATTCCGCACCAGCACCGGATCGACCGCATCTTCGCCCATCCGCGTTTCGATCACGTCGAGGCGATCGTGGTGACCGACGGCGAGCGCATCCTCGGCCTCGGCGACCAGGGCGCCGGCGGCATGGGCATCCCGATCGGCAAGCTCGCGCTCTACACCGGCTGCGGCGGCCTGCATCCGGCGACCACGCTGCCGATCATGCTCGACGTCGGCACCGACAATCCGGACTGCCTGGCCGATCCGCTCTATATCGGCTGGCGCAACGAGCGCGTTCGCGGCCAGGCCTATGACGACTTCATCGAGGCGTTCGTCTCGGCGGTGGTGAAGCGCTGGCCGCGCGTTCTGCTGCAATGGGAGGACTTCGCCAAGAACAATGCGACGCGGATGCTCGAGCGCTACCGCGACCGGCTCCTGACCTTCAACGATGATATCCAGGGCACCGCGGCGGTGGCGACCGGCGCCTTGCTTTCCGCGATCAACGTCACCGGGGTGCCGCTGACCGAGCAGCGCGTCGCCGTGCTCGGCGCCGGCTCCGCCGGCTGCGGCATCGCCAGCCTGATCCGCGCCGCGATGGTCGATGCCGGCCTGCCTGAGAGCGAGGCGGCGAAGCGCTTCTTCATGGTTGACCGCGACGGGCTGCTGCTCGAGGGCATGAGCGGGCTCGCCCCGTTCCAGCTGCCGTTCGTGCAAAACAAGTCGGCGATCGCAGGCTGGCAGCTCAGCCATCCCGACAAGATCGCGCTGCTCGACGTCGTGCGCAACGCGAGGCCAACCGTGCTGATCGGCGTCTCCGGCCAGGCCGGCGCGTTCTCCGAGCCGATCGTGCGCGCGATGGCCGAGTGCAATGCGCGGCCGGTGATCTTCCCGCTGTCCAATCCGACCTCGCGCGAGGAAGCGGCGCCGGTCGATATCGAGGCCTGGACCGAGGGGCGGGCGCTGATCGGCGTCGGCAGCCCGTTCCCGCCGATCACCCGCGACGGCGCGCGCTTCAAGGTCGACCAGACAAACAACTCCTACATCTTCCCGGGCGTCGGCGTCGGCGCGCTCGCGGTCGGCGCCAGCCGGGTCAGCGACGGCATGTTCATGGCCGCCGCCAAGGCGCTCGCCAGCGTCTCGCCGGCGCGCAACAATCCGAAGCACAATCTCTTGCCGCCGGTCAGCGCGCTGCGCGAGGTGGCGCTGACGGTCGCACTGGCGGTGGCGCTGCAGGCGCACAAGGAGGGGCTCGCCAAGGATGTTCCGATCGACCAGGTCGAGGCGCGCATCCACGCCAAGGTCTGGACGCCGCGCTACGTTCCCTATCGGCGCAGCGATCGGCCTTAGGGCCCGGGACGCATCAGCGTGCCGCGACCTCGGCGGTGCCTGCGGTCAGGCGAGGGCTTCGGCTATCGCCTCGGCCGACTAAAGATCTAGCCTCCATGTTCCATTCCGCGGGAACTTTCCGGGGCGCCGTGTCGTTTGTACTCAAACGACCCGAATACGCGACATCCACCGGGGGCTTGTCCGAGGGAGACGCTCCCATGGTAACACTCGGCTCGACACTCGGCACGTCACCCGGCCGCGACGCCAACCAACTCACGCCAGCCGAGCATCAGCTCCAGCTGCGCCGCGCGGTGATCGCCTCCACGGTCGGGACCGCGATCGAATGGTATGACTTCTTCCTCTACAGCACCGTCACCGGCCTCGTCTTCGCAAAGCTGTTCTTTCCGCATTCCGATCCCTGGGTCGGCACGCTGGAAGCCTTCGCGATCTATGCGGTCGGCTTCATCGCGCGGCCGATAGGCGCTGCGATCTTCGGCCACTATGGCGACCGCATCGGACGCAAGTCGACGCTGATCGCGACGCTGCTGTTGATGGGATTGGCCACCGCGGCAGTGGCATTGGTGCCGACCTATTCCAGCATCGGCATCTGGGGCGCGGTGATCCTCACCGTGCTGCGCTTCATCCAGGGCGTCGGCGTCGGCGGCGAATGGGGCGGCTCGGTGCTGATGTCGATGGAATGGGCACGCAACGATCGCTCGCGCGGCCTGATCGCCTCCTGGCCGCAATTCGGCGTGCCGTGCGGGCTGTTCCTCGCCAATCTTGCCGTGCTCGCCTTCAGCCAGATGTCGGGCGACCAGTTCCTGGCGTGGGGCTGGCGCGTCCCGTTTGCGCTCAGCATTATGCTAGTCGGCGTCGGCCTCTACATCCGGCTCGGCATTCTGGAAACGCCTGTGTTCACCAAGCTGCTGGCCGAGCGCAAGGTCGACCGCACGCCGATGCTGACGGTGATCCGCGATCATCCGAAGGAGATCCTGCTGTCCGCCTTCGCGCGGATGTCCGAACAGGCGCCGTTCTACATCTTCACCGCCTTCGTGTTCTCCTACGGCGTCGGGACGCTGCACATGTCGCGAGACATGTTGTTGACCGCGGTGCTGTCGGCTTCGGTGGTCTCGTTCGTGTCGATCCCGGTGTTCGGACATCTGTCCGACCAGATCGGCCGCAAGAACATGTACATGATCGGCGCGTTGGTGACCGGCGTCTTCGGCTTCATCTACTTTGCGATGCTCAATACCGGATCGGTGCCGGTCATCTTCCTTGCGATCATTCTCTCGCTGGTTCCGCACGATATGCAGTACGGGCCGCAGGCCGCCCTGATCGCCGAAAGCTTCACCGGCCGCCTGCGCTACAGCGGCGCCTCGCTCGGCTACCAGCTCGCATCGGTCATCGCAGGCGGTCCCGCGCCGCTGATCGCGACCTGGCTGTTCGGCACCTATCATTCGTCGACTGCGATCGCGATCTACATCGCGCTCTGCGCCGTCATCACGCTGGTCGCAACCGCGCTGATGACCGACTACACCGGCAAGGACATCAACGCCGCGGCCGTGCATCAGCGGTGAGTCTGAGAAGCATGGGAGAAGCAGATGGTGAAATGGCGAAAGGAATCGGCGCTTGATCTCTATAACCTTGCCGCAGCGATCGTCCTGCTCGCTGCGCCGTGGTTGTTCGCGCATGCCAATCCGACGGCGGCGATCGATCTCAGGATCAGTGGTGCCGCCATCGCGATCATGTCGCTGGCGGCGATCGTCGCGTTCGCGATCTGGGAGGAGTGGATCAATCTGTTCGTCGGATGCTGGCTGATCGTCTCGCCCTGGCTGCTCGGCTTCACCCACACCCGCGCGATGCATTTTGCCATCGCCGCGGGTGCTGTGGTCGCGTTCATGGCGCTGCTCGAGCTGTGGCTCGAATACGAGAAGACGCATCTCGGCCCGGCCGCGCCACAGGCCGCCGAAAGACATTAGGAGCCACTGCGGGCGCGATCGCGGATTGACCCTTTCTTTTGAGCATGATCTCTCCGGAAAACCGCTTCGCACTTTTCCGGATCATGCTCTAGCAACCGCGGCAAATGCCCCTGATCTTGCGGTCGACGATCGCATCCTCCTGATCGATGGTCTGCTGCGACGCCGATGCCGCCGCCGGAATGTCGGCGGCGCGTGGCTGGCGATGGCCAACCGGCGCCGACCACGGTCGCGTAGCGGTTTCATTTGAAGCGTAAGCGTTGGGCTCCTGCACCGCCGATTGTGTGAAGGACGAGGTCGCCAATGCCGCGGACAGGATTGCAGCGAGGCCAATCTGTTTGCCCAGGCGCCGAAGATCGCTCATGAGAAATCTCCATGTCATTATCGCCGCGTTGTGCGCGGCCCTGGTGAATGGAGTGCCGCTGTCATTCCGGTATTCCCCGCTCCATCTGATGCGATGGGAGGCGATCGCGGTTCGGTGATCGCGCGTGAGGAAATATTTTCGAACGTTGACGGTCTTGGGTCACAGGAGCCGAGCTTGGTCGGCTTCATCCACGCGGAGAATTCCTATGACCAAATTGACCTTCGCTGCGCTTGCGCTGGTTGCGGCAGCTGCGTATTCGGCTCAGGCGTCGGCCGCCCACAACAATGCTGCGGCGCGGCGTGCCCATGCCTCGATGACGGCGACGACGACACCGGTCAGCAGCAAGACGACTGATTGCGTGCGTGCGCCGAACGTCGGATCGTTCGCGACCGCGCCCTTCACCGAACCGCCCTGCATGCCCGGCACGATGCGCTGACCACACGCAGCGGAAAGTCCCGGACCTCTGGTCCGGGGTTTCCCGGCCATGCGCGGTCGTTGGGATGCGACCGGGATTGAGCGTGACCCACGTCACAGGCGGGCTGCTGCAATCATGCGAACAGTGCGGCGTCGGAGCTGGCGCGTGGTGCCCGGCCCGAGTTCAAGGAGACGTCGCATGACACGCAATTCGCTTATTGCTTTCGCTGCCGTTGTCGCGTTCGGCGTTACCGCGCTGGGCTCCGCACAGGCGGGCAGACTTCCCATGGCGCCGCCGAAGAATGTCGGCGCGAAACTGCCGCCGGGCGGCTCGGGCGGCCCGCATCGCCAGCCGGTCGATCCGCAGCCCTCACTCGGAAGTGGTTACAGTGGTGACAGCGCGGGTGGCAGCGGCGGCGGCGGGTATATGGGCGACCCCAACCATCCCGGCCACGAGCAGTTCTGAAAACGCAAACGGCCCCGAACCTGGTTCGGGGCCGCGGTCTGCGGGCGGATCGGATCCGGAGTCTACTCGGGCTTGCCGATCGTCACGGCGAGCTTGCCGACGCCGTCGACGCCGCATTCGAGCTTGTCGCCGACCTGCAGCTGCGAGACGCCGGCGGGGGTGCCGGTCATGATGATGTCGCCGGCGGCGAGCTTCACCTGCTGCGAGAGCTGCCAGATGATCTCAGGCACGTTCCAGATCAATTCGTTGAGGTCGCCCTTCTGCGCTTCCTTGCCGTTGACGGTGAGCCAGATCTTGCCGCTCGAGGGGTGGCCGATCTTCGAGGCCGGCTGGATCGCGGAGCAGGGCGCGGAATAGTCGAACGACTTGCCGATCTCCCAGGGCCGCTCCTTCTTGCGCGAGGCGATCTGCAGGTCGCGGCGGGTCAGGTCGATGCCGACGGCATAGCCGTAGACATGCTCGAGCGCCTTGTCGGCGGGAATGTTGAGCCCGCCGCTCTTCATCGCCACCACCAGTTCGACCTCGTGATGCAGGTCCTTGGTCAGCGGCGGATAGGGGATCGTCGCACCATCAGGCACCAGCATGTCGGCATGCTTGCCGAAGAAGAACGGCGGCGCACGCTCGTCATTGCCCATCTCCCTGATATGCTCGAGATAGTTGCGGCCGACGCACCAGATGCGACGGACCGGATAGGTGCCGGATTCGCCGACGACGGGAAGCGAGGGCTGCGGGGGAAGCGGAATGACGGTGGAGGCGGCGTTCATGAACGGGTCCCGGAGGGTTGAAGGAGGGAGCGCGGGCGGTTTTTACGCGGTTACGGCGCTGGGGGCTAGAGGCTGCGGTTGCGTCAGGCGCAGAGGTGAGGCCAGCTTTCCGCCGAGCGCGGCCGGCTTCGGCCAGCGAGGGCGGTGATACCGATGCGGAGGTGGCTTTCGATCGGCCTTGCCCTGATTGCCGCGGTCCTGTTCGTTTCCGCCGTGCGGTTCTTTGTGGTCGCCCCGGAACGGATCGACCGGGGGCAGAACAAGGTCCAGCGCGTAGCCGTGGACATCACGCCCGCCGCGCAGGCCTTGCAGGCGACGCTCGACGTCGCGGACATGCATGCGGACAGCCTGCTGTGGAAGCGCAACCTGATCGCGCGATCGGATCGCGGCCATATCGACCTGCCGCGCCTGATCGAGGGCCGCTACGCGCTGCAGGTGTTCTCGTCGGTCACCAAGTCGCCGAAGGGCCAGAACTATGATGCCAACGCCGGCGACACCGACACGATCACGAACCTCGCCATCATCGACCTGCAGCCGATGCGGACGTGGTTCTCGTTGCTGCAGCGCTCGCTGTGGCATGCCGAGAAACTGCACAGCTTCGCCGACAAGTCCGCCGGACGGCTGCGCGTGATCACGACCGCGGCCGATATCGACCGCCTGCTCGCGGACCGCAAGAACGGCATGACGGTGGTCGGCGGAATGCTCTCGATCGAGGGCCTGCAGGATCTCGAGGGCAACATCGACAATCTCGACGTGCTCTACGCCGCCGGATTCCGGATGGCCGGTCTCGCGCATTTCTTCGACAATGATGTCGCAGGCTCGATGCACGGCGTGGCCAAGGGCGGGCTGACGCCGCTCGGCCGGCAGGTGGTGCAGCGGATGGAGGCGATGGGAATGATCGTCGACCTCGCCCATGCGAGCCACGCGACGGTTGCAGATGTGTTGGCGATGGCGAGCCGCCCGGTGGTTTCGAGCCACGGCGGCGTTCAGGCGACCTGCAAGGTCAACCGCAATCTCACCGACGATGAGGTGAGGGGCGTCGCGCGCACCGGCGGCGTGGTCGGCATCGGCTTCTGGCAAGGCGCGGTCTGCTCGCTCGATCCGAACAATGTCGCGCGCGCAATCGCCCATGTCCGCGACCTCGTCGGGATCGACCATGTCGGCCTCGGCTCGGATTTCGACGGCTCGACCACCACGGGATTCGATGCGAGCGGGATTGCCGCCGTGACCCAGGCGCTGATGTCGAGCGGCTTCTCCGAGGACGACATCCGCAAGGTCATGGGCGGCAACGTCCTGCGCGTGCTGCGCGCAGGCATTGTCGCCAAGGACGGCAAGGGATGATCAGCCCGTGGCGCTGATCGGCGCCAACGCCAGCGGCGACGGATCGTGGTGGTGCTGCAGGCGGAAGAACGAGGCGTAGCGGCCGCCGCGGCGCAGCAGCTCCTCGTGCGCCCGCGCTCGACGATCTCGCCGCCCTCGACCACCAGGATCGCATCGGCATGCATGATGGTGTGCAGGCGGTGCGCGATCACGATCGTGGTGCGGCCCTGGCAGAGATGCTCGATCGCTTCCTGCACCTGCTTCTCGGACTCCGAATCGAGCGCGGCGGTGGCCTCGTCGAGCAGGATGATCGGCGCGTTCTTGATCAGCGCGCGGGCGACCGCGATGCGCTGGCGCTGGCCGCCGGACAGTTGCGTGCCGTGCTCGCCGACCGGCGTGTCGTAGCCGAGCGGGAAGCTCATGATGAAGTCGTGCGCGCAGGCGGCCTTGGCGGCGTCGACGATCTCGGCCTCGCTGGCACCTTGCTTGCCGAACGCGATGTTGGCGCGGATGGTGTCGCGGAACAGATAGACGTCCTGGCCGACATAGGCAGTCTGCTGGCGCAGCGACTTGCGCGAGACCTGGGAGATCGACTGTCCGTCGATCAGGATCTCGCCCTCGCTCGTCTCGTAGAAGCGCAGCAGCAGGGCCAGCACCGTCGATTTGCCGCCGCCGGAGGGACCGACCAGCGCGGTCACCTTGCCGGGTTCGGCGACGAAGCTCATGCGGTTCAGCACCGGCTCGCCGGGCCGGTAGGCGAAGCTCAAGTCGCGCAGTTCGATCCGCGCGTCGGAGAGCTGCAGCGCCGGCTTGTCGTCGTCGGCCTGCTCGCTCGCCGGGCTGTCGACGACCTCGAGCAGCATTCGCGCGCCGACCAGCTGGCTGTTGAGGTCGATGTTGAGCCGCGCCAGCCGCTTGGCCGGCTCGGTCGCCATCAGGAAGGCGGTCAGGAAGGTGAAGAACTGGCCGGGCGTGGAACCGAGCGCGACCACGCTGTAACCGCCATACATCAGGCAGCCGGCGACCGCGAAGCCGCCGAGCATCTCCATCAGCGGGTTGGAGCGGTTGGCGACGCGCGCCATCTTGTTGGCGTTGCTCTCGACGATCGCGATGTTCTCGTCGATCCGCTGCTGCATAGTGTCTTCCAGCGTGAACGCCTTCACGGTGCGGATGCCCTGCAGCGATTCCTGCATCGTCTCCATGATGTCGGCGGTGCCGGTGAACTGGTTGTGGGCGAGGCCCTTGATCCGCTTCACCAGCCTGCGCAGCATCAGCATCGCCGGCGGCACCGCCACCAGCCCGATGAACGACATCAGCGGGTCCTGCCAGACCATGACGGCGAGCATGCTGATCAGCATCAGGAAGTCGCGGCCGATCGCATTGACGAGCATGTTGAGCACGTCGGTGATCGACTTGGCGCCGGCGGTGAGCCGCGCCAGGAATTCCGAGGAGTGCCGCTGCGAGAAGAAGCCGATGCTTTCGCTCATCAGCTTGGCGAACAATTGGCGCTGGTTCCGCGCCAGGATCGCGTTGCTGATCTTCGACAGGATCACCATGTGGCCGTAGGTCGCCACGCCCTTGACGAACAGCAGCACCACCGTGACCCCGGCGAACATGGCGATGCCGGGGATGTTCTTGTCGACATAGGCCTGGTTGATGACCTGGCCGAGCACATAGGTGGCGGCCGCCGTCGAGCCGGCCGCAACCGCCATCAGGGCGAACGCCGTCAGATAGCGCCGCCAGTAGGTGATCCCCTGTTCCGTGACCAGGCGGCGGATCAGGATCGCCGCACCGTAGGGATCGTCGGTAATTTTCTTTGGAAACTGAGCCATCCGCGTTCCATTGACGGCGGGCAGCGCCGGCCGTCAGGGTTGCGGACCTCCTTGCCCGCTTGGCGGGGCTTTTTCAAGCACAATAACGGCTTGATAACGGCTTGATTTTTAGGCCGATTCTGCCTGTCGCGCAGCGCCGCCGCGCTCCCGGAACAGCTTCTCCTCCCAGGCCAGCGCGTGGCTCGCGATGGTCTCGAGATCATCGTAGCGCGGGGTCCAGTCGAGCAACGAGCGGATCCTTCTCGTATCCGCCACCATGGTCATGATGTCGCCGGGCCGGCGCGCGGCATAAGCGACGGCGAAATTGCGCATCGAGACCCGGCGCACCGCCTCGATGGTCTCGAGCACCGAATAGCCGCGGCCATAGCCGCAGTTCATCGTCACCGACTGCCCGCCGCGCGCAGATAGGCCAGCGCCGAGCGATGCGCCTCGACGAGGTCGCTGACATGGATGAAGTCGCGGACGCAGCTGCCGTCCTGGGTCGGATAGTCGGTGCCGAACACGTCGATCTTGGCGCGCTGTCCGGTCGCGGCCTCGACCGCGATCTTGAGCAGATGGGTGGCGCCGATGGTGGCAAGACCGACCCGGCCCTTCGGGTCGCGCCTGCGACGTTGAAGTAGCGCAGCACGACATAGTTCATGCCATGGGCGGAGGCGACATCGTGCAGCATGATCTCGGTCATCAGCTTCGACGAGCCGTAGGGCGACAGCGGACGGGTCGGCGCGATCTCCGGCACCGGCACCTGGTCCGGATTGCCGTAAACGGCCGCGGTCGAGGAGAAGATGAAGCGGCTGACGCCGCCCTTCACGGCGGCGTTGAGCAGGCTGCGAGTCGTCATGGTGTTGTTGCGGTAATAGCCGAGCGGATCGCGCATCGAATCCGGCACCACGACCGAGCCGGCGAAATGGATGATGCTGTCGATGCCATGCTGTGCGATCACGCCCTCGACCAGGTTCTCGTCGCCGGCATCGCCGATGAACAGCGGCACGCCTTCGGGCAGGAACGCGGAGAAGCCGGTGGAGAGATTGTCGACGACGATGACGCTCTCGCCGGCATCGACCAGCGCATGAACCATGTGACTTCCGATATAGCCGGCACCGCCGGTCACGAGCACGGTCATGGATAGAGCTCTCCCGATATCTTTAACTGATGATGCTAGCGGCAGTGCGGTGAAGAGGGGGTTTCGCCGCGGCCGAACTGGCCACTATGCTTAATGTTGCGTATAGGAACTGGCGCGAAACGGAGACTTGCGTGCCGATCGAGAACACACCTGCCGGCGAGCTGCAGCTCATCGTGCCGAACCTGCACCGACGCTATTCGGGTGTCACCGCGACCAACCGCATGGTCGCGCCCAAGCTTGCAAAGATGTTTCGCGCAGGCTGGCTCGGCTCGCATCGGCCTGACGGCATCGACGCGTTGCGATTTGCCGATCTGATGCGGCTGTGGCGGCGCGCGCAACCTGTGATCTGGCACGCGCGGCGCAATGACGAGATGATCGCAGGGCTGCTGCTGCGTGCGCTCGGCTGGCCGCTGAAGCTGCTGTTCACCTCGGCCGCGCAGCGTCATCACACCTGGCTGACGCGCTGGCTGATCCGCAACATGGACGCGATCATCGCGACCAGCCCGTTGTCGGCCTCGTATCTCAAGCGCGAGGCCACCGTGGTGATGCACGGCGTCGACACCGACCGTTATGCGCCGCCGGCCGATCGCGCGAGCGCCTTCGCCGAGAGCGGATTGCCGGGGCGCTATGCAGTCGGCTGCTTCGGGCGGGTGCGCGCGCAGAAGGGCAGCGATGTGTTCGTCGAGGCGATGTGCAGGCTGCTGCCGCGCTATCCCGATTTCACCGCCGTCATTGTCGGCGCCGTGGTGCCGGAGCAACTGGCCTTTGCCAATGAGCTGAAGCGCAAGATCGAGGCCGCCGGTCTGCAATCGCGCATCATCATCACGGGTGAATTGCCGATCGAGGATGTCGTGCGCTGGTACCAGCGGCTGACGATCTACGCCTTCACCTCGCGCAATGAAGGCTTTGGCCTCACCTTGATCGAGGCGATGTCGGCTGGCGCGGCGCTGGTGGCCGCGCGGGCGGGCGCCGCCGAGTTCGTGGTCGAAGACGGTGTCACCGGCGTGCTGACGCCGCCCGGCGATGCGGACGCGCTGGCGGCAGCGCTCGAGCCTTTGATGCGCGATCCGGCAGCGGCTGAAGCGATGGGGGCGCGGGCGCGCCAACGAGTTGTGGATAAGTTCAGCCTCGATGCCGAGGCCAATGCCATCGCCAAGGTCTATCGCGCGTTGATCTGAGCCAGCACGCGCTCGGCGATGCCGACGACCTCCTCGGCCGCGATGTCGCGCATGCAGCGATGGTCGTTCATGGTGCAGACCGTGCGCTGGCACGGCTGGCACGGCAGCTTGCTCTTGGTCTGCCGCACGGTCGCGGCGAGGCCATTGAGGGGGGCCCAGAGATAGGGATCGGTCGGGCCGAAAATGCCCATGGTCGGGGTGCCGATCGCGGCCGCGATGTGCATCAGCCCGGAGTCGTTGGAGATGGCGACACTGGCCGCGGCCATCGCCAGCACGCCGTTGCGCAGATCGGTGCCGGTGAGATCACGGACCCGGGCGCCACCGGCGGCCACAATCTCCTGTGCCAGTGCCTTCTCGCCGGGCCCGCCGACCACCCAGACGTCGAAGCCGTGTTCGGCGAACAGCCGCGCGGCTTCCGGATAATAGGTCCAGCGCTTCGAGACCCCGACCGAGCCGGGTCCGAGCGCGATGGCCGGACCGCTGCCGAGGCCGTTGGCCTGTCGCCACCGGCTGACGTCGTCGGCGGGAACCCGGAGTTGCGGCACCGGCCATTCCGGCGGGCGGGCGGCGCCATCGGGCAGCGCCAGAATGGCGTTCTTGTCGATGAAGCGCGGCTGCTGCTTCTCGCCCCATCGCATTGCGTTGATCAGGCCGAACCGCGCCTCGCCGAAGAAGCCGACCCGCTCCGGGATGCCCGCCAGGGCCGGCGCGATGGCCGCCTTCCAGGTGCGCGGCAGCACCAGCGCGGTGGCATAGTTCCGCTCCCGAAACTCGGCCGCCAGCGCCCGCTGCCGGGCCAGCGCCAGCCGGCTGCGCGGCAAGTCGAAGACGATCCCGGCGCGGACACCGGGCATATAGTCGACCAGAGGGGCGCAAAGCCTTGATGTCAGGAGGTCGACCGGCCGGTTGGGCCAGCGCTTGCGGAGCACCCTGACCACCGTGTGGCCGCGCACGAAATCGCCGATCCATAAATAGGGCACGACGAGGATGGGTCTGGTATCCTCGGCATCCTGGGTTTCGATATCAGATATTGAATCAATATTCATTTCTAAATGGGCCAAGGCCGCGCCAGCGCGGCCAAGTCGGTAACCGGTTCGCGATAAGAGGTAAAGCCGTCGTTGCCTGTGGCGCGGGAGTGGGGCAAAGCTGGCGGCTGCAAAGGAATCTGGCGGGATTTCATCATGTTTCTGGTAACCGGGGGCGCCGGTTTTATCGGCTCGAACGTCGTGGCCGCGTTGAATGACGCCGGGCACAGCGACGTCGCGGTCTGTGACATTCTTGGGCACGACGGCAAGTGGCGGAACCTGGCCAAGCGCCAGCTGGCCGACGTCGTTCCTCCCGCCGAGCTCGGCGGCTGGCTGAAGGGGCGGCGGCTTTCCGCCGTCATCCATCTCGGCGCCATCTCCGAGACCACCGCGACCGATGGCGATCTGGTGATCGAAACCAATTTCCGTCTTTCGATGCGGCTGCTCGACTGGTGCACCGCGAATGCCACGCCGTTCATCTATGCCTCGTCGGCGGCCACCTATGGCGACGGCGATCAGGGCTTTGACGACGACGCGTCGGTCGAGGCGCTGAAGCGGCTGCGGCCGATGAACCTGTACGGCTGGAGCAAGCAGCTGTTCGACCTTGCGGTCGCCGGGCGCGTCGCGAAGGGCGAGCCTATGCCGCCGCAATGGGCGGGGCTGAAATTCTTCAACGTGTTCGGCCCGAATGAATATCACAAGGGCTCGATGATGAGCGTGCTGGCGCGCCGCTTCGACGACATCAAAGCGGGCCGCGTCGTGCAGCTGTTCAAGTCGCATCGCGAGGGGATCGCCGACGGCGATCAGCGCCGCGACTTCATCTATGTCGACGACGTCGTGCGGGTGATGATGTGGCTGATCGCGACGCCGCGGGTCTCCGGCCTGTTCAATGTCGGCACCGGCAAGGCGCGCAGCTTCAAGGACCTGATCGTCTCGGCCTATGGCGCGCTCGGCCTTCCGCCGAACATTGAGTATGTCGACATGCCCGAGCAGATTCGCGGCAGCTACCAATACTTCACCGAGAGCGTCGTCGATCGTCTCGCGCACGCCGGATACAATGGCGGATTCACCCGCCTGGAAGACGCGGTCGGGGCCTATGTGAACGGCTTCCTCGATCGCGCGGATCGCTATCGCTAGAGCGGATGACGGTGACTGATGTTTGATTTTGAAGTGATCTCCCGTGCAATGTCCGGCCAGACCGTGCTCTGCGTCGGCGACCTCATGCTCGACGAGTTCGTCTATGGCGAGGTGTCGCGGATCTCACCGGAGGCGCCGGCGCCGGTGATCGCGGTCAGGCGCAGCGAGATCAATATCGGCGGCGCCGGCAATGTCGCGCGCAATATCGCCTCGCTCGGCGGGCGCTGCATTTTCGTCGGCCTGATCGGCGAGGATGCCGCAGGCACGATGCTATCGGAGGCGCTGGCGAAAGAGGCCGGCATCGAGGCCGTGCTGGTGCGCGACGCCGCGCGGCCGACCACGCGCAAGGTGCGCTTCGTCTCCGAGCAGTTCTCGACCCACATGCTGCGCTCCGATTGGGAGCTCGCCGCGCCGGCCACGCCGGCGGTCGAGCAGCAGCTGATCGACGCGATCCTGCCGCGTCTTGCGCAGGCCGACATCGTGCTGCTCTCGGATTATGCCAAGGGCGTGCTCACCGCGCGGGTGATCCGCAACGTGATCGACGCGGCGCGCCAGGCGAAAAAGCGCGTGATCGTCGATCCCAAGAGCGCCAACCTTGCGATCTATCGCGGCGCGACCGTCTTGACGCCGAACCGCAAGGAATTCGCCGAGGCGACCCGCAGCCGCGCCGACAGCCAGGACAGCATCGCGCAGGCCGCGCCCGATGCGATGTATCTCGCCGATTGCGAGGCAATGCTGGTGACGCAGGGCGAGCGCGGCATGACGCTGGTGACGCGGGAGGGCGGATCGATCCATGTGCCGGCGCTGCCGGTCAAGGTGCGCGACGTCTCCGGGGCCGGCGATACCGTTGCTGCGGCGCTGGCGCTCGCGCTCGCCGGCGGTGCCGACTGGGACGGCGCGCTACGGATCGCGAGTGCGGCGGCGGCGGTTGCGGTCGGCAAAACCGGCACCGCGATCGTCAGGTCCGCCGAATTGCGGCGAAGGATCCTGCCGCACGCTTTGCTCGCGGCCGAGGAGAAGATCGTTCCGGCCGGCGGCGATATCGATGCGTATCTCGAGGAATGGCGCCGGCAGGATTTGCGGATCGGCTTCACCAATGGCTGCTTCGACATCCTGCATCCCGGCCACGTCAAGGTGCTGACCGCCGCGCGCAGCGCATGTGACCGCCTGATCGTCGGATTGAACAGCGATGCCTCGGTGAAGCGGCTGAAGGGCGAGGGGCGTCCGGTGCAGAACGAGCGCGCCCGCGCCGAGGTGCTGGCGGCGCTGGAAGCCGTCGACCTCGTCGCGATCTTCGAGGAGGACACGCCGATCAACCTGATCACGAAGGTGCGGCCGAGCGTGCTGGTCAAGGGCGGCGACTACACCCGCGAGCAGGTGGTCGGCCACGAGATCGTCGAGGCCGCCGGCGGCGAGGTGGTGCTGGTCGAGATCCTGCCCGGCCACAGCACGACGTCGCTGGTTGTCCGGGCCCGCGAGGGCAAAGCGTGAGCGCAAGCATGGCCTCTTCAGTACCCACATCGACGTTGTCGCCTTGGCGCGATCCTGCCCGCTGGCAAACCGCGACCGATACGGTAGCGATCCTGATCGCGCTGTCGCTGCCATGGTCGACCTCGCTGGTCGGCATCTTCGGCGTAGTATTGCTGATCGCAATAGCGCCGACGGTCGACCTGAAGGCGTTTTGGGGATTGCTGAAGCGCCCGATCTGCTTGGCGCCGATCATGCTGTTCGGCCTTGCGCTGTTCGGCACGCTGTGGTCGGATGCGCCCTGGAACGCCAGACTCTACGCAGTTGGCCCAACGACGAAGCTCTTGGTGCTTCCGGTCCTACTCTATCATTTTCAGCGCTCGGAGCGTGGCAACTGGGTCTTTGTTGCCTTCCTCATATCCTGCACGCTACTGATGATGATGTCGTGGCTCATCCTGTTGTATCCCGGCCTCTCACTCAAACCGGTCGGCCACGCCGAGCGCGGCATCTTTGTTAAGGACTACATCAACCAGAGCCAGGAATTCACGTTATGCGCGGTAGCGCTAGTTTATCCAATCATCGGGCTATTGCGTGAAAAGCGTATTCTACCGGCCGCATTGCTTATCGCGGTTACTCTGAGCTTTTTCGCCAACATGGCATTCGTCGTGGTATCACGAACGGCACTGGTAACAGTTCCGATCATGTTTGCAGCTTCTGGATTGCTGCATTTGCGCTGGCGGAGTGTTATCGCCATCCTGTGTGCCATTGCCGCGCTGGCTGCGATCTCTTGGTATGCCTCGCCGCAATTGCGATGGACCGCCGAGAAATTCACTCGCGAGTATGAACTCTACAAGCAACAAGATGCTCCGACCTCTATCGGGCTAAGGCTTGAGTTCTGGAAGAAGTCGCTCGGGTTCTTTGTGGAGGCGCCTTTGATCGGTCACGGGACCGGATCGACGCGTGGACTGTTCGAAAGCGTTGCGACGGGTGGTCCGAGCATGGCGTCGGGCGAAGTGATCGGAAATCCCCACAATCAAACGCTGAACGTCGCTGTGCAGTGGGGGCTTGTTGGCATTATAATATTATACGCGATGTGGGCGCTTCACTTCCTTCTTTTTCGGGGCGGAGGGTTAGCTAGTTGTGTTGGAATTCTTGCCGTTGTGCAGAATGTCTCTACTTCCTTGTTTAATTCACATATCTTCGATTTTCACGAAGGGTGGATGTACGTGTTGGCCGTTGGAGTTGCGGGCGGAATCGCGCTGAAAGGAGAAAGGACCGGACTAGAACTTGATTCTGACGCCGTTCCATGATCGCTGGCACACCGTCCTAGAGATGCTCTAAGCAGCCTGCGCTTGTCCAGTTGCGCCCCTGCGGTTGTTAGCTAACCCGTCCGTTAGATGGCGGCTTCACTCTGCGCAACTTCCTAATTCTAGTTCCCGATGCGCTCGTGGCAGCACTTGCGCTGCTGGCGAGCCTTTATCTAGTTTCGAGGGGCGTCCTTCTAGCCATGGTGCGCGTTCTGCTCATGCTCTTCAGTGCAGCGATCTACTGCAAAAATCGCGATTTACGTCGCGGCCTGATGCAATGAGTATCTTCCGCGTCGCAGTCGTATTAATCCGACAATGCCGCGTCCGTGGGGTTGGTGGGACGGGTCACCGATGCCGAAATTGGGCTGCGCGGCATCTGAACACTGTGCCATCGAGCGTCTCTGGCCAGTTGGTGTATTTTTGCCGTCGAATGCCGACTGTGGCCAATTAATTCGTGGCATCCGAGTAGTTGGCTGTATCGATGACCTAGAATCCTCGCTTCTGAACTTCGTGAGACGTCGGAGGGCGATCAAGCGCGCAATTATGGCGCCATCGCCTTCGAGCCGGAAGCGCATAGCTAGGCGCTCTCCGTCGTTAGAAAGGGGCGACGCACCGTGCCTGACCGGCATTGCTACAGAGCAACTGCTGCTGCTGCGTCGAGCGAAAGGATTGATCACGCTCCGCTCGAGACCTTGGTGAAAAGCGGGTTAGTCATCATGGCTTGGTGGCGGAACGGCGATTGGTGCTGAAACCTGCGATCGTGTTGCGACATTCGGTGCGGTGCGGCCTTTTGGTGATCGAGAATTCAGAGTCTGCGCTTTGTAGTGCGCGGGGGGCTGGTGCAGCTATTGAGTTGATCGCGGACATCAGAGGTCGCGACCGCGTCGCACGCTGTCGATGATTGATTTTAAGCCGATCATTGTTTTCACGCTGCAGCACTCAAGCGCTTCCCTATTCTTGAGCGTGACTGGAGCGAAGTTGCCAAGAGAAGCATCTTTGGTACGGGGAACGTTGCCGATGCATCGTTCGCGGCGACGTGATGTTGATCTCGACTGAGAAAGGAATCGAGCCAGTATGGATATTGGGCCTAACTAAGCATCTGCTGAGATATATCGACAAGCGTTGGCGGATGCGTTCAAGCGTGTGATTGATCGAATTACTGTTTGCTAGTCAGTCAACCTTGGGACTCTTGGGTTTTGGGCCGCTAAGCCCAGCCAGCTATCGATGTCGATGCCGCGCAAGTGGATTTCAGCGTTGAAGGCGCGATCGATAAAGACGACCTCGCGACCGCACGATCTCTGCTACACGATGCTACGTCAGAGTTCGGATCGACTGCGGCCTGACATTCGTCGCTTCAATTTGAACAGTCGCTTTTATCGATCTCCGTTGCGGAATAGCTCATTTTTGCAAGATAATCGGAATCTTGAGAAATTGTGCAAGCACGTACTGCTGCTGGCAAGCTCGCCGAATTCAGGCGGGCTTTCGTGGTATTCAAGTTGGTGGCGGTCGCGAGAATCGGGACAACTGCACAGCGACCGCAAGCGCGCCCACCAACAGCAGGAGTATGTTCGCGATCGTGGAATCAAAGGCAATCGACGTAAGCGCAAGTAGGGCGAGCACGACGTTTAGCCCAAAGACCTCGCCAACGACCCGCCGCACCGTGAGGCCATTGTCCGTCGCTCGCTGATAGAAGTGCGAGCGGTGCGCGACCCAAAACGGCTCACGCCGCGCCATGCGGCGGAGCAGCGTCACGGTCGCATCAGCCAGATAATAAAGCGGCAACAGCAGCGCGGCAGCGACTTGCCCGCGGAAGGCAAGCTCCAGGAGGCACCAGCCAACCAACAAGCCGATCGGCAGGCTGCCGACGTCGCCAAGAAATATCCTGGCGACCGGCCGGTTGGATGGAGCGAACCCAAGCAGAGCCCCGCATAGTGCCGCCGCAACCAACCCCGCGGCTGCCGGGACATGATTAGAGCAGCCGAGCAGAGCGATTACCAGCGTGATCGGCACGGCCTCGGCCGCCGTCATCAGGTCGAGCCCGTCCATAAAGTTGACAAGATTGACGAACCACAGGCCAGCCACCACGAGCAGGCCGCGCTCGAGCCAGAACGGGCAGCCCGAGATGATCTTAAGATTGGAAGGTGCGGCGAACACCACGGCTGCGACGGCCGTGGCCTGCAGCAGCAATCGCGGCGCGACCGGCAGTGGACGAATGTCATCGACAAAGCCGACGACCGCAATGAACAGGCTGGCTCCGAACACGATCAAGGGAATCGTCAGGTCGGGTGCACCGGCCATAACAATCGCGGCTCCGGCCGCGAACAGCGTGGCCGCTGTGACAGCGATGCCTGCGCCCTGCGGTGTCGGAATGCGATGTGACGAGCGCGCGTTCGGCTTCGCCAACGCCACGCGCAGCAGCAGCGGCCGCGTTACCTGGATCAGGAAGGCGGAGATCGCCGCAGCGAGGCCCATTGCGATGAAGGACAGGAGAATTTCGAAACTGCTCATATGATCAGCTATTGTGCTCCGGGCACTACGATCGGTTCCGCACCCTTGACGGCCTTTTCCGGGCTCAGGATCCATACCAGCCCGCCAAACACGCCGACCACGAACGACACCGCGCCGAACAGCAGCGAGATGTTGACGCCCTCATTGGCGATCAATCCGGCATAGCCGAAGGCCAGCGCCATCGTGGCTTCGCGCACGCCCCAACCGGCGATCGAGATCGGCATCATCGTGATCAGCATCACCGGCGGCAACAATTGGAAGATATCGCCGAACGTGACCGGGGCCGTGATCGACTTCACCACGCACCAGCCGATCACAACGGTTACCACGTGGATGGCGATCGAAAGCGTTGCGACCCTCAATCCATGCTCGCGGCTGAACAGCACCCGGTTCGCGATGACCGCGCAGGCGTGGATGTGATGCGTCGCCCACCATTGCTTGAGCCACGGCCACGGCAACACGCCGATCAGCAGAAAGCCAAATCCGGCTGCGAGTGCGGCGAGGTCGAGCAGCAGCAATGCCGTCCAGCCGTGGGAATCGGAAATCAGCCGATAGCTCCAGGGCAGGGTGGCGGCGATCACGATGGCGAGCGCGATCAGTCCGACCGCGCGGTCGACGAAGATCGAATAGGTGGCGGCCCGCCAGCCCGCCCCGGCGCGGGCGACCAGCCAGAGCCGCACGGCGTCGCCGCCGATCGAGGACGGCAGGGTCTGGTTGAAGAAGGTGCCGATCACGTTGAAGCGCATCGCCTGCGCGGTCTCCAGCGGTGCGCCGCACTCGACGCTGATCTCGCGCCAGCGTAGCACCCCGAGAAAGATCTGCAGGAAGGTGACCGCAATCGCGAGGCCGAGCCAGCCCAGGCTCTCGACCTGGATGCGGGAGGCCAGATCGTACAGATTGACCTTGCGCAGCGAGAAATAGAGCAGCGCGGCTGAGATCAGGATCTTGACGGCGGAAAGCAGGATTCGGCGCATCTCGCTCGCGCTACCAGGTTTCGGAATGTGTCAAAAACAGCGCAAAACGCTTTCGCGCGCCCAAATTCGTCGCCTTGGTATGGTTTCCAGACCGATCTGGCAATAGCCGTGCGGGTCCCTATTGCGGCAAGCTTGACCGGGCGGCTAAAGAGGCGGGAAGGAAGGGGCAAGGCGCTCACCGGGGGGCACAATACCGGTAAAATTCGACCGGGCGCCCAGGGGCGCGTGGTCCTGGTCTCTGATAGCGTCCACCGGGCAACAGGGCTGTCGGCCGCGGCAGCCGGTGCGTAATTTTGATGGGGCAACCGCGGTCACGACAGGACTTGAGGCATCGATGAACGGACGAATTATTCCCCTGATCATGTGTGGCGGCGCAGGCACGCGACTTTGGCCGGCGTCACGCGAGGTGCATCCGAAGCAGTTCCTGTCGCTGTTCGGGGCGCGCTCGACCTTCCAGGAGACGCTGCTGCGGGTCTCCGATGCCGGCCTGTTCGAACGGCCGATCGTGATCACCAACGAGGCCTATCGCTTCATGGTGCTGGAGCAGCTGGCCGAGATCGGCCGCGAGGCCGACGTGCTGCTCGAGCCGATGCGCCGCGACTCCGGGCCGGCCATTGCAGCCGGTGCGGCATTCGCGCAGAGCCGTGACGGCGAAGCGATCGTGCTGGCGCTTGCCGCCGACCATCTGGTGCGCGACACGCCGGCCTTCGTTGCGGCGTGCCGCGGCGGGTTGGTGGCTGCTGAAGCCGGCCGCATCGTAACCTTCGGCGTCAAGCCGGAACGACCCGCCACCGAATACGGCTACATCAGCCCCGGTGAGGTAGTCGCCGGCGAGGTGCGCGCGGTGGCAAAATTCGTCGAGAAGCCGGATGCCGCGACGGCGGCAGGCTATATCGATGCGGGTTACCTTTGGAATAGCGGCAACTTCATGTTCCGCGCCAGCGTGCTGCTCGACGAGTATCGCAACGTCGATGCGGACAGCATTGCCTCGGTGGAGCAGTCGGTTGCGTCGGCGACGCGCGATCTCGGCTTCGTCAAGCTCGATGCATCGGCATTCGCCGCGGCAAAGGCGATCTCGATCGACTACGCCGTGATGGAGAAGACCGCTCATGCCGCGGTGGTGCCGGTGGCGTGCGGCTGGTCCGACATCGGCTCGTGGCGTCAGGTCTGGGAGCTGTCCGACAAGGACAGCCTCGGCAATGCGGCGCGCGGTGCGGCGGTGTTCGAGGACTCTCGCAATTGCAACGTCGCGACCGACCGGGCGCTGGTCGCGCTCGAAGGCGTCGACGATCTCGTCGTGGTCGCGACCCAGGACGCCGTGCTGGTGTCGCGCCAGAGGGACGCCAACGGGCTGAAGCGGCTGGTCGCGAAACTGAAGGTCGCCGCGCCCGAGGTCACCGAAAACCACATCAAGGTGCATCGCCCCTGGGGCTCCTATCAGTCGGTCGACAATGGCGACCGCCACCAGGTCAAGCGCATCATCGTCAAGCCGGGCGGGCGGCTGTCGCTGCAGAAGCACCATCACCGCTCCGAGCACTGGATCGTGGTGCGCGGCACCGCGCAGGTCACCGTCAACGAGCTGATCAAGACGGTGCACGAGAACGAGTCGATCTATATCCCGATCGGCGCGGTGCATCGGCTGGAGAACCCCGGCAAGATCCAGCTCGAGCTGATCGAGGTGCAGACCGGCAGCTATCTCGGCGAGGACGACATCATCCGTATCGAGGATGACTATCGGCGCAGCTGAGGGAGCTGGTTCCCGCGCGAATCTTCGGGCGCGGGGCGATGTAACTCTTTGAATCAAAACGTGTCCGGATTTCGTCCTTGGCGTTCGCCACATTTGTGACGCCCGTGCTATAGCGGCTGCCAAGGAAGCGGGGTGATTTGCGCCAAAAGGCGCAGATCGGGAAGAGGGCCTCGGTGCTAATTCCTTTGGAGTCGGGTGGCTCCCTGAGAGCCGGGGACAACCGGCAGAACGCTACTTGGGGTCTACGATATGAATGCAAAAGTGCCCGCAGCCGGCGCGAAGGCCGATATCGGCCGCGCATTGCGCATAGGTGTGATCGGCGCCGGCGTGATGGGCAGTAACCATGCCCGTGTGCTGGCTGGACTGCCCGGCGTGCTGCTGATCGGCATCGTCGATCCGCTCCCGGAGCACCGCGCGCGTGCCATTGACCTCGTTGGCTGCCGCGCCTTCGAAAGCCTCGATCAGCTGCTTGCCGAAGGCATCGACGCGGTGACGATCGCAGCTCCCACCCATCTGCATCACGAGATCGCGCTCGCCTGCATCGCGCGCAACGTCCATATCCTGGTCGAAAAGCCGGTCGCATCCACGGTTGAAGAGGGCCGCGAGATCGTTGCGGCCGCCGAGCGTGCCGGCGTCACGCTGATGGTCGGCCATGTCGAGCGTTTCAATCCGGCGGTTGCCGCGATCAAGCAGGCGATCTCGGGCGAGGACATTTTGTCGATCGGCATCACCCGGGTTGGCCCGTTCCCGCCGCGGATGTCCAATGTCGGCGTCGTGATCGATCTCGCCGTGCACGACATCGATCTGATTCGCTGGTTCACCGAGTCCGATATTGTCGAGGTGCAGCCGCAGCTCTCCAGCGCGGTCGCCGAGCGCGAGGACATCGCGCTGCTGCAATTCCGCACCGCCTCCGGCGTGCTCGCCCACATCAACACCAACTGGCTGACGCCGTTCAAGGCGCGCAACGTTACCGTCGCGACCCGTGGCAAGTATGTGATGGGCGACCTGCTGACGCGCCAGGTTACCGAATGTTTCGGCTTCAAGCCCGACGGAAGCTACTCGATGCGTCATCTGCCGGTTGGTCACGACGAGCCGTTGCGCGCCGAACTGATCGCCTTCCTCGATGCAGTGCGTAGCGGCAAGCTGCCGGCGGTGTCCGGCGACGAAGGCGTCGCCAGCCTCGAGATCGCGATCCGCTGCCTGGAATCGCCCGCACGGCCTGCCGCCTCGACGATCCGCAAGGGGCCGCGCCGCGTCGCCGGCTGAATGTAATCCGAAACCACGCGCGAAGAGCTTCATGAACCAGCACATGTGTCCAGAGCCCGTTTCCTTCATCGACATCGCCGCGCAGCGCCAGCGGCTGGGCAAATCGGTCGATGATGCGGTCGCCCGCGTGCTCAACCATTGCCAGTTCATCAACGGCCCGGAAGTGACCGCGCTGGAGCAGGCGCTGGCAGATTACAGCGGCGCCAAGCACGTCGTGACCTGCGCGAGCGGCACTGATGCGCTGCTGATGGTGCTGATGGCGAAGAATGTCGGGCCGGGCGACGCCGTGCTGTGTCCGTCTTTCACCTTCTGCGCGACCGGCGAGGCGGTGGCGCTCACCGGTGCGACGCCTGTCTTCGTCGACGTCGACGAGGCGACCTTCAATATCGACGTCAACTCGCTCAAGCGCGGGATCGCCACCGCGCGGGCGCGCGGCCTGAAGCCGGTTAGCGTCATTCCGGTGGATCTGTTCGGCCAGTGCGCCGATCACGATGCGGTGGCTGCGGTTGCCGAGGCTGAAGGCCTGTTCGTGCTCGATGACGCCGCCCAGGGGTTTGGCGCCAGCTACAAGGGCCGCAAGCTCGGCACCTTCGGGCTCGCGACCGCGACCAGCTTCTTTCCGGCAAAGCCGCTCGGCTGTTTCGGCGATGGCGGCGCCGTCTTCACCAATGATGACGAGCTTGCGAACACGCTGCGAAGCATCCGCGTGCACGGTCAGGGCACGGACAAATACGACAATGTCCGCTTCGGCCTCACCGGACGGCTCGATACCATGCAGGCCGCCATCCTGCTCGAAAAGCTGAAGATTTTCGACGACGAGATCGTGGCGCGCAATCAGGTGGCGGAGCGCTATGCGCGCGGGCTCGGCAACATCGTGACCGTGCCGCGGCTCGCCTCCGGCTGCACCTCGGTCTGGGCGCAATACACCATTCGCTTGCCGAAGGGGACCAACCGCGATGCCTTCGCCGCAGCGCTGAAGGCGCAGGGCGTCCCGACGGCAATCTACTACACGAAGTCGATGCACCAGCAGACGGCCTACCGCGACTTCCCGGTCGCCGACGGCGGCCTGCCGGTAAGTGAAAGCCTCTCGGACGACGTTATCAGCCTGCCGATGCACGCCTATCTCGACGAGGCGGCGCTGGATCGCGTCATCGCGGCTGTGCGCAGCGCGCTTTCGGCCTGATACGAAACTTTTTCGTAACGCAATCATGCGCTAGAAGCAGCGCATGCTTGGGCGCATCTTCACCGTCGGCGGCTATACCCTGCTATCACGGGCCACCGGGTTCGCACGCGACATCATGCTCGCGGCGATCCTCGGTGCCGGGCCGGTCGCCGACGCTTTCTTCGTTGCGCTGCGGCTGCCCAATCATTTCCGTGCGATCTTTGCCGAAGGCGCCTTCAACGCCGCCTTCGTGCCGGCCTATGCCCATGTCCATGGCGAACGGGGCGAAGCGTCGGCGCGGCTGTTCGCCGACCGCATCTTCACGCTGCTGTTCGCCTCGCAGGTGATCCTGCTTGTCGTGGCGATGGCGTTCATGCCGCAGGCGATGAGCATTCTCGCGCCGGGCTTCACCGACGATGCTTCGCAGCGCAAGCTCGCGATCGAGCTGACGCGGATCACCTTTCCCTATCTGCTGCTGATCACGCTGGTGACGCTCTATGGCGGCATGCTCAACGTGATGCATCGCTTCGCCAGCGCCGCCGCGGCGCCGATCTTCCTCAACCTTGCGATGATGATGACGCTGGCGCTTGCGGCGTTCTTCCCCAGCGCTGGTCATGCCGCGGCCTGGGGCGTCCTGATCTCGGGCTTCCTGCAATTTGCCCTGCTCGCAGGCGACCTCGCGCGCCACGGCGGCCTGCCGCGGTTTGCGCCGCTGAGGCTCGACGAGGACGTCCGCGCCTTCTTCCGCGCGTTGGGGCCGGCAACCTTGGGTTCGATGGGCACCCAGGTCGCGCTGTTTGCCGACACCATCATCGCAACCTTCCTCCCCGCAGGCGCGCTGTCGGCGCTGTACTATGCCGACCGCCTCAACCAATTGCCGATCGGCGTGATCGGGATCGCGATCGGCACCGTGCTGCTGCCGGAGATGTCGCGGCGCCTGACCGCCGACGATCACGCTGGCGCCATGGCCGCGCAGCGCCGCGCCTTCGATTTCACGCTGCTGTTCTCGGTGCCGTTCGTGGCAGCGTTCCTGACGGTCGCCGATCCGATCATGCGCGCGATGTTCGCCCGCGGCGCGTTCTCGAAGGCCGATGCCGCGAGCGCGGGCGCGACGCTCGCGGCCTATGCGGTTGGGCTCATTCCCTTCGTGATGATCCGCAGCGCGGTTGCGACTTTCTATGCCCGCAAGGATACAGCAACCCCGGTGAAGGCGGCGCTGACCGGGGTCGCGGTCAACGTCGCGCTGAAGATCGCGCTGGTCGGCACGCTGGCGCAGGTTGGGCTCGCGCTGGCGACCGCGGTCGGTGCCTGGGTCAACCTGCTGCTGGTGCTGATGTTCGCCGTGCGCCGCGGCTATCTCGCGCTCGATCGCGCGCTGATCCGCTCGTTCGGCACCTTTGCGCTGTGCGGCGTGCTGCTCGCGCTCGCGCTGTGGCTGACCTCGCATTTCGCCTATGTGTGGTTCGCGCCGATGCAGCACTTCCGCGACGAGATGATCCTGCTGCTGCTGATTGCGGTCGGCGTCTTCGTCTACGCCCTGCTGATCCTCACATTGTTCGGCCGCGGCTGGCTGTTCGCACTGCGGCGCGTATAGATTTCTTTAATCTTGTCAATCGCTTGGAATAATGCCCGAATGCATTGGGGCAATCGTGCCCGAACGCCTTCGGTTGCATCACACATGGTTCCATTTCTCGAGCGCATGGAGCAGGCCACCAACGTCCTCATCGCAGGCTGTGGCGGGGGCTTCGACGTGTTCGCTGGTGTGCCCCTGGCGGAGCGCCTTTGGTCGCGCGGCAAGCACGTGGTGTTCGGGAATTTCTCGTTCACCAATCTCTGGCTTTGCGGTGGCGAGCGCATCAATTCGACCACATGGCGGGTCGATCGGAGCTCTGCCGAAATTCCATACTTCCCGGAAAAATGGCTGGCGGAATGGTTGGCGACGCGTGGGCGCGCGGTCCCGATCTACGCCTTCGCTAAGAGTGGCGTGCGGCCACTGGCGGCCAGCTACCGCTGGGTCATCGAGCAACACCAGATTGATCTGGTTGTGCTGGTCGATGGCGGTACCGACAGCATTATTTTCGGCGACGAGCCCGGACTCGGTACCATCATCGAGGATGCGGTATCGATCGTCGCTGCGCAGGATGCCACCGAGGGGAGGGCGCTTCTCGCCGCGATCGGTTTCGGGATTGATCATTTCCATGGCGTCTCACACCACGCCTTCCTTGAGAACGTCGCGCAATTGACGGCTGATAGGGGATTTCTCGGTGCCTTTTCCCTGTCGTCTGGAACGGTGGAAGGGGCGGCGTTTCTCGATCTGGTCGACTATGCCAACCAACGCCAGCCCGCTCATCCGAGCATCGTCTGCAATTCGATCGCAAGCGCCGTGCGTGGTGAGTTCGGAAACTATCATGCCACCAATCGCACCAGCGGCAGCGATCTGTTCATCAACCCGCTGATGTCTCAGTATTGGACCTTCGCGACGTCGCACCTCGTCCGACGGATGGCCTACGCAGACGGTCTCATGGAGACGGATCGGATGGAGGAGGCCAGGCGGGCGGTCGAGCAGTACCGGCAGACCATCGACCCGAGGCCGTTCCGCCCGATCCCGCTATAGTGATCGAGGCCCGCTCCGCAAGGGGCAAAACGCCCCCAGAAAGCCGTTTGCGCTTCGCGGACAACCACGCCAATATGCGCAAAACACACCAAGGCAATTGGAGAGACGATGGCAGCTCCCATCAAATTCGGCGTCGGACAAAGTGTGCGGCGCAAGGAGGATGACGCTCTGATTCGCGGCAAGGGCCGCTATACCGACGACGTCGCACCGTCTCCCGCATTGCACGCGTTGATGCTGCGCTCGCCGCATGCGCACGCCACCTACACCATCGACGCCGGCAAGGCCCGCGGCATGCCCGGCGTGGCGCTGATCCTGACCGCGGCCGATGTCGCCGAGCTCGGCGGCCTGCCGTGCCTGTTCAATCTCGAGACCGATCCATTCATCGCGCCGCCTTATCCGATCCTCGCCAAGGATGAAGTGCGCCATGTCGGCGACGCCATCGCCTTTGTGGTCGCCGATACCGTCGATCATGCGCGCGACGCGATCGAGGCGATCGACGTCAAATGGACGCCGCTGCCGGCGGTGGCGGGCCTTATCAATGCGGTGAAGAAGGACTCGCCGCAGGTTTGGCCGGACAAGCCCGGCAATGTGCTGTTTGACGTCTCGATCGGCGACAAGGGCGCCGCCGAGGCCGCATTCGCCAAGGCGCATGCGGTGGCCGAGATCACCATCGTCAATCCGCGCGTCATCACCAATTTCATGGAGACGCGCGCAGCGGTTGCCGAATACGACGCCAAGAGGGATCACCTGACGCTGACGATCGGCAGCCAGGGCAGCCATCGCCTGCGCGAGATCCTCTGCGACATGATCCTGAAGATGCCGAAGGAGAACATGCGGGTGATCTGCCCGGATGTCGGCGGCGGCTTCGGCACCAAGCTGTTTCCCTATCGCGAATATGCGCTGATCTCGGTCGCGGCGCGCAAGCTCAAGAAGTCCGTCAAATGGACCGCCGAGCGCTCCGACCATTTCATGGGCGACGCGCAGGGCCGCGACAATCTCACCACCGCGAAGATGGCGCTCGCCGAGGACGGCAAATTCCTCGGCATGGATGTCGACCTGATGGGCGACATGGGCGCCTATCTCTCGACCTTCGCGCCCTATATCCCGCATGGCGGCGCAGGCATGCTGCCGGGCCTCTATGACATCCAGGCCTTCCATTGCCGCGTCCGTACCGTGTTCACCAACACCGTGCCGGTCGATGCCTATCGCGGCGCCGGCCGCCCGGAGGCCGCCTATGTGATCGAGCGGCTGGTCGACGCGGCCGCGCGCAAGCTCGGCATGACGCCCGACGCCATCAGGCGGAAGAACTTCATTCCGCCGAAGTCGCTGCCGTACACGACCGCGACCGGCAAGGTCTACGATTCCGGTGACTTCGTCGCGCACATGAAGCGCGCGATGGAGATCGCCAACTGGAAGGAGTTTCCAAAGCGCGCCAAGGCGGCCAAGAAGGACGGCCTGGTGCGGGGCATCGGCATGGCGAGCTATGTCGAGGTCTGCGGCACCATGGGCGAGGAGACCGCCAATGTGGCGCTCGATCCCAATGGCGACATCTCGATCCTGATCGGCACGCAGTCGAGCGGGCAGGGCCACCAGACCGCTTACGCGCAGATCGTCGCCGAGCAGTTCGGCGTGCCGCCCGAGCGGGTCCATGTGCTGCAGGGCGACACCGACAAGATCGCGACCGGCCTCGGCACCGGCGGCTCGGCATCGATCCCGTCCGGCGGCGTCAGCGTGCAGCGCGCGACGCACGAGCTCGGCAACAAGCTGAAGGAACTCGCGGCGCAGGCGCTGGAAGCCGGCACCGGCGACCTCGAAATATCCGACGGCCGCATCCGCATCGCCGGCACCGACCGTTCGGTCAGCTTTGCCGATCTCGCCAAGCGTCCGGGCGGCGACACATCGAAGATGAATGCGAGCGCGACCTTCGCCAGCGCCGACGGCACCTATCCGAACGGCACGCATCTCGCCGAGGTCGAGATTGATCCCTCAACCGGCATCATCAAGATCGTCAGCTACGTCATCGTCGACGATTTCGGCGTCACGCTCAATCCGCTGATGCTCGCGGGCCAGGTTCATGGCGGCGCGATGCAGGGCATCGGGCAGGCGCTGATGGAGCAGGCGGTCTACAGCCAGACCGACGGCCAGCTCGTCACCGGCACCTTCATGGATTATGCGATGCCGCGTGCTTCGGACGGGCCGTCCTTCGTGTTCGAGACCCACAATGTTCCCTGCACGACCAATCCAATGGGCGTGAAGGGCGCAGGCGAGGCCGGCGCGATCGGCTCATGCCCGGCGGTCGTCAACGCGATCGTCGAGGGGCTGCATCGCGAGTTCGGGATCGACCACATCGATATGCCGGCGACGCCGGAGCGGGTCTGGATCGCGATCCGCGAGGCGCAGCGCCGCCATACTCTCTGATAAATTGTCGCAGGCGGAATGAACATTCCGCCTGCGGTGTTTGCAAACCAGACCGGCCGCGTACCTGCGGACCCGGACAGAGCGGAGTTGAGGGATTTTGCCGATGAAGCGGATTGTCGTCGTTGCTGCGATGCTTGCCTTGAGTGCCGGTGCGGTCTTGGCCGATCAGGAGCAGGTCAAGAAGACCCAGGGCATGATGAAGGGCAATGGCAAGAATGCGGGCGCGCTGGTGGCGATGGTCAAGGGCGAGAAGCCCTACGACCAGGCCACCGTCGATGCCGCGCTGGCCCAGTTCGAGGACACCGCCAAGCAGCTTCCGACGCTGTTCCCCGAGAGCATGAAAGGCGTCAAGTTGGATGGCGATTACGCCCCTTCGCCGAAGATCTGGGAAGACAAGGCCGGCTTCGAGCAGCACATCGCAAGCTTTGCCAAGACTGTTTCGGAAGCCAAGGGCAAGGTCAAGGATGTCGACACGCTGAAGGCGGAGCTCGGTGTGATCGGCAAGCAGTGCGGCGGCTGCCACGAGACCTATCGCCTCAAGAAGGGCTGATCGCCATTCGGACGACAAGAAGGGCGGACGCTGCGAGGCGTCCGCCCTTTGTTGTGTCGGCCGTTTGTTGTTGAGGTCTTACTTCGTCACTTGGCCGCGGATCTCACCGCCCGGGTTCGCCGCGGTGTGGACGTTGACATAGTACTTGCCGGCGAGGAGGTCGGCGGCCTGTGCGTCGGTCAGCGTTGCGCTGCCTTCGACCGGGCTCGATGTCGCGTTCGGGATCGCGACCGCGACACCGGAATTCTTGCCGGCCTCGGCGGGGCCGTGGAAATGCGCGGCGGTCGCAGGGCCCGACAGGCCGGAATAGGTCAGTTTCCAGCTGAGCTTCTTGGTGGCCGCATCGTAGTCGATGTCGGCGGTGCCGGTACCGGCGCTGGTGTTCGCAGGCACTTCGGACTTGGCGTCCAGCTTGGCATGCAGCTTTTCGGCAAGGGCCGGGCCGGCGAATGCAATCGCGGCGCCGAGCGTCAGCGTGGCAAGCAAGGTCTTGTTCGACATGGTTCTCTCCCCTTTGACGTCACACGATGGTTGCAATCTTCAAACCGCGGCTCACCGGATTTATTCCCAAAATGATCGTGAGTGCGGCAAATTTGATGCGAGCTTGTGCGACCGGTTGCCATCATACTGTTTGATGAACTGACGCGACCAATGACGGATCGGTGAATGTTGCGACGAATTCTCCTTCTGGCCGGCCTGGCCGGCCTCATCGGCTTCGGCGTGTTCTGGTGGCTGACGATCCCCGCGACCGTCGCCGCAAGCGCGTTGCCCGCCTACCAGCCCAACCTCGCCAACGGGCTCACAACGTTCAATGCGGGGGGATGTTCCTCCTGCCATGCCGTGCCGAAGCAGGATGACCGCACCAAGCTCGGCGGCGGGCTCGCGATACCGTCGCCGTTCGGCACCTTCTACGCGCCGAACATCTCGCCCGACCCGAACGACGGCATCGGGCGGTGGAGCGAGGCTGATTTCGTCACCGCTGTGATGAAGGGCACCTCGCCGTCGGGGACGCATTACTTCCCGGCGTTTCCCTACACGTCCTATCAGCACGCCAGGGTCAATGACGTGCGCGACCTGTTCGCTTATCTGAAGACCTTACCGCCGGTCGCCGGCAAGGTGCGCGATCACGATGTGCCGTTTCCTTTCAACATCAGGCGCGATGTCGGGGTCTGGAAATTCCTGTTCATGGACGGCAAGCCGTTTATCGCGGATGCAAGCCGCTCGTCGCATTGGTATCGCGGCGCCTATCTCGTCAACAGTTTCGGTCACTGCGCCGAGTGTCACAGCCCGCGGAATTTTCTCGGCGGCATCGTCAGCTCGCAGCGCTTCGCCGGCGGTCCGAATCCCGAGGGCGAAGGCTGGGTACCCAACATCACGCCACGGGGGATCGCGGATTGGAGCGCGAAGGATATCGCCTATTTCCTCGAGAGCGGGCAGACGCCGGATGGCGATAGCGCCGGCGGCTCGATGGTCCGCGTGATCCGCAACACCTCGCAGCTCTCGCCTTCCGATCGCGACGCGATCGCCGACTACATCAAGTCGCTGCCGCCGGTCGACGGGCCACCAAAGCCGACGCGCAAGGCGGACAAGACGGATCCTTCCTGATTGCGCGGGTGATGCTTGCGATCTGCGATGCTTGGCCTGCTATCCGCGCCACGCGGTTGCGGCAATGACCATCAAGCCACCGGCAAGCGCGAGGTCCTTGAAGAATAGCGTTCGTTCCGCCTTGTCGGCGAGGTCGATGTGAAAGCCGAATGCGGTCGCGAGGCAAAACAGCGCCAGCGCACCGGCGGCAAACGACAACTGCCAGCCGATCAGCAATGCCAGGCCCGCACCAAGCTCGAGCGCGATGACCAGCGGCAGCAGCACGCCCGGAATATGGTGTGCCGCCATGTGGTCGAGGAACGGCTTCGGGCCGGCGATCTTGCTACGCCGGCAAGGATGAACAACAGTGCGAGCAGGCTTCGTCCGGCAATCGTGACCATCGAGATCGGCATCAGGGGACCCTCCGGGCTTGTTATTGACTGTTCCGAGCGTGGTATCTCGCCTGTGAAGCGAACAGGACGGCGGACAGGATGAAGGCAAAGACGAAGAAGATTGTCCGTCCCAGGACCAGCGCCTTCGCCTGCTCCACCGGCGTAACCGAAATCAGGACCCCGAACGGGATGTAGCACCACAGCACCAAAGCGATGGTCCTGCCGAGCCTGCCGAACTGCAGGAAGCCGAACGAGAACAGCAGGACTGCGAGATAGCTGGCGTGAAACTTGACCTGGGAGGCGATCATCTGCAGCTCCCCGTCGGCCGGCGACAGCGGCAATCCGTTCTGGATCGCATGCACCATGGTCATGATGTGGTGGTTCTCGACGCAATCGAGCAAAACCGTGAGCATCATGGCGGCCAGCGCAACGCCCAGCAGATAAGGGTCCATCATCGTGCGCAGCCGGGCGGCCAGCACGGTGAAAAATGCGCCGTAGAAGATCATGAAGAGATTATCGAGCCCGAGGTTGAGGCGCAGACCGAATGGCACGAGAGGGGTCCCCAGATGCGCGCCATAAGCTTCGAAGGAGCGGGCGGTCTGGAAGAAGTCCTGCGAACCCTTGGTGGCGAGGATCCCGACCACCATGACGCCGACGGTCGACGCCGCGAGCGTCGCCAGAATAGCCAGCGTACGGTCCATTGGACTGCTCTGCATGATATAGCTACTCCGTGCGTGTCCAGCCGACTCGTCGAGTTACAAATATCAACTGCTATCTGAAAATAGATACCAGATGATATCTGAAAATCAATTGGTATTTGCACGTTCAGGAGCCCGATCCGTTGCCCAGGCTAAATCGCGAGGAAAGTCAGGCCCGTACGAAGAGTCTCCTGATCGAGGCGGCGCGCGAGGAGATCATCAAGAAGGGGTTTGCGCAGGCATCGGTGCGCGACATCGCCGACGCCGCCGGATTTTCGCAGGGCGCGTTCTATTCGAATTTTCCCGACAAGGAGGCGATCCTCCTGGAACTGGTGCAACAGCATCAATCCGAGGAGCGTGCAAAAATCGAAGGCGTATTGGGGCAGGCGTCGGGCGAGCCTGCGAAGCTGATGGCCGGCCTCGAAAAATGGGCCGCCACGGCCAATTCGGATCCAGGGTTTGCCGTGCTGGCGATCGAGCTGCAATTGCAGGCGCTGCGGAGCCCGACTTTCGCGCAAGGCTATAACGAACTCAACCGCAAGCACCGCCGGGCGCTGGGCGTGCTGGTCACGCGCCTGTTCGAGTTGCTTGGCAAGCAGCCGCCCGCCGATCCCGTGGAGATCGCCACCGGCTTCATCGCATTGGGCCGCGGCATGGCGCTCTTGTCGAGGGCCGGCGAAGTGAGCCGCAGCGGCCGGATCGTCGTCACGTTCCTGAAGGCGCTGATCGACGCGGCGCCTTCAGCCTAGAGCATGATCCGGAAAAGTGCGAAGCGGTTTTCCGAAAAGATCATGCTTAGACAGGAATCTAAGGCGCGATGATGCTTCAACTAATCTCATCGCGCTTTAGCCGCGCGCCTCGCCAAGCCGGCGCGTGTGAAGATCGATGCGCTACTTCGCGCCGAATGCCTTGAAGGTGATGATGGTGAGGGTGTCCTGGATTCCCGGGATCACCTGAACCTTCTCGTTGATGAAATGGCCAATGTCGGTGTCGTGGTCGACGTAGAACTTGACCAGGAGATCGTAATTGCCCGCGGTGGAATAGATCTCGGACGCAATCTCGGCTTCCGCCAGCGCATTGGCGACGGTGTAGGACTGGCCGAGCTTGCATTTGATCTGGACGAAGAAAGGAACCATCAAAGTCGTCTCCGGGGATTTCCGCGACTATAGGCCAAAAACCGGCGGCCAAGGCAAGGGGACAAGAAGGGGCAAGGCAGGGCCAACGCGCGGTCAAGTCAGGTGAACTTGCTGGCAATCGGCGGCCGGGCTAGGACAGGCGCAAGGACAGACGATGGTCTCATTCGTGATGGTCTCATTCCAACCAACCACCGGTGCCGCAAGATGACGCCGGTCGCACTCACCATTGCCGGCTCGGATTCCTCGGGCGGGGCAGGCATCCAGGCCGACCTCAAGAGCTTTGCCGCGCTCGGGGTCTATGGCGCCTCGGCGATCACGGCATTGACCGCGCAGAACACCATGGGGGTCAGCGGCATCCATCCGGTGCCCGCGTCTTTCGTCACGGCCCAGATCGATGCCGTGTTCTCCGATCTCGACGTCGGCGCGGTCAAGATCGGCATGGTGGCGCAGGCCGAGACCATCGCGGCGATCGCCGACGGACTGAAGCGCCGGGCGCCGCACCACATCGTGCTCGACCCGGTGATGGTCGCAACATCGGGCGACCGCCTGCTTGCCGCCGAGGCGGTCGATGCGCTGAAGACCATGCTGTTTCCGCTGGCCTCGCTGATCACGCCGAACCTGCCGGAAGCGGCGGCGCTGCTGAGCGAGCCGGTTGCCTCGAGCGAGGCCGATGTCGTGCGCCAGGGCAAGCGATTGCTGGCGATGGGCTGTCGCGCGGTACTGGTGAAGGGCGGTCACGGCCACGGCGCCGAGAGCACCGACTATCTGATCGATGGCGCGCGCAGCATCGCGCTCGCAGCGCCGCGCATCGCGACCGCGAACACGCACGGCACAGGTTGCTCGCTGTCATCGGCGATCGCGGCAGGACTCGCGAAGGGTGAAGCGATGGAGACCGCCGTGCGCAACGCCAAGGCCTGGATCTCTGATGCGATCGCGGCCGCCGATCGCTTCGCCGTCGGTCGCGGCCACGGACCGGTGCATCACTTCTACAAGTATTATTGAGCTACCGTGGCCCGGACGATCCGGAGCATGTAGGCGTCGTCATTGCGAGGAGCGATAGCGACGAAGCAATCCATATCCCCGCTTGTGGCGCTATGGATTGCTTCGCTTCGCTCGCAATGACGGCGATTGGGTGGAATGAGATGTGTTCCGCGCCTTTGCATTGCCCATGTCGCCAGATTGTCGCATGCGGCTGTTATCCGCAGGGCAGGGGCGCGCTGCTGATTCTCGTTAACTCTCTGTGGAGCCTCAGGTCGCGGGGATCGTCATCGCCTTGTCACAGGAATCTGTTAGGTGCACAGGCATGGGAAGTGACTCCTTGAGTGAAGAAAGCCCCGAGCGGCGCTTTCGCACTTTGTTTATCTCCGATGTCCATCTCGGAGCCCGCGGTTCGCAAGCCGACCGCCTGCTGGACTTCCTCCGCTCTCACGATGCCGACACGATCTACCTCGTTGGTGATATCGTGGACGGCTGGGCGCTGAAGTCGAACTGGTACTGGCCGCAGACTCACAACGACTTCGTGCAGAAGATGCTGCGCAAGGCGCGCAAGGGCGCCAAGGTGATCTACGTCCCGGGCAACCACGACGAGTTCCTGCGCAAATATTACGGCACGCATTTCGGCGGCATCGACGTGGTGGAGAACACCGTCCACACCGGCGCCGACGGCAAGCGCTACCTCATCATCCACGGCGACATCTTCGATCTCGTGGTGCAGAACGCGCGCTGGCTCGCCCATCTCGGCGACAAGGCCTACGACTTCGCGATCCAGATGAATCGCTTCGTCAACTTCTTCCGCAAGATGTTCGGTGTGCCCTACTGGTCGCTGTCGCAATGGGCCAAGCTGAAGGTCAAGAAGGCGGTGAACTATATCGGCGCGTTCGAAGCGACGCTTGCGGGCGAGGCGCGGCGTCACGGCTGCGACGGCGTGATCTGCGGCCACATCCACTACGCGACGATTCATGACGAGCACGGCATCCGCTACATGAATTGCGGCGACTGGGTGGAGAGCTGCACCGCGCTCGCCGAGCATGAGGACGGCCATTTCGAAATCATCACCTGGACCGACCCGGTGCGCCGGATCGCGCCAGTTCCGCGAGTGACGGCACGCGCTGCATGACGCATATCCTGGTCGCGACCGATGCGTGGCATCCCCAGGTCAACGGGGTTGTCCGCACGCTGACCATGATGGCACAGGCGGCGAACTCGCTCGGCGTCGAGGTCAGCTTCCTGACACCGGACGAGTTCCGCACCTTCGCGATGCCGAGCTATCGCGATCTGCGGCTGGCGCTGCCGTACCGGGCCAAGGTCGCGAGCCTGATCGAAGCGGCCAAGCCCGACAGCATCCACATCGCGACCGAAGGCCCGATCGGGCTTTCGGTTCGCCGCTATTGCCGCAAGCGCGGCCTGCCGTTCACGACGAGCTTCCACACCCGCTTCCCCGAATATGTCTCGGCCCGGACGCCGGTTCCGGAAGCCTGGGTGTGGCGGGCGCTGCGCTGGTTCCACAAGCCGAGCCGGGCGGTGATGGCGGCAACCCCGGCGCTGGCGGCCGAGCTGCGCCAGCGCGGCTTCCGCAACGTGGTGCTGTGGTCGCGCGGCGTCGATACCGCGGTGTTCCATCCGCGCGATGTCGATCTCTGCCTGCCGCAGCCGGTCTATCTCAGCGTCGGCCGGGTCGCGGTGGAAAAGAATCTCGAGGCCTTCCTCGATCTCGATCTGCCCGGTACCAAGGTCGTGGTCGGGGACGGCCCGGAGCGGGCGGCGCTGGAGCGGAAATATCCGGAAGCCGTCTTCCTCGGCGCCCGCCATGGGGAAGAACTGGCTGAGATTTATGCCGCGGCCGATGTGTTCGTTTTCCCCAGCCGCACCGATACGTTCGGTTTGGTGCTGCTCGAGGCATTGGCGAGCGGCCTGCCGGTTGCCGCTTTTCCGGTCACCGGTCCTCGCGACGTGATCGGCGCGGCGCCGGTCGGCGTGCTCGACGACGATTTGCGGCATGCCTGTCTGGAGGCGCTCAGCATCTCGCGGCAGGCCTGCGTCGATTTTGCCGCGCTCCACACTTGGCAGGCGTCGGCCCGGGTGTTCATCGAGCGCTGCATGAACGTCCGCCCGGCTCCGCCCGATGGCGAGGGCGAAGCGTTCGAATTCGGTGCCGAAGAGCACCATTTCGCAGTTTTGCCGGCGAGCCACCAGACCTCACACTGACTTGTCTTGACGCGTTTTCTTCCTGCGAAGCGGTGCCCACTTCGCTCGAAAACGCGATGAAGCGTCTTGCCGGGCTGTGGCCCGCCGCGATACAAATTGCAGATGACGGACACCGTTTTAAATCCACCCGTCGCTGCCGCGGACATCGATGCCGCCGCAAGGGTGGTCGCGCCGTTCGCGGTGCGTACGCCGCTCCTGACCTTCCCCGTTCTCAACGAACGCGTCGGCAGCCGGGTCTTCCTCAAGCCCGAGATGCTGCAGCGGACCGGATCGTTCAAGTTCCGCGGCGCCTTCAACAAGCTCGCCTCGATCCCGCAGGACAAGCGGAGCGGGGGCGTCGTCGCGTTCTCCTCGGGCAACCATGCCCAGGGCGTCGCCGCGGCGGCCAAGATCCTCAACATGCAGGCGACCATCGTGATGCCTGCGGACTCGCCGCTTACCAAGCGCGAGCGGACCAAGTCCTATGGCGCCGAAGTCGTGCTCTACGACCGCGATCGCGACGACCGCGCGGCGATCGCGAGCGGCATCGCCAGCAAGCGTGGCGCGACCCTGGTGCCTCCCTATGACGATCCGCTCGTGATCGCGGGCCAGGGCACCGCCGGCCGCGAGATCGCCGAGGACATGGCGGCGCTCGGGCTGACGCCCGACATCGTGGTCGCACCGGCTTCGGGCGGCGGATTGATCGCGGGCGTTGCGACCGCGGTGAAGGCGAAATACCCGCAGGCCCAGGTGATCGTCGCCGAGCCCGCGGGCTATGACGATCACGCGCTGTCGCTCAAGGTCGGCCATCGCGAGGCGCATGCGGTTGCGCCGCGCACCATCTGCGATGCGCTGATGGCGATGATGCCGGGCGAGCTCACCTTTGCGATCAACAGCAAGTTGCTCGCAAACGGTGTCAGCGCTTCCGACGAAGAGGTTGGTGCGGCTGTAGCTTTTGCCTATCGCGAGCTGAAGCTCGTGGTCGAACCCGGTGGCGCCATCGGGCTCGCCGCGCTGCTCGCGGGGCGGATCGACACCAAGGGCAAGAACGTCGTCATCGTGCTCTCGGGCGGCAATGTCGACGCCGATTTGTTCGCGAAGCTCGTCGCCTGAGATCGGCATTTTTGAAAAGCAGCGGGGGCAGAGCGATGGTCGCTCTTCCCCCTTTCGTTGTGCGGCGCGGCCGATCAGTGCCTGAAGCCGCCGTGATGGCCGCCGCCCATGCCGCCGACATGCGAGCCGGACTGACTTGAGCGGAACGCTGCATGGTCACCACCGCCTGATCGCGTCCGGTCGGCTTGCATGCTCTGCCGCCCGGTGCGGAAGTGGTGCCGGTCGCTGTCTTTCATGATCGGACTTGATGCGTTCTTGCCGGCATTTGCAGCAGGAAGGCTCGCGATGTTGCCTTTGCCGATCGTGTTCGGCATCCCGACCGACTTCGCTCCGGGCGCGGGCATGTTGACGATCCTGCCGCCGCCGATCTGGCCATTGCCGCCGGCGCCCTGCAGGCCCGCATGGATCGGCTGCAAGGCCTGACGATTTGTCAGCCGCGTGAACTGCATCAGCGGCACCAGCTTCGGCTGGGCCTGCAGCTTCAAGGCCTGCTGCGCGTAGGGGCCACCGGCGAAATTGTCGTGGAAGGTCTTGTAGCCGAACGGCGTGTTGGCGAGCACCGCCTTGTGCCAGGCGGCGACCTGCAGCCAGTTGGTCAGCAGGAAGCGAATGTGGTCGCACAGCGGATCGCGCGGATAAAGCCGGATGAATTCCTCGTAGTATTCGGGCCGGCCCTCCGACAGCACGAAATCATAGGCCTGGCGCACCGAGCGGTTCGGCAGGTTCGATGCCATCTGCACGACAGGGCCATTTGCAGGGGCACGCGATGACGCGACAGCGGTGTCGCCGAAGAAATAGAAATCGGAGGTCAGCGACGAGCTTTCCCACGGCGTCTGCCGGCCGTCGGTCGTCGAGTTGACCTCGAGGCGAACGCGCTTGAACAGCTGCTCGATCGGTAGGTTGGGCTCGCGCGCCAGACGCAGGAAGGCGTTGGTGTAGGGGCTGTGGCCGTTGTTGCCGTCCTGCGCCTCCATGCCGGGCGCGGTCGAATAGCCGACGATCGAGCCGTTCGGCGCGTCGACGACGGCAAGGCCGCGGCCGGCATCGTTGACGTTGGGAAACGGATTGTTGCGGCAGGCATCGAGCACCACGATGCGCATCCGGCTCGGGATGTTCTCGAGCGTGCCCATCACGTCGACGAGGCGCACCGAATTGCCGTCGAGGTCGGACGGCGTTGCGATCTTCGCATCGACCGGGATCAGGTAGTTTTCGCCGGCGAGCTGCACGCCGTGCCCGGCATAGTAGATCATCGCGACCGTGCCCGGGCCCCGCGCCGCGACCTTGTCCGAGAAATCCCGCAGCACCTTCACCATGTCGCCCTGCCTGAGGTCGGTCGCGGAGATCACCTCGAAGCCGGCCGCGTTTAGCAGCTCGGCCATCGACTGCGCGTCGTTGCCGGGATTGGCGAGCTTTGGCGCATTCTCGTAGTTCGCATTGCCGATCACGAGCGCGACGCGCTGCTCGGGACCGCGGAGCGCCGCCGGTGTCGCTGCGGCTGATGTTGCCGGCGAAACGGCCTGGTCGATAGATTGCACAGTCGTCTGCGGTGCATTGCCGACCGTGAGATTGCTGCTCTCGGCAAGCGTCGCACCGGGCGCACCGAGGCTGAACAGGCCGAGCAATGCGGCCGATATCATGATGGATGTCAGGCGGACCATCGCGCGCTCCCAAAAGCTGGTCCCGGTACGGGACCGGTCGCGGGGACGCTAGACGCAGACGCGGTCGCGGTACGTGAGCTGGGTCACGGAGAGCGGCCGATCAATCGGAGGTGAACACGTAGCGTGAACGCGTCACGCCTACGAGAAGAACGCCATCTTCTCGGCCTGGCTCATGCGGCGGATCGGCGCGAGCGGATCGTTGGCGGCGACGTGCGGTTTTTTCAGCAGGCCGCTGGCGATGATGGTGGAGCCGAGTGACACCTCTGCCGCTGGAGCGGGCGCAGGCTCAACTGTGGGCGGGAGAGGCGGCGGCACGGCCGCTGGCGCTTCGGCAACCGCCGCTGCAGCGACCAGTGCGGGTTCAACCTTGATCTCGGCCTTCGGCTCGGGCGCCGGTGCAGGCTCGGGCAACGGCGCAGGCTCGGGCTGAATGGCCGGTGCATCCATTTCGGGCTCTGCCGCCATCGCTTCGGCGACACGCACCTCTTCGGCAGCGCGCATTTCCTCGGCGATCGCCTCTTCGTCGATCGGATCCGGTGCGCCCATTTCCGTCGCGATCAGGTCGAGCATCGCTTCGTCATGGGCGTCGGCGGCGGCCTCGTCGTTGACGCGGGCAAGCTCGGCAGCCTCGGCTTCTGCCAGCGCGGCTTCGGCCTTGAGCCAGGCTTCGCTCGGCTGCGGGATTGCCGCTGCGGCAGCCTCGGTGGGCGGCGTTGCAGCGGGCATCGCGGCTTCCGCGTTCGGCACCGCAACGGCCTCCTGTGGCGGCGTTGGCGGCGTGGCGGCCATCGTTGCATCGGGGGCCGCGCTCTCGGCGGCAGCGCTTTCGGCTGCCCGTGGCGGTGAGGGCGCCGCCGCGGCCGGTTCCGCAACCGGTGCTTCGGGCGCGGCCGGCTCGGCCGTGGGCGTTGCCGCCTTGTCCGGGTCGAACTCGCTGAGCCGGCGGGCCAGCGCCGCGAAGGCTGTGTCCAGCACGGCCTTGGCGTCGTCCATCGAAACCTGGGACGCGCCGGCCTCGATCGCGCTGGCCTGCGAATCGATGATGTCGCAGATCCGGCCGTCATTGCCGATCTCGCGCAGCCGCCAGGAGATCTCCCGGATAACCCGCACGCCCTTGCGCACCGGCGCGAGGTTCTGTTCGAAGCTGACGCCGTCGAGCGCTGCGATGGCGGAGGCCTGGGCGGCCTCGATCGTGCCGCGCAGCGCGCCCAGCGCCTGCGCCAGTTGCTCGTCCCTGATCGCCGCTGCGGCGGCCTGCCGCTGCGCGCTGAGGCTGTCCTCGATCCGCGCCACCGCATCGAGCACCATGCGGGTATCGGCGTTGCGGTTGCGCTTGGCGTATTCGCCGAGGAACCAGCGGCCCCGCGAGGTCTCCATGAAGGCCGCGCTGATCGCAGCATAGTCCTCCTCGCTCGGCAGGGCCGCGCGAGCGGATATCGGCGACAGGGCGAATGCTTCTTCGGCCATCACAATCTCTTCGCGCAAATCACAGCGCGTTACGCTAACGATCACCACGATATCGCGCGAATCGCAATTGAATTGATGTCTTCCGAATCACAAATCCCCATTGCAGCAAAAGTTGCATCGCGGCGATTCGCGCGCAGCCTTGCGGCATTCTATGCCACGCTGTTCGGCATGACCGGGGTTCACCTGCCGTTTTTCACGGTATGGATGAAGGCGATCGGGATCGATGCCACCTGGATCGGCATCATCACCGCGGTGCCGCCGGTGACGCGCTTCACCGTGCTGCCGCTGGTCACTGCAGCTGCGGAACGGCGTCAGATGCTGCGCGGCGCGATCATCGCCACAGGCTTTGCGACCGCGCTCGGCTTTGCCGTGATCGGCACCCAGCACCAGCCGTTCGTGCTGCTCGCGGTCTATGCGCTGACGTGTTGTGTCTGGACGCCGATGGTGCCGCTCACCGACGCCTATGCGTTGCGCGGCGTCAGGCAGTTCGGCCTCAGTTACGGGCCGCTGCGGCTGTGGGGCTCGGCCGCCTTCGCGGTCTGCGCACTCATCAGCGGGTTCCTGCTGCGCTATGTCGCGGAGGTCGACCTGATCTGGATCATCACGGCCGTGACGGTGCTCGGTGCGCTGGTCGGCCTGACGCTGCGGCCGCTCGGCCGCCCGGTGGCAACGGTGGCGCACGCGGCCGGTTCGCCGCGGCTGCTGCGCAATCCCACGTTCCTCGCCATCATCGTGTCATCGGCGCTGATCCAGGGCAGCCACGGCGCCTATTACATCTTCGCATCGATTGCCTGGCAGCAGGCCGGTTTCAGCGGCCTGACCATCGCGGTGCTCTGGGTGCTTGGCGTGATCGCCGAGATCGTGCTGTTTGCGGCCTCGCCGCGCTTCACGCTGCCGTCGGCGGTGCTGGTGATGATCGCGGCTGCAAGCGCCGTGGCGCGCTGGGCGATCACCGCGCAGGACCCGCCGCTTGCGGTGCTTGCGGTGGTCCAGCTCGGGCATGGGCTGAGCTTCGGCCTGACCCAGGTCGGCATCATGGGCCTGATCGTGCATCACGTGCCGGTGCATGTGATGGCGCGCGCGCAGGGCTATCTCACCGCCTGCGGCGGCATCGTCGCGAGCACCACGGCGATCGTCAGCGGCATGGTCTATACGCGGTTCGGGCTCGGCGTCTACGACATGATGGCGGCGATGGCGGCCACCGGTGGGCTCGTGATGTGGCTGGCGCGGAAGCGACTAACCCACCATCATCCCCACAGCGCGGCGTCAGGCGGATAGACCAGGCTGCCCTCGTAGCGCAGGCCGTCGTCGCGGTCCTTCGCCAGCAGCAGCGGACCGTCGAGATCGACGAAGCGCGCGGCTTGCGCGATCAGCATCGCCGGCGCCATCGCCAGCGAAGTCGCGACCATGCAGCCGATCATGATCTCGAAGCCGAGCGCGCGGGCGGCATCCGCCATCGCCAGCGCCTCGGTCAGCCCGCCGGTCTTGTCGAGCTTGATATTGACCGCGTCGTAGCGGCCGCGCAGGCCGGCGAGCGAGGCGCGGTCATGCACGCTCTCGTCGGCGCAGACCGCAACCGGGCGCTTGATCCGCGCCAGCGCTTCGTCCTTGCCCGCCGGCAGCGGCTGCTCGATCAGCGTGACGCCGGCATCGGCGCAGGCTTTGAGGTTGGCGGCGAGGTTGTGCTCGGTCCAGGCTTCGTTGGCATCGACGATCAGTTCGGACCGAGGTGCCGCCTTGCGCACGGCGGCGATCCGCGCGCCATCGCCATCGCCGCCGAGCTTGATCTTGAGCAGCGCGCGATGCGCGGCCTTCGCGGTGGCCTCCGCCATCGCCTCTGATGTCCCGAGCGAGATCGTATAGGCTGTTGTGCGCGGCTCCGGCGCGGGCCGGCCGAGCAGGTTCCAGATCCGCTGGCCGGCGCGTTTGGCCTCGAGGTCCGCCAGCGCGCAATCCAGCGCGTTGCGGGCGGCGCCGGCGGGCATCCGGGCCTGCAAGGCGGTGCGGTCCATGCCGCCAGCGAGTGGCTCCTGCATCGCCTGGATCGCCTTGAGCGTCGCCTCCGGCGTTTCGCCATAGCGCGGGTAGGGCACGCATTCGCCTCGGCCCATGAGGCCACCCTGGCTGACCTCGGCCACCACCACGACCGCCTCGGTCTTGGCGCCGCGGCTGATCGTGAAGGTCCCGGCGATCGGCCAGTGCTCGATCCGGGCATTCAAGGAAATGGTCTGGGATGGGCTGGAAGTCATTTTAAAGTCTACTATTTCCTGAACCGTAGCTTGCGACGCGCAACCAACTATGGCTGGTTAGTGACAGATTCGACAAGCCGATCCGGGATCGCCGGAGATCTGCGTGAGCGTCGGCCAGCCGGCTTGAGGGGTAGGCAAAAGGTGAGCGGCGACCCGACACTGGAGCGGATAGCCCAAGGCGAAGGACTGGCGTTGTGCGCGGCGGGCAACTGGACCGCCCGCTTTGCCCCTGCGCTCGAGCGGATCGTCTCCGACGCCGAGAAGCTGCGCGGCAGCCGTCCCCACATCTTCATCGACGTGTCGCAGGTCGCTAGCCTCGACACCTTCGGCGCCTGGCTGATCGAGCGGCTGCGCCGCAGCCTCAGCAATGCCGGCGCCGAAGCCGAGATCGCGGGCCTGTCCGCCAATTACTCCAGCCTGGTCGACGAGGTCCGCCGCGTCGGGCCCGCGCCCAGGGTCGTGAGCGAGGGGCTCTCGATCACGGGCATGCTCGAGCAGATCGGGCGCACCGTGGCCGGGATCGGCGGCACCATCATCGGCCTGGTCGACATGCTCGGCGCGGTGCTGGCCGCGGCCGGCAAGGTGCTGATCCATCCGCGCAGCTTCCGCCTGACCTCGACGGTGCACCATCTCGAGCAGGTGTGCTGGCGCGCGGTGCCGATCGTGGTGCTGATCACATTCCTGATCGGCTGCATCATCTCGCAGCAGGGCATCTTTCATTTCCGCAGGTTCGGCGCCGACATCTTCGTGGTCGACATGCTTGGCGTGCTGGTGTTGCGCGAGATCGGCGTGCTGCTGGTCGCGATCATGGTCGCGGGCCGCTCGGGGTCGGCCTATACCGCCGAGCTCGGCTCGATGAAGATGCGCGAGGAGATCGACGCGCTGCGCACCATGGGCTTCGATCCGATCGAGGTGCTGATCCTGCCGCGCATGCTCGCGCTGGTGCTGGCGCTGCCGATCCTGGCCTTCCTCGGCGCGATGGCTGCGCTCTATGGCGGCGGCCTGGTGGCCTGGCTCTATGGCGGCGTCGATCCGGAGGCCTTCCTGCTCCGCCTTCGTGATGCCATATCGATCGACCATTTCATCGTCGGCATGGTCAAGGCGCCGGTCATGGCGGCGGTGATCGGCATCGTCGCCTGTGTCGAGGGGCTGGCGGTGCAGGGATCGGCGGAATCGCTCGGTCAGCACACCACCGCGTCGGTGGTGAAAGGGATCTTCTTCGTGATCGTGATGGACGGCGTGTTCGCGATCTTCTTCGCCTCGATCGGGATGTGATCATGGCGGAGCAGGACATCGACGCCATCATCCGGGTTCGCGACGTCACCGTGCAATTCGGTAGCACGCGCGTGCTCGACGGCCTCGACCTCGACGTCAAGCGCGGCGAGATCCTCGGCTTCGTCGGCCCGTCGGGCGCCGGCAAGTCGGTGCTGACGCGCACCATCATCGGCCTCGTGCCGAAGGTCTCCGGCCGCATCGAGGTGTTCGGCGTCGATCTCGATGCCGCGAGCTCGTCGCAGCGCCGCGCCGTCGAGCGGCGCTGGGGCATCCTGTTCCAGCAGGGCGCGCTGTTCTCCTCGCTGACGGTACGCCAGAACATCCAGTTTCCGGCGCGCGAATATCTGCGCGTCTCGCAGCGGCTGCTCGACGAGATCATGGTGGCGAAACTGGTGATGGTCGGCCTCAAGCCCGAGGTCGCCGATCGCTATCCGTCGGAACTGTCCGGCGGCATGATCAAGCGCGTCGCGCTGGCGCGTGCGCTCGCGCTTGATCCCGAATTGGTGTTTCTCGACGAGCCGACGTCAGGCCTCGATCCGATCGGCGCCGGCGATTTCGACGAGCTGGTGCGGACCTTGCAGCGCACTTTGGGGCTGACCGTTTTCATGGTAACCCACGATCTCGACAGTCTTTACACCGCGTGCGACCGTATCGCCGTTTTAGGGAACGGTAAGATCATTGCTGCAGGATCGATCGCCGACATGAAGGCATCGCAGCATCCATGGCTGCAGCAATATTTCAACGGCAAGCGCGCCCGAGCCGTTGTGGCCTAGCCCATGATCCCGAAGCGAGAAGACCGGTTTTCGGACGAGATCATGCGCCAACAGGGAATTCGACCGGCTCGAACGCAGGCTGACTGCGCGAAGGCCCAAGAGTGATGAACGCGAGCAATTGATGGAAACGCGGGCGAACTACGTCTTGATCGGGGCTTTCACGCTGGCGGTGATCGCCGCTGCGTTCGGCTTCGTGCTGTGGTTCCAGAGCCTGCACACCACCAAGCAGCGCAGTCCATTGCGGGTGATCTTCGAGGGGCCGGCATCCGGCCTGCGCAACGGCGGCAATGTCAACTTTAACGGTATCCGGATAGGGGAGGTGGTGTCGGTGAAGCTCGACAATCCGCGGCGCGTGGTCGCGCTGGCGATGATCGAGAACAACGCACCGCTGCGCAAGGACACCCTGGTCGGCCTCGAATTCCAGGGCCTCACCGGCGTCGCCGCGATCTCGCTGAAGGGCGGTGAGGAGGCCGCCCCGCCGGTGCCGCTGGATGAGGACGGCATCCCGGTTCTGACCGCCGACCCCAACGCACTGCAGGACGTCACCGAGGCGATCCGCGCCACCCTGCAAAACGTCAACCGCATCGTCGCCGACAATCAGCAGTCGGTGAAGAATTCGCTGAAGAACCTCGAGGTCTTCACCGAGGCGCTGGCGCGCAATTCCGAGAAGATCGACAACGTCATGGTCAAGGTCGACGGCGTGATGGCCAAGGCCGACAATCTGATGCTGGGCCTCAATGCAATCGCCGGCGGCAACAATGGCAGCGAGCTGAATCTCATGGTCAAGTCGATCCGCGAGCTCGCCGACAATGTCGACAAGCGGACCAATTTCCTGATCAACGACGGCCGCCGCACGCTCGCCGACATCAGCCGCGCCGTGAACAATTTCGACCGCAACCCGAGCCGGGTGATCTTCGGCGGCAGCAACAACGCCGCGCCCGAGCCCGCACCGGCCCCGGCCGCAGCAGCGGGGCCGCGGCGGCGGCAGTGACGTGACTGGCGAGTAAGGGCGCTGCGAGCGCGCCGCAGCCGTCATTGGGGGCTGTCCTAGTTAAGATACCCGCAGGGGAGGTGCTGTCCTAGTTAGGACACTCGCGGACGGGAATTAGGACACTCGTCAAAGTGGGTAACCCGGGATGGATCGGCAGATTGCCCGCCGTTCAGATACAATGTGATTGCGCTCACAGTGAGCGCTAGTGGGACGACTCCGGCCGCCATCTAGCCCCTGCGAGCGCGCCGGGGCCGTCTCGGACACCACTAATGATCAGTTCCGTTCTTCGGAACACCGTGCTCTCCCGGAATCCTCAAACCTGTGGATAAGAGTAAAGTAGCTCTTGCCAAGGTGAGAGCATTTCAGGGCGTGAGATTTTCGAGAATTTCCTTGGCTGGGGGCCGTAATACGCGAGCGGCCCCCTCTCGATTCAGCCGGCGCGGCGGCCTCAGCATCACCTCCAAGGGTGCTGGGGCCATTTCTTATGACACCCTCGCTGACATGCCTAGGTGAATGCGGGAACGGTTATCCGGCCGCATACTAGCGGCATGTTCGATCAGATCGACGTCGTCGAATACGCGGTGATTGGCTTTGGGTTGATCGCCCTCGCCGTGGGCGCGGCCTGTATCCTCATGTCCTAAAGCCACCTTTTGGATGACACGTAAACTTGGCCTCAGCTTGCACCCCTCGCTGAGGCCGTTTTCTTGGTGCGGTAGGTCACCCGTTCTGTCTGACCTACTTAAATGCGGCCATATGCAATCAGTGCCAGATTTGAGGGATGTTCGAATTCAGTCATATGGACGGTGTGGAGTACAGCTTCGTCGCTTCGTCGGACTGGCGGCGTTGTCTTTCGTCGCACTGGTCATCGGCGTGAGCTGCTTTCTCATCGGGTGACGCAATTGCCCACAAGTCGTCACTCTGGCCCCGGCTTGTCGCCCCTCGCTGGGGCCTTTTCGTTGGAGAAAGCGCGGTGGGCAAAAAATCTGCCTCGTGAAAGAGGCCGCCAATTCAGGCGGTCTCACGCGATCAGAACATAGCCAAGCGTGACGATCAGGATCGCGGCCCAGCCCAGCGAGATACGGAAATAGAGCAGGTCACGATTCATATGACCAAGCTAGAGAGCTATCCTGACGCCAGCCTTACAGTGAGGATGACCATGTGAAAGCGATGTGCATGTGGGGGCTGATCGGCACCCTTATCATCCTGTCTTTCACGACGCTTCTAGCTTGGCGATCAGTTGGCGTGGGACGCCCATTGCAAACGCGGCGTGCTCCAGGATGTCATCAGATTCGGATCGCTGTCACGGGCCAAGCGGTCCCAGCAACTTTGGGGGCCTGTGTAGGGAAGGCTGTTGCTGGGACCATCTACCGGCCCTTTGGCGCGGTGGGCCAGGTTCCGACGGCTCTTTCAAATGAGCAAGGCGGCAGCGGCAATTGCTATGGGGCAGAGCCCCAACACGACGATGCCCGCGCGGAAAAGGATTTCGTCCATAACGCGATCCCCCAATCCAGACACTTAGCTTATGTTAAGATGGGAACCGTGCGCCGCCTAGTGCAGCTTGTGCCAGCAAATGCGCCGGAACGGATCAGGCACGATCAAGATCTATATGCCCAGAGCATGGACTAGGTTCATTCGCTCAATGGTTCGACCGAGAACGCTAAGGCATGATTTCCGTTCGCTTGATCCGAACTGACGGCGGTTAGGTCATCGCGCTACAGGCGACACATCGCCTGCGAATTCAATTTTGAGCTAAAAAAACGGAGGCCTTTCGGCCTCCGCTTTTCATTCGCTATTCGCCATCAGCTATTCGCAAGCTTACCCCAGCCGTCCCGCGGCGTGCGCGAGCAGGGTGTAGACCAGCCCGGTCTCCGAGGTCAGGTGGCCAGCGAGCTCCTGCTGGCCGCGACCTTCGCGGGCGACTTCGTCGAGCAGGCGCTCGAACTCCGCGATGTAGCGGTCGACCGTCTGCTTGAAGCCGCGGTCGGCGCGGTACTTGCGGGCCACCTCGTCGAAGGCCTTCTGGCCGGCCGGCGTGTAGAGGCGCTTACTGAACGCCTTGTTCTCGCCGCGCTGGTAGCGATCCCACATCTCGGCCGCCAGCGTACGATCCATCAGCCGGCCGATGTCGAGCGACAGCGACTCCAGCGGATTGGCGGCCGGCTGCTGCTGCGGACGCGGCCGCTGCTGGGCATCGCGGCTGCGGGGCGGGCGGCGGCGCGTCGCTGCGGTTGAGCAGGTCGGACAGCCAGCCGTCGCCGTTGTTGGGGCCGGCCGGGCTGACCGACGGGGCCTCGGTGCGGCGCGAGCTCGCCATGCCGAGATCAGGCGGCGGCAGCGTCGAAGCGCTGTTGCCGTTGTCCCGCACGCTGTCCCGCATCCGCACGTCGGCGCGGCCGCCGGCGGCGGCAGCCATCACCGGCTCCTCGTGGCGGACGCTGGCGCGGTTGCTCGAGACCACGTCGAGCCCGCGGCCGTGATGGGCGACGATGCGGTTCAGCTCGGCCAGCGCCTCGATCTGGTCGACGATCACCTTGCGCATCTGCGCGGTGTTTTCGGCAGCCTCCTGCGGCATTTCGAGCACGCCGCGGCGCAGCTCGTTGCGGGTGGCCTCGAGCTCGCTGTGCATCTCGCTCGCCATCTGCTTCATCGCCGCGACCATCGCCGAGAACTTCTCCGTCGATTCCTTGAACATCGCATCGGTCTCGGCGTTGCTCTGCTGGTAGAGCTCGTTCATGGCGTCGACAGTCTGCTGACGCTCATTCTCGGCCGCCTGGCGCACCGCCTCGAACTGCCTGCTGATCGCAGCCGAGCCGGCGCCTGCGGTCTCCGCCACCACGCGCGCGATGTCGCGGGCGCGTTCCTCTGCCGCGCCGAGCGATTCATCGAGCAGCCCGGTGAAGCGCGACAGCCGCTGGTCGAGATCGGTGGTGCGCAGGTCGATGGTGGTGACCAGCGCTTCCAGCGCATCCTTACGCTCGCTGACGGAGGCCGTCGTCGAGCGGTTGGCCTGCTCGACCACGGCAGCCGCGTCGATCAGCGCCTTGCCATGGGTCTCGAACTGGCTCGACAGCGCGCCGAGATCTTCCAGCGCCTTGCCGGTCTTGCTGTTGAACACCGTGAGCTGGTCTTCCAGCGTCTGGGTCGCCACGCCGTTGCGCGAGGTGACGTCGTTCATGGCGGACACGAAGTCGGCCACGCGGGTCACCAGCGCGCGCTCCAGCGAGTTGAGGTTGTCGTGGGCGCCGGTCAACACTTCCTGCAGCAGGATGTTGCCCTCGCGCAGCCGCTCGAACAGCGCGACCGTATCGGTGCGCAGGATCTTGCTGGTCTCCTGCATCTCGGTGACCGCCGAGATCGAGACCTGGCGCGACTGGTCGATCGCCGCGCGCGAGGCGTGCTCGAGCTCCTTGAGCGACTTCGCCACCGCGCCGGTCGCCTGATCGCCGGCCGAGGTGATGTTGCGCGCGACGTCGCCGCCATGCGCCGCCATCGACTGCGAGAAGGCGAGGCCGCGGGTTTCGATCGCCTTCAGCGCGTCTGCCGTGGCGCGATCCATGTCGGCCGAAAGCTGCGTGGTCTTGGCGGTCAGCGCCTCGACCAGCGAGCCGCGGCGGCCGTCGACCATCTGCGACAGACGCTCGGCCTGCTGCTGCACATAGGTGACGATCTCGTCGGTCTTGCCGGTCATCGCCGAGCCGAACGCGCTGGTGGCGGACAGCACCGAACGCTCGATGTCGGCGGAGGTCGTCTTGACCTTGGTCGAGACCTCGTTGGACATGGTGATCAGTGCGGCCTGCGCGTTCTGCGCAGAGGTCTGGATGTTGTCGGTGGTCTTGACAGTGACCGAACTCAGCGCGCGCTCGATATCGGTCGAGAGCGTGCGGATCTGCGCGGCGGCATCGGCGGAGGTCGCCGCAAACGAGCTCTGGGCTTCGCGCGCGCTGCCCAGGATGGTCTGTGCGGTCTCGGCGCTGGCCGTGGTCAGCGAACGCTCGATCTCGACGGAGATCGCCCGGATCTGGGTTGCGGCCTCGCTGGACGTTGCGACGAACGAGTTCTGGGCATCGCGGGCACTGCCGAGGATCGACTGGGCGGTGTTGGTGCCGACCGACGTCAAGGTGCGCTCGACATCGGCTGCCAGCGACTTGACGTGGTTGGCGGCCTCCGTCGACGCGGTGACGAGGGTGTTCTGCGCCTCGCGGGCGCCGGCCGTCAGCACCTCGACGGTGCCGGAACCGGCCATCGACAGCGCGCGCTGGATGTCGGCGGCGAGCGCCGACACCTTCTCGGCAGCGTCGGTCGACGCATTGACCAGCGTGCTCTGCGCTTCACGCGCACCCGACGTGATCGATTCCGCGGTGGCGGAGCCGGCCACCGACAGCGAGCGCTCCATGTCGGCCGCGAGGGTACGGACCAGATCGGCGGCTTCGGTGGACGCACCGGCCAGCGTGCTCTG